>NZ_JAIUIH010000006.1:0-385172 GCF_020165515.1 Mesorhizobium sp. BR1-1-13
AAAACCAAATCCCGCAACACCAAACACAATCCGCCCGCCAGAACCATACAAGCCAAGCCAAAGCGTCACGGAGCCAGGCAAACCGGGCCACCGCACAAAAGACAGACCTTTCGCCGAAGATAATCCAGCCGGCAAAGCAATCGCGTCCGCCGTGTAAGCCGTCAACACTGCCATCTCGACCTGAACCGGCGGGTGGGTTTGTCCCACCGCCGGCATAGGTGGTTCAACTCTTGATCTCGATCCGCTTTGCCTGCGCTTGCGCTTTCGCGGTCTTCGGCAATGTAACCGTCAGGACGCCGTTCCTGAAGCGCGCTTCGACATTGTCTTGCTCTACCTCGACGCCGAGCGGAATGCGGCGCTCGAAACGGCCGTAATAGCGCTCGGAGAACTGGCGCTCCTTGTCCTCGGTCTCGGACCGCTTTTCGCCCTTCAGAGTCAGCACGTCGTCATCGAGCAGGACCTCGATGTCTTTTTCCTCCATGCCGGGCACTTCGGCCGTGACACGGACCTCCTTTCCAGTGTCGGAGATCTCGACGCTTGGCCAGCGTCCGCCGTCCGCGGCAACGGAAGACAAGGACGGCAGACCGGAGCCGAAACCGCGGAAAACATCGTCGAAAAGACGGTTCACCTCGCGGTGCAACGACATGAACGGATCACGTTCGCCATCGCGCAAAAGGCTGGGCACCTGGCCTCGTTCCCGGCCAAAAGGAATGAGATCACGTACGCTCATTGTCTTTCTCCTCTTTGCTTGCGTCTCCACCCACCGGACGACCGGCGTCCGGGGGTGGAAGCCTTGACCCGAATTGCCTCACGCGGCCTGTTTTTCCACTTGCACGGGCTTTGCCGCGGATTTTTCCTTGGCTCTGGCCATGCTGGTGCCGATCTCGATCTTGCGCGGTTTCATCTCTTCGGGAATCTCACGCTGGAGATCGACGCTCAGGAGACCGTTGACGAGGCCGGCGCCGGTCACCTTCACATGGTCGGCAAGTTCGAAGCGTCGCTCAAACGGTCGTCCGGCGATGCCGCGATGCAGGTATTCGCCATTGTCCTCTCCGGCACGCTCGCCGGCGATGACGAGCATGTTGGGCTCATGCACGATGCTCAATTCGTCTTGACTGAAGCCGGCCACCGCCATGGTGATGCGGTAGGCGTCGTCACCGGTCCTGGAGATGTCGTAGGGCGGCCAGTTGTCGACGTTCGCCGTGCGGCTGGCATTCTCCAGCAGGTCGAAAATACGGTCGAAGCCTATGCTCGACCGATAGAGTGGTGAAAAGTCGAAAGCGGTTCTCATAGCCACATCCTCCTTCGCTGAGCAACATGGGTACGAGGAGTGCCAAGGATGCGGCACTCCTTGACCTGCCAGCCCTTCCGGCGCCGGCGGAATCGATCTGGGAACTGACGGGCGTGGCGTCAAGAGGCCTGATCGAACGTCTCGTCGAAATTCCGGCGGCCCTTGACGCGGCCTGAACGGCTGACCATCTTGATCACGGATGGACGGTCGCCGGTGACGCCATCCGATTGCTTACTCGCAAAAAGACGTCAAAAGACGGAGGAGGTGATGAACGATATTCGGTTTCCTCAGCCGATTACCCTCGAATTATCGGATGCCCCACGCAAGGTCGCCAGCAGCTTCGAGGCTCTGGAATGCCTGGATCAACAATGGCCGAAATGGGCGCGCGGACCAAGCTGGCGCGCCGCAGGTCGTGCATGCCGTGATGCGCTGGATGGCTGGCGCAGCGGGCGTGCTGCCTACAAGGCTTTCTTGAAGGCGGCCAAGCGAGCCGGTCTGACGAGGGGCCGCTCCGCTTCGCCCCAGCAATTCCGTTCCGCGACGATGTCAAGGGCGGCCCGGCCGATGGCTGTCAGAGCAGGATGACATGAATTCCACCACTCATCCTGCTGGGAAGCTCTGACTTTAGGTATGCTCAATCGGGCCTTTGAGCGCGCCGCGTTGCAGGCGACGCGCTTCAGGTTTTTTTGATCCGCTCAATGCGCTCCGCTCAATGGATGACAACGATGCGTCAACGGCGCGCCATTCCGACGGTGTGATTAGACGATGATGTGCGACGCGCACGGAATGCAGCGCGCCGTCCAGTTCGCTTTCCCAATAGCCAAGGAAGCCCTTCAGCTCCGGGAAATCGGGAGCGAGGTCGTATTCCTGCCAGACATAGAGCTGCAGCAGGTTGGGGTAGTCAGGCATACGATAGTGAATCTCGGCCGTGGTCAGGCCGTAGCCATCCATCTGCAGGCGGAATTCTCTGCTGACCGCAGTCACCATATGTTTCTCCTTTCGCTTACGACCTATGCATTCATCCTGGCGAAGTCGTGCCGGAATTCGTCCGGCGTGGACCGCGGCGCCGACACGTCGATGTCGAGCTTGCACAAGGCCTCCATGATACGGTCGAAGGAAACCGGCCGCGCGACTCCCGGCGGCAGGCGCAGTTCCGGCATCGACTCCACCGCGCAGGCATCCGAGGCCCAAGACGACAGGATCGCCCGCTTTTCCCAGAGGTCGAGCGCGTCGTTTTCCAATACCTCGTCAGGATGTTTGAAGTGCCTCGCCGGCGAAAGCAGCCGGTCAAGCGAGGTGTCGGGCGTATCAGTCAGGGAAGGCATGATCGGCGAAAATTTCTGTCGGTCCATCGATTGTCCTCCGTCTGCAAAAACTCCTCGATAGCATCCAGTTTCCGGCTGTGCTTCGGCAGCGCCGGCCAGGATAATCTTGTTGGCTCTTTGCCAAAATTCAAGCGGTGAAATCGTCGACATGGCGAGAATTCCTGCATGATAACAACGCGTTGTCACTCTCATGCGACGAGTGCCAAAATTTTTGCGCGAACCTCTTGAAACCGGAAAATTCCAAAACTAGCTCGATATGCGCGCGCGATGCCTGAACAAGGGTCGCGGCACCTCGTGCCGGGCCGATATTGCCGGTCCGGCGCGGAGGAACCTCAAAAACTGTTTGTCCTTGAAGGAGAACGACATGACGTTCCGCCCATTGCACGACCGTATCCTGGTCCGCCGCATTGAAGCCGAGGAAAAGACGGCTGGCGGCATTATCATTCCCGACACAGCCAAGGAAAAGCCGCAGGAAGGCGAGGTGATCGCCGCCGGCCCCGGCGCCCGCAACGAAGCCGGGCAGCTACAGCCGCTCGACGTCAAGGTGGGTGACCGCATTCTGTTCGGCAAATGGTCCGGCACCGAGATCAAGCTCGGCGGCCAAGACCTGATCATCATGAAGGAAAGCGATGTGATGGGCGTGATCGAGCAGACCGCGACCGTGAAGAAGGCCGCCTGACGGCTTCTTGCCAAGTTACCAGTCAACGAAAGCTGCCTAATTGAAGGAGTGATCCAATGGCTGCCAAGGAAGTGAAATTCCATACCGAAGCCCGCGAGAAGATGCTGCGCGGCGTCGACATTCTGGCCAATGCGGTGAAGGTGACGCTCGGTCCCAAAGGCCGCAACGTCGTTATCGACAAATCCTTCGGCGCGCCGCGCATCACCAAGGATGGTGTGACGGTGGCCAAGGAGATCGAACTGGAAGACAAGTTCGAGAACATGGGCGCGCAGATGGTGCGCGAAGTCGCTTCGAAAACCAACGACATCGCCGGCGACGGCACCACGACCGCGACTGTTCTTGCCCAAGCCATCGTCAAGGAAGGCGCCAAGGCCGTGGCATCGGGCATGAACCCGATGGATTTGAAACGCGGCATTGACAAGGCCGTTGAAGCGGTCGTCGCCGAACTGAAGGCCAACGCCCGCAAGGTGACGAAAAACGATGAGATCGCCCAGGTCGGCACGATCTCGGCTAATGGCGATCCCGAGATCGGCCGGTTCCTCGCCGAGGCGATGGAGAAGGTCGGCAATGAAGGTGTCATCACGGTGGAGGAGGCCAAGACCGCCGAGACCGAACTGGAGGTGGTCGAAGGCATGCAGTTCGACCGCGGCTATCTCAGCCCGTACTTCATCACCAACCAGGACAAGATGCGCGTCGAGCTCGAAGAGCCCTATGTGCTGATCCACGAGAAGAAACTGTCCAACCTGCAAGCCATGCTCCCCGTCCTCGAGGCAGTCGTGCAGTCGGGCAAGCCGCTGCTGATCATCGCCGAGGACGTCGAGGGCGAGGCGCTCGCCACGCTGGTCGTGAACAAATTGCGCGGCGGCCTGAAGGTTGCGGCCGTCAAGGCGCCTGGCTTCGGCGATCGCCGCAAGGCGATGCTGGAGGATATCGCCATCCTCACCGGCGGCACGGCGATCAGCGAGGATCTCGGCATCAAGCTCGAAAATGTCACGCTGCAGATGCTGGGCCGCGCCAAGAAAGTGGTGATCGAAAAAGAAAACACCACCATCGTCGACGGCGTTGGCCGCAAGGAAGAGATCCAGGGCCGCATCGCCCAGATCAAAGCGCAGATCGAGGAGACCACCTCCGACTACGACCGCGAGAAACTGCAGGAGCGGCTGGCGAAGCTCGCCGGTGGTGTGGCCGTCATCCGTGTCGGCGGTTCGACGGAAGTCGAGGTGAAGGAGCGCAAGGACCGTGTCGACGACGCGCTGCATGCGACCCGTGCGGCGGTCGAGGAAGGCGTACTCCCCGGCGGCGGCGTCGCGCTGCTCCGGGCTGCCAAGGCGCTCGATGCCTTGCCGATGGACAATGCCGACCAGAGGACCGGTGTCGAGATCGTGCGGCGTGCGATCGAGACCCCGGTGCGCCAGATCGCGGAGAACGCCGGCGCCGAGGGCTCGATCATCGTCGGCAAGCTGCGTGAGAAGAGCGAGTTCGGCTGGGGCTGGAACGCCCAGACCAACGAGTTCGGCGATCTCTACGGCCAAGGCGTCATCGATCCGGCAAAAGTCGTGCGCACCGCGCTTCAGGATGCCGCTTCCGTTGCTGGCCTGCTGGTCACCACAGAGGCGATGGTGGCCGAGAAGCCAAAGAAGGAGGCCGCGACCCCTGCCATGCCCGCCGGCGCGGGCATGGACTTCTAGGACGCTGGGAGGCCGCCCGCCCCCCCCTGGGGGGGGGGGCGCTTCCCGGGGAAAGTTTGGAGAGAGACCACTATGACCGGCATCGGTTCCGTTTCGGCGCCCACGCATCCGGCAAACGAATTTCTCGCCTACGAGGCAGAATGCAGGAGCGTGCTGGGGCCATTGTTGATGCGCGTTCTCGACATGGCCGAGTCCGCAGGCTGGAGCCGCCGTACGGCGTCGTCGACGCTGATGTTCCTGGCCGCGCAGCATGTGTCGGCAGCCTCGGAAGGCTCCGGCGGCTCAACCAGGGATGGAGGACGCGATCATCGGAGCACCACAGCGAACGATGGACCGATGTCCGGTTGGGAAGAGGACCGACATGATCGTGGGCCAATTGCGTGAATGCCTGAAAACGTTGAGGTGGAAAGCGGCAGACCTCGTCGACGAGCTTGGTTGCCCGCAAAGCCAGGTCGCCGCCTGGCTCGATGGGCGGGCGCTTCCGCCGCTTTCCGTCCTTGCCTGGCTCGAGGCGCTCGCCAAGGCGCATAGGGCGCTACCGGCGCCCGGCCGGGGCTCGCCAGTGCTCAAGCCCAGCCCGGTCGAGCCAGCCGAGATCAGGCTCGCGGCTGCCGGAAATCCGACGACACCGGCGCATCCGCCCTATCCGCGCCGACCTGTCTTCGCGCACCAGGCTGCCCGACATGCTTCGGTTCGTTTGCCGTCGAATGGAGGTTTAAATCATGGCACAGATGCGCTTTGAAGAACCCGTGACGATCTTGGTCGGAATGGGGCTTCCGGTGACGATCGAGACTGCGATGGAAGCATATGCCGTGTTGCAGGACTGGCCCGTTGCCAGCCGGAACGGCGCCCATGCCGTCGCCCTCAACGCTTGCAAAGCCGGTATTGCCGGCGAGATCGATGCGGAAACCGTGCGGGCGACCTTGATCGCCTTCGCGCGCCGCAATGACATTCTGGTGCCGAATATGATCTCGCCTGTGAGTACCGCGCCCAGCGGCCGCACCGTGCGAACGAATTGAGGATCTGTTCGCCACCTGTCGGTGGGCGCCCCAGCGACCACGGTCGCGCCCGCAGCGCTTCACCGTCGGTTATTGACTAGGCAGGCCTGGCCAGCTCGAAAGCGAAACGGCTTTCGAGTTGGCGAGCCCGCTGCTTCTTGTCCACCAACGTTCTAAACGTCGCCCGTCATCATCGCTCGCAGCCATGCCGTAATGGCATCGAAGTCGATCGGTTTCGTCGTGTCTACGTCGAAGAGCGGGCCGCGCCGCAGCGGTTCGGCGCGCCCAGCGAGTTCGATCAGTTCAGGAATATAGGCAGCGCCGGGATGACCCGGGAGACGCTGGCCGAGCCGGGCGCCATAGCGTTCGGCCAAAACCTCGCCCGGCGCGTGGCACCAGATTTCGAAAGTCTGTTCGACACCGGCATTCCGGAGATGATCCTCAAGCAGCTCGCGCGGCTGGAAACCGAACCAGGCGTCGACAATGAATGTGGAGCCCGCTGGGGCTTCGCCGACGACTGACCAGATCGCCTGATAGCTGGCGCGGCCGAGCGTGCGGTTGAAGGCGCGGTCGCCGCCGCCGAGCGCTTCGAGAAACGGATTCTTGATCGTATCGAGCGCAAGCAACGGCCATCCCATGCAGTCGGCTAAGCCGCGCGAGACCGTGCTCTTGCCGCTGGCCGGGATGCCGTTGACCAGCACGGCGCGCCTGGCGCCGCCGGTTTGGACAAAAGACCGGCCTAAAATCGGCGCGGTCGCCGTGTCTGTTCCGGCCAGCGCCTGCAATCCCGCGCCGATCACGCCGGCCTCGTCGCCGAGCTGCGCCGGCTCGACCGGGCATTGATACCACGGCGCCAGGGCCGGCGCGCGGCCGAGCGCCTTGTGTGCCGCCCGGCCAAGACCGCCGCCGAGCAGGACGAGATCGGGGTCGAACAGGGCGACGCTGGTATCGATGGCGGCACGCAAGGGCGTTGCCCAGGCTTCCAGTATAGCGCGCGCCTGGATGTCTCCGGCGGCGTCGCGGGCAAAGAGCTGGTCGACCGAAAGATCGGGACGCAAGCCGGCCCGCGCAATATGACGGCCGAGCGCGGTGCCCGAACTGGTGGTCTCGACACAGCCGCGCCGGCCGCAGGCGCATATCTCGCCATTGACGTCGACGGTGATGTGGCCGAGCTGCCCGGCCGTTGCCCGGCCACGCAAGATCCGCCGATCTTGAGCGACGGCGCCGCCAATGCCGGTGCCGATGGTGAACATGGCGATGTCGTCGTGACCCCGGCCGGCGCCGAGCGCCATCTCGGCGACCAGTGCCATGTTGCAGTCATTGTCGATGACGACGGGCTTGCCGGCCATGTCCTCCAGGCACTGCGCCAGCGAGACGGAGGCCAGATTGACGTAGCCGCCGGACAGGACCGCGCGGCGATGCGCGTCGACGCGACCGGGAACACCGATGCCGATGGCTGAAACCTCAGATGTATCGAGCCGGCGCACCATCCCGGCGATCCGCGAGAGCACAAGCTGCGGATCTGGCGCGCTCTTTTCGGACAGGCGTTCGAGGATTTCACCGGTGCCGGAAATGCGCGCGGCCCGCAGATTGGTGCCGCCTATATCTATCCCTATGCTGAGAGGCATGACGTCCTGCACGTGCCGGTGATCCAACGCGGATATCAGGCGGCGGCCTTGCGCCGGTGATGCCCGATTACCGACTGGATCTCACGCAATCGCGGCACCGCGATGGTCTTAAGCCTTTCGCGTTGAATGTCACGATCGAGCGAGATGCAGTCCTTCCACAGCGAGCGGCCGGCGATGACGCCGGAGGCGCCGTTCTGCATGGCAATCTCGACCTGGCCTAGGAAGGTGGCGTGGTCGACGCCGGCCGAAAGCACCGCCCACGGCACCTCGCCAGCCATTCTCGTGATGTTGGCGCAGGCTTCCGCCGTTCCGGGATAGGGAAGTTTCAGAACCTTTGCCCCGCACTCCAGCGAGATCCTTGTGCCTTCCTCGACGAGCCACGGGGTCTTCGCCGCATAATCTTGGGGGCTTTCGCCTTCGAGTTGATAAGTCAGGAATTCGACGACGAGCAGCAAGTCTTCCTGCCCGAAATCGGCGATGCATTGACGCAGGATGGCGATGTTGTGCTCATTCGCTTCGGGCTTGTCGGCCCGTAGATACACCATGATCTTGCCGCCCGTGCCGCCCAGCTCGCGCACGCGGCGCGCATCGATGCCGGGGACAAGGCGCGACAGGCGATAGCCTTCAGGCGAGACGTCGAAGCCCGAGGCGTCGAGGCCGATAAGCAGCGCGGTATCGCGATTCAGCACGCCTTCCTCGACGACCCGCGGCACCGCGCAAAGCGGGTCGAGCAGCACGCAGGACGCAGCACTTGCAAGGTAGCGCGTAATGTCGGCCTTGGTGTCACCGAGCATGTCGTTGGTGATCCTGGCCTGTTCGGCCGGATCCGACGCCAGCAAGGTGCGCATGCCGCCACGCTGGTCGCAGGCGATGGCCAGCATGGCCCCGTCCTTGCCGCATATCTGCTGATAGCCGCGCAGCTCCGCGGTGGTCATCTTTGTCATGGTCTCTGTCCGATGTTGGCGCTCTCTGGCCGAGGGCGCGGATCCCGTGGAAACAAGAATGTTCAGTTTGCCCGCCTGCCGGCAGGGGAGAATTGCCGTCTTGATGCGCCGTCGATTGCCCGGAAAAGCACACCTTGCCGGCGCCTGGGCAGGAACGGCCTCAAGTTGCGAGTTCGCCGGATTTGCGCGATAACTCCCATCGGCGTATACGTGTGTAACACGTTGCTGAAAGGAATTGCAAGCTGGCTGTCCCTCCCATTCAGGACGCGACCGCATCGCGCACGATGCTGCACACGGTCGCCAAACTGCATTACGAGGCGGAGATGTCGCAGGTCGACATCGCGCGGCAACTTGGCGTCTCCACCGCGACCATTTCGCGCCTCTTGCAGCGGGCGCGGGCGGAAGGGATAGTCCGTATCGAGGTTCTCGATCTGGCGGCACCGGAAGAGATTACCGGGCAACTGATCGACAGGCTGGGCCTCCGTGACGCGGCAGTGGTCGAGACGCCGGCCGCAGGCGCACTGACGGCGCTGGCCGGTCCGCTCGGCGGTCTGCTCAAGCAGGCGCAATTGGGGGCCGGCTCCGTGATCGCCATCGGCTGGGGACGCGCTGTACGCGAGGTACTCCGCGCCGGCCTGCCTCGCATTCCGGGCGTGCTGACCGTTGCCGCCACCGGCGGCATGCAGCAGCACGCGGCGCATTTTCAGGTCAACGAATTCGTCCGCCTCGCCGCCGAGGAATTCGGCGGCACGCCGCACTTCATTCATGCGCCCTACCTGCCTTCCAGCGAATTGCGTGAGGTCTTCCTTGGTGATGCCGCCATCAGCGATGCCGTCGCGCTGTGGGATAGGACCGATGTCGCGATCGTCGGCATCGGCCTGCCGCATGCCATCAATGCACCCGAGGCGAGCGCAGCCACGCCGAGCGAGCAGGCGCTGGTCCATGCGGCTGGCGATGTCCTTCGGCATTATTTCGATGCCGAAGGCGCGCTGATCGCCTGGGAAGGAGAGGGCCGGATGATTGCCATGTCGCCGGCGCAGCTCAGCGCCGTACCGCTGGTGATCGGTGTCGCGGCGTCGCCGGAAAAGGCGACGGCCATCATCGGCGCCGCTCGCGCCCGGCTGATCAACGCCGTGATAACGGATACGAAGACGGCGCAAGCCATCCTCGCTGCCCTGCCGCCGCGATAATGCCGATCGCTCAACATGACGTCGCCGCTTACCAGTTCGCAAGAGCGATTTTACGAAATCGGTTGTGCCGCCGAGAAGTCGAGGCAATAGTTCGCCGGGACTTTGTGGAGCGGTCAGATGTTGCGTGAAGATCCGGCGCTGCTACCCGGAAAAACCGAGTTGCAATTTATTTCTGCAAAGTGTTACAAGTTTGTGGACCTTGGCGTGCGATGCATGCCGGGTGCTGTGGTTCTCTGACCTCGCGGAGGGCGAGGAAGTGACCACGGCTATCGTACCGGTCGGCTAGACCGGCTGACATATCGACTGGAGGGCGCTTGGGAGGAGCTGCCCGCGAAAGGCAAACAGGCGTTTCCGGCCGTCTTGTCCCAAGCGGATGACGGCCATTCGATGTCACTTGCAACGGCAGATCTGCCAACACAATGAGGAGGATGTCATGAAGAAGATCGTTGCCGCGCTCGCGGCTCTCGCCGTCAGCGCGACGGTGCTTATCGCGCCCGCGCAGGCTCAAGACAAGAAATACACCATCGCGCTCGTTCCGGGCCTGACCACCGACGGTTTCTACATCACCATGCGCAAGGGTGCCCAGGCCGCAGCCGACGCGCTTGGCGTGAACCTGGTCTTCCAGGGCGCTCCTGAGTTCAATCCGGTCACCCAGGTGCCGGTGCTCGACGCGGTCATCGCCAAGAAGCCGGACGCGATCCTGATCGCGCCGACCGACAAGTTCCAGTTGGTCGAGCCGCTGCGCAAGGCCAATGACGCAGGCATTCCGGTCATCACCGTGGATACGTTCATCGGCACCGGCGCCTATCAGACCGGCGCGGGTGACGCCGATTTCCCGCTGGCCTACATCGCCTCGGACAATGTGCTGGGCGGCGAGATCGCGGCGCGGGCGCTTGCCAAGGCAGTCGGCGACAAGGGCAAGGTCTATGTCTCCAACGTCAAGCCCGGCATCTCGACCACCGACCAGCGCGAGGAGGGCTTCAAGAAGGAGATGGCCAACCATCCCGGTATCACCGTTCTCGAGACCCAGTTCAATGATGACGATGCCAACAAGGCGGCCTCGCAGCTGCAGGCGGTGTTCGCGCGCAACCCCGACCTCGTCGGCGTGTTCGGCGCCAATCTGTTCTCGGCGCTGGGCGCCGCCAATGGCGTCAAGCAGGCAGGGCAGACGGGCACCGTCAAAGTGGTTGCGTTCGATGCTCCGACCAGCATCGTCGACAACATCAACACCGGTCTTGTGGATGTGGCGATCGCCCAGCATCCCGCGGAGATCGGCTATTTCGGCGTCGTCTCGGCCTATGCCCATCTGACCGGCCAGTCCATCCCGGTCACGATCGGCACCGGCTTCACGATCATGGACAAGTCCAACATCGCCGATCCGAACATCTCGAAGTATCTCTACTCCGAGTAAGTCCGGACCAGCTTGGCTCTTCCCGGTCCGCCGGGAGGAGCCCGTGCCGGTCCCCGCCAGAGGCGGGACCTGTTTGAAGCAGCCGCGCCGCGGAGTACTCATGACCTCGACATCACCAGCACAGCCAGCCGAGAAGCATGTCGCCCCCCAGGCCGACCACGGCGATCCGGCCAGGAGCTGGATCGCACGCATCGCCGAGGGGCGCGCCTGGCTGTTTCTCGCCGGCCTGATCATCTGTTTCGAAATCTGGTCGCGAAGCGCCTTCGGCGCCACTTTCGTGCTCAATCCGTTCAATCTTCAATCCATCGCGATCTTCGCAGTGGCGCCGCTGCTTTTGGCGACCGGGCAGACCTTCGTCATCATATCAGGCGGCATCGACCTGTCGCTGGGCTTCATCATGGGCCTTGCGGCGGTCATCGCCGCGCATGCCACCAACATGGCAGGCGCCGCCATTCCGTTGCCGCTGGCCATGCTGGCCGGCATCCTTGCCGCGGTGATCGTGGCCGGCGTGCCCGGCGTCATCAACGGCTTGCTCATCTCGCGGCTCAGGGTCCCGCCCTTCATCGGCACGCTCGGCATGTTCGGCGTCGCCCGCGGTGTCGCCTTCCTGCTTGCCGGCGGCACGACGGTGCCGGTACAGAACTCCTGGTTCGCACTGCTCGGCAACGGCAAGTTCTATGGCGTGCCCTATCTGGTTATGATCGCCGCTGTCTTCGTCGTCGTGATGCACTATCTGCTCAGCCAGACCCGGTTCGGCCAGCACAATTACGCCATTGGCGCCAATGTCCAGGCCGCGCGCCGCGCCGGCATCGACATCAGGGGCCACATCCTGCGGCTCTATATGCTGTCGGCAATGTGCGCCGGGCTTGGCGGCGCGCTCTATGCGGCGCGCTTCACCGCCGGTGCCGCGCAGGCCGGCGAACCGCTGCTGCTCGACAGCGTCGCGGCGGTGGTGATCGGCGGCGCCAGCCTGTTCGGCGGCTCCGGCACCATCTTCGGCACTGTCGCCGGCGCGCTGGTGATCGCGGTCATTCAGTACGGGCTGGTGTTCGTCAATGTCGAGCCGTTCTGGCAGTTCATCGCCGTTGGCGTCGTCATTATCATTTCCGTTCTCATCGACCAGGCGCAGCGCCGGTTCAGTGGAGCCCGTCAGGATGAATAGCACCGAGCCCCTCCTCGAAGTCCGGAACCTTTCCAAGCATTTCGGTGCCGTGCGGGCGCTCAATGATTTCTCCATGGCCGTGCGGCCGGGCGAAGTGGTGGCGCTTGCCGGCGACAATGGCGCCGGCAAGACGACGCTGATCAAGGCGATCTCGGGCGTGTTCCAGCCGACGGGCGGAGAAATCCTGCTCAGGGGGCAGCCGGTGGCTTTCGCCACGCCGCAGGAGGCGCGCGAAAAGGGCATCGAGACGATCTACCAGGACCTCGCGCTGGCCGATAATCTGTCGATCGGCGCCAACATCTTTCTCGGCCGCGAGCCCATGCGTAAGGCGTTCGGCTTCCTGCCGGTGCTCGACCGCAAGGCCATGGCCGAGGCCGCCAGGGAGACGATGAAGCGGCTGGACTTCCACGTCAGCCGACTGAACGCGCCGGTCAGCAATTTCTCCGGCGGCCAGCGGCAGGCCGTGGCCATCGGCCGCGCCGTCTACTGGGATGCGCAGATCCTGATCATGGATGAACCGACGGCCGCGCTCGGCGTGCCGGAGCAGCGCAAGGTGATTTCGCTCATCCACCAGCTCAAGGCGCAAGGACGCGGCGTGATCTTCATCTCACACAATCTGCAGGACATCTTCGCCGTTTCCGATCGCATCGTCGTGCTGCGGCGCGGGATCCAGGCCGGCGAGCGCAAGATCTCCGAGACCAACCATGATGAGGTCGTCAGGCTGATGGTCGGCGGCTAAGGCCGTCAATTGCTATCCGGCATCGCGGTTGGTCAGCGTGATATGGCAGCAGCCGCTGCCGTGGCCGGGCGTCCAGGTGACATTGTCGAAACGCACGCCGGTCGCCTCGAACAGGCCACGGTCGAAGGCGCCGGCGATGCGGCAGAGCGTGGCGAGTTTTTCCTCGCCGACGCCGGCGTCGACCCAGGCGTCCTTGAGAGGGCAGCGTTTCACCTTGAAAGCGATGCGGTCGGGCCCTCGTTCGACATCGGTCGGATACATCCGGCCGTCATCCGGGCTGACCGACAGGAAAGCTTCGCCTATTGACCGCGCGTCGCTGGGACCGAATGCGGCGAAGGCGGCTGCGGCCACTTCCTTGCCGCGCTGCTCGATGGTCCGGGTCATTATCGCCTCGGCTCTTTCGGCGCCCAGCTCAGCGGTCAACTCATCCAGGAACAGGCGATAGAGGTCGGCCCGGTTGCGGAATGCGGAATCGAGTTCGCACGACAGTTTCTCGGCTCTGGCTTCGGGGTCGATCATGATGCTTCCTGCGTGGTTCTTCTGAGCTTTGGTGTGGCTGCCACGAGCGCCTTGCCGATAGCCGATCGCGGCGCATCGATGACGGCGCGGGCATCGCCGCTCTCAGCAATCCGCCCGCCGTCGAGAAGGATGACGCGATGGGCGACGGCCCTGACGACGCCGAGATCATGCGAAATAAAGAGATAGGCGATCCGTTCCTGGCGTTGCAGGTCGAGCAAAAGATCAAGGATCTGTCCGCGCACCGAGACATCGAGCGCCGACACCGCTTCGTCGAGCACGATCAGCGAGGGTTTCGTGGCCATGGCGCGGGCAATCGCCACCCGCTGCCGCTGGCCGCCCGAGATTTCGTGGATGGCGCGCGAGGCAAGCTGCGCCGTAAGGCCGACGCGCTCCAGCAGGGCGGCGATGCGGCGCGGGCGCTCGGAACGGGAGGCGACGCCGTGGATGCGCAAGGGATCGTCAAGCACGCGCGCCACCGTGGCGCGCGGGTTGAACGCGGCAAGCGGATCCTGGAACACCATCTGCAAGCGAGCGCGACGCGCACGCAAGCCGGCGCCGCCCAGAGCCAAGAAGTCATGGCCTTCGAACTCGATCCGGCCGGCATCCGGCTCGATCAGCCGCAACACCAGCCGCGCGATCGTCGACTTGCCGCTGCCGGAGAGTCCGGCCAGCGCCAGCGTCTCGCCGGGCCTGATTTCGAAAGAAACATCGTCGACCGCGGTAACCGTCTTGCCGCCACGGCGGTAATGCCTGGTAAGGTTGGAAACCGCCAGCACCGGGGCGCTCATGCGATCATACCGTGGTGCAGCGGTTCGGCGTCGAGGCCGATATGGGCGTCGAGCAGCGCGCGCGTGTAGGCTTCAGTTGGCGCACTGACGATCTCTTGCATGGCGCCAAGTTCGATCAATTCGCCATGCCGGAACACGGCAATGCGGTCCGCCAGCTCGGCGGCCAGCGCAATGTCGTGACTGATGAACAGCAGCGTCATGCCGTCTTCTGTCGCCAGCCGCCGGATCAGTGCGACGATCTCGGCCTGCACGATGGTGTCGAGCGCGCTGGTCGCCTCGTCGGCGATCAAAAGTCTCGGACCGGCTGCGATCGCGGCTGCAATAGCCACACGCTGCTTCTGGCCACCGGACAGCTGGTGCGGATAGGCGCGCAGGGCGGAGTCCGGGTCAGGCAGGCGGACGCGTTCGAGCAGGTCCTTCGCCTTGGCGTATGCCAGAGACCATGTGAGACCGAGGTGGGTGCGGGAGACTTCGGCGATCTGTTTGCCGACAGTCATGACAGGATCGAGGCTGGCGGACGGGTCCTGAAAGATGAAGCCGATATCGCGGCCGAGGAGGGGTGTGGCGCCTGGTTTGGAAGTGGTCTTTTGGACGCTGCGTTCTATGAGGGGCGCCTTGGCACCCAACCTCGACGGTCGCAAAACCCAATCGATACGTCCGTCAATCCTGGCGCTCGTCGGCAACAATCCCGCAATCGCCAAAGCCAGCGTGCTTTTGCCCGAGCCGCTTTCGCCGATGACGGCCAGCCGCTCGCCAGCCATGATGTCGAGGCTGATGTCTCTCAGCGCCACCACCTCGCCCTCGTCGCGGCGATAGGTCACCGCGAGGTGGTGGATCGAAGCCAGCGCGGTCACGACAGGCCTCTTCTGACCGCCGTGGTCTCGATGATGCCTTCGCCGGCGAGGTAAACACCGAGCACCGTCAGAACCAGTGCTATGCCGGGTACGATCGACAGGAAGGGCGCGGTGCGCAGCACCGCTCGGCCCTCTGCTATCATGCCGCCCCAGGTGACCCGATTGGGGTCGCCAAGGCCGAGGAAGGACAAAGCCGCCTCGGTGAGGATCGCCGCTGCCACGATCACCGAGGACAGCGCCAGCACCGGCGGCAAGGCATTGGGCAGTACCTCGCGAAAGGCGATTTCCAGCGGATGCATGCCGATGACGCGCGCGCCGGCGACGTAGTCGCGCTCACGGATCGACAGCACTTCCGCGCGGGCGACCCGCGCGGGCCCTGTCCAGGTGCCGAGCGCTATTGCCGCCACGACGACGCCGAGCGAAGGGCCGACCACGCTGACGAAGGCTAGCGCCAGCAGAAAGCCCGGCACGGTCTGGAAGGCATCGGTGACGCGCATCAGCACCTCGTCGGTCAGGCTGCCGGCAAAGCCGGCCAGCGTGCCAACCACAGCGCCAATCGCAAGAGCGGCAGCGGCGGCCGCCACGCCGACGGCCAGCGACGTGCGAGCACCATGGAAAAGCTCGGCCAGCACGTCACGGCCGAGGCGGTCCGTGCCGAGCGGCAGCGACCAGTCCTGGAAGGGCGGCAGCAGCGCCGGGCCGGCGATGGCTTGCGGGTCGCCCGGAAACAGCAGCGGCGCCGACAGCGCCATGGCGCACAATGCCGCCAGGAGGATGGCGCCGGCGACCGCCTCCGGCGTGCGCAGAAAGCGGCGAAGCGTGCTCATGTGCCGACCTCGCCGGCACCGACGCGCGGGTCGAGAAAGGCATAGGCGATATCGACGAGAAGATTGATGACGATGACCAGGACGGCGCTGACGAGAATGATGCCGAGCAGCAAGGGCGTGTCGCGCGCGGCCACCGCTTCCTGCGCCAGCCGACCGAGACCGGGCACAGCAAAAACACTCTCGATGACGACGCTGCCGCCCAGCATCTGCGCCGACTGCAGGCCGAGCATCGTGACCAATGGCAACAGCGCGTTGCGGGCGACATGGGCAAGCACGATGCGGGGGCGCGACAAGCCCCTGGCCCGGGCGGCCAGCACAAAATCCTGCCGCCAGACCTCGGCCATGCCGGCGCGCATCATCCGCAAATAGAGCGCCAGGTAGATGAAGCCGAGGGCGCAGACCGGCAGGACGAGATGGATGGCGATGTCGGCTGCGCGGTCGAGACCGGCCTTGCCGGACGCGATGGTCTCGATGCCGCCGATTGGCAGCCAGCGCAGGTCGACCGCGAAGACGACGATCAGCACCAGGCCAAGCCAGAAACCCGGCACCGCGTAGAGCGCCAGCGAACCGATGGAGAGAAAACGGTCGCGAAAACTGCCCGGCCTGGCGCCGGCATAGATGCCCAGCGCCGAGCCGAGGCCGAAGGAAAGCGCGGTGGCGCTGCCCATCAACCACAGCGTGGTCGGCAGGCGCTCGAGGATCACGTCGCGGATCGGCCGCGAAAAGGTGACGGACTGGCCGAGATCGAGATGCAGCAGCGCCCAAAGATAGTTGGCGAGCCGCGTCAGCTCCGACTGGTCGAGGCCCCAGCGATGGCGCAACAGCTCGATCATGCCGGCATCGCCGCCGGTCGAGACGATATAGGCATCGACCGCGTCGCCCGGGGCGGCTTCGAGCAACAGGAACGTGCCGACGACGACGATCAAAAGCACGAAGACGCTGCCGACGAGGCGGCGACGGAGGAGCGTGAGGGCGCGGTTCATGGCGGCGTCGAAGAGGTGGTGAGACGACTGAACAAAATGTCGCGCTTGAGCGCCCCCCTCTGTCCTGCCGGACAGAGGGGGGCCTCGTAGAACTCAACGCCTACGATGATTTCGCGAACGTTCATCCGCGAAATATTGTCACGATTCCAGATAGGTGTCCGCCCAGTTCGATACCGCCCAGCGCGGATTGTTGGCGATGTTGCCGACAGTGTCGCGGGCGACGCTGATGAAGCTCCATTCGGCGACGTTGATCAGCGGCAGGTCGGCGGCCACCTCTTTCTGGAATTCCTTGTAGAGGTCGGTGCGGGCCGATGTATCGAGCGTCTCGGACGCCTTGGCGATGAGCGCATCGAGCGCATCGTTCTTGTAGCCGCCCTGATTGGAGAACGGCACGCCGTCCGGAATGCCGCTCTGCACCAGGATGGTGGTGGAGATCGCCGGGTCGCCGCGGAACACCGGCGGGCCGACGGCGAGGTCGAAGGCGTGGTCGGTGTAGACGGCCTTGATGTGCGCGGCGGAATCGTTGTTGACGAGCTCGGCGTCGACGCCGATGGCGGCGAGCGCCTGGCGCAGATAGTCGCCAAACTGCTTGGTCTCGTTGAAATAGGGCGCCGGCAACAGTTTCAGTGAAAAACGCTTGCCGTCGGCGCCCTTCTTGTACCCGGCCTCTTCGAGCAGCGCATTGGCCTTGGCGACGTCGAAGGCATAGGTTGGCACATCGGCGGTATAGAACTGCGGATCGTTCTTCGGCACCGGCCCGGTGGCGGTGGCGGCATAGCCGAGGAACACCGTCTTGACGACGAAATCCTTGTCGATGGCATGCGCGATGGCCTGGCGCACCTTGAGGTCGGCGAGCTCCTTGCGGCGATGATTGATCTCGACGACGAGCTGGTAGGTCAGCCCCTCATAGCCTTTGGTGATCACTTTCAGGCCCGGCACTTTCGAGATGCGGTCAAGATCGGCCAGCGGCACGGCGGAGAAGGCGGCGAGCTGGATCTCTCCGGCCTCCAGCGCGCTCGCCGCCGAAGTGCGGTCGGGCAGCACCTGGTAGATGACCTCATCGAGATAGGGCTCGTCCTTGCCCCAATAATCCGTGTTCTTCGTCAGCCGGTAGTACTGGCCGGCCTTGTATTCGCCGAACTTGAACGGCCCGGTGCCGATAGGCGCGTTGTTGGCCGGGTTGTCCTCGATCTTGCCGACTTCGTAAATGTGCTTCGGCGCCACGCTGCTCAGCGCCGGCAGAGCGTTGCGGATCAGCTGGAAGGGCGTCGGCTTGGCGAATTTGAACACGGCGGTCAATTCGTCAGGTGTATCGACCGCGGCAAGATCCTTGAACACGGTGCGGCCGAGATTCTGCAGCGGCTTCCAGATCTGCAGCGCCGAGAAGGCGACGTCGGCCGAGGTGAACGGCTTGCCGTCATGCCATTTGACCCCTTCGCGCAGTTTGAAGGTCGCCGACAGCCCATCGGCGGCGCCTTCCCAACTGACCGCCAGGCGTGGTGCAAGCCCGTCCTTGCCGTCGAAGGACGCTTCGGCCAGTGTTTCGACGATCTTGCTGGAGATGAAGAAGACACCGTTGGAGGCGACGATGGCCGGGTTGAGGTTGCGCGGCTCGGAATCTGCGGCGAGCACCAGGCGTCCACCTTTCTTCGGCGTCTGCGCCCAACTCGGGGTCGGCATCGCGGTGGAGGCCAGAAGCATGGCAGAGCCGGCAAGCACCGTGCGGCGTGAAATCCTGAACTCCGACATCACCCTATTCCCCCTCTATCTCATATCCTTCCACGGAGACCCTTCGGGCGTTTCCATGCACGTTTGATTATGGGCCTTGCCGAGGGTTTCGCCAGAGACGGAATTGGCACATCGTGGCGTGGCTTTGAAATTTTTGTTCGCTGGACCAGTTATGGAACGGTGGTCGGTACACCTGGCCTGGTAAGACCAGATGATGCAATGCGCCTCACATTATCGGCATCAGCGACGGCCACTCAGTTTGGGCGACCTGTTTCTGGCTGGACCAGATACACCAAAATGGTGCAGATTTGGCCCCGAAGCCGGGAGATCGGGATCAGGCAGCCGGCAGTCCAGCCGACCGGCGCCTGAATTCAGGGAGAGAGACAATGAACATAGCTCCGGGCAAGAACGCCGTCGGCGACATCCCATTCGACCACGCCAGGGTCGATAGCCTGATGGAAGAGGCTGATATCGACGTCCTGCTCGCGACATCCAAGCACAACACCCAATATCTGCTCGGCGGCTACAAGTTCATCTTCTTCGCCGCCATGGATGCGATCGGCCACAGCCGCTATTTGCCTATCGTGATCTACGAAAAAGGCGGCCCGGAGCACGCCGCCTATATCGGCAACCGCATGGAGGGGGGCGAACACCAGAACCACCCGTTCTGGACGCCGACGCTGCATGCCGCCTGCTGGGGCACGCTCGATGCCGCCAATCTCGCCGTCGAGCATGTGCGCAAGATCGGCAAGGGCGACGCTCGCATCGGCATCGAGCCGGGTTTCCTGCCGTCGGACGCCTATGCCCTGATCCGCAAAGCGCTCCCCGACGCCAAGCTGATCGATGCCACCGACATGCTGGAGCGCATGCGCGCCATCAAGACCGAGGCCGAACTGGAGAAACTGCGTATCGCTTCCGAGCTGATCACCGATTCCATGCTGGCCACCATCCAATGGGCGCGCGAAGGCACGACCAAGAGCGAGATGATCGAACAGCTTCGGCGCGAGGAAACCAATCGCGGCGCGCATTTCGAATATTGCCTGCTGACGCTGGGCTCCAGCCACAACCGCGCCGCCTCGTCGCAGGCGTGGAAGAAGGGCGAAGTGCTGTCGATCGATTCCGGCGGCAATTATCATGGCTATATCGGCGACCTCTGCCGGATGGGCATTCTGGGCGAACCGGATGCCGAGCTGGTAGATCTCCTAGCCGAGGTCGAGGCGGTGCAGCAGGCGGCGTTCTCGAAGGTGAAGGCGGGTACGCTGGGCGGCGACATGATTTCCCATGCCGAAGGCGTGCTGAAAAAATCCAAGGTAGCGCCCTACACGGATTTCTTCGCTCACGGCATGGGCCTGATCACGCATGAGGCGCCGTTCCTGATGACCAACCATCCGGTGACCTATGAAGGCACCTACGCGGCCAAGCCGCTGGAGAGGAACATGGTGCTGTCGGTAGAGACGACCATGCTTCACCCGACGCGCGGCTTCATCAAGCTGGAGGATACGGTGGCGGTTACCGATACCGGCTATGTGATGTTCGGGGATCGGGGTCGGGGATGGAACCGAGGTGGCATGTAACCTGCCACGTTGCAAATGAGCGTGCCGGTCTCGATTGTCTCTAAAGCGCGTCGCGTCGAAACGAATTCATGCGCGGTGCTTTGTCGTTGCCGCTAAACAGAAATCACTTTTGCGCGACATGCATCAAACCATTCCTGTGCAGACGACTTCCAACCTTCCGTCGATCGTCTGGGTGCAGCATATGGTAAGCCCCTCGGATGCGGAGACGACGGCGCAATCGGATGTAAACGTTGACGCCCACGGACTGCCGGACTTGGCGTTGCGATGGAACCAGGAAAGTTGGCTCTGAAGCCCGGCCATGATCATAAGCAGGGCATTGATGTCACGTTGATCCGGCGAGGGCGGTGTAAAAGCGATCTTGACCAGCGGATGCTTGTGGTCTTTGCAGGTGACCGTCCGTACCTGCTCGACCGTCTGGATCAAGCTCAGCGGCACGGCTATCCAGGATTCGCAGGACAAATCGGTCGAAAAGAGAAGCGTTGACGGATCGGCGTCGTTGGCCTTGACAATACCGCCGACCGTCATGGCCGGGTTGCCGTCCGGCAGGCTGCCCGTTGCGAGCTTTTCCACGAATTCCTGGGGACTGAAACGCGTCATCGCACGATCATTCTCTCTCAAGGAGGCATGCTGGAACATAGCATATCGGAAGGGCGCCTCAAAGTCGCGAGCGAGGGGAATTCCCGGCCGGCAGCAACCTGAAATCCGGCAGTTCGCGCAATCCCAATTCCGGCCCTGCCGGTGAATAGACGACGAACAGCTGCATCGGCCCGTCGCCGGTGTTGAGCGTCGAGTGGAAGCGGCTCTCGGGCACGTAGATGGTGCAGCCGGGGCCCACCTTCTCGACCACCGGATTGCCTTGCTCGTCCTCGACCATCTGCTCGCCATGACCGGAGATGACGAAGATGATTTCCTCCGCGCCCGGATGGTTATGACGGGTATGGCCCTTGCCGGAGGGCAGGTCGACGACGCCGCCGGAAAAACGGGTCGCGCCGTTCACTTCCGGAGCGACGGTCAGCGACAATTTTCCCCAGTCGAACCCGAAAGCGCTGACATCCTTCGGATACACGAACATCTTGCTCTTGTCGGTCATTCTCATGATCCCTTCTTTTTCCTCGTGGTCGTCTTCAGGCCGCCAAGCGTGACGGCCTTGAAATCGGCGGTCTGCCGGGCGATCGCCGCTTCCGCCGGCAATCGCTCCATCGAGCTCGCGCCATAGAAGCCGTGCAGCCCCTTGCAGCGTTCGAGGATGTAGCGCGCGTCGTCCGGCATCGAGATCGGCCCACCATGGCAAAGCAGGATGACATCCTTGCGCACCGAACGGGCCGCTTCGGCGATCGCGTCGATGGCGACCACGCAATCGTCGAGCGACTTCGCAGAGGTGGCGCCGATCGAGCCCCCTGTCGTTACCCCCATATGAGCCACGACGATATCGGCGCCGGCCCTGGTCATGGCGCGCGCCTCGTCCGGGTTGAAGACATAGGGCGTGGTGAGAAGATCGAGCTTGCGGGCTTCGGCGATCATGTCGACCTCGAGCCCAAAACCCATGCCGGTCTCCTCGAAGCTCTGTCGCATGCTGCCGTCGAACAGGCCGATGGTGGGGAAATTCTGCACCCCGGAAAAACCCATCGTCTTCAGTTCGGAGAGCAGCAGCGGCATGATGACGAACGGATCGGTGCCGTTGACGCCGGCCAGCACCGGCGTTTTCCTGACCACCGGCAGCACCTCGTAGGCCATCTCCTTGACGATCTCATTGGCATTGCCATAGGCGAGCAGGCCCGCGGCCGAACCGCGACCGGCCATGCGGTAGCGGCCGGAATTATAGATGATGATGAGGTCGATGCCGCCGGCCTCTTCGGCCTTGGCCGAGAGGCCGGTGCCGGCGCCGCCGCCGACGATCGGCACGCCCTTGTCGATCATTCCCCTGAATTTCTTCAGTATGTCCTTGCGCGGTATTGCCGGCATGTCTTGGATCTCACTGTCTGGCGATTTCGAGGAAAGCCGCGACCGCGGCCTTGGCGAATCGGGGATCATTGATGTGCAGCGGCAGGCGCGTCAGCCGGCGCGTCGCGTTCGGCTTGATCGTGCGCTCGATGGCTTCGAACAGGGCGGCATCGGCTTGGGGGTCGAAGAAGGCGCCGCCTTCGATGTCGAGCGCGGAGACGCCTTTCTCCGGGATAAGGAAATGCACGGGCCCCTCGCAGCGGGCGAGCCTTGTGCCGATCCACTCGCCGATCTTGCGGCATTCCTGCGCCGTCGTGCGCATCAGCGTGACGTTCGGGTTGTGCTCGTAGAACAGCCGCCCGCGACAATGGTCCGGAATGGTCGAAGGCGCCCAGAAATTGACCATGTCGAGCGCGCCGACCGAGCCGACATAAGGCAGGCCGGTGCGGGCAACGGCACCGAAACGATCCTCCGTCGCCGGCAGCACGCCGCCGAACAGGAGATCGCAGACCTCCGTGGTGGTGATGTCGATGAGGCCGGATAGCAAGCCGCTGTCGGCCAGTTTCTCCATGCTGCGGCCGCCGGTACCGGTGGCGTGAAACACCATACAGTCATAGGTCGAACGGAGCTGATCGGCGATTGCCGTCACGCACGGCGTGGTGACCCCGAACATGGTGAGGCCGATCGACGGCTTGCCCTCGGGCGGCGGCGGCGGTCCGGCGGCCATGCCCGATATCGCCTGGGCCGCATTGTGCAGAACGACACGCGAGAGCTGGTTTAGCCCGGCCATGTCGGTCACCGATGGCATCATGATGATGTCCGAGATGTCGACATAGGGCGCGGTGTCGCCGGAAGCGAGCGTCGAAACCATGATCTTGGGCAGGCCGAGCGGCAGCGTGCGCATGCCTGCGCTGATGATCGACGTGCCGCCGCCGCCGCCGATGCCGATCATGGCAGCAACGTCGTTTCGCGATTGGGCAAAGCGAGCGAAGGCGATGCCCATGGCGGCGACCGCCGCGCCGCGGTCATTGCCGGCGAGCACCGCGTCTCGCCCGCCGGGATGGTGGCCTGCCACATCCTCAGCGGCAATGTCGACCGGCACGCTCGCGCCGCGCGTTCCGACGTCGACCCGGCAGACAGCGGCACCCGTGGCGGCGATCGCGTCGGCCAGGAAGGCGAGTTCCTCACCCTTGGTGTCCGCGGTGCCCACCACATAAATGCGTTTCATCGATGCCTCCCTCTGCCGGTCCAAGTCACCCAAAGGCTCAGTGCTCTACAGAGCGTCAACCTAGCCATTCCAAAAACGAGGAGGTCATTGCAATTTTTTGAGACGCGCGTATCATATTGACATGGATGTCTCACGTCAACACGCCGCAACAAGCGACGACACCGCCGGGGGACCCGAACGTGGACCACGCGCGCGCACGAAACGGCTGATGCTGGAGACGGCGACGAGGCTGATGCAGGCAGGCGCAACACCTTCGGTCAGCGAGGTTGCCGAGGCGGCGCAGGTGTCCCGCGCCACCGCCTATCGGTATTTTCCGAGCCAGGCGGCACTGGTGCAGGCAGTGGTCGACGAGGGGCTCGGGCCGATCCTCACCTGGAAATCCACTTCTGCCGATGCCGAGCGCCGCGTTGCCGAGCTCTTCGACACGGCCATGCCGCGCATCGAGGCTTTCGAGGCGACATTCAAGGCGGCATTGAAACTGTCGCTCGATCAGTGGGCGCGGCGCCAGGCCGGTACTTTGGGCGGCGAACCCGCCTTCAAGCGCGGCCACCGCGTCGAATTGCTTCAGGACGCGCTCGCTCCGCTCAAGGGCCGGCTGCCGCCGCGCGACCTCAAGCGGCTGGCGCAGGCGCTGTCGCTGATCTTCGGCGTCGAGGTGCTTATCGTGCTGAAGGACATCTGGGGACTGGACGGTCGCCGGACGATGTCCGTCGCCCAGTGGGCGGCGGTCGCCCTGGTGCGCGCGGCGATCGCAGAATCAGTGTCCGAAGCACAAGCGATCGAACCAACGAGGGTCACGAAATAGCAGGTATCTGGTTCTACCAGATTTGCATGCCGGCTGCCGATATTAACCGGAATGCTGAAGCATGAACAAGGCAGATGTCTATCAATGAGTAGGAAAATTTAGGAAAAACAGGCAGATAAGACTGGAATTCGAGACTTCGAGCTGTCACCATTGCTCAAGAAAGGGCTTGACGGAGCTTCAAAATTGGTAATACCAGATCAAAGGAGAAAAGCGGATCGAAAGTGAGGGCTGCGATCCATTTCCGGACGGGCGAGGAGGCTCCAAACCGGAAGGCGCGACCAAGGGAGGAACTACCAGGGCCGGCCCCGTTTGCCGGCTCGCTTGATACGGTAGAATGCGCACAAGGGAGGAAACATCATGCGCAAGATAGTGACCAGCTTGCTTGCTGGTATCGGCTTGACACTCGCCTGCGGAACATCCGTCTACGCCCAGGACAAATCGCTCACCATCTTCTGGGCAGAATGGGATCCGGCCAACTACCTCCAGGAACTCGGCAACGAGTACGAGAAGGAAACCGGCGTCAAGATCACGGTGGAAACCACGCCCTGGGCCGACTTCCAGACCAAGGCCTTCACCGAATTCAACGCCCATGGCGACGCCTACGACCTGGTCGTCGGCGACTCGCAGTGGCTGGGCGCCGGCTCGACCGGTGGCCACTATGTCGACCTCACGGACTTCTTCAACAAGCACAAGCTCGGCGAGGTGATGGCGCCGGCGACGGTGAAGTACTACGCCGAATATCCCGGGAATAGCGGCAAGTACTGGGCCATTCCGCTCGAAGGCGACGCCGTCGGCTGGTCCTATCGCAAGGACTGGTTCGAGGATCCCAAGGAGAAGGAAGCCTTCAAGGCCAAATACGGCTACGACCTCGACGTGCCGAAGGATTTCAAGGCGCTGCGCGACATCGCCGAATTCTTCCATCGGCCGGACCAGAAGAGATACGGCGTCGCCATCTACACCGACAATTCCTATGACGCGATGGCGATGGGCTTCGAGAACGTGCTGTTCTCCTATGGCGGCGAACTGGGTGATTATTCGACCTACAAGGTCGATGGTTTCATCAACTCCGACAAGGCCGTCGCGGCGCTCGACGCCTATAAGGAACTCTACAAGTTCACGCCTCCGGGCTGGGCCAAGTCGTTCTTCGTCGAGGACAACCAGGCGATCACCGAAAACCTGGCCGCGATGAGCATGAACTACTTCGCGTTCTTCCCCTCGCTGATCAACGAGGCGTCAAACCCGAACGCCAAGAACACCGGCTTCTTCGCTAATCCTCCCGGGCCGAACGGCGACCAGTTCGCCGCACTCGGCGGCCAGGGCATCTCCGTCGTCTCCTACTCGCAGAAGCAGGACGAGGCGATGAAGTTCCTCGAATGGTTCATCAAGGACGAGACCCAGAAGAAGTGGGCGGCACTCGGCGGCTACACCTGCAGCGCGGCCGTGCTCAAGTCGGAAGAGTTCCAGAATGCGACGCCCTACAACAAGGCCTTCTACGAGACCATGTTCAAGGTGAAGGATTTCTGGGCGGTGCCGGAATATGCCGAACTGCTCCAGCAGCTCAACCAGCGCGTCTATCCCTACATGATCGGCGGCGAAGGCACCGCCAAGGAAACGCTCGACGCACTGGCCGCCGACTGGAACGCGACCTTCAAGAAATACGGCCGCGGCCAATAATCGTTCATGTCCCACGGAGGGGGCGCTCATGCCTCCTCCGTTTCTTTTTCTTCAAGCGGGAGCAGGGTCTTGGCGACCACGATGATCACCACGCTGGACAGATCTTCACGCGCGGCCGCGCGTGGCCTTAGCGATATTTCGATCCGTAACCTTTTCATCATCCCGACGATCCTGTTCCTGATCGTCTTCAACATCTTTCCGCTGATCTACTCGCTCGGCTATTCCTTCACCGATTTCCGCGCCTCGACCAACGCGCCGGCGAATTTCGTCGGGTTGCAGAACTACCGCGACCTGCTCAGCGACCCCTATGTCTGGTCCAACTTCGCCATCACCGCCAAATACGTGATCATCTCGGTCGCCGGACAGTTGCTGGTCGGCTTCGGCGTGGCGATGCTGCTCAACCGCGATATCCCGCTGAAGGGCCTGCTGACGACGCTGCTGCTGCTGCCCATGATGCTATCGATGGCCGTCGTTGGCCTGTTCTGGAAACTGCTCTACGACCCGTCATGGGGCGTCATCAACTATGCGCTTGGGCTTGGCAATTTCGAGTGGCTGGCCGACCCCAAGATGGCACTCTACGCGGTGGCGCTGACCGACATCTGGATGTGGTCGCCCTTCGTCATGCTGCTGTCGCTGGCCGGCCTCTCGGCGGTGCCGAAGCACCTCTACGAAGCCGCCGCGATCGATCGCGCCGGTCCGTTCTACACCTTCTTCCGCATCACCTTGCCGCTGGTTGCGCCGATCCTGATGATCGCCGTCATCTTCCGCACCATGGAAGCGTTCAAGACCTTCGATCTGGCCTATATCCTGACCACCCAGCCGACGGCTGAACTGATCTCGATCCGGCTCTACAAGATGGCGTTCCAGGAATGGCAGACCGGGCGCTCCTGCGCGCTCGCCTACATCGTGCTGATCATGGTGCTGGCCATCACCAACATCTACGTCAAATATCTCAACAAAGTGAAGGAGCGCTGAGATGGCCGCCGTCCGCACTTCTTCCGAGATCGCCCTCAACCGCGTCGCAATCGTCGCCGTGCTGGTGGCGACAGTGATCTTCCTGGCGCCGATCTACTGGATCGCCTCGACGGCGTTCAAGCCGCGCAACCTTGCCACCACCATCCCGCCGACGGTCGTGTTCCAGCCGGAGATATCGCCCTTCGTGAAGCTGTTCACCAAGCGCTCGCAATTGCGCAGCCCGCCTTCGCCGGAAGAGTATGCGGCGGCGCCCTGGTGGGAACGCGTCGTCTTCGACGGCGGCGAAAAGATCGTGCGCGACGGCAAGGGCCAGGTGCAATGGTCGGGCTATCCGAACCGCTTCATGAACTCGCTGATCGTCGCGATCACCTCGACGGTGCTGGCGGTCGGCATGGGCACGTTCACCGCCTATGGCTTCTCGCGCTTCAGGGTCAAGGGCGAGGCGGACCTTTTGTTCTTCATCCTGTCGACCCGCATGCTGCCGCCCGTGGTGGTGGCGATCCCGATGTTCCTGATGTACCGGGCGGTCGGCCTCAATGATTCCCATATCGGGCTGATCATCCTCTACACCGCCTTCAACCTGTCCTTCTCGGTTTGGCTGATGAAGGGTTTCATGGACGAGATCCCGAAGGAGTACGAGGAAGCGGCGCTCGTCGACGGCTATACGCGCATGGAAGCCTTCTTCAAGATCGTGCTGCCCGAGGCCGCAACCGGCATCGCCGCCACGGCCGTGTTCTGCTTCATCACCGCGTGGAACGAATATGCCTTCGCGCTGATCATGACCAACCGCCGCGCCCAGACCGCGCCTCCCTTCATCCCGAGCCAGGTCGGCTCCGGCCTGCCGGACTGGACGGTGATCGCCGCCGGCACGTTCCTGTTCCTGCTTCCCGTCGCCATCTTCACCTTCCTGCTTCGTAATCACCTGTTGCGCGGCATGTCCTTCGGAGCGATCCGCAAATGAGCTTTCGCGCCATCAACCAGAAATATCTGGAGCCGGGCAGCCAGGTGCTGATGGTGCTCGGCATCGTTGCGCTATGCCAGCCCTGGAACATGCTGCTGCACAGCTACGGGCTGACCATCATCCTGATCGGCCTGATCGGCTTCAACATCACCTCCAAGATCGCACCGCAAGAGGAAGCCGGGACCGGCCAGTCAGGCGATCCGCAGCGAAATCCGGGAGCGCAGCATTGACCCAGATCGAGCTTCGCGGCGTCCAGAAGTTCTTCGGCGCCGTCCAGGTCATCAAGGACCTCAACCTCAAGATCGAAGACAACGAGTTCATCGTGCTGCTCGGCCAGTCGGGCTGCGGCAAGACGACGACGCTGCGCGCCATTGCCGGGCTGGAGACGATCGACGAAGGCGACATCCTCATCGATGGCAAGCCCATCCAGCATCTGAAGGCCGCCGACCGCGACATCGCCATGGTCTTCCAGTCGTTCTCGCTGTACCCGCATATGAGCGTCTACGAGAACATCGCCTTTCCCCTGCGCGCCACGCGAAAGAGCAAGAGCGAAATCGACCAGGAAGTTCGCTCGGTCGCCAAGACGCTGCAAATCACGGACCTGCTCGGCAAGAAACCGTCGGCGCTGTCGGGCGGCGACATGCAGCGCGTGGCGATCGGCCGGGCGCTGGTGCGGCGGCCGAAGGCGATGCTGATGGACGAGCCGATCGGCGCGCTCGACGCCAAGCTGCGCGAGGAGATGCGGGCCGAGATCAAGCGGCTGCACATCAAGCAGGGCTCGACCACCATCTATGTCACCCATGACCAGATCGAGGCGATGAGCCTCGCCGACCGCATCGTCATCATGCATGAGGGGGTGCTGCAGCAGGTCGGCTCGCCCGACGAGGTCTATTCGCACCCGGCCAACCTGTTCGTGGCACAATTCGTCGGCAGTCCGGTGATGAACGTGGCCGACGCGGCGGTGGCCGAAAAAGCCTCGTCGGCCTCGGTGACGGTGGGCGATGCGCCAACCGGCTTCGAGTTCCCGCGCGCGCTCCTCTCGAAGCTCAACGGCCATGCGGGCGGCCGGCTGGCACTCGGCATCAGGCCGGAAGGCGTCCTCATCCGCCGCGAGGCGGCGGAGGGTTTCATGCCGGTCGAGACGCAGATCGTCGAGCCGCTCGGCTCGTTCGACATCGTCGACCTGAAAGTCGGCTCCAAGATGCTGCGCGCCCGCACCAAGAGCGGCTTCATTTCAGGTCCCGGCGAGAGGGTATTCGCCAGGATCGATCCGACACAGGCGCATTTCTTCGACGCGGCGAGCGGCAAGTCGCTCGGAGTGAGACTCTGATGGCCCATATCCAGCTCAAGAATATCTCCAAGACGTTCGGCAATCACACCGCGCTGACCGGACTCGACCTCGACATCGCCGATGGCGAGTTCTTCGTCCTGCTCGGCGAGACGGGCGCGGGCAAGACAACGACGCTGCGGCTGATCGCCGGACTGGAAAAGCCGAGCGAGGGCCAGGTCTTCATCGACGGCATCGATGTTGCCGACTGGGGCGCCGCCGAGCGCGACGTGGCGCTGGTGCTACAGCAATATTCACTCTACCCGCGCTATACGGTGCGCGAAAACCTCGAATTCCCGCTGAAGCCGAAGATCCGGCGGCTGCCCGACGCCGAGATCAAGGACCGCGTCGACCGCGCGGCGCGGACGCTCAGGATCGAGCATCTGCTCGACCGCAAGACCGACCGGCTTTCGGGCGGCGAGATGCAGCGCGTCTCGATCGGCCGGGCCATCGTGCGCAAGCCGCGCGTGTTCCTGATGGACGAGCCGCTGTCGGCGCTCGACGCCAAACTGCGCGAGGCGCTGCGCACGGAACTGAAGAACCTGCAGATGCAGCTCGGCGCCACCTTCCTGTTCGTCACCCACGACCAGATCGAGGCGATGTCTATGGGCGACAAGGTGGGCGTGCTCAACCATGGCCGCATCGTCCAGACCGGCACGCCGCACGAGATCTACAACAATCCGCGCGACACCTATGTGGCGAGCTTCGTGGGCTCGCCGCCGATGAACCTCATCGACGGCAGGCTGGTCAACGATCGTGCGGTGATGGCGCCGCTGAATTTCGAATTGCCGCTTTCGGGGGGAGCGAGGGCGAGTGCGGCGACCGACGGTCGCCCGCTCGTCTTCGGCATCCGCCCCGAGGATGTCTATCTCGAGAGCGGTGCGCCGGTCGAGGCGCGCGTCCACGACGTCGAAAACCATGGCGTGGAAAAGATCCTGACGCTGCGCGTGGGCGAGACCACGCTGCGCGCCACGGTGCCGGCGAGGACCGATGTCGCGATCGAGCAGCCGGTGCGCTTTGCCTGGAATCCGGACAAGGTGGTGCTGTTCGACAAGGGCAGCGGCGTGAGTTTGCGTCACGCCGGATGAGGCGAATTATCGCGAATGCGATGTTCCGGACAGCGCCCTAAACAAAAAACCGCCTTGCGGCAGGGCAAGCAATCCGGGTTAACGGGTCTCTCCGGAGCCTTCGTCGGGTGCGCTGTTGATGAAGCCTTGAACGGAAAACCCGCCTGAGCGGCGGGTCCCTGGCGCAACTCAGCACCATAACCAAATATCTACCATAGTTGCCTTCACCCAGTCAAGAAAAAATTCCTATCATGGGAAACTGCCACAGCGGGACTGGCTGTCGTCAGGTCTTTGTTGCCCGAGTTCGGAGCCCCGCGGCAAAGCCGGTTGGACAGCCGTCCCTCTACTTCGGCAGGTAGGTCTCATAGGGCTCGGTGTTGATCAGCAGGATCACGCACTCCGTGTCCGAGAGGCAGGCGTCGTCATGCATCTCATTGGCCTTCTGGGTCCAGTAGGATCCGGGAGGCAACTCGACCTTGCTCGCCTCGCCGCCTTCCATCTGCCAGTGCGCCCATAGGCCCTGGATCACCACGGCGCGATAATCGGCGGTGTGCGCGTGAACAGGAGCGCGCCAGTTGCCCGGGACTTTCAGCAAGGTACCCGCGGGGCCCTTGGCCCTTTCTCCCCATAGCGGTCCGAGACGCTGCGGTTGGTCCGGCGCCTCAGAAACATAGGGAATCTTGTTGGCCGGCAGATAGCTGTCCTCAAGGGCGAAGGCACGGCCGGGGATAATGAGCATTGCGGCCAGCGTCAGGATTTTCAGGTGGTTTGGCATCGCTTCTCCTCTTCGGGCCGACTTGCCGCCGGCGCTCGTCTGTTGGATGACAAGCTATTGCAAATGGCCAGACCGGGAATGACATTCTGTCCGGAACACTTGGCAATTCATCCAGGCCGGAAAGCGCCACTGCAAACAGCGTTGATTTAGCCTTTTCCCGAGTCGCCGCCCGCGGCGCGCAAATGGCTGGGCGGGCTGCCGACGATGCGCTTGAAGGCCCGGCTGAACGACGCTTCCGAATCATAGCCCAATCTGGCGGCGATCACCGAAACCCGCATCCCATCTTCCAGGAGCCACCGCCTAGCCTGATGCATGCGCACGCCGGCGACATATTTTGCCGGCGTCTCTCCGACGACGGCCGTGAAACGTTCGGCAAAAGCCGACCGTGAGGCGCCCATCTCGCGGGCCAGCGCTTCGACGGTCCAGTTCCTGTCAGGCTGCCGATGAATGGCGACCAGCACGCGGCCGATGTCTCGATCCTTGATCGCCGCCATCCAACCCGTGATATCACCGGCGCTGTTCTCCACCCACGAGCGGATGATGGCTGCGGCCAATACATCGGCCAGCCGCGCCAGCATGATGCCGGAGCCGGCCCGGTTCCTCGTCGCCTCGTCGGCCATGGCTTCCAGCAAATGCGGGATGCCTGGCTCGCCGGCCATCAGTTCCTTCGCGCGCAGCATCTCCGGCATCATGGACAGCAGTGGATGCGAGCCATCGTGGTTGAAGTGCATGCTGCCGCAGAACAGCAGGGTTTTTGCACCATGGCCGCCGTTCGAGACGGCGTAGACATTGTCCTGCAGGGGCTCGACGCTGTAGCTTTCGAGCGGTTCGGCTTGCACGCCGGGTGCGCTGGCGAGGATATGCTCGGCGCCCTGCGGCAACAGCAATGCATCGCCGGCTTTCAGTTCCATCCATTCGCCTACTGGCGAAAGCAGCCAGCATCCGGCACGGCCGATGAAATGAAACCGCGCCGCCTTCTGCACCGGAAAGAGCACGGCCCACGGCGCGCCCAGTTCGCAGCGGCCATAGTCGACGCCCTCGAGCCGCAGCGCGCGCAACATCTCGGTCAACGCATCCCCCGGGCCCGGCACAGTGTCGTTGGGCGAGGTCAACTCCATGCCAATTCCTACAGCAGTTCAGCGTCCCACGGAACGCTGAACTGCTTTATCTCTTTTTTGCCTTCGCGCAATTCGGGACGGAATTGCTACAGCCTGAAGTCACGGTCTTGCGCTTCAGCCGGCCTGGCGGATCTCTGCATGTTCCTCGGCACGCAGGTGGCTGGGAGCCGAGCCGATGACGCGCTTGAAGGCCCGGCTGAAGGCGGCGTCCGACTCATAGCCCAGGCGTGTGGCGACGACGGAAATCTTCTGGCGATCGCGCACCAGCCATTGCCGGGCCTGGTGCATGCGCACCTGGGTGACGTACCTGGCTGGCGTCTCGCCGACAATGGTGGCAAAACGCTCGGCAAAGCCCGATCGCGAGGCGCCCATCATCCTGGCAAGCGCCTCGACGGTCCAGTCGCGGTCCGGTTCGAGATGGATGGCGGCCAGAACGCGCCCGATGTCCGGGTCCCTGACCGCCGCGATCCAACCGCTTGAATCGCCGCAGCCGCGCTCGACCCATGAGCGGATCACGGTGGCGGCAAGGACGTCGGCGAGCCGCGCCAGAATGCCGCCGGAGCCGACGCGCTCCATCGTCACTTCACGCGCCATCGAGTCCAGGAGATGCGGAATACCCGGCTCATAAGCTTCGAGTTCATGCGCGCGCATGACGTCAGGCATCATGCCGAGCAGGGGATGCAGGCCATCGATGTTGAAGTACATGCTGCCGAAAAAAAGCAGCGTGCCCGGACAGCGACCATCGGGGCACATGGCCTCGTTGGACATGCAATAGACGTCCTTGCAGACTTCTTCGGCAGCGTAGCCCTGGATCGGCCAAGCCTTGGTGCCCGGTTCGCTTGCCAGCACATGCGCTGCGCCACGCGGCAGCAGTGCCGCGTCGCCCACCTTGAGCTCTACCCACTCGCCCGAGGGCTGCATCAGCCAGCAGCCCTTGCGGCCGATGAAGTGGAATCGCGCCGCTGCCTGGGCCGGAAACTGGATGCCCCAAGGCTCCCGCATTTCGCAACGGGCGTAGTCGACGCCGTCGAGACGCAGCCCGCGCAATATGTCGGTCAGCGGATCGCCAGTGGTCGAAGTTTTGGACGAACGGTCAAACATAATGGTGTTTCTAGCATGGAAACTCCAGGCCGTCACTCCCTATGTTGCAGTGCAGCCAAATGTTGCACTGCAACTTCATCGGAGACTGACCATGGCCGAACCCGCGACAGGCGTCGTCGACGCCGCCCTATTGAACACTGTCGATCAGGAGGAACGAACGGAGCCGGCATGGGGCGCCGTTGTTTCGCTGGCGCTTGGTGTTTTCGGTCTCGTCACTGCGGAATTCCTGCCCGCCAGCCTGTTGACGCCGATGGCGAGCGATCTCGGCGTCAGCGAAGGCGTTGCGGGACAGGCGGTCACCGCGACCGCGATCGTCGGCGCCATTGCCGCTCCGACAATGGCGATCATAACACGGCGCATGGACCGCAGGCTGGTGATGTGGATGCTGACGGCATTCCTCATCGCCTCGAACCTTTTGGCTGCCTTTGCCTCGTCGCTGTCCATGCTTCTGCTTGCCCGCGTCGTGCTCGGCGTTGCGCTGGGCGGCTTCTGGGCGATGTCGGCGGCCATGGCTTTGCGGCTGGTGCCGATGCGGCTGATGCCACGCGCCATGTCGATCATCCTGACCGGCGTTTCGTTGGCCACCGTCACCGCCGCCCCTGTCGGCGCCTATGTCGGCGATATCTGGGGCTGGCGCACGGCTTTCATGATCGCCACGGTCGTCGCCGCGCTGGCGTTGCTGGTGCAGGTGGCCACCATTCCGAAGCTGCCGCCGATGGGCGTGGCAAGTTTCCGCACTTTGCTCGAGGTGCTGGAGCGCCCGTCGATCAGGGTGGCGCTGCTGGTCGTGCTGCTGGTCGCTTCGGGGCACTTTGCCGGCTTCACCTATGTGCGCCCCTTCCTCGAGAAGATCCCGATGCTCGGCATCGAGACAATCTCGCTGGTGCTCCTGGCCTACGGCATAGGCGGCTTCTTCGGCAATATCGCCGGCGGCATCCTGGCCGAACGCAATCTCAAGGCCGCCGTCGCGCTGGCGCCCCTGCTGATCGCAGCGGCCGCCGCTTCGATGCTGGTCTTCGGCGCTTCGCCGGCGGTCGCCGCCGCCGCCGTCGCGGCCTGGGGCTTTGCCTTCGGCGCGGTGCCGGTCGGGTTGCAGACTTGGCTGGTGCGGGCCGCGCCCGATCAGGCCGAGAGCGCCGGCGGCCTGATGGTCGCGACCTTCCAGGTGGCGATTGCGCTCGGCGCCGTCTTCGGCGGCCTGCTGGTCGACCATGCCGGCGTCGCCAGTGCCTTCGCCTATTGCGGCGCGGCGACTTTGCTGGCCGCCGTCGTGGTGTTCCTGCTCGGCCCAAAACGCGCCGGGTAGGCTCTCCCGACAATCATCCCTGACCTGGGCAACGCCCGAGAATCATTAAGGTTCTCGGGCCGTTGCCGTTGCGATGGCGGCGTCCCAGACAGGCAGACGCGGCAGGCTGCTGGCGAAATTCAGGCCGAACGCCCATCGAAGTCGAAGATCGACAAGGCGGAAGGATCGACATCGGTGACACAGTTGATGTTGATATAGGCGCTGCGTTCACTCCCCTCGCGCACATCCTCGGCGAAAGGATGGATGCCGCAGGTGCGACAGAAGCGGTGCGCGATGGCGTGGTTGCCGAATGTGTAGGTGCCGATCTCGTCGCCCCAGGCCAGTACCCGCAGCGCCCGATGCGGAACGGCGCACAGCAAGGCCCCTTTGCGCGCGCAGATCGAGCAATTGCACCGCACGGCTCCGGTCAGTTCCGCCTCGAACTCGAAGGCGACCTTGCCGCAATGACAGCTGCCTTTGTAGAGCATCGTTTTCTTCCTTGCGTCCGCCAGGGGTGCAAAACCGCCCGCACCGGGTTAAGTCTCGGTACGCCACGCGCCGGCTGCTAAGCTTAAGACGTCCCAGAGGTCCGGAGTCCGACACCGAAGATGCAATCCGTCCGCGATCACCTGGAAACTATCCTTGCGCGCCTGGCCGCCCGTGCCGGTGAAGAACGTGTGTTCACGAAACTCTATGCCGAAGCCGCGCGAGCCGCAGCCGATGCCGCCGACGCGCGGCGAAGGGCCGGCGTGAGGCTCGGACCGCTCGACGGAACGATCGTTTCGATCAAGGACCTGTTCGATGTCTGCGGCGAGGCGACCACGGCCGGATCGCTGCTGCTCAAGGATGCTGCGCCCGCAATTGGCGACGCCATGATTGTGCGCCGGCTGCGGCAAGCCGGCGCGGTGATCATCGGCAAGACCAACATGACCGAGTTCGCCTTTACCGCCATCGGCGACAACCAGCACTACGGCACGCCCGGCAACGCGGCCGATGCCGACCGTATTCCCGGCGGCTCTTCCTCCGGCGCCGGCGTTTCCGTCGGCGAGGGGACGAGCGAAATCTCCATCGGTTCCGATACCGGCGGATCGATCCGTATTCCGGCGGCACTCAACGGCGTGGTCGGCTTCAAGCCGACGGCGCGGCGGGTGCCGCTCACCGGCGCCTTTCCGCTGTCGGCCACGCTGGACTCGGTCGGCCCGCTCGCGCGCACCGTGGCGCAATGTGCCGCGGCCGATGCGGTGATGGCGGGCGAGGAACTCGCGGTGCCGGCGCCACTCGCCCTTGCGGGGCTGCGCATCGGTCTCCCGTGCGGCGTGCTTTTCGGAGAGACTGAAGATGCGGTGGCGGCAGCGTTCGAGCGCTGCCTCGGCAAGATCGAGCAGGCCGGCGCACGGATCGCGGACCTTTCGATCGACGATATGATCGCGGACCTTCGCGCCGTCACAAAACGCGGTTCGATCGCCGCGATGGAAGGGGCCGAAGTGCATGCAGACTGGCTGGCGGCAGGCGCTCCGGTGCCGGTTGACCAGCATGTGAGCGGACCCCTGTCGCGGGCGGCAATGCTGCCGACCCCGGTCTATATCAGGGCGCTGCGTCGCCGTGCCGCGTTGGCCGCCGCCATGGATGAGCGCCTGGCATCGGTCGATGTGCTGGCTCTGCCAACCACGCCGGTGACGGCGCCGACCATCGTGTCCCTGGCGCAAGATGCCGAGTTGCGCGATCGCACGGAGGGTCTGCTGCTGCGCAACACGCAGGTAGCCAACCAGTTCGATCTCTGCGCGATCTCGCTGCCGATGCCAGGCATGGCGCTGCCGGCCGGCTTGATGCTGGTGGCGCGCCACGGCCATGACCACCGTCTGTTGAGCATCGCCGCCGAAGTGGAGAGGCTGCTGGGCGGCTGATCGGGACTGAACCGAATGTCAGTGTGCTGAGCAGTGCTTGCGTTCGCTGTCCTTGGCGGCGCGCTCGACGGCCGTCGCGACCAGCCACGGCAGGCTGTACTGCTTGCCCGTGATGGTCTGGGTGCGTCGCTCGATCGATCCCCTGACGACAATCCTGCCGGCAGAGAGCGCATCCGACGCCTCGATCATCGCCTTGTCCTTCGTCGGCACTCCGCCGGTGTCGATCGACACGCCCTTGATGATCTTGCCGGTGGCGAGATCGAGCGCGCTGTTCGATGGGCAGGGAGCCTTGAAGCAGCGCAGCCCGTTGTCGCAATAGACATAGCTGCTTTCGGCCGCGGCGAGCGAGGGCAGCAGGCCCGCTGAAGTGGTGGCAAGGCAAAGGAATGCGAGGCGGAGAACGGACATGGCTTCAGCGTCGCGAAGAATTGGGGCGAAACGGCGATGGTCTAGCTGTCGGCGGGAAACCGTCGCCGATAGTGCCCGACCACTTCCGGGTTGCGCAAATTGACCGGCAATTTGCCTGCCAGCACCAAAAGGGCCTCGCCGGCCGCGCCAACGCCCATGCGCATCATCGATTCCTCGGTGATGCCGGCCATATGCGGGGTGATGACGACATTGTCGAAGCTGAAATAGGGATGATCCGATGGCAGCGGCTGCGTCGAGAACACGTCGAGCGCGGCACCGCCGATGCGGCGCTCCCGCAAGGCCTCGATCAGCGCGTCGTCATCGACGACCGGTCCGCGCGACACGTTGATCAGCAGCGCGTTGGGTTTCATTCGCGATATGCGTTCGCGGCTGATCAGCCCGCGCGTTTCCGGCGTCAGCGGACAGCACAGGACGATGATATCGCTCTGCTCGACCAGTGCGTCGATCGACAGGAAGCCGACCTTGTCCGGTGCCGGCTGCATGCTGCGCGTCGTTGCCACCACTTTCAGGTCGAATCCATGCGCGGCGATATGGCCAACGGCCTGTCCGACGGCGCCGAGACCGACGATGCCGACCGTCTTGCCGGCGAGCTCGACGTTGGAATTGGCGTGCTCGCGACCGGCAAGCCAGCCCTTGGCGCGCAGGTCGCGGTCGACGACACGGAACTGCCGAAGCAGGGCGAGGGCTGCAAACATCACATGCTCGGCCACCGAGCGTGCGTTGACCGCCGGCACGTTGGCGACCAGCACACCTGCCGCAGTCGCTGCTTCCATCGGGATCATGTCGAGCCCGGCGCCATGGCGGATCGCTGCCCTCAGTTTCCAGGCGCCCTCGAACAGCGCCGGCGGCAGCGGCGCGCGCACGATAACGATGTCGGCATCTTTCGCTTCCCGGGCCAAGGTGGCGGCATCGAGCGCCGAAGCGATCACAAGCTGGCCGGCGCCTGCCAGTTTAGCCGAGGCGCGCGGGTGCAGTGTATGGGTCGACAGGATCTTTGGGACGGTCTGAGCCACGATCAGGCCTGTTCGAGCGTCGGGCTTTGCGGCGCCGCCTCGAGGCCTTCGATCAGGCCCTTCCAGTAGCTTTCCGCGCCTTGCAGATGGGCGCTCATCAGCGCCTGGGCGAGATTGCCGTCGCGCCGCAGAAGCGCCTCGTAGATCTGGATGTGTTCGGCATGCGAGCGCACGCTGCGCTCCGGATCGTTGAAGTAGATCGGCAGGCGCTGCTCGCCCATCAAATAGTAAACGCTGCAGATGTTGTGGAAGACGCCGTTCTTGGTGGCGCGCACGATCTCGAGATGGAACTCGCGATCCTCCTTGGCGAGGCCTTCGCCTGCCGCAATGCGTTCTTCCGAGGCCTTCAGGATTTCGCGCAGGCGCTCGAAATTCTCCTCGGTAGCACGCGAGCATGCAAGCTCGGCCGCCTTGATCTCATGGATCTTGCGCAATTCGACCGTCTCGTAGATCTGCAAGGGATCGAGCGGCAGGCCGGCGCGCGCGAACAGCGCCAGCGCCTCGACGCTGGCCTGCTTGGTGTCGATATAGATGCCGGACTTGGCCCTGCGCTCGACGATGCGCATGGCCTCGAGAATGGCGAGCGCTTCACGGATCTGGCCGCGGCTGACGGCGAAATGCTCCGCCAGTTCGCGTTCCGACGGGGTTCGGCCCGTCTCCTTGTCGGAATGGGAGAACAGATAGGCGGCAAGCTCCGCGAGAAGGTTGTTTTCTTTCATCGTCAATTGCGTTGCGCGTGCGCCTCCAGGAACCGCTCCGAAATGGTGAACCCCAATCCGGGCTTTTCGGGGATCGCTATCATACCGTCCCTTGCTTCGACAGTCTCTTCGACAAGGTCGTGGATCATCGGATTGGCGCCGAGCGAGTATTCGACTGTGAAGCTCGACGGCGAGGCGGCGCAGACATGCAGCCCGGCGAAGAAGCATGGCGCGCCGGCCCATAGATGCGGCGCAAAGCGCAGGTTGAAGGCGCTGGCAATGGTGCCGATCTTCATGGCCTCGCTGATGCCGCCGCAGAAGGCGGGATCGGGCTGGAAGATGTCGGCGGCCTTGAGCACGGCGAGGTCGCGGAAGGCATAGCGGGTCGCATCGCTTTCGCCGGTGGCGATCGGTATGGCGCCGGAGGCACGGACTTCGGCAAGGCCGGACTTGTCGTCGGCGATCACCGGCTCCTCGAACCAGGCAAGGTCGAGATCGCCGGCGAGATGGATGAAGCGCTTCGCCTCCGCCACCGTATAGGTGCCATGGGCGTCGACCATCAACTCGACGTCGGGGCCGAGCGCCTCACGGGCGGCGCGAACGCGAGCAGCCGACACATGCGCGGCGCCGTCCATGGCGCCGATGCGCATCTTCAGCGCCTTGAAGCCGCCCCTGGCGACATAGGATTTGAGTTGGTCGCCGATAGCGTCGGCGGACGCCCAGCCGCCGGAGGCGTAGGCTGGCATGCGATCGAGCTTGCGGCCGCCGATCAGCCGCCAGACCGGCTGCCCGAGGGATTTGCCCAGGATGTCCCAGAGCGCGATGTCGACCGCGCTGATGGCGGCCACGCTCATCCCGCGCCGCGCCAACTGCGGCATGGCATGGCCGGCGCGCGCCGCGCTGTCGTGGCGCACGCCGTTGTAGAGCATTTCCCAGATGATGCCGATATCGGCCGGATCGCGGCCGACGAGCTGCGGCCCGACCTCGCGGTTCAGCATGTGGACGAGCGCACCATAGCTGCCGGCGCTGCCGGCGGCGTTCTTGCCTTCGCCCCAGCCGACCAGCCCGTCATCGGTTTCGATGCGCAGGATGGCGGCGTCGAAGGTCGTCACCTGACCGAAATCGCTGCGGTGCTGCTTGGCCGCCTCGATCGGTATGCGAATCCACCAGGCCTGGACGCTTTTGATGCGCATGGTCTTCCCCGGCCCTGCCGCCGGATGGCGGGAGGGCTCATTCCCAATCGGATCGGCTACTTGATCAGCGGCAGCAGCGTTTCGGCAGTGATCCGCATCTGGTCGGTGTAGAATTTTTCCGTCAGCACGCTGGAGCCATGATCCTGGATGAATTTGAGCTGCTCGGGCGAGATGTCGACCGGGTGGCGTTCGACCATGTCGGGGTAGGGTGCGGCCGGGGTGCGGTCGACAGGCGCGACGAACTCGTTGGTCAGCGCCCCGTCATAGCCGACCTCCCGCAAGGTCGCGACGATCTTCGGCCAGTCGATCTGGCCGAGGCCTGCGGCGAAGCGGTTGTTGTCGGCGACATGGAAGTCGAACAGGCGCTTTCCGACCTTACGGATCGCGTCGTAGACGTTAAATTCCTCCATATGGATGTGGTAGGCGTCCAGGCAGACGCCACATTCCGGGCTGACGGCGTCGGCCAGCGCCAGGGCCTGGGCGCCGCGATTGAACAGGTAGGTCTCGAAACGGTTGAGCGGCTCGACCGCGATCTTGACGCCGACCTTCTTGGCGTGGGCGAAGCACTCCCTGGTGGCATCGACCACCCACTTCCATTCCTCTTCCTCGGTGCCGTCCGGCACGACCTTGCCGACGGTCGCGGGAACCAGCGTGATGATCTCGCCGTCGAGTTCGCTGACCATGGTCAACACGTCCTTGACGTATTGCACGGAGCGCTCGCGCTGGCCCTGGTCCCGGGCGGCAAGGTTGCGTTCGCCCAGCATCAAGGTCACTGCGCCCCAGCAGCGTATGCCGTGCTCCTTGAGAAGCGCGCGCGTCTCCCTGGGCTTGTACTGGTCGGGCTCGCCGGAAATCTCGATCGACTCATAGCCGAATTTCTTGATGCGCTTGAGCGTCGTCTCCAACGGTTCCGCGCGCATCCAGTTGTGCGTCGAAAGATGCATGGTCTGTCCTTCCCGGATCGTCCTTAATGGTTCGCCTGCAACATGCCGTCACCGGATGTGACGGACGGTTCCTCCCCAAGGCGTTCCAGCATTTCTTCGCAAACTGGTTCGACCAATTGGGCCCAAGACGAGGTCTACAGCAATTTCCCACGCGCGGCAAGAACTGTGCGATGGCAACCTAATGACTGGATTACCCCATTGATTATATTGGACTATGCCGCCCTCCCGTGGCACGGCGGAGGGCTCTGAGTGTGAGTGGCAAGGCTTGACCAAATCGCCACGTTTGGTAATACCAGAATGACAAATGCACGCAAGTGACCGTTGAGAACAGGCCAAAGTGGCTGGCCCTGTCTTCAATCGGCGCTATGCTCGGTCGCGACAACAATGAGGGAGGATGCCGATGCCGACGACGATGAAGGGCCCTGGACTGTTCCTGGCGCAGTTCGCGGGCGATGCAGCGCCGTTCAATTCGCTTGCATCGATCACAAAATGGGCGGCTGGCCTCGGCTATAAAGGCGTGCAGATCCCGACCTGGGACGCGCGCTTGTTCGATCTCCAGAAGGCTGCGTCTTCCAAGGCCTATTGCGACGAGGTGAAGGGCATCTGTGCCGACGCCGGCGTCGAGATCACCGAACTGTCGACGCATCTGCAGGGGCAATTGGTGGCGGTACATCCGGCCTATGACGCGCAGTTCGACGGCTTTGCGCCGGCTTCGGTGCACAACAACCCCAAAGCGCGGCAACAATGGGCGGTCGAACAGATGCAGTTCGGGGCCAAGGCGTCGCGCAATCTCGGGCTCGACGTCTCGGTGAGCTTCAGCGGCGCGTTGGCCTTCCCCTATCTCTATCCCTGGCCACAGCGGCCGGCCGGATTGATCGAAGAGGCGTTCGCAGAACTAGGGAAGCGCTGGAAGCCGATCCTCGATGTCTACGAGGACAATGGCGTCGACATCGGCTACGAAATCCATCCCGGCGAGGATGTGTTCGACGGGGCGACGTTCGAGATGTTCCTCGACGCGGTTGGTGGCCACAGGCGCTGCAACATCAATTACGATCCGTCGCACTTCCTGTTGCAGCAGCTCGACTATCTCGAATTCATCGACATCTATCACGAGCGCATCAAGGCCTTCCACGTGAAGGACGCCGAGTTCAACCCGACCGGGCGGCAAGGCGTCTATTCCGGCTACCAGAGCTGGACGAACCGCGCCGGCCGCTTCCGCTCGCTTGGCGACGGACAAGTGGATTTCGGCGGCATCTTCTCCAAGCTGACGCAGTACAACTATGATTCCTGGGCGGTGCTGGAGTGGGAGTGCTGCCTGAAGCATCCGGAGGACGGCGCGGCCGAGGGCGCTCCCTTCATCCAGCACCACATCATCCGGGTGACGGAGAAGGCGTTCGACGATTTCGCCGGCGGTGCCACGGATAAGAAGGTGCTGCGCGCCATGATGGGAATCTAGCGCGGGTTTTCCCTCTCCCTCGAGGGGGAGGGGTATCTCAGACACGAGGGAGACGACATGGTCGGTGCATCGAAGTCGGAAGCGGGAGGCGGCCCGATCCGCTATGGCATGGTCGGCGGCGGGCAAGGCGCATTCATCGGCGCGGTGCACCGGATCGCGGCGCGCATGGACAATGAGTTCGTGCTGGTCGCCGGCGCGCTGTCGTCCGATCCGGCGCGCGCCAAGGCCTCTGCCGCCGAGCTCGGGCTCGACCCTGCGCGCAGCTACGCGTCCTATGCCGAGATGGCCAAGGCCGAGGCCAAGCGCCCGGACGGCATCGAGGCGGTGGCCATCGTCACGCCGAACAATGTGCATGTGCCGGCGGCCAGGGCGTTCCTCGAAGCCGGCATCCATGTCATCTGCGACAAGCCGCTGGCGACGACGCTGGCCGAGGCAAAGAAGCTCGCGGCGATCGTCGAGAAGACCGGCAAGGTGTTCGTGCTGACCCATAATTACACCGCCTATCCGATGATCCGCCAGGCACGCGAGATGGTGGCCAAGGGCGTGCTCGGCGACATCCGCATCGTGCAGTCGGAATATCCGCAGGATTGGCTGACGGAGGACCTTGCAGCCACCGGTCAAAAACAGGCGGCGTGGCGTTCCGACCCCAAACAGGCCGGCGCCGGCGGTGCGCTCGGCGACATCGGCACCCATGCCTACAATCTCGCCCGTTTCGTCTCCGGCCTTGAGCTCGATTCGCTCTCGGCCGACCTCGACGCCTTCGTGCCGGGACGGCTGCTCGATGACAATGTCAACGTCATGTTGCGCTTCAAACCGGTTGGCAAGACGCACCCGGCCAAGGGCATGTTGTGGGCGAGCCAGGTGGCGCCCGGCCATGAGAACGGGCTGAAGCTGCGCATCTACGGCTCGAAGGGCGGGCTGGAATGGGTGCAGGCGGATCCGAACTATCTCTGGTACACGCCGTTCGGCCAGCCCAAGCAGTTGATCACCCGCAACGGCGCCGGCGCGCTGCCGGTGGCGGGCCGTGTCAGCCGCGTTCCCTCAGGCCATCCCGAAGGCTATCTCGAAGGCTTCGCCAACATCTACCAGGAGGCCGCACGCGCCATCCGCGCCGCGCGCAGGAAGGGTGGCAAGCCGGGCAAGGACGTCGTGTTCCCGACCATTCAGGACGGCGTCGAGGGCATGGCCTTCATCGAGGCCTGCGTGAAATCGTCGAAGAAGAACGGAGCGTGGACGAAGCTTTAAATTTGATCTCGCGGGGGGATCATTTGGGAGAGGGGCGTCGATGAAAATCGGCATGTGCATGTTCTTGTGGACGACGGCCGTATCGAAGAAGCACGAGCCATTGCTTCGCGACATCAAGGCCACCGGCTTCGACGGCGTCGAGATACCGATCTTTGCCGGCATGCCGGACGACTACAAGAAATTGGGCGAGCTGCTCGATCGCATAGGGCTGGAGCGGACCGCGGTCTCGGCGATGGGCGATCCCGCAATGAACCTGATCTCGCCGGATGCGGCAACGCGCAAGGCCGGTGTCGACTACATGAAATGGGCGATCGATTGCGCGGATGCCCTGGGCGCCCGAACTTTGAGCGGCCCGCTGCATTCGACGCTCGGCGCCTTTTCCGGGGCCGGCCCGACTGCGGCCGAGAAGAAACGCTCCGTCGCCTCGCAGCGCGCCATCGGCGATCATGCAGGCAAGAGGAACGTCACCATCGGGCTCGAGGCGCTCAACCGCTTCGAATGCTATCTCCTCAACACGATGGCCGACCTGTCGGAGCATATCGATGCCATCGACCGGCCGCACATCAAGGCGATGTACGACACCTTCCACGCCAATATTGAGGAGGCCGACCCGATCGGCGCCTATACGAAGCATCGCCGGAATGTCGTGCACATCCATATATCGGAGAACGATCGCGGCGTGCCGGGGCGCGGCAACATCCCCTGGAAGGAAACATTCTCGGCCATCCGCAAGAGCGGCTACGACGACTGGTTGACGATCGAGGCGTTTGGACGTTCGCTGAAGGATCTTGCGGCGGCGACCAAGGTGTGGCGCGATTTTTCCGAGAGTCCGGAAGCGGTCTATCGGGATGGCTATAAGCATATTCGAAACGGGTGGAGGAAGGCGGCTTAAACCGCTCACTTCGTCATCCACGGGCGGAGCGGGAGCGAAGCGGACGCGGAGACCCGAGGATCCATGCCGTGACCTTTGAGCACGCCGACGGTGGGCAATATGCGGTTATTCTGAATCGCTGAATTCTACGGCGAACGTCACGGCATGGATCCTCGGGTCTGCGCCGCGTCGCTTCGCTCCTTACTCCGCCCGTGGATGACCAAGATGCGATGGGCTGTTGTCAGTCACCCGGTCAGATCGATCACCCGTCCCCAGCCTGCAACCTGTTGTAGTCGTGAATCGTCCGGCTCAGCCTGCGGCGCAGGAAATTGGAAATGTTGTCGAAGATGAAGACCACGACCAGCGTCAGCAGCACCATGTAGAAGACGTTGGCCCAGTTGGAGTTGGTGCGCATCGCTTCCCACAGTTTCAGGCCGATGCCGCCGGCGCCGACGGCGCCGATAATGGTCGCGCCTCTTGTGTTGGATTCCCACTGATAGAGCGTCTGGCTGATGAACACCGGCACCACTTCCGGCAGCACGCCGTAGCGCTGCACCAGAAGGCCGTTGGCGCCCGTCGACACCACACCCTCGCGCGGCTTGTTGTCGATGTTCTCCAGCGCCTCGGAATAGGTTTTGCCGAGGGTGCCGATCTCGGTGAAGAAGATCGCGGCGCTGCCGGCCAGCGGACCGGGGCCGAAGGCGCGTGTGAAGAACAGCGCCCAGATCAGCATGTCGATGGAGCGCATGAAGTCGAAGAAGCGCTTGAGCAATTGGTTTAACAGCCGGTTGGGAGTGATGTTACGGGCGGCGAAGAAGGCGAGCGGGAAGGCGACGATGCCGCCGAGCGCCGTGCCGAGAAAGGCCATGACGATGGTCTGCAACAGCTTTGTCCAGACATCGCCATGCTGCCACTGCGCATTGTTCCAGATGTTGTCGCCGGCGAGCGCCAGATTGGAGGTGCCCGGTTTCAGCTCGGGCCCCGATGTGATCAGCGATATCACTTCGCCGGGCGATTTTCCGAAGAAGGGCGAGTGTGTGTCGAAGACGAAGTTCGCCCAACCGAGAAAGCGCTTGCGGATCCTGACGCGGTCGGGAGCAACGCGGACTTCGCCGGCGAAACCCATGTCGGCGACGACCTCATCCTCATGGACGGTGACCCAGTCGGGAACAGGTCCCGAGACCAGCGGCTTGCCGCTGTCCAGCGCCACCGGCACGCTCTTGCCAGCGGCGACGATCGTCGCTCGTGTCTTGTCGAAGGTGACCGACTTCGCCGTGCCGTCGATCAGGACCGTCACCGAACCGTCGGCGTTGGTCCTGACCCAATCCGGGTCGGGATTGGGGCCGAGTGCCGAAAATCGAGGGTATTTGGCAATTATCTCAGGCTCGTCGAGGCGGAAGATCGGCTGCACGTCGTAGCTGATCCATTGGGTCAGGAAAAGCGGCAGCCGCTCCCAATGCGATTCCCTCATGACCTGCGGCAGATTGAAGAACCACAGCGCATAGAGCAGGTAGAGCAAGGTGCCGCCGAGCAGCAGCAGCGGCCCGAAGCGCTTGCGGAACGGCCGGCGGAACACGTGCGGGAAGCGGTCCTCGATCGACTGAATTTCGGCGGCGGTCATGGATCAGGCGCTCATCACAAAGGCTTGTTCGCCGACCAGCTTGCGGCGTAGCCAGGCGGAGAACTGGTCGACGATGAAGATGGTCGTGAACAGGAGCAGCACCAAGGCTATCGTCTTGGCGCCGAAGCCGCGCGAGATCGATAGCTTCAGCTCCTCGCCGATGCCGCCGCCGCCGACGGCGCCCATGATGGTGGAGATGCGCACGTTGATCTCGATCCTAAGCAGCGTGTAGGACATGAAATTGGGCAGCACCTGCGGCAGGCCGGCAAAGCGCACCCGTTCGAACCAGTTGGCGCCGACTGCCCGCAGGCCTTCCTCGGCGCGCATGTCGATGTTCTCGTTGATCTCGTAGAACAGCTTGCCCAGCGCGCCGATCGAGTGCAGGCCGATTGCGATGATGGCGGCGATCGGGCCGATCGAGACGATGGCCGCGAACAGGCCGGCGATGACGATCTCGGGAAAGGCGCGCAGCAGTTCCATGAAGCGCTTGACGACGAGCCGCAGCAGCGGGTGCGGCGTCAGGTTGCGCGCCGCGATGAAGGAGAACGGCACGGCAAAGACGAAACCGATAAATGTCGAGACCAACGCCACGTTAAGCGTGGTCAGCATCAGCTCGAAATATTCGGGGATGTAGAAACCGCCCCAGACATAGGCGCGGTCGAGCGGGAAGTTGAATTCCTGGGTGCCGGTGTCATGCGGGGAGGCGATGTCGAACAGCGCCCGCCAGACGTCGTTCCAGTCCTTGGGGACGAGCCAGCTCAGGAAATCCAGAATATGCGGCAGCCGGTCGAAGAAGTGCCCGGCATTGGCCTCGTCGGCGAACCACATGGTGCCGCCGAGTGCGACCAACAACAGGCCGACGCCGATGGCGGTGTAGAGCCGGCGCAAGGAGGTCTGGCGACGCCAGGCGTCGGCCATCTGGTGAGTGGCGCCGGAAGGAGCTGTCACGGAAAGGGTCATGATCACACATGCAAGAAGGGCGGCGTTTTCTCGACGCCGCCCTTCTTGATTTTGCCGTTAGCCGCCGATGGCTGCCTTACGGGCTTCGACGATGACGTTATAGAAATCCGCCTTCACCGGAACGTAGCCGGTAAAATCGCCGCCTTCGACGCCTTCGAAGCAGGCCTTGTCCTTCTTGGGCAGATCGGTGAAGAAGGCGGCGAGCTTGGCCGTCATCTCCTCGCCGAGCGCCGTGCGCACGACCAGCGGGCCGTTCGGGATCAGACCCGAGCGCCAGACTTCGACGAAGTCCTGGGGGTCGACAGCGCCCTTGGCGACTTCCTTGTGGAAGGTGCCAGAGGTGTAGCCGTCCTTGAAGTCGCCGATGCCGGAGGAATCGTCCACCGCCACGTCGACCTTGCCGTCACGCACGGCGAGCACGTTGTTCTCGTGGCCGCCATTGAACTGCGTCGAGGCGAAGAAGGTTTCGTTCGAGGCGCCGGTGTCCTTCGGGATCTGCGTCAGGGGGATCAGATAGCCGGAGGTCGAGTCCGGATCGGCGTAGCCGAGCTTCTTGCCCTTGGCCGACTTGATGTCGGTAATTCCCGAGGATTTCAGCGCCAGGCCAATCGAATAATAGCCGGTGGCACCGTCGGTCTGCTGCGTGGTGAGGATCGGGGTCACCGCCTTCGGGTCCTTGAGGACGACGCTGGCATAGCCGGAAGCGCCGAGTTCGGCGAAGTCGAGCGTGCCGCCGAGAAGGCCCTGGATCACACCGTCATAGTCGGCGGCCGGAAACAGCGAGACCTTCTCAAAGCCGAATTCGGCCTTCAGGTGATCGGCCAGGCACTGGTAGTTGCGCAGGCGGTCGGTTTCGTTCTCGCCGCCGAGGATACCGACGCGGAATTCCTTCATATCGGCGGCATGCGCCGCGCCGGTGGCCATTGCGAGCACCGAAACGGCGCCAAAAACCATTTTCCTGAACATCTGATTTCTCTCCTGTAGGTTCCGGCCCCGCGCCGGCGGCGTTGGTGATTTTGACGGGTGCCCTGACGCGGGCTGGCGATCCAGGTCGCTCTCAGTAACCCGGGAATGCGGGTTCGAGCGGTCCGGCGGATGCGGCGATCTTTTGCTTGAAGGCAACGCTGGTGGAGGTGATGGCCTCGGAGATTTCGCCGCCATTGCTGTCGGCGCCATAGACGAGGCGGACGGCCTCGCGGTTAAGCTCCTCCGGCGGCCCGTCGAATACGACCTTGCCCGCGGCCATGCCGATGATGCGGTTGCAATAGGTGCGGGCGGTGTCCAGCGTGTGCAGGTTGGTGACCACGGTGATGCCCTCGCGCAAATTGATGTCCTGCAGCGAATCCATCACCACCTTGGCATTGAGCGGGTCGAGCGAAGCGATCGGCTCGTCGGCCAGGATCACCCGGGGCTGCTGCATCATGGCGCGGGCAATGGCGACACGTTGCTGCTGGCCGCCCGATAAGGTGCCGGCGGGCTGCAGCGCGGTACGGGCGATATCGAGCCGCTCGAGGGCGGCTACCGCCTGCGCACATTCGGCGCGCGAGAACATGCCGAAAAGGTTCGACAGGGTCGGACGATGGTTCAGCCGGCCGAGCAGCACATTGGTCAGCACGTCGAGGCGCGGCACAAGGTTGAATTGCTGGAAGATCATGGCGCAGTCGCGCTGCCAGCGCCGCAACGGCGAGCCGCGCAATTGCGAGACCTCGGCGCCGTCAAAGAAAATCGATCCATGGCTGGGATCGATGAGGCGGTTGATCATACGCAGAAGGGTCGACTTGCCGGCGCCGGAACGGCCGATGACGCCGACCATCTGACCCTGCGGGATCGAGATGCTGACATCGTTGACGGCGGTGTTCTTGCCAAATCGTCGGGTGACGCCGCGGATTTCGAGCGTGGCTGACATGGTGCGTTCCCGTCCAGTCGCGGTTGAAGGTCTTGTTGACCCTCGCTAGCGCAGCGCCATGAACCTGCGGTGTCGGATTGATGTCAGTTTTGTTACCACCCACAGCCGTTTCGTGCGCGATCAGGCCAGGACCATCAGTTGCTCGAAATGCTCCATGTCCCTGAAGCTGCAGAAGGCAGGCGGCTTGAGAAGACGGCCTCCTGTCCGAACCCTAAGGGATGCGAATAGTGAGCAGCCCTGTTCCATTCACCACCGTCATCCGTCGTATTTTTCCAGGAAAGCTTCGGCTTCGAGCTGACGGAAATCGTCGAGGGCGGCGCGCAGCCTTGCATGGTCCCAATCCCACCAGGCAAGCGCCTGGTAGCGCTCGGCGGTGCGGCGGTCGAAGCGCTCGCGGATCGGCTTTGCCGGCACGCCGGCGACGATGGTGTAGGGCGCGACATCTTTCGATACCACCGCTCCGGCGCCGACGGCGGCGCCATCGCCGACGGTGATGCCGGGCAGGATTGTCGAGCCATGGCCGAGCCACGTATCGTGGCCGATTGTGACGCGCCTGGCGCGGCGCTCAGCGAAAAATTCGCTCTCGTGTTCGGCATCGTCCCAATAGTCCGATGCGCGGTAGGTGAAGTGGTGCAGCGTCGGCCGCCAGGTCGGGTGGTTGGTGGCGTTGATGCGCACGTTTGCCGCGATGTTGGAGAACTTGCCGATCGTCGCACACCAGACGGCGCAGTCCTGCATCATGTAGGAATAGTCGCCGAGTTCGCTTTCCGAAACCCGGCTGCGGTCGGCGATCTCGGTCCAGCGGCCGAGCGTCGAATTCTGCACCTCCGCCGTCGGATGAACCAGCGGCGTCTCCGACAATTTCCTGCTCATGCGGCGAGCTTTCCCGGGGCGAAGGCGGTGACGTCGATGATGCGGTCGGCCACCGCTTCGCGCACATCATGGTCGTGGAAGATGCCGAGCAGGGCGACGCCGGCCGTTTTCTTGGCGGCGATGAGTTCGATCACCACATCGCGATTCCTTGCGTCGAGTGAAGCGGTCGGCTCGTCGAGCAGCAGGATCGGATGTTCGGTGATGAAGCCGCGCGCGATGTTGACGCGCTGCTGCTCGCCGCCGGAGAAGGTCGCCGGCGGCAATGCCCAGAGTTTTTCCGGCAGGTTGAGCCGCGCCAGCAAGGCGCGCGCCTTGCTTCTTGCTGCCTCGCGATCCTCGCCGCGCTCCACCAGCGGCTCGGCGACGACGTCGAGCGCCGATACGCGCGGCACGGTGCGCAGGAACTGGCTGACATAACCAATCGTGTGGCGACGTATGGCAAGCACGGTGCGCGGACTCGCGCTGGCAAGGTCGATAAGTCCGCCTTCGTGCGTGACGATGATCTGGCCCTCATCGACAGCGTAATTGCCATAGAGCATCTTCAGGATCGAACTCTTGCCGGCGCCGGACGGACCGCCGAGCACGGCGCATTCGCCGGCGCGGATCGAAAAGGAGACACCGGCGACGACAGGCAGTTTGATGCCGTCGCGCAGATGCATGGTGAAGCTCTTGGCGACATCGGAGACAACGAGAGGCGTCGGCATCAGAAGGGACTCCAATCGTCATTCGTTTGCGGGCAGGACAGAGGGGGGTGACTTGGCGCCATCGTCAGACCTGTAAAATCGAAGAAACAAGCAATTGCGTGTACGGCGCGCGCGGGTCATCGAGCACGCGGTCGGTGAGGCCGCTTTCGACGACGCGGCCGTCCTTCATCACCATCATGCGCTGCGACAAAAGCCGCGCCACCGCGAGGTCGTGGGTGACGACGATGGCGGCGAGGCCGAGATCGGTGACGAGGCCGCGCAGCAGGTCGAGCAGGCGCGCCTGCACCGAGACGTCAAGGCCGCCTGTCGGCTCATCCATGAACACCAGCCGCGGGCCGGTGACGAGGTTGCGGGCAATCTGCAGGCGCTGGCGCATGCCGCCTGAAAAGGCGCGCGGCTCGTCATCGATACGATCTTCCTCGATCTCGACGCGTGACAGCCAGTCGACGGCGGTGGCGCGGATCTTGCCGTAGTGGCGGTCGCCCACCGCCATCAAGCGTTCGCCGACATTGGCGCCCGCCGACACCGTCATGCGCAAGCCGTCGGCCGGATTCTGGTGGACAAAGCCCCAGTCGGTGCGCATCAGGAAGCGGCGCTCGGCCTCGCTCATGCGGTAGAGCTCGCGGAACTGGCCGCCGCGCATGCGGTAGCTGGCGGTGCCGGAGGAGGGCAGCAGCCGCGTCGACAGGCAGTTGAGCAATGTCGTCTTGCCGGAGCCGGACTCACCCACGACAGCCAGGACTTCGCCTGGCCACAGGTCGAAGGTGACGTTGTCGCAGCCGACGCGCGAGCCGTAGAATTTCGAGAGCGCGGAGACGCGCAGCAAGGGTTCGTCGGTCATTGCGCCGGCTCCATGGTTTCTGGGGCGAGATGGCCGCGATGGCCTTCTTCGCGGCGCTTCTCGCAATGGTCGGTGTCGGAGCAGACAAACATGTGGCCGCCATGGTCGTCGAGAATGACCTCGTCGAGATAGACGTTCTCGGCGCCGCACAGCGCGCAGGGCTGATCGAAGGTCTGCACCTCGAACGGATGATCCTCGAAGTCGAGACTGACGACGTCGGTGAAGGGCGGTACCGCGTAGATGCGCTTCTCGCGGCCGGCGCCGAACAGCTGCAAGGCCGGCGAGCGGTGCATCTTGGGATTGTCGAATTTCGGCGTCGGCGACGGGTCCATCACATAGCGGCCCTCGACCTTCACCGGATAGGCATAGGTGGTCGCGATGCGGCCGTGCTTGGCGATATCCTCATAGAGCTTCACATGCATGAGGCCGTATTCCTCCAGCGCATGCATCTTGCGTGTTTCGGTCTCGCGCGGCTCGAGGAAGCGCAGGGGCTCGGGGATCGGCACCTGGTAGACCAGCACCTGGCCCGCAGCCAGCGGATGTTCGGGAATGCGGTGGCGGGTCTGGATGATGCTGGCGCTGGCGGTGTCGGTCGTAACCGCCACATTGGCGACCTTCTTGAAGAAGGCGCGGATCGAGACCGCATTGGTAGTGTCGTCGGCGCCCTGATCGATGACCTTCAGCACATCGTCGGGGCCGATGATCGAAGCGGTAACCTGGACGCCGCCGGTGCCCCAGCCATAGGGCATCGGCATTTCGCGGGAAGCGAACGGCACCTGATAGCCGGGAATGGCGATGCCCTTGAGGATCGCACGGCGGATCATCCGCTTGGTCTGCTCGTCGAGATAGGCGAAGTTGTAACTGGCGATGTCGGTCGGTTGCGCGCTCATTCCGCGGCCTCTCTCTTGTCTTCAACCTTGCCGCCGTTTTCGCGGGCATCGTACTCGGCGCGCATCCGGCGCACGAGGTCGAGTTCGGCCTGGAAGTCGACATAATGCGGCAGCTTCAAATGTTCGACGAAGCCGGTCGCCTGGACGTTGTCGGAGTGCGAGATGACGAATTCCTCGTCCTGGGCGGCGGCGACAATGTCCTCGCCCAGTTCGCTCGCACGAAGAGCGCGGTCGCAGAGTGCCATGGCCATCGCCTTGCGCTCGCTCTGGCCGAAGACCAGGCCATAGCCGCGGGTGAATTGCGGCGGCGCCTTGGCCGAGCCCTTGAACTGATTGACCATCTGGCATTCGGTGACGCGCACCGTGCCGAGCGGCGCCGCGAAAGGCAGTTCGGGCACGTCGAGTTCCAGGTCGACCTCGCCGATGCGGATCTCGCCGACAAAGGGATGGTTGCGGGCATAACCGCGCTGCGTGGAATAGCCGAGCGCCAGCAGAAACCCCTCGTCGCCGCGCGACAGCGCCTGCAGGCGGATGTCGCGGGCCATCGGGAACTCCAGCGGCTCGCGGGTGATGTCGCCGGGTGCATGGTCCTGCGGCATGTTTCCGTCCGGCTCGATCAGCCCTTCGCGAGCGAGGATCGCCGAGACGCGCGGCATTGCCTGCGCTTCCGTCTCGCGCTGCAAGGGCGCGGGGACATCGTCGCCGGCGGCAAGCTCGGGATCGAGCAGCCGGTGCGTGTAGTCGAAGGTGGGCCCAAGCAACTGGCCGCCGGGCAGGTCCTTGTAGGTCGCCGAAACGCGACGTTCGACCAGCATGGTGGCGGTGTCGATGGCATTTGTATAGCCAAAGCGCGGCAGCGTGGTGCGGTAGGCCCGCACTAGGAAGATCGCCTCGATCATGTCGCCACGCGCCTGCACCATGGCGAGTGCGGCGAGTTCGCGGTCGTAGAGCGAGCCTTCGCTCATCACCCGGTCGACGCCGAGCGCCAGCTGTTCGACGATCTGGTCGAGACGCAGCGCCGGCACCGAGCGATCACCGCGCCGACGGTCGGCGAGCAGGCTGTGAGCGTTGGCGATTGCCGCTTCGCCGCCTTTTACCGCGACATACATGGTCAAGCCTCCATCGTCTTGATGCGGGTGGTGCGCGGCAGGCAGGCGAGGCTGTCATGTGCCGCCAGGATGATGTCGACGCCGCGCGGAAAGCGCCTGATATTCTGCTTCCACTGCTCGATGAAATGACGCGGCATCAGTGCCGGCGCGATCGCTGCCGTCTTCTCGATGCCGGGACCTTCGAGCAGCAGCGGCGTGCCTGACGTGAGATCGCCGACCTGCAGGATCAATGTGGTCGAGCGGTCGGGATAGTCCTGCGTGCCTTGCGAGAAACCGTCGAGCGCCATCATCTCGGCCGGCGAGGCGATCAAAGCGAAATGCGCGTCGGCCGGGGTGTTGGCCAGGGGCGCACCGCTGTGAAAGCCGAGCCAGGACATGACCGCCGCCGAGGCGTGCAGGGCCGGATCGAGCCAGAGCGGCGTGTCATTGTCGCACAGTGCCAGCGCAACCGCGCCCGATGTCGCCGAAAGCGGCGCGGGCGGGCGGGCCAGGACCGGCAGGGGCTGCACGGTGCCCGGCCGCGCCATTGCGTCCATGACGGTGCGAAACACCGTCTGGGCGTTGAACACCGGATCGGCGAACCCACCCTCGATCGATTGCGCTGCGATATCCATCAGTCTTCTCCGCGAACCATGGTGAAGAAATCCACCTTCGTCGCCGCCGTTTCGGCGCGGCGCTTTTCTCGTACCGTGGTCAGGGCCGCCCGCAGCGGCGCGAGAAGGCCCGTTTCGACGGCCTGCCGGTGAGCGGGGTCCTGCCACAGCGCGTCGGCGATGGCCGCCAGCTTCGCCTTCTGCTTGTCGCGTCCGAGCGCATAGCAATGGCCGACCTGTCCGGACGGCAGGCGCACGGTGGCGCGGGTCACGGTGGCTTCGCCGACATTGAAGGGCGCGCCGCCGCCGCCGATGCGGCCGCGCATGGTGACCAGGCCGGTCTCGGGCCCGCGCAGCAGTTCGGCCTTGCTAGGCAGGCCCGATTCATTCCAGAGGCGAACGATGTCGTCGCCGCTGGACTGCGCCAGGGTTGCCATGGCCGCCTTGCGTTCGGCCTGGTCGCGGGCTTCTTGTCCTCGCATGAGCAACATCCTTGTCTTGCTTCCAATTTGTCTATTGATATAGACAACTATACGAATTATACCCATTACCTAACGCGAGTCCATGACGGGTGCGTGACAGGGGCCGGCCAAGGGCGAAACCGTGAACGGACAACACGTGGCTGACGGTATCGAGCGGCGCAGCGGCGTCTCATTGTGGCGCCAGATCGCCGACCGAATCCTGCAATCGATCGCCGCCGGCGATTTCGCCGAGAACGCCGCGCTGCCGCCGGAGGTGGCGCTGGCCGAGCGCTATGGCGTCAACCGCCACACGGTGCGCAGCGCCATCGCGGCGCTCGTGCAGGACGGGGTACTGCGGGCCGAGCAGGGGCGCGGCACTTTCGTGCTGTCCCGCAGGCGGCTGTCCTATCCGATCGGTGCGCGCACGCGATTTTCGACCGGCTTGCAGGGCCAGGCGTCAGAGCGGCATATCGTGCTGCTGGCCTCATCGGTCGAGCCGGCCAGCCGGCGCGTCGCCGAAGCCCTGGGGGTTGCCAGGGGATCGGATGTCATTCGCCTGGAGACGCGTGGCGAGGCCGACGGGCAGCCGGTGTCGCGTGCTTCCGGCTGGTTCGATGCCAGGCGCTTCGCCGGCATCGACACCGCCATGGCCGAGACCGGGTCGATCACCGCATCGCTCAAGCGTTTCGGCATAGACGATTATCTCAGGCAATCGACGGTGCTGTCGGCGCGTCACGCCGATGCTTCCGACCTTGCCGACCTAGATCTGCAGCCGGGCGGCATCGTGCTGGTCACGGTGGCCGTCAACATCACGCCGGACGGCCGGCCGATCCAATTCGCAGAGGCGCGCTTCCCGGCGGAGCGGGTGGAGCTGAAACTGTCGGCATTGTGAGTCGCGGAACGGGTGTCTATCCGATCTCTATCACGGCCTTGATCAGGCCGGATTTCTCATGCGCCCAGCGGGCGAGGTCACGTGGCGTGTCGGCAAGCGTGGTGCGGTGGGTGACGAGCTTGGCCAGCGGCACCGCGCCATCGCGGATCGAGGCCGCGACGTGGTCGAAGTCGGCCCGCAAGGCATTGCGGCTGCCGACAAGCGTCATCTCGCGCTTGTGGAATTCGGGGTCGGAAAAGGCGATGTCGTCCTTGACGACGCTGACCAGCACCAATGTCCCGCCATGCGCGACATGAGCGAAGGCCGACTGCACCGAGGCGGTGTTGCCGGTGGCGTCGAAGACGACGTCGAAGCCTTCGCCTGACGTCGCTTCGCTGACCAGATCGGATGCCGCGCCGCGTGACCCGTCGAGGGTCTTGAGGCCGAGTTCATTGGCGGCGAAGCCAAGCCTCTCGCTGCTCATATCGAGCAGCGTCACGTCGAGCCCGGCGATGCGGGCGAAGATGGCGGTGCCGAGCCCGATCGGTCCGGCGCCGATGACGAGCGTCCGTGCGCCGGGATCGGCACGCGAGCGCCGCACCGCATGGGCGCCGATGGCCAGGAATTCGACGGCCGCGGCATCGGCCAACGACAGGCCGTTGGCTGGATAGAGGTTTTGTTCCGGGACAAGGATCTGTTCGCACATGGCGCCGTCGCGATGCACGCCGAGCACTTCGATCCGGACACAGCAATTGGGCTTACCGTGCCGGCAGGCGATGCATTTGCCGCACGCCAGATAGGGATTGATGATGACCGGCTCGCCCGTGGCAAGACCAACGCCTTCGCCCGCCTCGACGATGGTCCCCGACACTTCATGGCCCATGATGCGGGGGTAGGCGAGGAAGGGATGCTTGCCCTCGAAGATGTGGTAGTCGGTACCGCAGATGCCGACATGGCTGACCGCCACCCGCGCCCAGCCGGGAGGCGGCGAGCCAACCGCGGGACGGTCTTCCACGACAAGGTCGCCGGGCGAACGGCAGACAACGGCTTTCATGCTTCAATCCAGTCGGTTTCATGGAATCGCCGGCCGATCTTCCGACCCGGCCGGCGATCGATTTTACTTGCCACCTCGGCGGCGCAGGCCGTCGAAATAGACGATGACGATGATCAACATGCCGGTGATGACGCGCTGCCAGAACGTGTTGACGTTGAGCAGGTTGGCGCCGTTGTTGATGGTGGAGAGGATGAACGAGCCGATTAGCGGCCCGTGCACCGAACCGATGGCGCCGAACAGCGACGTGCCGCCGATCACCGACGAGGCGATGGCTTGCAGCTCGTAGGTGTCGCCCTGCGTCGGATTGCCGATGCCGATGCGGGACGCGAGCAGCACGCCGACGAAGGCCGCGCACAGGCCGGACAGCACATAGGCCATGTAGATCGTGCGCGGCACGTTGACGCCGGAGAGGCGCGCGGCTTCCGCGTTCGAGCCGACGGAGAAGAGATAGCGTCCCCATCGCGTGTGATGCAGGAAGACGTAGGAGGGCAGGGCAACCACGATCACCATCCAGAACAGATAGGGGATCCCCAGCAGCGAGCCGCGCGAAAACGCCTGGAACGTGTCGCTGTTGATCGATATCGAATTGCCATTGGTCATCAGGAGACCGATGCCGCGCAGCGAGGTCATGGTCGCCAGCGTGATGATGAAGGGCGGCAGGCCCATCCTGACGATGCCGAAACCGTGGAACAGGCCAATGGCGACGCCGACCAGCAGCGTCGCCAGTACTGCGATCCAGACCGGCCAGCCGGCATTGATCAGCAGCGCGACGATGACGGTGGCGAAGCCGACGATGGCGCCGACGGAAAGGTCGATGCCGCCGGTGATGATGACGAAGGTCTGGCCGACGGCCAGGATGGCGATCAGAGAACCCTGGCGCAGCAGGTTGGTGATGTTGAGCGCCGAAGCGAAGGACGGCGTGGCGACCGCCAGGATGACCCACATCAGAAGCAGCAGGCCAAGCAGCGTCAGCCCGAACAGGGCATTGTAGTTGCGCTTCGGCTTTTCGGCAGGGATCGCCTCGGTGCTCATGTCTGTCCTCCCGTCTTTTCTTGTTTCTCGGCCAGGGCCTGGCTCAGAATGTCCTCGTGATCGGCGGTGCGGAAACCATGCGTTGCCACCAGCTTGCCGCGCCGGAACACATGCAGCGTGTCGGCCAGTTCGTACACCTCAGGCAGATAGGACGAGATCAGGATGATGCCCGCGCCCTTGGACAACAGCACACTGAACAGCCGGTAGATCTCGGCCTTGGTGCCCACATCGACGCCGACCGTCGGCTCGTCGAAGATGAACAGTTTGGCGCCGTGCGCCAGCCACTTGCCGATGACGATCTTCTGCTGGTTGCCGCCCGACAGGCTGGAGGCCAGCGCGCCGCGCGTCGGCGTCTTGATCCTGAGGTCGGCGATCTGCCGGTCCGCCTCGGCCTTCTCCTGCGCAGACGAGATCAGCAGATTTTTCGATATACGCTTGTAGATCGGCAAATTGAGGTTCAATGCAACCGGCAGGTTGAGGCACAGGCCCTGGTCGCGGCGGCTTTCCGGTGCCAGCGCCATGCCGAGCTTGATGGCGTCGTGCTCGGAGTTGACCTGCACCTCCTTGCCTTCCCAAAGCACCTGGCCGGCCGATTTGCGGTGGCGGCCGTAGAGGGTGGTGACGAATTCGCTGCGCCCGGCTCCGATCAGGCCGTAGAGCCCGACGATCTCGCCCGCGCGCACCGACAGCGAGACGTCCTCGAAACCCTTGCCGGACAGGTTCCGCGCCTCGGCGATGACGGCGCCCGGCGTGAAATGCTCCTTGTGGTAGATTTGCTCGATCGAGCGGTTGATCATCAGCTTGACCAGTTCCGGCTCGTTGGTCTCGGCGATGTTGCGGGTTCCGACCAGCGTGCCGTCACGGAGCACCGAGACGCGGTCGGCGAGCTCGAACACCTCCTCCATGCGATGGCTGATGTAGATGATGGTGACGCCTTCACCCTTCAGGCGGCGGATCAGCGTGAACAGCTGGTCGGCCTCCTTGCGGGTGAGATAGGCGGTCGGTTCGTCGAAAATCAGGAATTTGGTGCCGCGCACGGTGGCGCGGGCGGCGGCGATCAACTGCTGCTGGCCGATGGTCAGATCGCCGAGCACGACATGCGCCGGCAGGTCGAAGCCGAGACCGTCGATGATCTTCTGCGCTTCCCTGACCATGGCTCGCTGCTGGAGGATGCCGAAACGCGAGTTCTCCTCGCCGAGGAACATATTGGCGGCGACGGTCAGGTGACGGCAGAGCACGACTTCCTGGTGCACGGCGTTGATGCCGAGTGCCATGGCTTCGTGCGGCGTCGCCAGGGCAGCCGGCTTGCCTTCCCACACAACCTCTCCGGAGGTGCGCGGAATGACGCCGGTCAGGAGTTTGATCAGGGTCGATTTGCCGGCACCGTTCTCGCCGACGATGGCGTGGATCTCGCCCGCCTTGAAGGCCAGGGTCACCGGCTTCAGCGCATGCGTGCCGGGATAGCGCTTTTCCAGACCCTGCAGCTCGAGGATCGTCCTGCCGGGCTCCAGTACGGGGGCCGGATGCAGTTCCTGCGCGGTCGGCGTCATGGCAATCCTCCCTGTTGTTTCCGGGGCGCAGAGGCCCCGGAAACAGTTGCGCGTGGCCGATGCTCAGTTGAGCTTCGGGTTGAGCAGCGCGTCGATCTTGGGATCCTTCATGTTGGCCTTGGTGACCAGGTTGGCGCCGGTGTCGACATTGGTCTCGACCTTTTCGCCCTTGGAGGCGGCAAGTGCGGTCTTGATGCCGTCATAGCCCATCCGGTAGGGATCCTGGACGACGAGGGCGGAAATGACGCCATCGTTGAGGAACTTGATCAGCTTCTCGTCGCTGTCGAAGCCAACCAGCGCCAGCTTGCCGCCGAGGCTGTTTTCGGCGACAGCCTGCCCGACGCCCTGCGCCATGATCAGGTTGGAAGCGAAGATGCCCTTGAGGTTCGGATTGGCGGTGATCAGGTCGGTGGCGATGTTGAGACCGGTGGTGGCCTGGCCGTCGGCATATTTGTCGGCAACCAGCTTCAGGCCCGGATATTTCGCCTTGAGCTGTTCGATGAAGCCCTGCTTGCGCTGTTCGAGCGAGCCGGCGCCAGGCGTGTTGGTGATCAGGGCAACGTCGCCCTCGATCTTGCCGCCATTGGCTTCGCCGATGGCCGCTGCGAGGCCGTCAGCGGCAACGCGGCCGCCCTGGACGTTGTCGGTGGTCAGGAAGGAGGTGAAGGCCTTGGAGTCGGCGCCGGAATCGATGCCGATAACCTTGACCTTGGCTGCGGCTTCGTCGATCGGCTTGCCGAGCGCCTTGAACTCGGTCGGCGAGATGACGATCGCCGCCGGATTGCTGGCGACGGCGTTTTCGAGGATCGAGATCTGGCCGTTGACGTCAGTTTCTGCCTGGGCGCCGAGCTCCGGCACGTTGACGCCGAGATCCTTGCCGGCCTTGCGGGCCCCGGCCAGGACGATCTGCCAGTAGAACGACGTGGTGTCCTTGACGATGATCGGAATGGTCACGTCCGCCGCCGAAACCGGCGCCGAGTGCATGACGCCGGCAAACATCGACGCGGCCGCCAGCGCCATGACTGCGCGGCGATTGAGAATGCTGGTCACGAATTTCATGGAATTCCTCCCTAGGTCGCCCGGTGAACGATACGGAAGCTCGGTTCGGATAGGCGTGGCCAAACAGAACTTTATCAATAAAAAACAGTTACACTATTTTGATAGTGCATCGATCCGGTCGATGCAAGCGGTGTTTGTGCCATCCTCCGGGCCTGGCGGTTATGATCGCACTGGCGCCTTGCTCTTCCCCGCGCTGCCGACGCTTCCGTTTCGTTGACTAATGCATGGAATATTAATTCCATGCATTAGTCAACATGGAATGTCTGTTCCCTACCCGGGTCGCGGGATCGTGAAGTCCGCGATCGCATGCCTTCGCCCGGGTGGACCGGCAGCTTCATGCCAATTCCTGCACCACGGTGTAGGGGCGGTATCTGGCGTAGTCCGCCCGAGGCACGTCGACATCGAGCAGTTCGAGATTGCGGGTCAGGTTCGCCAGCTTGGCGGTGCCGGTCAGCACGGTGGCGACCGAGGATTCCTGGAGGGGGAACTGGAACGCGGCGGCGGCGAGCGGGTAACCACCTTCGGCGGCGATCCGCTCCATCGCGCCGACGCGGTCGAGCACGTCACCGCTGGCGGGCTTGTAGTCGAAATGGGCGCCCTGCACCGGTCCGGTCGCCAATATGCCGGAATTGAATACACCGCCGATGACCAGCGAAGTCTGTCGGGCGCGGCAGAGCGGCAAAAATTCGGCTTCGGCGCTGCGATCGAGCAAGGAATAGCGGCTGGCGAGCAGGATACAATCGAGCGGCGCACGACGCATCACGTCGAGACATATCCGGACTTCGTTGACGCCGAGCCCGTAGGCGGAAATGACGCCGGAGGTTTTCAGTTCCTCGAGCGCCTTGAGCCCACCGTCCATCAACTGACGAAAGTGCATTTTGGTCTTCTCGACGCCATGCGTGTACACGCCGATGTCGTGCACAAACAGGATGTCTATCCTGTTTAGACCAAGCCGGGCGTAGCTGAAGTCGACCGAGCGCATGATGCCGTCATAGGAATAGTCGTAGTCGAGCGCGAAGGGCAGCGGATCGACGTAGGAGTGATCGGGGACCTGGTTCTCCGGAACGGGCCGGAACAGGCGCCCGACCTTGGTCGACAGCACATAGGAATCGCGCGGCTTATAGCGCAGGAAGTCGCCGAAACGTCGTTCCGACAGGCCGAAGCCGTAAAAGGGCGCGGTGTCGAAATAACGCAAGCCGCATCCCAGGCGCCTTGCAGCGTCTCCATTGCCGCCTCGCGCGAACAGGCGCGGTAGAGCCCACCGATCGCGGCACCGCCGAAGCTTACTTCGGTGACCTCGAGCGCCGTCTGGCCGATGCGGCGTTTTTCCATGCACAACCTCCCCATTGCCCGCCATCGTCCGGCGCGGCGGATTCCAAGACCTCAAGCCGCAGCATTCCAGAAAAGTTCGCGGCCACTTTCCGGACTGCGCGAATTCAAAGAGCTAGAGCGTCGCGCCGAGGTGCCAGGGCACGAACTCGTTGTCGCCGTAACCGAAATCCTCGCTCTTGGTCTTGCGGCCGGAAGCCGTCTCGACGATCAGTTCGAAGATCTCGCGGCCCATGCCGGCGATGGTCTTTTCGCCGGAGGCGATGACGCCGCAATTGACGTCCATGTCCTCTTCCATCTGATGATACATGGTCGAGTTGGTGGCGACCTTGATCGATGGCGTCGGCCGGCAGCCGAAGCAGGAGCCGCGGCCGGTGGTGAAGACGATGATGTTGGCGCCGCCCGCCACCTGGCCGGTGGCGGACACCGGGTCGTAGCCGGGCGTGTCCATGAACACCAGCCCGCTGCCGGTGACCTTTTCGGCATAGCCGAAGACGCCGTTGAGCGGCGTCTGGCCGCCCTTGGCGACCGCGCCCAGCGACTTCTCCAGGATGGTGGTGAGGCCGCCGCGCTTGTTGCCGGGCGAGGGGTTGTTGTCGATCGAGGCGCCGTGCTTGGCGACGTGGTCCTCCCACCACTTGACGTAGCCATCGAGCTTCTTGGCGATCTCGGGCGTCGCGGCGCGATAGGCGAGCAGATGTTCGGCGCCGTAGATTTCCGTCGTCTCGGAGAGGATGCCGATGCCGCCGACGCCGGCAAGGATGTCGACGGCTGCGCCCAGTGCCGGATTGGCGGTGATGCCCGACATGCCGTCGGAGCCGCCGCATTGCAGGCCGACGACGATCTCGCTCACGGGGATCGGTTCACGCTTGAGCTCGCCGACTTCCTCGGCGATCTCGGCGAGTACGCCCATGGCTTTCTCGACCGATTTGCGCGACCCGCCGGCGTCCTGGATGTTGAAATGGCGCTTGCCGGCGGCCGCACCCTTCTGGCCGTACAGCGTGAGCTGGTTGACCTCGCAGCCGAGCCCAACCATCAGCACACCGCCGAAATTGGGATGGCGGGCATAGCCGGCCAATGTGCGGTGCAGCACCATCATTCCGTCGCCGGTGGCGCTCATGCCGCAGCCCTGGCCGTGAACGATCGGGACGAAGCCGTCAATGCCGGGATATTTTGGCAGCAGCGTGCGGTTGGCCGCGTCGGCGATGGCGTGACAGACGGTCGCCGAACAGTTGACGCTGGCGATGATGCCGATGAAGTTGCGGGTGCCGGCGCGGCCGTCGGCGCGGCGATAGCCCATGAAGGTGCGGGCGCGGTCGGCCTCGGTCGCGTGCTCGGCCTCGCTTGGCGGCACCACCGGCAGGCGGCCGGCCTCGAACACCAGATTGTGCGAATGGACATGCTCGCCGGGCGCGATGTCCTGCGTGGCGCGGCCGATCGCCTGGGCATATTTGACCACGGCGGACCCGGCGGGAATCGGCTTGATCGCCACCTTGTGGCCGGGCTCGATCACGGCGGCGGCAAGCGCTCCGCCGGGCAGCGCGGTGCCGGTCTCGATGCGACCGTTGGCGACCGCGACATTGTCGGCTGGGGACAGAAGAATGGAGTTGGAGGCGTTCACGGGCGTTTCCTGGGTGATCCTGGGCGGCGCGCGGATTGACACGCGCTTGTTAAGAGTTAATGTCTTTTATCGTGAAAAAACAGTTTTGCGTCAATTGTTTTTTCCCCGGCAGTTCCTGTGCCCCTGGATGACTAGCGGCGCTGCAACCGGTAAGCGAGCCCCCGGCAAAGCGATTCCGCTTTCAAGGGTGACGGGAACGTCATATTTGCGCTTCAAGCCGGCCGCCGCAAGCGCCGGCCAGCGATGGGTCAGGGCATGTCGAAGAGCAACAACGTCTACAAGGATGCCTACAACAGGTGCCTCAGGCTGCTCGACGAGACGCGCAGCCTGCCTTCGGAACCGGAACTGGGTACGCTGCTCGGCGTCAGCCGCACCACCGTGCGCAGCATCCTTGCGCGCATGGAAGAAACCGGGCTGATCGCCTGGAACAAGCGCGCCAAGACGGTGCTGCGCGAAACGCGCCCCGATGATTTCTTTCCCGAGGAAGAGACCGACACGCTGGCCGAGATCATCGAGCGGTCGTTCATGCGCAGGCTGCTCGCCGGCGGCGCCGAGGCCGGCATGCAGATCAACGAGCTCGAACTGGCGCGCGAGATCGGCGTCGGCACCACCAGCGTGCGCGAGTTCCTGATCCGCTTCTCCCGCTTCGGCCTGATCGAGAAGCGCCGCAATAGCCATTGGGTGCTGAAGGGTTTCACTCGCGCCTTCGCGCTGGAGTTGACGGAAATCCGCGAGATGTTCGAGCTGCGCTCGGCATCGGCATTCACCGCACTGCCGCAGGATAGCGCGGTGTGGGCCGATCTCGACAATCTCGAAGAGGAACACCGCGGTCTGGCCCGTGACATCGCCACGCGTTTCAACGAGTTCTCGGAGCTCGACGAGCGCTTCCATCGGCTGATCCACCGCGCCTCGCACAACCGCTTCATCGTCGATTTCTATGATGTCATCGCCATGATCTTCCACTACCACTACCAGTGGAACAAGGCGCAGGAGCGCGAGCGCAACGAAATCGCGATCGGCGAGCATCTGGCCTATATCGCTGCGCTCAAATCACGCGACCTGGGCAAGGTCGATGCTGCCTGCCGCAAGCATTTGAAGTCGGCGCGCCAGACGCTGCTGACCTCGATCCCCGAGAGCCGACACCCACAGAGGCCCTGATCGCGCCCCGTTGCCGCAGCACCGATTTGCCGATTTTCCGTCTCTTGCTGCCGTGGTAGACATCTTCCGGTGATCGCTTGAAGATGCAGATGGTTTGAACAGGCAAGTCATTTGACCAAAAAGGGGAGACGGTGGAGCATTCCGGTCGCGCTTGTCGCGGCCTACCTGCTGCTGCTTCAGTCGACCCTGAGCGCATTCGCCTTCGCCACCGGACCAGCCGCCTCGCAAATCGACGCCTTCGGCAACGTCATCTGTACCCACGAGGGCACTGCCCAGCTTCCCGATGGCGGCCCGCATCCGTCGCATCTGCCGGCATGCTGCATGTTGGGCTGCGGCATGGTCTCAGCGGCCTTTGCGCCGCCACCCGATGCCGGGCTTGCGCTGGCCTCGCTTTCGTTCGAAGCCGTCGTTTTCATCTTTCCGGCGGCCACGCATCTCGATTTCGCGCGCCAGCGCTCGCCGTCGAACCCGCGCGCGCCGCCGCTGTCGGCCTGAGCCTGCTCTACGCTCGGCGGAACCTTCCGCCGGTGCTTCCATCCAAAGAACGGATCTTTCGCGACCGGCCATCGGCGCGATTCCTATTCATGGAGCAAACCATGTCCCAAGCCTTTCATATCGCGGCGCCTCCTTCGGGCGGCCGCACCAAATTCCTGCGCCGTTTCAACGAACGTGTCGGCCTTGCCGTGCTGGCGTTTGTGGTTTTGTTCTTCGGTGCCCAGGCCGTCTGCGCGCATGAATTCAAGGCCGGCGATCTCGAAATCGAGCATCCCTGGTCGCGCGCGACACCTACAGGCGCCAAGGTGGCCGGCGGCTATTTCACCATCACCAACAAGGGCAATGCACCCGACCGGCTGCTGTCGATTTCCTCCGACGTCTCCGAAAAGGCAGAGCTGCATGAAATGGGCGTCAAGGACGGCGTCATGACCATGCGGCCGGTGGTGGGGGGGCTGGAAATCCCGGCCGGCGGCAAGGTGGCGCTGGCGCCTGGCGGCTATCACCTGATGTTCGTCGGCCTGAAGCGGCAACCCAAGCAGGGCGAAGAATTCGCCGCCACGCTGACGTTCGAAAAGGCTGGCGCCGTCAATGTCGAGTTCGCTGTCGAAGGCATGGGCGGCGGCATGGACGACCACGCCAATTGACCGCGCCATCCACGAATATTGAATCCAGAAGGACTATCATGAACAAGTATCTTCTGTCGGCCGGCGCGCTCCTCGCGCTGGGGACCGGTGCCGCCTTCGCGCATGTCACGCTCGAAACCCAGGAAGCGGCGGTCGGTTCGACCTACAAGGCCATCCTACGGGTGCCGCATGGCTGTGAGGGCAAGGCGACGACCGCCGTGCGCGTGCAGATCCCGGAAGGGGTGATCGCGGTGAAGCCGATGCCGAAGCCCGGCTGGACGCTGCAGACCAAGAAGGGCAAGTACGAGAAATCCTACCAGCTCTACGGCCAGGCGGTGGCCGACGGCGTCAAGGAGGTCGATTGGAGCGGCGGCAATCTGCCGGACGAATTTTACGACGAGTTCGTCTTCCGTGCGATGCTGACGGCAGACCTCGCGGCGGGTCAGAAACTCTATTTCCCGGTGGTGCAGGAGTGCGATGGCGCCGCCGACCGCTGGATCGAAATCCCGGTGGCCGGGCAGGACGAGGACGCCCTGGAGAACCCCGCGCCCGGCATCAAGCTCACGCCGAAAAAGTAAGCTCTCGCGGCGCGCTCCATGTCAGGAGCGCGCTGCATTTCATGGCAATGACATGACGGTGATATCCCCTTCCAGGACGGTTCGCGCGGCCGGCAAGCTCATCGGCCGGGTTTCTACTGGGCTGCTGGTCGTGGCCGTGCTGCTGATTGCCATGGCGGCGACAAATCAGGCTTTCGCCCACGCCGCGCTGATCAAGACCGATCCGGCCGATGGCGCCGTGCTGGCGCAGGCCCCGGCGCAATTCGCGCTGACCTTCAGCGAACCGGTCTCGCCGCTGGTGCTGACGCTGGTGAAGCCCGACGGCACGCCCGTTCCGCTGACGTCCTTCCGCCTCAGCGACCAGACCGTCGTGATCGACGATCCGCAGGCACTTGGATCGGGCACGCATGTGCTGAGCTGGCGAGTCATTTCCGCCGACGGTCATCCGGTCGGCGGCTCTCTGCTGTTTTCCATCGGCGCGGCGAGCCAGCCGCCGGCTGTTTCCGAAGCCGTCGACTGGCAGTTGCGCTCGGCGATCTGGATCGGCAAGGTCTGCCTCTATATCGGCCTGTTCCTCGGCGTCGGCGGCGCCTTCGCTCTCGCCTGGCTGGCGCGGGGTGGCCGCACCGGACAGCGCTTCGTCGCCGCCGCAATCCTGTGCGGGCTGGTCGCGGCACCCCTGTCGCTTGGCTTTCAAGGGCTGGATGCGCTCGGCGCGCCGCTCTCGCATATGGCGCAGCCGGCCATCTGGACCGCCGGTCTCGGCACCAGCTTCGGCTGGACGGTGTTGATCGCGCTGATCGCGCTGGGGCTCGGTCTTTTGTCGCTGGCGGGGCCGCACGCGGCCGCCAGGCCCCTCGCGCTCGCCGGCCTGGCCGGAACGGGTCTCGCGCTCGCCGCCAGCGGCCACGCAAGTGCTGCCGAGCCGCAATGGCTGACGCGGCCGATGGTGTTCCTGCACGGCGCCGGAATTGCCTTCTGGGCCGGTGCGCTGGCGCCGCTGGGGCTCGCGCTGAAACGGCAGGGTGCCGAAGCCGTCACGTTCCTTCGCCGGTTCTCCGCCGCTATCATGCCGGTGGTGGCCTTGCTTGCCGCCGCCGGCGTGGTGCTGGCCGTCATCCAGGTGCAAACACCCGCAGCGCTGGTCAATACCGCCTATGGCCGGCTGCTGCTGGTCAAGCTCGCGCTGCTGGTCTTCCTGTTCACGCTCGCCGCCGTCAACCGCTGGAAATTGACGGCAATGGCCGAGGCGGGGGCGACGGAAGTGCGGCGCAGGCTCACCCGTTCGATCGGCGTCGAAATGCTGATCGTGCTCGCCATCTTCGGAGTTGCCGCCGGCTGGCGCTTCACGCCGCCGCCACGGGCGCTGGCGATTGCCGCGGCGCAGCCGGTGTCGGTTCATATCCACGCGCTGAAGGCGATGGCCGACCTCAGCATCACGCCCGGCCATGTCGGGCCGGTCGCCGCCTCGATGATCATCATGACCGGCGATTTCGGGCCGCTCGACGCCAAGGAGGTGACGCTGGTGCTGTCGAAGCCGGACTCCGGCATCGAGCCGCTGAAGCGGGCGGCGACAAAGCCCGGCGACGGCAGCTGGCGTGTCGACGATCTCGTCATCCCGGTCCCTGGCCGGTGGACGGCGCGCATCGACATACTGGTCTCCGACTTCGAGATGGTGAAGATCGAGGCGCCGGTAGACATCAGGCCGTGATGGCTCTCCAACACAATTCGGCGAGGCGGTTGACGCGAGCCTGAAGGCCCGTCAATCATCCCCGGCAGAATGCATCTTGGCGAAACCCCGGCAATCGCGGGCTCGAACAAACAAGATCCGAAAGCAGGGAAGAAACATGGAAAAAGCCGAAATCGGCCTGATCGGCCTTGGCACGATGGGCTCCAACCTGGCGCTCAACATCGCCGAGCACGGGCACCGCATCGCCGTTTTCAATCGCACCAAGGCGCGTACGGATGCCTTTGTCGAGAATGCCGGCGCGCTCAGGGATATGGTTGTCCCCTGCTACAGCCTGGAAGAACTCGCCGCCGCGATCCGGCCGCCGCGTCCGATCATCATCATGGTGCTGGCCGGCAAGCCGGTCGATGAACAGATCGCCGCCTTGCGCGGCGTGCTGTCCCATAACGACATCGTCATCGATGCCGGCAACGCCAATTTCCGCGACACGATGCGGCGCTTTTCCGAGCTGGCGGGCTCCGGCCTCACCTTCATCGGCATGGGCGTGTCCGGCGGCGAGGAGGGTGCGCGCCACGGGCCGTCGATCATGGTCGGCGGCACGGAAGAGTCCTGGAAGCGCGTCGAGAAGGTGCTGACGGCAATCTCCGCCAAGTTCAAGGACGAGCCATGCGCGGCCTGGCTCGGCACCGACGGCGCCGGCCATTTCGTCAAGACCATCCACAACGGCATCGAATATGCCGACATGCAGATGATCGGCGAGATCTACGGCATCCTGCGCGACGGCCTGGGCATGGGGCCGAAGGAGATCGGCGCCGTATTCGCCGGCTGGAACAAGGGCCGGCTCAACTCCTATTTGATCGAGATCACCGCCAAGGTGCTGGCGTCAGATGATCCCAAGACCGGCAAACCGGTGGTCGACATCATCCTCGACCGCGCCGGCCAGAAGGGCACCGGCAAATGGTCGGTTATCGAAGCACAGCAACTCGGCATTCCGGCGACCGCCATCGAGGCGGCGGTGGCGGCACGCGTCCTGTCGTCGATCAAGGACGAGCGGCTTGCGGCGGAAAAAGCCTATGGCAACATCGGCGTCACCAGGATTTCGGGCGACAAGGCGGACCTGCTCAAGGACCTGGAATTGGCACTGTTCGCCGGTAAGATATCAGCCTACGCGCAAGGCTTCGCCGTGATGAGCGGCGCTTCGAAGGAGTTCAACTGGAACCTGCCGATGCCGACCATCGCCAAGATCTGGCGTGCCGGCTGCATCATCCGATCGCAGATGCTCGACACCATGGCCGAAGCCTTCGGCAGCGGCGGCGCTTCGACCAATCTGCTGATGGCGCCGGCCTTCATCACCATGATGCAGGAGGCGCATCCGTCACTGCGGCGCGTCGTGGCCAGGGCTTCCGAAGCCGGATCGCCGGTGCCGGCGCTGTCTTCGGCCCTTGCCTATTTCGACAGCTATCGCCAGGGCCGTGGCACCTCGAACCTGATCCAGGCACAGCGCGACTTCTTCGGTGCGCACGGCTTCGAGCGCATCGACGACAAGGGCGCCTTCCATGGACCCTGGGGGAGCGGCGCGGCCGGCTGACGGCTCGGCTTCAAATCAGCCGCGATAGGCCATAACCCCGCCCGGAGCGCTGAGCGACTGCAGCGAGCCGGGCGCCGCGCCGCCGATCCAGCCGAGTACGGCGCGGGCGAGTTCGGAGCCGGCCAGCCGGAAGTTCTCGTTGACGATCAGCAGTTCCCGGCGGAACAGATGCAGCAGTTCCGACGACTGTTTCGACACAACGTCGATGTCGCGGCCGAGCTTCAACCCGGCGTCCTCGATGCCAGCAACAATGGCGAGTGTGGCGGCCGCGGCGCTGCTGACGATGCCGTCCGGCCTGATGTCGCGCCGCATCAGCTGCGCGGTCCTCATCCTGATCTGCTCGATCGAGTGGTCGATCGAAACGGTGTTGAACGGCACCTCCGAGGCGCCGACTTCGCTCAGCGCGTCGGCAAAGCCGTTCACGGTGTGGCCGTGATAGGTCAGGCCTACCGGCGGCGTCACCAGGGCCAGCCGACGCCGGCCCAAGCCGGCCAGATGGCGCACCGCTTCGGCCGCGAAGGCGTAATTGTCGAAATCATGATAGGGGTGCACGAGCCCCATATCGGTGCGGCCGTGCGTTGCAAAGGGGATGCCGCGCTCCAGCAGGTAGCGGGCCCTTGGATCGTTGGGCTGGGTGCGCGAAATGATGACGCCGTCGGCGGAGCCGGTCTCCACCAGATAACGCACCGGGTCCAGCGGATCCTGCGAGCGCGAGTAGGGCGTGACGATCAGATGGTAGGGCGTATCGGCGATGACTTCGGTGACGCCGTAGATGATGTCTGAGACAAAGCTCATGATCTCGTGCTCGGTGTTGAGCACGAGGCTGATGACGTTGGTCTTGCCGGTTCGCAGGCGCACGCCGGCGCGGTTCGGCCGGTAACCGATCTGCTTGGCCACGAGCTGGACGCGGCGCCTGGTCTCGGCGCCGATCTCCGGCGCGTCCTTCAGTGCCCGCGACACGGTGGTGACGCCGAGCCCGGTCATGAAGGCAAGCGTCTTCAGCGTCGGCCGTTCCCTGGCCGACGTCTCGTCATCGCTGTCCGTGCGCCGTCTGTCCATTCGTCCCGCCCCGTCAGGCGCTTAACAGCCGCCGGGCAGGCCGGCAATCGCCGCCGTCGCTCCCATGGCGCGTCTCCTGAGCTGAACAAGCCTATACTGAAACGTTACAGCTTGTCACGACCGGTGTGCGTCCAGGCCGTGGCCGAGGTCGAAAGCTCGCACGGGCTCGCCGTCGAAAAGCATTGGGAATCAGCAGGAAAGGCATTGGGAGCAAGCTTCTTGCGAGCTTTCTGCCTTGTCATGTGCGATTTTGCGTTTTGCGCTGCACAATGGGTACCGCCGCGAAAGGATTTTGTTCGCAGCTCGAAAAATATCGAGCTGACTTTCAAGGGAAGGGTTGCGCATGTCTTGCAATTGCCGTATCGAAAATCTGTAACGTTTCAGATTCTGGGAGGAAACCGAAATGCGATACAAATTCCTGACCGCCGCGCTTGCGGCGACGGTGGCGTTGAATTTTGCCGGGCCGGCGGCCGCAACCGATCTGGAAGTCACCCATTGGTGGACATCCGGCGGCGAGGCGGCGGCGGTCGCCGAACTCGCCAAAGCCTTCGACGCAACCGGCAACCACTGGGTCGACGGCGCCATCGCCGGGTCCGGCGGCACGGCGCGGCCGATCATGATCAGCCGCATCACCGGCGGCGACCCGATGGGCGCCACCCAGTTCAATCACGGCCGGCAAGCGGAAGAGCTGGTGCAGGCAGGTCTGATGCGCGACCTCACCGATGTCGCCACCAAGGGCAAGTGGACCGAGGTCGTGCGGCCGAAGAGCCTGCTCGACGGTTGCACCATCGACGGCAAGATCTATTGCGTGCCGGTCAACATTCACTCCTGGCAGTGGTTGTGGCTGTCGAACGCGGCCTTCGAGAAGGCCGGCGTGCCGGTGCCGAAGAACTGGAACGAATATGTCGCCGCCGCCCCGGCGCTGGAAAAGGCCGGAATTGTCCCGCTCGCGGTCGGCGGGCAGGCCTGGCAAGCGTCGGGCGCCTTCGACGTGCTGCTCGCCGCGGTGGGCGGCACCGACACTTTCCTCAAGGTTTACAAGGACAAGGATGCGACGTTCGCCGCCGGTCCTGAAGTCGCCAAGGTCTTCAAGGCGGCCGACGATGCGCGCAAGATGGCCAAGAACACCAATGTCCAGGACTGGAACCAGGCGACCAACATGGTCATCACCGGCAAGGCCGGCGGCCAGATCATGGGCGACTGGGCGCAAGGCGAATTCCAGGTCGCCGGCAAGACAGCCGGCAAGGACTATACCTGCCTTCCCGGGCTTGGCCTGAACGAGGTCATCGCCACCGGCGGCGACGCCTTCTATTTCCCGCTGCTCAAGGACGCCGAGAAGTCCAAGGCTCAGGAAGTGCTGGCCGAGACCTTGCTCGATCCCAAGACCCAGGTCGCCTTCAACCTCAAGAAAGGCTCGCTGCCGGTGCGCGGCGACGTCGACCTCAACGCCGCCAACGATTGCATGAAGAAGGGACTCGACATCCTGGCCAAGGGCGCCGTCATTCCCTGGACGGACCAACTGCTCTCGCAGGACAGCCAGAAACAGAAGGAGGACCTGTTCTCGGAGTTCTTCGCCAAGCCCGACATGACGCTTGAAGAAGCGCAGAAGCGCTTCGCCGACATCATCGCCTCGGCCGATTGACCCCCGGCAAGCCGCCCCGCTCCCGGCCATCCCTCAGGGCCGGGAACGAGGCGTACTGACCTTGTCGCCCTTTCCCGATCCAGCATGGCTGCACCGATGAGCAAGAGCGAACGCCCGAGCCAACTCTTCCGCAACCTCAATGCGAAGGTTGCCTCGATCCCGATGATCCTCACCGCGCTGGTGGTGTTTGTCGGCGGCACAGCCTGGACGGTGCTTTATTCCTTCACCAATTCGAAGCTTCTGCCGCGGCTGCATTTCGTCGGGCTCGACCAGTACTACCGGCTGTGGGCGACGCCGCGCTGGCTGGTCTCGATCGAGAATCTCTTGATCTACGGCGTGCTGTCGCTCGTCTTCTCGCTGGTAATCGGCTTCCTGCTTGCGGCACTGCTCGACCAGAAGATCCGTTTCGAGGACACGTTCCGCACCATCTTTCTCTATCCCTTCGCGCTTTCCTTCATCGTCACCGGCCTCGTCTGGCAATGGCTGCTCAATCCCGATTTCGGCATTCAGGGCGTGGTCCGCGACCTCGGCTGGACAAGCTTCAATTTCGATCCGCTCTACAATTCGAGCATCGTTATCTACGGCATATTGATCGCCGCGCTATGGCAAGGCACCGGGCTGATCATGTGCCTGATGCTGGCGGGCCTGCGCGGCATCGACGAGGACATCTGGAAGGCCGCTCGGGTGGACGGCATTCCCACCTGGAAGACCTATCTCTTCATCATCATCCCGATGATGCGGCCGGTCTTCATCACCACGCTGGTGATCATCGCGTCGGGCATCGTCAAGGTCTACGACCTCGTCGTCGCGCAGACCAGCGGCGGGCCGGGCATTTCCTCTGAAGTGCCAGCCAAATACGTCTACGACTACATGTTCTTCGCCCAGAACCTCGGCCAGGGTTTTGCCGCCTCGACCATGATGCTCTTGTCGGTGATGATCGTCATCGTGCCGTGGGCCTATCTCGAATTCGGAGGCCGCAAGCGTGTCTGATCATGCCGTCTCCCTGGCCGCGTCCCACGCCGCCATCCGCGCCGATGCCTCGGGACCGAGCGGACCGAAGCCCCGGCACATGTTCTCGCGCCGCAACATCTTCCTGTACGGTACGCTCATCGTGGTGGCGCTCTATTACCTGCTGCCGCTCTATGTGATGGTTGTCACCTCGCTCAAGGGCATGCCGGAAATTCGTCTCGGCAACATCTTCTCGCCGCCGGTCGAGATCACGTTCGAGCCGTGGGTCAAGGCATGGTCTCAGGCCTGCACCGGTCTCAACTGCGACGGTCTCTCTCGCGGCTTCTGGAACTCGGTGCGCATCACCGTCCCCTCGGTGATCCTGTCGATCGCCATCGCCTCGGTGAACGGCTACGCGCTGGCCAACTGGCGCTTCAAGGGCGCCGACACGTTCTTCGTCATCCTGATCGTCGGCGCCTTCATCCCCTATCAGGTGATGATCTATCCGATCGTCATCATCCTGCGCGAGATCGGCCTCTATGGCAGCCTGAGCGGCCTGGTGATCGTGCATTCCATTTTCGGCATGCCGATCCTGACGCTCTTGTTCCGCAACTATTTCACCTCCATGCCGGAGGAGCTGTTCCGGGCGGCGCGCGTCGACGGCGCCGGCTTCTGGGGCATCTATCTGCGCATCATGCTGCCGATGTCGCTGCCGATCTTCGTCGTCGCCGTCATCCTGCAGGTGACCGGCATCTGGAACGACTTCCTGTTCGGCGTCGTCTATACGCGCCCCGACACCTATCCGATGACGGTGCAGCTCAACAACATCGTCAACTCGGTGCAGGGGGTGAAGGAATACAACGTCAACATGGCCGCCACCATCCTGACCGGACTGGTGCCGCTGATCGTCTACTTCATTTCCGGCAAATTGTTCGTGCGCGGCATTGCCGCCGGCGCGGTGAAAGGGTGATGTCGATGGCGGCAAACGGCACCAGCGTTTCGATCCAGGACCTGTCGCTGAACTTCGGCTTGGTCTCGGTGCTGCAGACGCTCAACCTCGACGTCGCCGAGGGCGAGTTCATCGTGCTGCTCGGACCCTCTGGCTGCGGCAAGTCGACCTTGCTCAACTGCATCGCCGGACTGCTCGACATTTCCGACGGCCGCATCTTCATCAAGGGCAAGAACGTCACCTGGGAAGAGCCCAAGGACCGCGGCATCGGCATGGTGTTCCAGTCCTACGCGCTCTATCCTCAGATGACGGTGGAAAAGAATTTGTCCTTCGGGCTGCGCGTCGCCGGCGTGCCCAAGGACGAGATCGCGAAGCGCATCGCGCGCGCCGCCGAGATCCTGCAGATCGAGCCGCTGTTGCAGCGCAAGCCCGCGGCGCTCTCCGGCGGCCAGCGTCAGCGCGTGGCGATCGGGCGCGCGCTGGTGCGCGACGTCGACGTGTTCCTGTTCGACGAGCCGCTGTCGAACCTGGACGCCAAGCTGCGCTCCGAACTGCGCGTCGAGATCAAGCTTTTGCACCGCAAGTTGCAGAATACCATGATCTACGTCACGCATGACCAGATCGAGGCGATGACGCTGGCCGACCGTATCGCGGTCATGCGCGGCGGCGTCATCCAGCAGCTCGACGCGCCCCAGACCATCTATAACAAACCGGTCAACCGCTTCGTCGCCGGCTTCCTCGGTTCGCCGGCGATGAACTTCATCGACGGCAGGCTCGAGAAAGACGCCGGCGACTGGTTTTTCGTGGCCGATAATCTCAAGGTTCCGCTCGGCACCTATCAATTCGACAAGCAACCGGACGCCGGCCCTGCCGTGTTCGGCATCAGGCCCGAGCATGTCAGCCTGAACAGCGGCACGGGCTGGCCGTTCTCGACGGCGGCCAATGTCCAGGTGGTCGAACCGATGGGCTCCGACACGTTGGTGTGGCTGAAACTTGCGCAGCAGAATTTCAGCGTCCGGGTCACCTCGGAACGCACGCCCAAGAACGATGAGGCGGTGACGGTGGGCTTCGACCCGATGCGCGCCTCGCTCTTCGACGCCCAAACCGGCAGCCGCATCTAACGCCCGATAACCATCCCCAAGCAGAACGGACAAAGACGATGAACTGGTCATTCCAACTTTACAGTGCGCGCAATTTCCAGCCCTGGGAAGGCGTGCTCGAGATGCTCGGCAAGCTCGGCTACACAGAGGTCGAAGGCTTCGGCGGCGTCTATGACGATCCCAAGGCCTTCCGGGCCGAACTCGACAAAAACGGCCTTGCCATGCCGACCGGGCATTTCTCCATCGATGCGCTGGAGAAGGATTTCGACGGCGTGCGCAGGATAGCCGAAGCGCTCGGCATCGAGCTTTTGATCTGCCCCTACCTCATGCCCGATGCCAGACCGTCGGACGCTTCCGGCTGGCGCGGCTTCGGCGAACGTCTGGCCAAGGTCGGCGAGACGGCGAAGAAGGCCGGCTACGGCTTTGCCTGGCACAATCATGATTTCGAGTTCAAGGCGCTCGCGGACGGCTCGCTGCCGCAGGATCACATCCTGGCTTCCGCGCCCGACATCGGCTGGGAGATGGACGTCGCGTGGGTGGTGCGCGGCGGCGCCGATCCGCTGCCCTGGATCGAAAAGCACGGCAAGCGCATCGTGGCGGTTCATGTCAAGGACATGGCGAAACCGGGCGAAGGGCTGGACGAGGACGGTTGGTCCGATGTCGGCCACGGCACGATCGACTGGGCTGGCCTGATCAAGACGCTGCGGGCCAAGAGCGCGGCCAAATACTTCGTCATGGAACAGGACAACCCCAATGACATCGAGCGCTTCGCCCGCCGTTCGATCGCAACCGTAAAGGCCTATTAGGAACAAGCATCATGGCAAACAAACTTGGCGTCGGCGTCATCGGCTGCGGCAACATCTCGAAGGCATATTTCTCGCTGGCGCCGCTGTTTCGCGGCATCAAGATGCGGGCTTGCGCCGATATCAACATGGACGCCGCGAAAGCGCGGGCGAAGGAGTTCAAGCTGCGCGCCGAGACGGTCGAGGACCTGCTCAAGGCCGACGACATCGATATCGTCGTCAACCTGACCATTCCGGCCGTGCACTACGAAGTGTCGAAACAGGTGCTCGATGCGGGCAAGCATGTCTATTCGGAAAAGCCGTTCGTGCTTTCGGTCAAGGAAGGGCTCGACCTGAAGAAGCGGGCGGAGAAGAAGGGACTTCGCATCGGCTCGGCACCCGACACCTTCTTCGGCGGCGCGCATCAGCTGGTGCGCAACCTGATCGACACCGGCAAGCTCGGCAGGATTACCAGCGGCACCTGCCATGTCATGGGGCACGGCATGGAGCACTGGCACCCCAATCCGGACTTCTTCTTCCAGCCGGGCGCCGGCCCGGTGCTCGACATCGGGCCGTATTACATCACCAATCTGATCCAGCTGATCGGACCGGTGAAACAGGTGGCGGCCTTCGCCACAACCCCGGCCAAGGAGCGCACGATCAGTTCGAAACCGCGCGCGGGCGAAAGGATCCCGGTCAACACGCCGACCACCATCCACGGCCTGCTGGAGTTCGAGAACGGAGCCGTGATCACGCTCAACACCAGCTGGGACGTCTGGAGCCACGGCCATGCGCCGATGGAGCTCTATGGCGAGATGGGCAGCGTGTTCGTGCCGGATCCGAACTTCTTCGGTGGCGACGTGCGCTTCACCGAGGCGGCCAAGCCCGTGAAGAAGCTGCCGAAATGGCAGCATCCGTTCGGCGTGCCCAATGAGATGCATTCGCAGGGCATGATGGCCAATTATCGCACCGCAGGCCTGGCCGACATGGCAATCGCGATCTCTGAGGCAAGGCCGCACCGCTGCTCGATGGAGCTGGCGCTGCACGCCGTCGACGTCATGACGGGGATCCTGCGCTCGGGCGAAACCGGCAAATTCGTCGCCATGCAGACCACCTGCGAACGTCCAGCCGCGCTCGGCATCAAGGAAGCCAAGGCGCTGATGGCGAAGAAGAGCTAGATCCCAGATTATCGATAATTGTGATGAACCCTCTCCCCGTTTTCGCCGGGAGAGGGTAAGGGTTGGGGCGCTGGGCCTACGCGTCGCGTTCGCGATGACAGTGCCCAATCCATCCAACTTCGAGGATTTTCCCCATGCCCTATGTCGCCGCCGAAAACCGCTATGAAAAAATGGTCTATAACCGCTGCGGCCGGTCCGGCCTGAAACTGCCGGCGATCTCGCTGGGGCTGTGGCACAATTTCGGCAACGACACGCCGCACAGGACCAAGCAGGCGATCGTGCGCAAGGCTTTCGACCTCGGCATCACGCATTTCGACCTCGCCAACAATTATGGGCCGCCGCCCGGCTCGGCCGAGATTGCTTTCGGCGAGATACTGCGCACCGACTTCGCCGCCTATCGCGACGAACTCATCATTTCGACCAAGGCCGGCTACGAGATGTGGGAGGGCCCCTATGGCCAATGGGGCGGACGCAAATATTTGCTGGCCAGCCTCGACCAGAGCCTGAAGCGGATGGGGCTCGACTATGTCGACATCTTCTATTCGCACCGCTTCGATCCGGATACGCCGCTGGAGGAAACGATGGGTGCGCTCGACCATGCGGTGCGCTCGGGCAAGGCGCTCTATGTCGGCATTTCGTCCTACAATTCGCAGCGCACGCGCGAGGCGGCCGATATACTGAAGCGGCTCGGCACGCCTTGCGTAATCCATCAGCCGAGCTATTCGATGCTCAACCGCTGGGTCGAGGATGACGGACTGCTCGATACGCTCGATGGGCTGGGCGTCGGCTCGATCGTGTTCTCGCCGCTGGCACAGGGCATGCTGACCGACAAATATCTCGGCGGCATCCCCCAGGGCAGCCGTGCCTCCCAGGGCAAGTCGCTGCGGCCGGCCTTCATCAACGACAAGACCATAGCCAACATACAGGCTTTGAACGCGATCGCGGGCCGCCGCGGCCAGACGCTGGCGCAGATGGCGCTGGCGTGGGTGTTGCGCAAAGGCAAGGTGACATCGGCGTTGATCGGCGCCAGCCGGCCGGAGCAGGTGGAGGACTGCGTCGGCGCGCTGGAGGCGCCCGATTTCAGCGACGCCGAGCTTGCCGAGATCGACAATTACGCGCGCGAGTCCGACATCAATCTGTGGGCCGCCTCGGCCGAGCGCAACGGCCCGCCAAGGAAGTAGGCATGGAAGCCGGCAAAACGACAACGGCAGGAGCCCTCCCGCCGTTGTCGTTTGCGCAATGTCGCGTCAGCGCGGTTCAACAGAAGAGTAGCAAAGACGGCGGTTCGTCGCTATCTGAATGGGCAGCGGGCCGTTTGCGTGTTGAAACGACCCGCATGTGACGCAAGACAGGTCGGAAACGGATCATGGCGGCAAGGGATGTGCTGACGAAGAACCAGCTGTGCGTGCTCGAGAAACTCGAGGCCGCCAGCGGGCCGCTCAGCGCCTACACCTTGCTCGACCAGCTGCGGGAGCGGGGTTTCCGCGCACCTCTGCAAGTCTACCGCGCACTCGACACGCTGGTGAAGTCCGGCTTCGTCCATCGGCTGGAAAGCCTCAATTCCTTCGTCGCCTGCGTCGAGCCGCATGACCACAGCCATTCGATGACCGCTTTCGCCATCTGCGACACATGTGGCCAGGTGACCGAAATGTCCGACCATGATGTCGGCCACCGGCTGGACGAATGGGTGCGCTCCTCAGGTTTTGCCGCCAAGAAGGCGGTGATCGAGTTCCGTGGGACCTGTGCCAAGTGCTTGTCGGAAGCTGCCTAACGCGTTCTCGCAATCCGAGATATTCGCTCCACGACGACCAAGTCCACGCTAATGCGCCTCGTCCCAATTGTCAGCGGCGCGCGCATCGACATGCAGCGGCACCGACATCGACACCGCCGGCATGGCAGCATTCTCCATGACATGGCGCACGACGGGAATCGTCGCCTCGACTTCCGCCTCGATCGTCTCGAAGATCAGTTCGTCATGCACCTGCAAGAGCATGCGGGCCGAAAGCCTGGCCTTCTCCAGCGCCTCGTCCATGCGCACCATGGCGCGGCGGATGATGTCGGCGGCGGTGCCTTGCAGGCGCGCGTTGATCGAGGCGCGCTCGTTGAAGGCGCGGATCGAGGGATTGGAGGACCGGATCTCGGGGTAGTGGATGCGGCGGCCGAAGATGGTTTCGACGAAACCGTGCTCGCGGGCATAAGCCTTGGTCTCTTCGATATAGTCTCGGATGCCGGGGAAGCGCTCGAAATACTTCTTGATGTAGTTGCTGGCCTCCTCGCGCGGAATCGACAGCTGGTTGGCGAGGCCGAAGGCCGAGATGCCGTAGATGATGCCGAAGTTGATCGCCTTGGCGCGGCGGCGCACCTCCGAAGGCATGCCCTCCACGGGCACGTTGAACATTTCCGAAGCGGTGATGGCGTGGATGTCGGCGCCGTCGGCGAAGGCCTGCCGCAATTGCGGGATTTCGGCGACATGGGCGAGCACGCGCAATTCGATCTGGCTGTAGTCGGCCGAAACCAGGCGGTTGCCCCTGTCGGCGATGAAGGCCGTTCTGATCCTGCGCCCCTCGGCGGTGCGCACCGGGATGTTCTGCAGGTTCGGTTCGGAGGACGATAGCCGCCCCGTTGTCGTCGCGGCCAGCGCATAGGAGGTGTGGACCCGCTTGGTGTCCGGATTGACGAAGCCCGGCAGCGCATCGGTGTAGGTCGATTTCAGCTTGGTCAGCTGGCGCCAGTCAACGATCTTGCGCGGCAGTTCGTGGCCTTCGGCGGCGAGGTCTTCCAGAAGCTGCGCCGAGGTCGACCATTGGCCGGTCTTGGTCTTGGAGCCGCCGGGCAGGCCCATGCGGCCGAACAGGATATCGCCGAGCTGCTTGGGCGAGCCGATGTTGATGCGCTCGCCGACGAGCTGGTAGATTTCTTCCTCGAGCCGGGCCGCGCCCTGCGCCAGTTCGCCCGACAGCCGCGACAGGATCTGCCGGTCGACCGAGATGCCGCGCTGTTCCATGCGCGCCAGCACCGGCACCAGCGGCCGTTCCAGCCGCTCATAGACAGACACCAGGCCCTTGGCGGCGAGCCGCGGCTTCAGCACCTGCCAGAGCCTGAGCGTCACATCGGCGTCCTCGGCCGCATGGGCGGTCGCCTTGTCGATGTCGACCTGGTCGAAGCCGACGGAATTTTTCCCGGAGCCGGTCACGTCCTTGAGCTGAAGCGGACTATGGCCCAGCCATTTCTCGGCAAGCGCGTCCATGCCGTGGCCATGCGAGGTGCCGGCATCGAGCACGTAGGAGATCAGCATGGTATCGTCGAAGGGGCCGACGTCGATGCCGTAGCGGCTCATGATGACGAGATCGTATTTCAGGTTCTGCGCGATCTTGAGGACAGACTTGTCCTCGAGCAGCGGTTTCAGCACGGCCAGCGCCTCCCGCAGCGGGATCTGGTTGTCGATCGGACCACCGCCGAGCAGGTCGCCATTTCCGCTCCTGTGGGCGAACGGCACATAGGCGGCGCGACCCGGCGCCGTCGCCAGCGACAAGCCGATCAGTTCGGCCTGCATCGGATCGGGCGACGTCGCGCGGGCATCGAAGGCGACGATGCCGGTCTCCAGCGCCTCGGCGACCCAGGCCTTCAGGCTGGCGATGTCGCGGACGCACTGATAGGCCGAAATGTCGATCTTGCGGGCGGTGGCGGCCTCCAGGCGAAGCGCCGACAAAAGCGAGGGGGTGTTGCCTTCCTTCGTGCCGCCGCCTGCGGCCGGGACCGTCTCGCCGTCCTGCTCCGCCTCGGCGCTGGGGGCGACCGGCGCGCCGGCGCCGACATCAGGTCCATGCGCGGAGTCGGCGCGTTCGACCGTCACCGCGACCGCCTGCACGTCGCTTGCCTCGGTTCCCGTCGTTTCCGCCACGCGGCGGGTCAGCGAGGAGAATTCCATGGTCTTGAGGAAGCCGATCAGTTTCGGTCCGTCCGGCGCGTGCAGGACGAATTCGTCCAGCCCCTCGGCCACCGGCACATCGTTCTTCAACGTCACCAGCTGGCGCGAGATGCGCGCCTTGTCGGCATTGGCGATGATGGATTCGCGTCGTTTCTCCTGCTTGATCTCGCCGGCGCGGTCAAGCAACCCGTCGAGATCGCCGAACTGTTCGAGCAATTGCGCCGCGGTCTTCGGTCCGATGCCCGGCACGCCGGGAACATTGTCAACGGAATCGCCGGTCAATGCCTGCAGGTCGATCATCTTCTCCGGCGGCACGCCCCATTTCTCGATGACCTCGGGAATGCCGATCTGGCGATCCTTCATCGGATCGTACATGCTCACCGTCGGGCCGACCAACTGCATCAGGTCCTTGTCGGAGGAGATGATGGTGGTGTCGCCGCCGGCCTCGCAAGCCAGCCGGCAATAGGTGGCGATGAGGTCGTCGGCCTCGAACCCTTCCATATCGAGGCAGGGCAGGTTGAACGCCCTGGTCGCCTGGCGGATGAGGCCGAATTGCGGGATCAGGTCTTCCGGCGGCGCCGAACGGTTGGCCTTGTACTCCGGATAGAGATCGTTGCGGAACGTCTTCGACGAATAGTCGAAAATGACCGCGAAATGCGTCGGCACGATGCCGACATCGGTGTTGCGGGCATCCTGCATCAACTTCCACAACATGTTGCAGAAGCCGGACACGGCGCCGACCGGCAGGCCGTCGGACTTGCGGGTCAGCGGCGGCAGCGCGTGATAGGCACGGAAGATGTAGCCGGAGCCGTCGACAAGAAAGAGATGATCGCCTTTTTTCATGCCGGCAGGGATAGCGCGGCGCGGCGGCTTGGTCCATGCCAAAGGCACCGCTTCCAGCAACACCCTGACAGGCAGGCGACAGGTTGGTTGGAAAGAGGTGAAATCGGCATTATTTTCGCACGCAGGACTGCCTGGCTCCGCCTGTCCAACGGCTGCTCACGGCCATGTTACAAAAGTGTAATATTCGTGCCCTTGAATCGCCACGTTCGATGACACAGATAAATGTCATCGGCAATTTTCGCCGACGTCCGGAGCAAGGCCCGTCCCCCGCCTATCCCGGACACCTGCGGCAGCCTATCCCCCCTCTCCGGGCTGCCGCATCGTTTCGAGTAGAAGGGCCGCCGTGGTTCCCCCTCCACCACGGCGGTCTTTTTTGTTCGAACACGCGCTTGGAGCCCGTGGTCCAATGGTCCCGGGCTTTTCGTTTGTCCGCTCTGCCTTTACGGTTCCGGCACTGAATCGAAAGGCTTGCCAAATGTCAGTTTCCCCCGTCCTCGACCGTCTCGACAAGAATCTCGACCAGAGCCTGGAGCGCCTGTTCGGCCTGCTCCGGATCAAGTCGGTCTCCACCGATCCGGCCTATGCCGCCGACTGCCGCAAGGCGGCCGAATGGCTGATGGGAGAACTCAAGGTGATCGGCTTCGACGCCAGCGTGCGCGATACGCCAGGCCACCCGATGGTGGTTGCGCATCATGACGGGCCGGCCGGTTCGCCGCATGTGCTGTTCTACGGCCACTATGACGTACAGCCGGTCGATCCGATCGACCTTTGGGAAAACGACCCGTTTGCGCCGGCGATCAAGGAGATCGGACCCGGCCACAAGGTGATCACCGGGCGCGGATCGGCCGACGACAAGGGTCAGTTGATGACCTTCGTCGAGGCTTGCCGGGCCTGGAAGCAGGTGCATGGCAATCTGCCATGCCGTATCACCATCCTGTTCGAGGGCGAGGAGGAGTCGGGCTCGCCGTCGCTGAAGCCGTTCCTCGAAGCCAATGCCGATGAACTCAAGGCCGACTTCGCGCTGGTTTGCGATACCAGCATGTGGGACCGCGATACGCCGTCTATCTGCGTGGGGCTGCGCGGGCTGGTGGGCGAGGAGATCACCGTCAAGGCCGCCGACCGCGACCTGCATTCCGGCCTCTATGGCGGCGCCGCCGCCAACCCGATCCGCATCCTGGCCAAGGTGCTGGCCGACATTCACGACAAGGACGGCCATATCACCATCCCGGGCTTCTATGACGGCGTCGAGGAAACGCCATCGCAGATCCTGAAATCATGGGAAACGCTGGGCGAAACGGCCGAGACGTTCCTTGGCCCCGTCGGCCTGTCGATCCCGTCGGGCGAAAACGGCCGCTCGCTGCTGGAACTCACCTGGGCACGGCCGACGGCCGAGTTCAACGGCATCACCGGCGGCTACACCGGCAAGGGCTTCAAGACGGTGATCGCGGCGCAGGCCTCTGCGAAAGTATCTTTCCGCCTCGTCCACAAGCAGGATCCCGGGAAGATCCGCGCCGCCTTCCAGCAATTCGTCAAGGAGCGCATTCCGGCCGACTGTTCGGTCGAATTCCACTCGCATGGCGGCTCGCCGGCGATCCAGCTCTCCTACGACTCGCCGTTCCTGGCCAAGGCCAAGACGGCGCTGTCGGACGAATGGCCGAAGCCGGCGGTGACGATCGGCAGCGGCGGCTCGATCCCCGTGGTTGGCGACTTCCAGACCTATCTAGGCATGGAATCGCTGCTGGTCGGTTTCGGCCTCGACGACGACCGCATCCACTCGCCCAACGAAAAGTATGAGTTGAGTTCCTTCCACAAGGGCCAGCGCTCCTGGGCGCGCATCCTGGACGCGCTGACGCGCTGAGCCGGGAAATCACGAAAGGCGGGGAAATCAAGTTTATGTTGATTTTTCCGCCGATCACGGCAAGGACGGGTTGCCAGCGCAACGTGCTGGAGCGCGCGCGTCCGCTTCTGGGATGCGTGCAAGGCGCGACCGGAGAAGACGATGAGCGACATCCGTTTCCACAGACACGATCTGCCCGACCTGTCCCGCTACAATGTCGGAGCGGTTGCCATCGATACGGAAACGCTGGGCCTGAACCCGCACCGCGACCGGCTGTGCGTGGTGCAGATCTCGCCGGGCGACGGCAGCGCCGACGTCATCCAGATCGCGCCGGGCCAAAAGGAAGCGCCGAACCTTGTGAAGCTCTTGGGAAACCACAGCGTGACCAAGCTGTTCCACTATGGGCGCTTCGACCTTGCCGTGCTCTACCATGCGTTCGGGGTGATGCCCGAGCCGGTGTTCTGCACCAAGATCGCCTCGCGGCTGACCCGCACCTACACCGACCGGCATGGGCTGAAGGACATCTGCTTCGAGCTTCTGGGCGTCGGCCTGTCCAAGGCGCAGCAATCGTCCGACTGGGCGGCTGAAACGCTGTCGCCCGAACAACTCGAATACGCCGCGTCCGACGTGCTCTATCTGCACCGGCTGCGCGACGTGCTGGCGTCGCGGCTTGCGCGCGAGGATCGCACGAAGGAGGCCGACGCCTGTTTCCGCTTCCTGCCGACACGCGCCAAGCTTGACCTCATGGGCTGGGACGAAGAGGATATTTTCGCTCATAGCTGACGGCGTCGCGGCGCCCTGCCGCCGATGGCCGTCCGGGACAGATGCCGGCCGTCGCGTTCCGTCGGCTCGAAAAGAGGGATGACATGGCCGACAGGAAGCCCATATCGACCGCGCCCACCGACGGTTCCAAGGTCACCGTGACCTGGAAGGACAGCGACGGCGTGCTCAACGAATCCATCGCCCAATACCGAGACGGCGGCTGGTGGGTCTACATCGACAGCAGCACGCAGAAGAAGGTCGAGCCGACCAGCTGGCGGCCCGCCGCGAGCGACGACGGCGACCCATGACCAGGCCGCTGGCGAGGCCGGCCGCTTTCGCATAGCGTGAAGCCGTTGATTGAGGCCGATTCGGAGCCTCCGCTCCGCGCTCGCCCTCTTGCTTGGAGGAAGTCCCTATGGGTGTCGAAAGCCTGCTCGTCTTCATCATCATCGGTGCCGTCGCCGGCTGGCTCGCCGGTCTCATCGTCTCCGGTTTCGGCTTCGGCCTGATCGGCAACATCATCGTCGGCATCATCGGCGCGTTCATCGCCGGCTGGCTTTTCCCGCGGATCGGTTTCTCCATCGGTGGCGGCATTCTCGCCTCGATCATCCACGCCACCATCGGCGCCATCATCCTGCTGGTGCTGGTCAGGGTCCTGAAGCGAGCCTAAGGCCCGGCACAGAGGAGCGCGCCATGAAACAGAATCCGCTCTATCTCGTCATTGGCGCGCTCGTCGTCGTGGTCATCGCGCTCGGCATCTTTGTCTATCGCGAACAGACCAAGCCGAAAGGCGTGGAGCTCAAGATCGACGACAAGGGCATCTCGATCCAGCAGAACTGAACGAAGCCCTCGCCATGCTGTCACGGGAGGGCCGCCGGAACACCCCTAGTTGTTCCTGGCCTCGGTTTCAAAAAATGCATGGCAAAATCTGAGCCCGTAGCGACAGCCCGTCTAAAGCTCGATCGTTTGCCATCTTGCGTCTTTATTATTTTTGCGTGATCCTCCTTGAATATTTGGGAGGGGACAATGAGCGTTGAAGAAAAACTGCGTGTAGTGGCGGACCGGATCAGGACCCATTCGAGCGCAATGCTCACAGAGGAAGCACTTAAAACGGCAATTATCCTGCCATTCTTATCTGCCCTCGATTATGATGTGTTCAATCCGGACGAGGTAATCCCTGAATTTTGCGCAGATGCTGTTGGGAAAAAAGGGGAAAAAGTCGACTATGCAATCAAGTTAGACGGAGAGATCCGGATACTTATTGAATGCAAACCTATATCTATGGCGCTTGAAAAGGTGCATTTAGCTCAGCTCTATCGCTACTTTTCAGTGACGAACGCAAAATTTGCAATTCTCACAAACGGTCGAACGTTCCATTTTCATACCGATTTGGTTGCGCCCAATCGCCTCGATGATCGACCGTTCCTCACCTTCGACTTGTCCGACATGCAGGGGCAGCTCGTTACCGAGCTAAAAAAATTCGCCAAAGCTGAATTCAATATCGACGGGATTCTTCAGTCGGCACATAGGCTGAAATACACGTCTGCGATCAAGAAAGAGATCGCGAACGTCATGGAGAACCCTCCCGAGGACTTTGTTCGGATGGTGACGGGGGGACTCTATCAGGGTCGCTTTACGAGCCAGGTGAAAGAACAGTTCACACCTATGGTGAAGGCCGCGTTTCGTGAAATTGTGAGGGAGTCTGTTCAGTCAAGATTGTCAACGGCGTTAGCGGAAACGGAAGTTTCCGAGATCGGCGTCGAGGGAGAAGAGACCGAGGAGGTCGTTACAACGGAGGAGGAGCGCGAGGGGTTCATGATCATAAGAGCGATCGTGCGAGACACCTTGAAGCCTGCCCGTGTAGTGATGAGGGATCAGAAAAGCTATTGCGGCATCTTGATCGATAATAACAATCGTAAACCACTCGCGCGGTTGTGGTTCAATCGCTCCATAAGGTATCTTGGACTCTTTGATGGTGAAAAAGAGAATAAAGTCAAGATCGACACACTTGACGAGATCTATGATTATTCAGATCGCCTGAGGGCTACCGCGAAGGAATACACGGCTCCTGTACATATTTTGGCGCCGACAGTTATTTCGTAGAGATAGTACAGGGGGCCGCTCTGAAAAAACTATGCCGAGGGTCGTGGTTCGACAAGTCTGCCGAATGTGGGCGTGCAATGTGACAGGCACTGCGTGGGAGAGCTCTCGCCACCCGATATGGCATTTGCGCAGAAGCGGGTGACTTAACCCGCCTTTAAACCGCCGCATCTACTCTGCAACCCGAACGCCATAGGCATCGGGATATCAAGCGCAGCGCATGGCGAACCGCAGAGACAGCCGCATCGAACCCAGTTTCGAGGGACCGCCACAAGCGAGATCCCAGACAGGTCTTTCGGTGAGCGAGGAGGACCGCGTCGTGCCCAGCAACCGCAAAGCCTCCGCCAAACGCAAATCGCCGAAGGCAAAGTCGTCGCGTGCCAGGCGCGGCCGAAGCCGGCGCGGCCTGTTCGGCGTGCTCGGCCGGCTGGTCTACTGGTGCTTCGTGCTGGCCATCTGGGGCGGCATCGCCGTGGCCGGCGTCGTCGTCTACTACGGCGCCAAAATGCCGGCGGCAACAACCTGGTCGATCCCCGATCGCGCGCCCAATATCAAGATCGTCTCCGCCGATGGCCAACTGCTCGGCAATCGCGGCATGAGCGGCGGCGAGGCGGTCGGCCTGCACGAAATGTCGCCCTACATCCCCGAGGCGGTCATCGCCATCGAGGATCGCCGCTTCTATTCGCATTTCGGGGTCGACCCGATCGGCCTGTCGCGCGCCATGGTCGCCAACCTCGCCGGCGGGCATTTCTCGCAAGGCGGTTCGACGCTGACGCAGCAACTGGCCAAGAACCTGTTCCTGACGCCGGACCGCACGCTGGAGCGCAAAGTGCAGGAGGTGCTGCTGGCGCTGTGGCTGGAGCACAAGCACACCAAGGACCAGATCCTCGAAATGTACCTCAACCGGGTCTATTTCGGCTCCGGCGCCTATGGCGTCGAAGCGGCCTCGCGCCGTTATTTCGGCAAGAGCGCGCGCGACGTCACCTTGTCGGAGGCGGCGCTGCTTGCCGGTCTCCTGAAGGCGCCGTCGCGGCTGTCGCCGGCACGCGATCCCAAGGCCGCCGAGGAACGCGCGCAGCTGGTGCTCGCCGCCATGCGCGACGAGGGCAAGATCAGCGCCAAGGAGCTGACCACGGCGATGAGCGCGCCGGCGACGCGCGCGCCGTCCTACTGGACAGGCTCGGAAAACTACGTCGCCGACACCATCATGGAAGAACTGCCCGATCTGATCGGCGACGTGCGCGGCGACATCGTCATCGATTCCACCGTCGACCTGAACCTGCAGAAGCTCGCGGAACAATCGATCCGCCGGCTGATCGACGAAAGCGGCAAGAAGCTCAACGTCACCCAGGGCGCGCTGGTGTCGATCGACGATTCAGGTGCGGTGCGCGCCATGGTCGGCGGCTACGATTATTCGACCAGCCAGTTCGACCGCGCCTCGGAAGCGCGCCGGCAGCCCGGTTCGGCGTTCAAGCCGTTCGTCTACATGGCCGCCCTCGAGGCCGGCCGCACGCCCGACAGCGTGCGTAACGATGCGCCGATCAAGATCGGCAAATGGACACCCGACAATTACGGCGGCAAGTATTTCGGCAAGGTGACGCTGGCCACCGCGCTGGCGAAGTCGCTGAACTCGGTGGCGGCCCAGCTGACCATGGAGGTCGGACCGGACGCAGTGGTCGAGGCGGCGCATCGCATGGGCATCCAGTCCGATTTGCAAGCCAACACCTCGATCGCGCTCGGCACGTCCGAGGTGACGCCGCTGGAGCTGACCTCGGCCTATGTGCCTTTCGCCAATGGCGGCTACAAGCCGGATATCCATTTCATCCGCCGCGTGACATCAGCCGACGGCAAGGTGCTGTACGACGCCGGCAGCGGCAGCGCGCCACGCGTGGTGAAGCCCGAGATCGTCGGCATGATGAACTCGATGATGACCGGGACGGTGGAGATCGGCACGGCCAGGAAGGCGGCCTTTACCTGGCCGTCGGCCGGCAAGACCGGCACCAGCCAGAATTCGCGCGACGCCTGGTTCGTCGGCTACACCGCCAATCTCACCACCGGCGTATGGTTCGGCAATGACGACGGCAGCCCGATGAAGAAGGTCACCGGCGGCGCGCTGCCGGCGCAGGCATGGCACGAGTTCATGGTCGCCGCGCATGAGGGCGTGCCCGTGCGGCCGCTGCCTGGCACCTGGAAGTCGACGCCGGCCGATAGGATCGTGCCGGACGAAATCCCGTCGGCCGAGGCGACGCAGCCGGCTCCGAAGCCGCAAGCGCCTGTCGGCCAGTCGCCCGCTGCCGTCGCGGCGCAGCCAGCGCCGGTCCGCGCGCCCCGCCCGGCCCAGACGGTCGACGCCGACGGTTTCGATATGCCGGGCGACTCCGGAACCACCGCGTCGGTCGGACATCCGGTGCCGCCGGGCAGTGTCGGCGGTCCGCTCAAGAAGCGGCAGACCTCGATCCTCGACATTCTCGGCGGCGGCTAGCGGCAACTCGCCTCTCGCCAGCGCCACACCGTTCGGCTACACCTCCCGACATGGCAGAGATCGACACCAGGAAGACCATTGTGCTGACCGGCGCCAGCCGTGGCATCGGCCATGCCACGGTCAAGCGTTTCTCGCGCGAGGGTTGGCGCGTCATCACCTGCTCGCGCCAGGCATTTGCCGAGGATTGCCCGTGGCCGGCCGGGCCTGAGGACCACATCAAGGTCGATCTCGCCGACCAGGAGGATGTCGGCATCGCCGTCTCCGAAATCCGCCACCGGCTCGAGGCGCATGGCGGCCAGCTGCACGCGCTGGTCAACAATGCCGGCATTTCGCCGAAGCTCAAGGACGGCAACAGCCGCATGAACTCCATCGACACGCCGATGCATGTCTGGCGCGACGTGTTCCAGGTCAATTTCTTCGCGCCGATCATGCTGGCGCGCGGCCTGTTCAAGGAACTGGCATCGGCGAAAGGGTCGATCGTCAACGTCACCTCGATCGCCGGCACCCGGGTGCATCCCTTCGCCGGCACCGCCTATGCGACATCGAAGGCGGCGCTCGGCTCGCTGACGCGCGAGATGGCGCATGATTTCGGCCCGCACGGCATCCGCGTCAACGCCATTGCGCCGGGCGAAATCGATACCGCGATTCTCTCGCCGGGCACGGACAAGATCGTCGAGACCATTCCGCTCAGGCGGCTGGGTACCACGGCCGAGGTCGCCGACATCATCTTCTTCCTGTGCTCCGGGCAGGCGTCTTATGTGACCGGCTCGGAAATCCACATCAATGGCGGCCAGCACGTGTGAGCGGACTGGTCTCAGGCTAGGGATCGTTCATCCGGTCATGGTGAGAACGGCCTTGCCGCTGAAGCTGCGCTGTCGCAGCGCGTCCAGGGCTTGGGCGATGTCGGTCCATGGCATGGTCAGGGCGACGCGGGTTTCCAGCCGGCCGGCCGCAACGAGAGCGAGCAGCGAGGCGATGTCCGAGCCAATGCCCGCGCCAGACGTGTAGTAGGCGAAAGTCTGAAGCCTCGCCCCCTCGTGACCCGGAACGAACTGGCGGAAGCCAATTGGCGTGAGTTCGCCACTGCTCGAGCCGAACATGACGATCGTCCCGCCAGGCGCGACGCGTTCGATCGCGTGGGCAAGGCTTTGGCCGCCGACCGACTCGGTGATCAGGGAAAACGGCCCCTCAGCCAGTTCGATCGCCTCGACGACCTGCCCGGCACCCAGGCGGCGGAGATCCTCGCCATGCCGGGCGGCCGCGACCGCGGTCACGCTCGCGCCCTGTTCGCGCGCGATCTGGATCTGGAAACGGCCGACCGCACCGCTTGCGCCGGTGATCAGGACCCGCTGGCCGGCAAGGTCGCCGCCATGGCGCAAAGTCCTGAGCGCTGTGGTGCCCGCGACCGGAAGCGTGGCCGCGGAAACGAAACTGACGTCATCCGGCAGGACGGCGAGGCGGTCGGTCGAAACCGCGACGCGTTCGGCCCAGCCCGCCTGGTCCACCAGAGCCGCGACCCGGGCGCCCACGGGTGGCCCGGAGCCGTCGGCCGCTGGCCGTTCGACGATCCCGACGATGTCCTGGCCGGGTATCCAGCCGTCCGGGCGTATGGTGAGCAGGCGCAATTCGCCGCGATTCAACGAAGTTGCATGGACCGACACAAGCGCCTCGTTTGCGAGAGGCCGAGGGTCCTCGACCTCGGCAAGCGTCAGTCCGGTGGGGCTGTCGGAAGACATGACTAGGGCGCGCATGGACGTACCTTCCTGCTGGTTGTGGGCGCAAAGCGCGGTGGCATCCTGATCAACCGGTGCATGGGCAAGCTGGAACCTATCGACTTCCCAACTTGAGGAATTTAGCTATCATGGCGTTTAATCGCTAAAAGCCGTCAATCATGAGACAACCTCTTCGCTACCCATGGCTCGATTTCAATGTGGATGACGTCCTCGCACCGGCAATCGCCGTGCGCGTCGACGTTACCGAAACCAGGGCCGAAGTACCCTCCCATCGGCATCGCAAAGGCCAACTCGTCTTCGCGCTCGGCGGTGGCGTCACATGCCGCGTCCCGAGCGGCATGTGGATGGTGCCGCCGCATTGCGGGGTGTGGATTCCCGGCGACATGGAGCACAGCAATATCGCGACCGCCAACGCCCGGATCTTCTTCGTCTATATCGAGCCGGGAGCCACCGAATTGCCGGACCGGTGCTGCACCCTTTCGGTCTCGCCGCTGCTGCGCGAACTGATCATCGAACTGTCCGATGGCCTGGGGGATGATGAAGCGCGGGATGCGCTTTTGATCAGGACGCTGCTTGCCGAGCTGCCGCGCATGCCTGTCCAGCGGCTGCATCTGCCAATCCCATCCGAGCCGCGATTGAGGCGGATCGCCGAAGCGTTGGCGCAGGACCCCGCCGACCGCAGCACATTGTCGGAATGGGCCAGCCGGGTTGCGCTCAGCGAGAGCAGTCTCGCCCGTCTCGTCGTGAAGGAGACCGGCTTAAGCTTCGGACGCTGGCGCCAGCAGTTGCATCTGATCGTCGCAATCAGGGAACTGGCCTCCGGTGCGAGCGTGCAGCAGGTCTCCGGCGATCTCGGCTATGATTCCGTCACCGCCTTCATCACCATGTTCAAGAAGGCGCTTGGCAAGCCGCCGGCAAAATACCTCGGCAGCGTCGCGCAAAATGGCGGCTCTGCCTTTGTGGCGTGATCAACCTGGCTGCAGGCGGAGCACCTCGAGCATCCATTGTTAGACCAGGCGACGCCTTGTAGATTCGAACGACACCTTGGAGACTGAAACATGGCGCTCAAGCGGATGGACAACGTAGGAATCGTCGTCGAAGACCTCGGAGAGGCGATTGATTTCTTTCGCGAACTCGGCCTCGAGCTTGAAGGACGGGCCACGATCGAAGGAGAATGGGCCGGCCGTGTCACCGGACTGGGCGATCAGCATGTCGAGATTGCCATGATGCGTACATCGGACGGCCACAGCCGGCTCGAGCTCTCCCGCTTCCTCATGCCGCCTGTCGTCGCCGATCACCGGAACGCCCCGGTCAACGCCCTAGGCTACCTCCGCGTCATGTTCACCGTGGACGACATAGACGAGACGCTTGAGAGGCTCCGCACGCGCGGCGCGCAGCTCGTAGGCGAAGTAGTCCAGTATAAAGACGTGTATCGGCTCTGCTACATCCGTGGGCCTGAGGGGTTGCTCATCGGACTCGCCCAAGAACTCGGTTGAGTGCGATACGAAGACAAATGACAGGAGTGACCGATGTCAGCGGGCGCGTCCAAGGCCGCCCACCTGTCCAAGGTCCAGACCTCCACGGTCGGCCGCGTTCTCGCTAGGTACGGATGGGGTCCGTGCAGGATCGGCTCAGGCGGCGGACGGTTCAGCCGCCCGCGGCTTGTCACCAAGCACCTCTTCCACGATGCCGCGCGCGATCTCGCGTTCGCCCATGATCACCGTATCGGCGCCGAGCCCCTTGAGATGCTCGACCTCGGCATCGGAATGGGCGCGGGCGACGACGTTGATGGCGGGGTTGGCGGCGCGCGCACGCAGCACGATCTGACCGGCCTCGAAGGCATTGGGGATGGCCAGGATCAGCCGTTTTGCGCCTTCGGGATTGGCGGCTGCAAACACTTCGGCATTGGCGGCGTTGCCGGCCACGGTCTCGATGCCCTCGGCCTTGAGCTTCACCAGTGTCTTGTCGGCATCCTCGACCACCAGGAAGGGCAGGGCGGCTTCCTTCAACGCAGCGCCGACGAGACTGCCGACACGGCCGTAGCCGATCAGGATCGCGTGGCCGCTGAGGGCTGTTCTTGGCGGCGGTCCATCTTCCTGCTTCGCCGCCGAGGCGACTGAAGCCACCTGGCCGGGCGCCGTCGCCGGGCCGACCGGTTTGGGCTCCACAGGCGGCGCCGTCCTGGCGGCGCGGGCCTCGAGCCATGGCTTCATCCAGTCGATGACCAGGAACATCACCGGGTTGAGCACGATCGACAGGATGGCGCCCGCCAGGATGAGGTCGCGCCCCTGTTCGGGCAGCAGTTTCAGCCCGACGCCGAGTTCGGCCAGGATGAAGGAGAACTCGCCGATCTGGGCAAGGCTCGCCGAAATCATCAGCGCCGTCGCCAGGGGATAACCGAAGGCGACGACGATGAGGAAGGCCGCCAGCGACTTGCCGACGACGATGATGGCGAGCGTCGCCAGGATCGGCAAGCCGTTGCTGAACAGGCTGAACGGGTCGAACAGCATGCCGACCGAGACGAAGAACAGCACCGAGAAGGCATCGCGCAGCGGAAGCGATTCCTCCGCAGCGCGGTGGCTGAGTTCGGATTCACTCATGATCATGCCGGCGAAGAAAGCGCCCAGTGCCAGCGAGACGCCGAACAGCTTGGCCGCGCCGAAAGCGACGCCAAGCGCTATCGCCAGCACCGAAAGCCGAAACAGCTCGCGCGAGCCGGTATGGGCGACATAGTGCAGGATCCAGGGAATGACGCGACGGCCGACCACCAGCATGACGATGACGAAGGCTGCGACCTTGGCCAGCGTGATGCCGACGACGCCCCAGATTCCGTAGCTCGCGGGCAGGGACAACAGGCCGCTCGCATGGGCATCCGCCTGCTCCTGGCCGCCAAGCACGCCGGCAAGCGCTGGCAAAAGCACCAGCGCCAGCACCATGGCCAGGTCCTCGACGATCAGCCAGCCGACGGCAATGCGACCGCGCTCGGTCTCGATCAGTCGACGCTCCTGCAGGGCGCGCAGCAGCACCACGGTCGAGGCCACCGACAGCGCCAGGCCGAAGACCAGCCCTGCTCCCGCCGACCAGCCGAGCATCCAGGAAAGCCCCGCGCCGAGTGCCGTGGCAAAGCCGATCTGGACGATGGCGCCGGGCACGGCGATGGCGCGGACCGACAGGAGATCCTTCAGCGAAAAATGCAGGCCGACGCCGAACATCAACAGAATGACGCCGATTTCGGCGAGCTCATTGGCAAGGCCGGCGTCAGCGACGAAACCGGGCGTGTTCGGCCCGACCAGCACGCCGGCCACGAGATAGCCGACCAGCGGCGGAATGCGGAAGCGGTTGGCGAGAGCGCCGAAGACGAAAGCGAGCCCCAGACCGGCTACGATGGTGGCGATAAGGGGAGTGTCATGCGGCATTGTCTATGGAGCGCCTTTCAAGCCAGCGATGCAGGATATGCGCCGCCCGAAGCCGCCGCTTGTTTGCAATATGGTGGATTGAGTGTCGGCCATGCAACCCCACAAACCGGGAATTGCCGGTGACGCGACAAATACCTCGCCGGTGGGCAAGCAAGCCGGAATTCGAGATCAGCCGAAATCCTGCGCCGCAATGGCGGCGCTCGATAGCCAACGATCAAGCTGCCCGCAACAGAGCCTCGATCTCGAATACCGCGTGGTTGGTCAGCGTCTTGGGAATTTCCGCGCTGACCTTGTCGCTGACTTCCTTGTGCAAGGCCTTGCGCATCGCGCCGAGCACGAGCGGCGGCGCGATGAGGATGATTTCATCAAAAGAGCCTTGATGAGCCAGCTTGTAGAGCCGTTCGGCGAGTTCGTCGGCAAAGCGCTCCTTGCCGATCCGATGCCAATCCGTCTCCTCAACCGCGCTGCGGTGGACAGAGGGACCGTCATTGTAGCGGCCGGGACTGTCGCTGCCTTGCTCGCGCGTTGGCGGGTTGTCCTGTCTCATTTCCTGCACCACTTCGAGGTTCGGAAATTTGGTGTCACCTGCATTTCTGAGGAAGAGCGCTTTTTCTCCGTCGGCTACCATGATCCAGATGCCGTGCTTCAACTTGATCGCGCTCATGACGCCGGGCTCCTTCCTTCGCTGCCGCCACGCTTGGCTTCACGCCGCGGCCAGATATGATTTTGCATTGCGCATGCGGAAGGAACGCGCCTCGATCCGGTAATGTTCCAGCCAAAAAGCCAGGTCATACAGGCGCTCCGTCGGGGCGGAGACGCGCGCACGACCGCCGGGCAGCTTTAATCTACTAAATTAGTAGAATTTAGAAAAAACTGTTTCGTCATGAAGCGCGTTCGGCCCAAAAAGAGGAGAAATCAAGGCCCGCGACCAGCGGCTTGACGCCGGTCTCCGCAGCAAGGTGGAATATTTTTCTCTTGGCCGCAGCCCTTTAGAAAAAGCGATTGCATCCCGGGAGGTGATGCGCGAGTGGGTTTCTTCAGCTTTTTCGCGCCCACGCGTAGAAGTGAAGACCAGATCAGGATTCCGTTCGTATCCATGCCGCAGCCCGCCCCCAAGCTCAATGCCTTCCCCGTCTTCGTACGGGTCGAAGACGAAGCCGTAACGATCGTCGGCGGCGGCGACGAAGCTTTGGCCAAGGCACGATTGCTTGGGCAGTCCAGCGCTGCGCTGCGCATCGTTGCGGAGAGCGCCTCACCGGACATGCTCGGCTTCATCGCGCAGAGCGGCGCCACCCACATCGCGGCCTATGAGGCGAGCCGGCTGGAAGGCTCGGTGATGGTGTTCGCCGCCAGCGGCGATGAGGCGCTCGACCGGCGCGTCGTCCGAGATGCGCGCCGGCTCGGCATCCCCGTCAATGCGGTGGACCGGCCGGAGCTTTGCGATTTTTTCACCCCGGCGCTCGTCAATCGCGCACCGGTCGCGATCGCCATCGGCACGGAAGGCGCTGGGCCGGTGCTGGCGCAGATGCTGCGTGCCCGCATCGACCGCATGCTGTCGCCTTCGTTGGGCAGGCTGGCGGCTCTCGCCGCGTCCTTCCGGGCCGCCGCTGAAAGCCTGCCCAGGGGCAATTCCCGCCGCCGGTTCTGGAGCGAGTTCTTCGGCGGTGCGCCGGCGCGCGCCGTCGAAGCTGGCGAGCTTTCGCAGGCGCATGACGCAGCCGCCGATCTTCTGCTTTCGGATGCATCCGCTTCAGGCCATATCGCCCTGGTTGGCGCGGGCCCCGGTGCCGAGGACCTTTTGACGCTGCGCGCGCATCGGCTGCTGATGGAGGCCGATGTCATCGTCCACGATGCGCTGGTGCCGGAGGCTGTCGTCGCCATGGGCCGACGCGACGCCGAGCGGCTGGCGGTCGGCAAACGCAAGGGCTGTCACACCAAGAGCCAGGCCGAGATCAACGCGTTGCTGGTCGAGCTTGGCCGCGAAGGCAAGCGTGTGGTGCGGCTGAAGTCGGGCGATCCCCTGGTGTTCGGCCGGGCCGGCGAGGAGATGGCGGCGCTGCGTGATGCGGGCGTGGCCTATGAGGTGGTTCCGGGCGTCACCGCTGCTTTCGCCGCCGCCGCCGATTTCGAACTGCCGCTGACGCTGCGCGGGGTTTCCTCCTCGATGGTGTTCACCACCGGTCATGATCTCAAGGGCAATTCGCTGCCCGATTGGGCCAAGCTTGCCATTTCGGGTGCCACCGTTGCTGTCTATATGGGCCGCTCGGTGGCCGCGGAGGTTGCCGGCCGGCTGATCGAGGCCGGGCTTTCGCCGGATACGGCGGTAGCCGTGGTCGAGAATGCCAGCCTCGGCAATCGCCGCCGTTTCCATGGCACGCTTGCCGACCTGCCGTCGCTGGAAGCGCGCGCCGATCTCTCGGGTCCGGTCATGACCATCATCGGCGATGCGGTCGCCGGCGCCAATTTCGAACGGTCCGAACCGCTCGCGGCACACAGGCATGAAGGCGCGCCGATAGTTGCCGCCGAGGGAGTTCAGCAATGAAGATACTGACCGCCAACCGGCTCGCCGACGGCATCGCCGTCTGGTACGCAGACGGCGGCTGGGCCGAGAGGGCGGACCATGCCGACCTTGCCCATGACAAGGCGGCCGAGGATCGCCTGGAAGCGATCGGTGCCAAGGCCCACGCCGACAACGAAGTCCTCGACGTCAACCTCATAGATGCCGAAATCGTCAACGGCGTTGTCGAGCCGGTGCGGTTGCGCGAGAAGATCCGCGCCGCCGGCCCCACCATTCGTGGCGATCTCGGCAAGCAGGCCTCCCGGGCGGCGTAAGCCCAGACCAGAAGTGAACACGGGCGGACGCGCCCTGAAAGACGAAGCATGTACCGCTACGATGAGTTCGATCACGATTTTGTCCAGGCCCGCGTCGCCGAGTTCAGCGACCAGGTCCAGCGCCGGCTCGCCGGCGAGATCACCGAGGATCAGTTCCGGCCGCTCAGGCTGATGAACGGCGTCTATCTGCAATTGCACGCCTATATGCTGCGCATCGCGGTGCCCTATGGCACGCTGAACAGCAAGCAGTTGCGCATGCTCGGCCATATCGCGCGCAAATACGACAAGGGCTACGGCCATTTCACCACGCGCCAGAACATCCAGTTCAACTGGCCGGCGCTGTCCGACATTCCTGCGATCCTGGCCGATCTGGCGAGTGTCGAGATGCACGCCATCCAGACCAGCGGCAATTGTATCCGCAACGTCACCGCGGACCATTTCGCGGGTGCGGCCGCCGACGAGGTCGCCGATCCGCGTCCCTACGCGGAAATCCTGCGCCAGTGGTCATCGGTTCATCCGGAGTTTTCCTACCTGCCGCGCAAGTTCAAGATCGCGGTAACCGGCGCGGAGCGCGACCGCGCCGCCATCCAGACCCATGATATCGGCCTGCACCTGAAGAAGAACGCGGCCGGCGAGCTCGGCTTCGCCGTCTATGTCGGCGGCGGCCAGGGCCGTACGCCGATGGTCGCCAGGAAGATCCGCGATTTCCTGCCGGAAGCCGACCTTCTGTCCTACTGCACGGCGATCCTGCGCGTTTACAACCTACATGGCCGCCGCGACAACAAGTTCAAGGCGCGCATCAAGATCCTGGTCCACGAGACCGGCGTCGAGGAGATCACGCGCCAGGTCGAAGCGGAATGGCAGCAATTGAAGGACGCCGAGTTGAAGCTGCCGGAAGCAGACATCCGCGCCATCGACGCCTATTTCGCGCCGCCAGCGCTGACCGCACGGCCGGATGGCGACGAGGCTGTAAAGCTGGCACGCCTCGATTCCAAGGGCTTCTCGGATTGGCTCGACCAGAACGTGGTGACGCATCGCCACCCCGACTATGCGGCGGTGACCATCTCGCTGAAGGGTATCGGCGAAGTGCCGGGCGATGCGACCGACAGCCAGATGGAAGCGATTGCCGATATCGCCGAGAAGTATGGATACGACGAGTTGCGCGTCAGCCACGAGCAGAACCTGATCCTGCCGCATGTGGCGCGCGCCGACCTGAAGGCGGTCTATGACGCGCTGGTCGATATCGGCCTGGCGACCGCCAATTCCAACCTGATATCGGACATCATCTCGTGCCCGGGCCTCGACTATTGTGCGCTCGCCACGGCGCGTTCGATTCCGATCGCGCAGGAGATCTCGCGTCGCTTCGCCTCGCTGGAGCGGCAGCGCGAGATCGGCGAGTTGAAGCTGAAGATCTCCGGCTGCATCAATGCCTGCGGCCACCACCATGTCGGACATATCGGCATTCTCGGAGTCGAAAAGAAAGGCACCGAGCTGTACCAGGTGACGCTTGGTGGTTCGGCCGACGAGAACACTTCGGTAGGCGAGATCATCGGCCGCGGCTTCTCGTCGGAAGAGATCACCGACGCCATCGAGCAGATCGTCGAAACCTATCTCGGCCTTCGGCTCAATCCACAAGAGAAATTCATCGACGCCTACCGCCGTGTCGGTCCCGCGCCGTTCAAGGAGGCGCTCTATGCTGGCGAAGCCAAGGCCGCTTGACCCCATACTCGACGTCGATGACGGCATCGCCGCCAAAGCGGCGGGGCTTGACGCGCTCTATGGTCATCTGAAGCCGCTCGAGATCATCGAACGCGCGGCCAACGAACTGTTCCGCGACGAGATTGCCGCGGTGTCGTCTTTCGGGGCGGACTCGGCGGTGCTGCTGCACATGATCGCCGAGATCGACCGGACGCTGCCGGTCATCTTTCTCGATACGGGCAAGCATTTCGAGGAGACGCTCGACTATCGCGATGCGCTAGGCGCCGATTTCGGGCTGACCAACATCCAGGTGATCAAGCCCGAGGAAGCAGCACTCGAACGGATCGATCCGACCGGCAATCTGCACCAGAGCGATACCGATGCGTGCTGCAACGTGCGCAAGGTCGAGCCGCTGGCGCGGGGCGTGGCGCCTTTCCGCGCCTGGTTCACCGGCCGCAAACGCTTCCAGGCTTCGACGCGCGCAGCACTTCCGGTGTTCGAGGCGGTCGGCCCACGTATCCGCATCAATCCGCTGGCGCACTGGACGACGTCGGACCAGGCGGACTACATGCGCGCGCATGCGCTGCGCGAAAATCCGCTGGTCGCCTATGGCTATCTGTCGATCGGCTGCTTCCCGTGCACGCAACCGGTGCAGCCGGGCGAGGACGCGCGCAGCGGTCGCTGGGCCGGTCATGCCAAGACCGAGTGCGGCATTCACCTGTCGGGACTGGAGAAGTCGCTGACCGACGCATCGCTATAGGGTATGCTGATATTCAGGTGAGGCCAGCCTGCAAACGGCGGTTTCGGGGGCTCACGTACTACAAGTACGCTCCGCCCCGGCTCTCGGAAGCTACCGTTTTCGACCCAGCCTGACCTGAATCTCAACACACCATTGAGCTTCTTTGAATTTTTAGGAAATTCCTATGACTGAACCGACGATACCGGAGACCCGCCTCTGGACCCCGACGGGTTTTCGGGAGGATGAGTGGGCTCATGCCGAAGGCGCGGAAGCACTGTCCGGCAATGGCCGTTTCATCCTGCCGCTGCAGGCGTTTCTCGATCTCGATCCGGAGGTGCGCCGGTCGGCCAAGGAAAGGATCGGTGTCGTGCTGCAACCCGGCGATCAGCTCGAAAGGATCGCCGGCCTGCTCGACCAGCTGTCGCTGGTGGCGCTGGCCTTTCCGTCGTTCAGCGATGGCCGCTCCTTCTCAAAGGGCGAATTGCTGCGCAGCCGACATCATTTCGAAGGTGCCGTGCGCGCCACCGGCCAGGTGCTGGTCGACCAGCTGCCGCATATGCTGCGGCTCGGCTTCGATGAATTCGAGATTTCCAATCCCGTGCTCTTGAAGCGGCTGGACGAAGGCCGCACCGGCGGATTGGGACTCTACTACCAGCCTGCCGCCGTGCCGAAGCCCAAGGGACCAAAATACTCTTGGCGTCGGCTGCGTGCCGGCTGACATCACGATATTCCCAGCGGCAGGTTTATGCCGCCTGTCCTCTCCCGTCACGACGGCGGGATGGCCGCCGGTCGGCGGATCGGGGAGTAGCAGAGCCAGACAGAAAATGGCTACGCCGCCGTCCGTGCCTGACGAAACGATACCAGTTTCCCGCTGTTTTCATCCCACAGCGCCAGCTTGACGCAGCGCAGGCTCTCAAGAAGGGTGATGCGGCCTATGCCGCGCAATTCCGGATAATCGCGTAGCACTTCCTGCAGACGATAGCCTGGCACCTTCGCGGAGAGGTGATGGACATGGTGGACACCGATGTTGCCGGTGAACCAGTTCAGCACCGGCGGCAGGTCATAGTAGGAGGATCCGTGCAAGGCGGCGCGCTGGAACTCCCATTCATCGTCCTTCGCCCATTCGGTCTCCTCGAACTGGTGCTGGACATAGAACAGCCAGATGCCGGCCGATCCGGCGAGGATGACGATCGGTAGGTGGACCACCAGGAAAGCGCCAATACCGACGAACCATATCAAGATCGACGCCGCCAGCACGATGGCGAGGTTGGTGGCCATTGAGGATACCCAGGGCTTCAGGCCACCGCGCATCATCCCGATCGGCAGCCTTTGCTCGAAGATGAAGAGCCATATCGGTCCCAGTCCGAACATGACCAGGGGATGACGATAGAGACGATAGGCGAGGCGACCTCTCCAGGACATCCGCCGGTACTCCGCGACCGTCAATGTCTTAATATCGCCAACGCCGCGCTCGTCGAGATTACCCGCGCTGGCATGATGGGTGGCATGAGCACTCCGCCAGCAATCATAAGGCGTCAGCGTAAGCACGCCCAGGACGCGGCCTATCCAGTCGTCGGCGGTGCGGTTGGCGAAGAAGGATCCGTGCCCGCAATCGTGCTGGATCATGAAAATCCGCACCAGGAAGCCTGCCGCCGGCAAGATCAGCACCAGCCCCCACCAATGGCCATAGGCAAAGGCGATCGAGGACAGCGCCCAGAGCGCTGCGAAAGGGATCAGGGTGATCGCCAGTTCGACGGCGCTGCGCCGCCTGTCCGGCTTCTTATAGCGCGACAATATCTTCAACCAGGCGCGCTTGCTATTGGCGGCAGTCTCGGGGGAAATCATGTTCATCAGGGACCATAGACGGAGCCGGCCCGCTCCCGCAAGGCTGCACTCACGCAAAATTACCGCGTGTAATTGTCGCGATGGGCGAGGGCCCGTCCGGCCATTGGGCCGGTACCATCCGAAATTTCGCCGGCGCGCCTACTGACGTCCGCCGCCAGCCATCCCGCTGTCCATGCCGTCGAGACGATCGAGCAGGTCGCGGAAGCGGTCAGGAATGTCTTTCTCGGCGCGAAAGGCCGGCAGCGCATGCAGAAAGCGTCTCATCGCCGCGGTCCCCAGCTGGCGCCGGATTTCGGCGGCGATCCGATCTCTCTTTTCGCCTTTGTCGCGGAGTGTCATTTCAAAAATCCTGTGTCGGTTCGAAAATCCTCCAGCCAGCAAATGGTTCCCCGATCACGACATCGGGGCAAGGAAAGGCGATAGCTATGGTAAAGTTTGAATTAAAATCGAGACATAGCGCTGGCCGCCATGCAGTTCGAGCGGCTGGCCTTCCATCGCTTACCCCTTGATTTTTGCCCACTAAACCTCGATATCGGGCTCAAAATCCACACTATTCGAGATGACGGGAAACGGCATGAGCGACCAGGCAAAAGACGAACGCGCGCCCGACGAAATCGAGGCGACCGAAGCCGATGCCGAGCGCACGGAAGGCGGCATCGATGGCGATTATGAAGCGGTTGTGCGGCTGCTGAAGGAGAATGAAGAGCTGAAGGACCGGGCGCTTCGCGTCGCGGCCGAGATGGAAAATTTGCGCCGCCGCACCGCGCGCGACGTGCATGACGCGCGTACCTATGCGGTCGCGAACTTCGCCCGCGACATGCTGTCGGTTTCGGACAATCTGCGCCGCGCGCTGGACGCGATTCCCGCCGAGGCCAAGGCGTCCGGCGATGCGGGTTTCAAGGCACTGATCGAGGGCGTCGATCTCACCGAGCGTGCCATGCTGTCCGCACTGGAGCGGCATGGCGTCAAGAAGCTCGCGCCGGAAGGCGAGAAGTTCGATCCCAATTTCCACCAGGCCATGTTCGAAGTGCCCAATCCCGATGTGCCGGCCAACACGGTGGTGCAGGTCGTGCAGCCGGGCTATTCGATCGGGGAGCGGGTGCTGCGCCCGGCCATGGTCGGCGTCGCCAAGGGCGGCCCGAAACTCGCCGCCGGCGAAGCGCCGGTCGAGCCGGGCCCCGTGAACGAGCAGGCGGAGAAGGATGCGTAGTTAGGGGAGTAGGGGAGTAGGGCAGTAGGGGAATTAAGGCAGTAAGGGGTCGTACCAACAGTGCGGCTTCGTGCTAAACATACTCCCCTACTCCCCTACTGCCTTACTCTCTTGGTCCCGCCCTTGAACCCCATCGCGCTTCTCGACTATGCCGGCGTTGCTGTCTTCGCGGCGACGGGTGCGCTTGCCGCGTCGCGCAAGCAGCTCGATATTATCGGCTTCCTTTTCCTGGCGTGCGTCACCGGCATCGGCGGCGGCACTCTTCGCGACGTCATCCTTAACCTGCCGGTTTTCTGGATCGCCAATTCCAGCCATGTACTGATCTGCGCGGCGGTTGCGGTGCTGGTCTTTTTCAGCGCACACCGTGTCGAATCCCGCTGGAAGTGGCTGCTCTGGCTCGACGCCGTCGGGCTGGCCGCTTTTTCGGTGATGGGTGCGGCCAAGGGGTTGGCCATCACCGGTTCGCCGGTCGTTTCCGTCGTCACCGGCGTGCTGACCGCCACATTCGGCGGCATCCTGCGCGACGTGCTGGCAGGGGAGCCTTCGGTGCTGCTGAGGCCGGAAATCTATGTCACGGCCGCCCTGGTTGGCGCGTCAATCTTCACATTGGGCGATGTCGCCGGACTGCCGCAGATCGTCTCAGGCCTGGCCGGCTTCGCTGCGGCATTCGCCGTGCGCGGCGGCGCGCTCAAATTCGGCTGGTCGTTTGCGTCCTACAAGAGCCGGCCCGGCAGACGGCCAGAGGATATTTCGTGAAGTAGGGAGCAGTCTGTAGGGAAATAGTCAGTAGGTGTGAATTATGATGTCTTCACTACTCACTACTCACTACTCACTACTCACTACTCACTATTGTTCACGCCGCGAAGCGTTGCGCTTCCCCGCCGTAATAATTGACGTAGCGGGCGCCGATCTCCTTGACCGGCATCACCACGAACACATCGACCGTCGAGAATTCACGATCGATGACGCAGCCGTCGCCGATGCGGGCGCCGACCCTGAGATATCCCTTGACCAAGGGCGGCATCGCCGCGATCGCCGCCTTGGCATTGACCGCCTCGATCGGCATCAGATCCATGGAACAATAGCGCCCGGCGACGGCGCGCACGTCCCAAGCCGAATTCGTGCGGCAGTGATGCGCCAGATAGGTGAGTGCCTCGGCATGGGCCGCCGGGACGGTGCCGTGGAAGGACGCACAGCCGGTCATCACGCCGATGCCATAGTGGTTGATATACGCCCAGATGCCTTGCCACAACGCCTCGATGGTGCGCTTCGAACGGTATTCCGGCAGGACGCAGGAGCGGCCGAGCTCGAGAAAGCGCTGCCCCGGGTGACGGGCGATGAGCTTGGTCAGCTCGAATTCGCCTTCGGAATAAAAGCCGCCGGCGGCAGCAGCGATTTCTTGCCGCAGCAGCCGGTAGGTGCCGACGATGCGGCGATGTTCGGGGCCGGAAAGCGAGGTATCGAAGACGAGCAGATGATCGCAGTGCGGATCGAAGCGGTCGGCATCACGGCGGTCCTGCACCTGAAACAGGTTCTTCCTGGCGCCAAGCTCGTCGTAGAATACCCGGTAGCGCACTTCCTGCGCGGCCGCGATCTCGGCCTCGTTGCGGGCCAGCCGCACTTCGAGGTTGCCGATACGGCCGAGCGGTGCGCCCTTTGTGACGGAATCGACGTTGCGCCCGGCAAGCAAGGCGCCGCCGGCGTTCGGCCGAGTGTCACATTCCGGCATAACTGTATGCACGAGTGATTCTCCTTCGAGCCATCCCTCTTGGCACGGGGATACGGTGTAGGTGCAACAGGATTGTGACAGTACCGTGATACGGCCTCGCGGGCAATACTTCGTCGGCTGGCGAATACGGTCAACCGGCTACGTTGTGCAGGGCAAGGTGGCGGCGCTCGGCAGGAGATCGATGGAAAAAAGGCTCAGGCGGCGACCTGCCCCTCGATGGCGTCGACCAGCGCATCGGGGTCGAGCGGCTTGGTGACAAAGCCGCTGGCGCCGTGGGCGAGCACTGCATGGCGGGTCTTTTCCTGGCTATCGGCCGACAGCACCATGATGGGCACGGGCGGCGCGGCCGTCTCCTCCTCATGGCGGCGGATGGCGGCGATGGCGTCCATCCCATCCATCACCGGCATGTGCAGGTCCATCAGCACCACGTCGAAGCGGTGTTTGTGTCCGGCACCGGTAACGGCCTCGACCGCTGCCTTGCCGTTGCCGACAACCTTGACGCGATGACCGGCCTTCAGCAGCGTGGCGCGAGCGAGCATGGCGTTGATGTCATTGTCCTCGGCGATCAGCACCGACAGGCCATGCTGGCGGTCACTGGCGGCGCGAAGCGCCGGCGGGTGGGGCTTTTCCGGCCGTGTCGGGGCAAGCGCCGGCGCATGACTGCTCAGAAGCACACGCAAAAGTGTTCCGCCTCGCACCGGTCTGGCGAGGAAGGTCGCGTAGCCGCTGGCGCGGAACTCGCCGAGCATGCCGCGGTCGGTCGGGGCGATCAGCGTGATGGCTTCGCAATCGGAAAAGCCGCTTTGGCGCAGCCGCTTGAGCAGTCTTCCGTCGCCCTCTTCCATGGCCGCGTCGACCAGCAGCACGTCGCAACCGCCGGAGAACGCTGCCGCCTGCGCCACGGTGGTGGCGATGTCGACCGCGCCGCCATTGGCGCGGATGCTGCGGGCGATGGCGTCGGCTTCGACGATGTTTCTCGACAGGATCACCGCGCGCCTGCCCTGAAGTGCGTCCGTCCGGCCCGGCGGTGGCTCGCTCGCGGATATGGCCGGGATATCGAAGACGAATTCCGAACCCTGACCCAGCCGGCTTGAGACGGAAATCGTGCCGCCCATGGCGGTCACCAGGCGCTTGGAGATGGCAAGACCGAGGCCAGCCCCGCCATGCGCGCGCGTCGAGGTGCCGTCGGCCTGTTCGAACTCCTCGAAAATGCGCTCCATGTCGTTTTCATGCAGGCCTGGCCCGGTATCGGCGATGGTGAAGCATATGCGGTCGGTGGTTTCGGTGCGGGCGCGCGCGATGCTCACCAGCACGCCGCCGCTGTCAGTGAACTTGATGGCGTTGCCGATCAGGTTGAGCAGCACCTGCCTGACCCGGCCCGGATCGGCGGTGATCAATTGCGGCACGTCGGGTTCGACATGACAGCCGAGGCCGATATCCTTGGCGAAGGCCCGCGCGGCGAGGAGCTCAACAATGTTGTCGGCGATCTCGCGCACCGACATCGGCTGCGGTTCCGGGTCGAAACGTCCGGCCTCGATCTTGGAATAGTCGAGCAGGTCCTCGATGAGGGCCAGCAGGGCGCTGGCCGAGGTCGAGATCGCGCCGACATAGGTCTGCTGCTCCGGCGACAGGCTGGTATCGGCCAACAGCCTGGCCATGCCCATGATGCCGTTCATCGGCGTGCGGATTTCATGGCTGACGGTGGCGAGGAAGCGCGATTTGGCCTGGCTTGCGTATTCGGCCCGCTCGCGCGCGGTGATCAGCGAGGATTCGGCACGTTTGCGGGCGGTGATGTCGCGGGCGATGGCGCGATGCGAGACAGCACCGCTGTCCTTGTCGCGCACCGACAGTTCGATCCACGAGAACCAGCGCGAACCGCCCGGCGTGCGGATGGCGACGTCGGTGGAACTCAGGCACTCATGGTCGGAAAACGCGGCGTCGGGAACGATACCGACCTCGATGCCGAGTTCCGCCAGAGTTTTGCCGGCGAGGTCGCGCTGATCGATCTCGACGAGATCGGCGAACACCTTGTTGGCATAGACGATATGGCCGTCGCGGTCGCGATGGATGACGAGATCGCCAAGCGCGTCGATCAGGCCGCGAAAGCGCTCTTCGCTCTCCTGCATCTCCCACATGCGGTCGGCCAGTGTCTCGATCTCGGCACGGCTGCGAGCCGTGGTTTCATCAAGCAGCGCGGCGGTGTGGTATTCGCTCCTTCTGGCGCGTAGGTGCAGGCCGAAGCCGGCAAGCCCGGTCACCAGCAAAGCGAGGCTGATGAAGATCGGCGCGCCGGTCAGGTGCGTCAGCCCCGCCAGCATGACGACGGCCACGAAGGTCAGCAGCGGCAAGCCTTCGCGGCTAGCCAATCGCGGCTCATGTGGGGCCTGTTGCGGCTCAGGCGCCAGCGGCGGTGCGGCGACGAACCGCCGCGCCGACGCCGGCGGGGGTACCGCATCGACGTCTTCGCCAGTCTCCGCTTCCTGGATGCCGGATTCCGCGACCATGCGAAAATCCTACCGGACAGAAATTATGGAAGCCTGCGGGGGATCGTTCGAATTTTAGCGGATAGGTTGTTTTACCCCCGCGAACTCACTGCATGTCGACGACGACGCGGCCGCGGATCTTGCCGTTGACGATGTCGCGCGCGGCGCCGATGATGTCGTCGAAGCCGATGGTCTTGGACAGGCTGGCGAGCTTGCGCAGGTCGAGGTCGGTGCCGATGCGGCGCCAAGCCTCGAGCCGCACCGGCTTCGGCGCCATCACCGAATCGATGCCGAGCAGCGAAACGCCGCGCAGGATGAAAGGTGCCACGCTCGAGGGCAGGTCCATGCCGCCGGCCAGGCCGCAGGCCGCGACGGCACCGCCATAGGAGGTCATCGAGAGCACATTGGCCAGTGTGTGGCTGCCGACGGAATCGATGCCGCCCGCCCAACGCTCCTTGGCGAGCGGCTTGGTCGGCTGGCTGAGTTCGTCGCGCGATATCACCTCCGCGGCGCCGAGATCGATGAGATACGGGCTTTCGGCATTGCGCCCGGTCGAGGCAATGACGTGATAGCCCAGGCTGGACAGGATGGAGACCGCGACCGAACCGACGCCGCCGGCCGCGCCCGTCACCACCACGGGCCCGCGATCGGGCATGATGCCGTGCCGCTCCAGTGCCATGACGCACAGCATGGCGGTATAGCCGGCGGTGCCGACCGCCATCGCGTCATGCGCGCTGATGCCGTCGGGAAGCGGCACCAGCCAGTCGCCGTTGACGCGGGCGCGCCCGGCATAGGCGCCAAAATGGGTCTCGCCGACGCCCCAGCCGTTCAGGATGACCTTGTCTCCCTTGCGCCAGTCGGGATGGGAAGAGGATAGGACCGTTCCGGCGAAATCGATGCCTGGCACCAGGGGCCAGCGGCGAATGACCGGCGCCTTGCCTGATATTGCGAGCCCATCCTTGTAGTTCACCGTCGTCGCTTCGACGGCGACGGTGACGTCGCCGTCCATGAGATCGGCTTCGGTGAGGTCGGTCACCGCCACCGACTGTTTCTTGTCGGCGTCGCGCGAAACGAGGATGGCTTTGAAGGTCTCGGGCATTTTTCTCTCCTCGATCTATCGACGTTGGGACTCTGCTGCGGCGGCCGCGCCGGGTCAATCGCTCAGGCGTCGGGACCCTGCGGCTTGGGCTGGCGCCGCCAGCCCAAAACTTCGTCAAGCACGACCAGCGCGGCGCCGACCGAAATGAAGGCGTCGGCGAGATTGAACACGGCGAAGGACCAGACCGGAGTGTGGAACAGGATGTAGTCGATGACGTGGCCGTAGACGGCGCGGTCGATCAGATTGCCGAACGCGCCACCGATGATCAGGGCAAAGCCGGTGCGGGCAACCACATGGCCCGCAGGCGTGTGCGTGGCCAGATAGAGCACGAAGGCGACGACGAGCACGGCGATGACCACCAGGCCGGTATCGCCAAAGGATGAGAACATCGAGAAGGCGATGCCGGTGTTATAGGTGCGAAACAGCGCCAGGAAGGGCAGGAGATCGAGCTTTTCCTGGAAGGGAAGGCCGATCTCGACCAAATGTTTTATCCACTGGTCGAGCGCGATGGCCGCGATGACCAGCAGCGCATAGGGAGACCATGATTTCACGATTGGGCAACCCTCATTGTGGATCCATCATCGGGTCCAGTTTCAGCGCGCCGCGGCGGATCTCGAACAGCATGACGCCGGTGGCGACGGCAAGATTGAGCGAATCGGCACGGCCTGCCTGCGGAATCCTGAGCAGCCTGTCGCAACTCGCCGCCAGGCTTTCGGGCAGGCCTTGCTGTTCATTGCCCATCATCAGCAGCACCGGCCCCCGGGAAAAATCGACCGAGCGGTAGTCGACCGCGCCTTTGAGGTGCGTGCCGGCGACGAGGCCAGAAAACCCGCCGCGCCAGGCGAGAAATGCCTCGGTCGTCGCCTTGGCCACCGGAACGGCGAAGATCGAGCCCATGGTGGCGCGCACCGTCTCCACCGAAAAGGGATCGGTGGTGTCTCCGACCAGGATCACGCCCTTGGCGCCGACGGCGTCCACCGTGCGGATGACGGTGCCGAGATTGCCGGGATCGCGCACCCGGTCGAGCGCCACCCAGACATCGCCATTGTCGGCGCGAATATCCTTCAGCGCCAGGAGTTTCTGCGAGAAAACGCCGATCACCATTTGCGGATTGTCGCGGCGGGTTATAGCGACAAGCACTTTTTCCGAGACTTCGAGCACGGTGCCGCCTGATGCAACCGTACGCGCAGCGACCTTCTCAACCGCCGCGTTGCCGCGTCCGGCCTTGGCGAAGACCAGGGTCCTGATCTGCCAGCCGAGGTCGAGCGCATCGATGACCAGCTTCAATCCCTCGGCCATGAAGGCGTTCTGCTGGTCGCGGAATTTTTTCAAGGCCAGCGCCTTGATGTCCTTGACCAGCGGATTGGCGAGGCTGGTGACCTCTTTTACCTGCCCGACCGGACGGGCGCCGTCATATCCACTCATCAGGCCACCCAGCGCGAGAACAGCGAGGTCGACAGCGCGCGGCCCGCCGATTTTTCGCGGATGATCAATTCGCCCGATTCAACCCTGCCGCCCATGCCGGCAAAGGTGTCGCGCATGAGGGCATGGATGGCGAAGAAGGAGGCGCGGATCGAATAAGCGGTCAGCACCACGGCTAGCGGTTTCGGGGTCAGGATCGATCGGCAGAGATCGGTCAATGCCGGCAGGTCCTCGAACAACTGCCAGACCTCGCCCTTGGGGCCGCGGCCATAGGCGGGCGGGTCGAACAGAACGATGTCATAGCGGCTGCCGCGGCGCTCCTCGCGCTCGGCGAATTTCACCGCGTCTTCGACGATCCAGCGGATTGGCTTGTTGCCAAGCCCGGCCATCTCCTGGTTTTCGCGGGCCCAGCCGATCGCCTTTTTCGAGGCATCGACATGGGTGACCTCGGCGCCGGCGCGCGCCGCCACCAGCGAGGCAAGGCCGGTATAACCGAACAGGTTGAGCACCTTGACCGGCCGCCTGGCCGCCGCGATCAGTCCGGCCATGTGATCCCAGTGCGAGGCCTGCTCGGGAAACACGCCGACGTGGCGAAACGAGGTGAAGCGGCCGAGATAATCGATGCCGTCGTGCTTCATCGGCCAGGTCTCGCCGAGCGGCGTCCCGGGGAAGCGCCAGCGGCCAATGCCTTCCTCGTCGGTATCGCCGGTGAAGACAGCGTCGGCGCGGTCCCATTCCCTTGCCGGCAGCGCCTTTTGCCAGATCGCCTGGCCCTCGGGGCGGACGATCCGATAAGGACCGTATTGTTCGAGCTTCTGGCCGGCGCCGCTGTCGAGCAGCGCATAGTCTGCATTGGGTGCCACTTCGAGGATCAGCGGAAGCTGTTCGGCCGGAAGAGCGCCGTCGCGACGGGCCAGGATGCGGGGCGCCGATTTCGGTTCGGGGCGCTCGTCGGCCCTGGCCTCGGGCCGCTCATGCGGCCTGGCCGTTCCACGACCTTCATGCGGACGCGCCTGTTGTGCACCGCTTTTTGCGGGCAGACGGCTGTCGCGGCGTTTGTCGCGAAAAGATTTCAAGCAGGAGCATCTCCGAGGCGTGGCCGCTTTTGACATAGGGCAACCGGCTTCGCAACCAAGTCCGCCGCGCGGGCGTCGCCTGGTCATGTCGGCTTGCGATGGACCAATGTCAAAGAAACAGGCAAATCTTCGATATGTCCCGCTCCGAACGCCTGCTCGACCTGATCCAGACATTGCGCCGGCATCGCATGCCGGTGAGCGTGCAGTCGCTCGCTGACGAGCTCGGGATTTCAATTCGCACGCTTTACCGCGACATCGCGACGTTGCAGGGCCAGGGGGCGCCGATCGAGGGCGAGGCAGGGCTCGGCTATGTGCTGAAGCCCGGCTTCATGTTGCCGCCGTTGATGTTCAGCGACGAGGAGATCGAGGTGATTGTGCTCGGTTCGCGCTGGGTCGCCAAGCAACCGGATTCGCGGCTTTCGGCAGCGGCCGTCAACGCGCTTGCCCTACCAAGGCGACATGGGCGGCGGCTTCACGCCCTTTCGCCGCGACGTCGACTGGGCGGCGGCCGGGGAAGCGCCGATCAAGCCATTGCTCGACAGGCTGGACTTCACGGCCGGCAAGCCGAATTGGGGGTATCAACTGCGCTTCGGCCTGTTCTCGGTAAGCGGGGCCGATTTCTCCGTAATCGCCGAAGCAATGGGCGCTAAACCAGCCGAGACAGTAAACTAGGTCCTGAGCGCCTTGTAGACGGCGATGCCGGCGGCAAGGTCCTCGAGCGCGGCGCCGACCGACTTGAACAGCGTGATCTCGTCGGCGCTCCGGCGCCCTTGCTTCTGGCCGCGCGCCAGCTCGTGCAAGTCGGCTATGACGGCTTCCGGTTTCAGCACGCCCGAAGCGAGCGGTATGACGATGTCGCCGGCCTCCTTGGTGGCGCCGGCGCGGGTGTCGACATAGACGCGGGCGCGCCTTATCGCCTCGTCGTCGCTTTCGCGCATTGTCGGGGTGAAGCCGCCGACCATGTCGACATGGCTTCCCGGCTTCAGGCGGGCGCCCTTGATCAGCGGATCGGTCGCGATCGTCGCCGACGAGACGATGTCGGCCTGGCCGAGCTCGGCATCGAGATCGGTCGCTACGCTCGCCGCGAAGCCCTCGGCGCGCAGTCCGGCGGCGACCTTCTCGGCGTTGTTCAAGGTGCGATTCCAAATGCGGATGGTCCTGATCGGCCGCACGGCGCAATGCGCCTTGGCGAGGAATGGCGACAGCGCACCGGCCCCGATCACCAGCAGCCGGGAAGCGTCTTCGCGCGCCAGATAGGATGCGGCGAGCGCCGAGGCGCAGGCCGTGCGCCATTGCGTCAGCCGCTGGCCGTCGATCAGGGCCTCCGGTTCGCCGGTGGCGCCGTTGAGCAGGAGATAGACCCCCATCACTGCCGGTTTGCCGATGGCATTGTTGTCGGGCGAGACGGTAACGATCTTGACGCCGATATGCCCCCCGGCCGAGATGCCGGCTGCGTTGAAATCGGTCCAGGCCGGCATCAGCAGCAAGGTCGAGGCCGCACCGTCCGGCCGTTCGACCGTGTGATGATGCCGGACGGGTTGCACCGCGCCGTCACGGAAAGCCACGCGCAGCGTGTCCACCAGCCCTGGGAAGGTCAACGCCTGGTCGACCTCTGCGGCCGAAATGGTCAGCATGGGAAACTCCGTGAAGAAAATCGCCGGCCCGAGAGGGCCCACAGCGCCGTGCGGCGGTCAGTTGGTCGGCTTCGGCAGCACCGGTCCCTGCGGTGTCGACGGGGTGCGGCTGATCGCCTGGCGCAGGTTCTCGGCCTCGACGCCGCGCTGGCGCGCCAGCTTGCGGTAGCGTCCCTGCTTGACCCAGGTCGCCAGGCTGCCGACGACCATGCCGACGGCGAGGGCCAGGAACAGGAAGATGAACAGCGGCAAAGTGAGCGTCAGCGCCGGATTGCCGGGATTGAACGGATCCAGCGTGAAGGCGACGAGTTCGCGATTGGCGACGGCCAGCGCGATCAGGATGACCGCCAGGGGCACGAAGACCACGATGAGCATGAAGCGATTGAGCATGATGTTTTCCGTCGGAAACCGGCGTCCCGGGAAGGGCCGGTCTGGCGTCGCGCCTACTTTCCGCCATTCAGCCTTTCGCGCAGTTCCTTGCCGGTCTTGAAGAAAGGCACCCATTTCTCCTCGACCTCGACGGATTCACCGGTGCGCGGGTTGCGGCCGGTGCGGGCGGGGCGATTTTTCACCGAAAAGGCACCGAAGCCACGCAATTCGACCCGGTTGCCTTCGGCGAGCGCGTCGGTGATCTCGTCGAAAATCGCACCGACGATGTTTTCAACGTCGCGCAGGAAAAGATGCGGATTGCGCGTGGCAATAATCTGCACAAGTTCGGACTTGATCATCGGACGGGTCCCCTGAAATCGGTGCGGTCGAAATTATGAGGATGATTTTGTTTGCTTTTTCATCCACCCCAAACGGCATCTCAAGGGTGCCAGACGGAAACGAGACCGTCAAGAAACAAGCGGTCGGCGCCAAGTTCATGGATGATATCGCCGCTGTAGTCCGGCAGGCCGAGCGCGCCGGCGATCGTTCTCACCATCGCTTTGGACAACAGGAAGCCGCCGCGCCGCTCCGTGTTCTTCCATTCGACCACGTTGAGTTTCGAGTCGACGCCCTTGGTCGCCAGCCAGTCGATCGCCTCGGTCTCGCCGCCAACGGCGTCGATCAGGCCGTTGGCGACCCCTTGGCGACCGGTGAAGATCGATCCGTCGGCGAGCGCCAGCGCTTGCTCGCGGGTCATCTTACGGCGTTCGGCGACGATGCCGACGAACCAGTCGTAGCTGTCGAGGATGAGCTTGCGGACCATGGCGCGCTCGTCGTCGTTGGTCGGCTTGAAAGGCGAGGGCGAGGCCTTGAGCGGCGAGGATTTCACTTCCTCCAGCTTGACGCCGAGCTTGTCCATCAGGCCGCTGACATCAGGATACTGGATCAGCACGCCGATCGAGCCGACGATCGAGGTCTTGCGGGCGACGATGTGATCGGTGGCGCTCGCGATCATGTAGCCGGCCGACGCGGCGAGCGTGCCGACCTCGGCCGCGACAGGCTTGTCGGCGGCGAGCTTGCGCACCTCCTCATAGATCGATTCACCGCCGACCGTCGTACCGCCGGGGGAATCGATGGCGAGGATCACGCCTTTTACTCTTGACGATTTGCGGATGGTTTCCAGCCGCTTGATCAACTCGTCGTCCTCGGTGATGGTGCCTTCGATCCTGACCTTGGCGATATGATCGACGGCCGAGCCGCTGAAATCATCGCGATAGAACCAGGCCGAGATCGCAACGATGCCGAGCGCAACGATGGCGATGGCCGCAACGCGCCAGAAAGTCAGCTTACGCCGCAAGCGGCGGCGGTCGATCAGGTCGTCGGCTCTCAATGCCATGGTCAGCCTCACGGTCGATGGAAAGAGATGCTTTTAGACCATGACGTCCCGGTCTGGAAGCAGTTCCGTCTGCGCATGACGCGGCAATCCGCGCGCGGCGCACGCGAGGCAAGTGCGCGTCAGCGTCCGCCAAGACGTCGGTTTCGTGATTGGTCCGTGAAACGAACGGCAGGTAAAGGGGAGAGCCGGTGGTAACGAAAAATGTACGCCAGACGTCTATTTCTGCTATGAAGCAGGGCTGCCGGTGTCGATCCGTTCTGATCTGCACGACCGCAACTGTCACATTTTCGCGGTTTTCGTCGGCTTGTGCTTGCTTGAAAGCGCCGACGTCCCACCTATAGGCGGTGTTGCCCGGCGGGCAGGGGTTTTAGAAGAAAGCAGTTATGTTAGCGCGAACGAGTGAAGCGAGCAGCACCGAGACGGAGTTGCCTCCCCCGGCGGACGGCCCGGCGAGGGGGGACGCGTTCGATCGCGCACGGCGGCATTCGCGCCGCGTGCGCGTGCTCAAATTCGCCGTGCCGGTGCTGGCGGCGTTGATCGCCATCGCCTTCCCGGTCTATTCCTACCTCGCCGCACCGGTGTCCGTCGCGGTCCAGGCGGAAGGCACCGCCTTTTCCAACGGCAAGCTGGTGATGGCAAACCCCAAGCTCAACGGCTTCACGAAGCAGAAATTGCCCTATTCCATGACGGCATTGCGCGCCATACAGGACGTCAGCACGCAAGGCATCATCGAACTCGACGGCATCGACGCCAAGGTGCCGATCGCGGCCGACAATGTCGCTGCGATCAAGGCCACGCATGGTACCTACGATCGCGAAGGCAATACGATGCACCTGACCAGCGACGTCACGATCGCCACGACCGACGGCCTTCAGGCCAGGTTCAAATCGGTCTTCCTCGACATGGGCAAAGGCACTATGAAGACGGATGATCCCGTGGACGTCAGCCGTGACGGGTCGCAGATCAGCGCGAATTCCTTGTCGGTGCAGGACAATGGCAAGGTTCTGGTGTTCGAGAACAAAGTGCGCGTCAATATCGATCCCGCCAATCTGAAGGCGGCAGAGGCAAAGGGCGAAGAAGCGAATGTGGCTCATTAGTTCGACACGGCTTGCCGCCGCAGCTTCGGCGCTGCTTTTGCTGGGGCTTGCGCCGGCGCTGGCGCAATCCAGCGCCGAGAGCGCGTCCGGGCTCAAATTATCGGGCGACAAGCCCATCCAGATCGAGAGCGACAAGCTGGAGGTCCGGCAGGCGGACAACGTAGCCGTGTTCACCGGCAACGTCACGGTCGTGCAGGGACCGACCCTGCTCAAGTCCGGCAAGATGATGGTCTACTACGTCAAGGACCCGAACGCGGCCGCAAAGGGGACGGAAGCAGCGGGAGCGGCGATGACCGGCTCCGCCAATATCGACCACCTTGAAGTCAGCGGAAAAGTCTACATCAAGTCGAATGACCAGATCGCGACCGGCGACAATGGCACCTTCGACATGAAGACGCAGGTGCTGGTCCTGTCCGGCAAGGAAGTGGTGCTGTCGCAAGGCCCCAATGTCCTCAAGGGCTGCAAGCTCACCGTGCAGATGAAGACCGGCCTCGCCAATGTCGACGGCTGCGGCGGACGTGTCATCATGTCGATGACGCCACCGCCGAAATCGGGAGCGACGAACCCCTGATGGCCAGCCTGTCGTCGCTGACGGCGCGTCTTCCGGGGCGGGCCGCCGGCAAGGTTTCGGCTCCGGCCACGGTCACCGCCGATAAGGCGAAGTTCAAGGGAACCTTGATCGCCAAGGGCCTGACCAAGAGCTACAAGGGTCGCAAGGTCGTCAGCGGCGTCACGCTCGGGGTGCGTGCCGGCGAGGCGGTCGGGCTGCTCGGTCCCAACGGTGCCGGCAAGACCACCTGTTTCTACATGGTCACCGGCCTGGTGCCGGTGGACGAGGGCACGATCGAGATAGACGGCTTCGATGTCACCTCCATGCCGATGTACCGGCGTGCGCGTCTGGGCATCGGCTATCTGCCGCAGGAGGCCTCGATCTTCCGCGGCCTCAGCGTCGAGCAGAACATTCGCGCCGTGCTGGAAGTGGTCGAAAAGAGCCGCAAGGAGCGCGAGCGCAGCCTCGACGAACTGCTCGAGGAGTTCCACATCAGCCATCTGCGCAAGGCGCCGTCTATGTCGCTTTCCGGCGGCGAACGTCGGCGCCTGGAGATCGCGCGTGCGCTGGCCACGCGCCCGGCCTACATGCTGCTCGACGAGCCTTTCGCCGGTATCGATCCGATCGCCGTCGCCGACATCCAGCAATTGGTGCGTCATCTGACGGCGCGGGGCATCGGCGTGCTCATCACCGATCACAATGTGCGCGAGACGCTCGGCCTGATCGACCGTGCCTACATCATCCATGCCGGCCAGGTGCTCACTCATGGCCGGGCCGACGAAGTGGTCGCAAATCCCGATGTGCGGCGGCTCTATCTGGGCGAGGGATTCACGCTCTGAGCGCGAAATTGTTTCCTGACGCGATTTTTGCCTGTCAGGGGCTGTTTTCTCGCGATTTTGCTCCGGGATAACGCTCCGGTAAGCGGGTTTTGCTAGCGTTTGCCTTGACAGGCAAAAGCCGGGCCAGTTTCTATCGGTCCGCGAAAATTCCTTCCGGCAGTCCGGATGCAGACGAGGCGTTTGAAACCGAACCATGGCGTTGGCGGCGAAACTACAGCTACGACAGTCGCAGTCGCTGGTGATGACGCCGCAACTGATGCAGTCGATCCGGCTGCTGCAGTTCACCCATGCCGAACTCGAGCACTTCATCGACGAGGAGATCGAGCGCAATCCGTTGCTGGAGCGCGCCGAGCCGCAGGACGACGCCGCCAGTGACCAGGTGCCGAGGACCGAGGCGGCCCCGGAAACGGCCGCCGATGGCGACTGGTTCGAGACCGAAGCGGGATGGAGCGCCGAGGCGATCTCGGAAAAGCTCGACACATCGCTGGAGAATCTGTTCCCGGACGACCCGGGCACCAGCGAGCGGCTCGGACCAGACCTCACGGCGCAGTGGAAATCGGCGACCGGCAATGGCGGCACTTCCTCGTCCGATGGCTTCGACGCCGGCGATATGGCGGCGACCGCGATCACGCTGCGCGATCATGTCAGCGAGCAGATTGCGCTCGCTTTCGCCGATCCGGCGGCGCGCCTGATCGCCGGCGAACTCGCAGATGGCCTCGACGAGACCGGCTATATGCGCGCCGATATGGCTGAGATAGCCTCGCGCCTTGGTAGCAGCGCCGACTCCGTGGCCAAGGTGCTGTCGGTATGCCAGACCTTCGAGCCCGCCGGCCTGTTCGCCCGCGACCTTGCCGAATGCCTGTCGCTGCAACTTGCCGTGCGCGACAGGCTCGATCCGGCGATGAAGGCGCTGATTGCCAACCTCGAACTCCTGGCGCGCCGCGATTTCCACACGCTGAAGCGGATCTGCGGCGTCGACGAAGAGGACCTGCTCGACATGCTGGCCGAGATCCGGGCGCTCGATCCCCGGCCGGGCATGGCATTTTCGGGCGGCGCCAGCGACGCCGTCATTGCCGATGTCGAGGTGCGCGCGGCCAATGACGGCAGCTGGACGGTGGAGCTCAACGCCGAAACGCTGCCGCGCGTGCTGGTCGACCACATCTATTTCGCCCAGGTTTCGCCGCACGCCAAGAACCAGGCCGAAAAGGATTTCCTGGCCGAGTGCCTGCAGAATGCCAATTGGCTGACGCGCAGCCTCGATCAGCGGGCAAAGACCATTCTCAAGGTGGCATCGGAGATCGTGCGCCAGCAGGATGCCTTCTTCGTCCATGGCGTGCGCCAGCTGAAGCCGCTCAACCTGCGCACGGTGGCCGACGCGATAGGCATGCACGAATCGACCGTCAGCCGGGTTACCGCGAACAAGTACATGCTGACGCCGCGCGGCGTGTTCGAACTGCGCTATTTCTTCACCGCCTCGATAGCCGCGTCGGGCGGTGGCGAGGCGCATTCGTCGGAAGCGGTGCGCGACCGCATCAAGCAATTGATCGACGAGGAAAAAACCGTCGACGTCCTGTCCGACGACGCGATCGTCGACATGTTGCGCGAAAGCGGCGTCGATATCGCCAGGCGCACGGTCGCCAAATACAGGGAAGGCATGAATATCCCGTCCTCGGTGCAGCGCCGGCGCGAGAAGCGGGCCCTTGCCAGCGCCGGGCGCTAGGTTCGGCGATTTTCCACAGCCTTCGCGCTTCATTGACAAGCTGCGGTGAAGTGGCTAGAAGCCCGCCCGCATGAGACGGGCTCGACGCCCGCTAGCGGATGGTCCGTCACGACAATGGCCTAGGGATGGTCAAGAAGGCGGCTTGTGATCAACCGGAAAGTTTGGATTTAAATCGGCGCGAGTGACGCCGCAAAGCTTGTGCGCACGGACCACGAGTATAAACTCCGGCCAGTTTGAAGCCTGAGCAAGGAAGGTCAGTTTTCAGATGAATCTGCGCATATCGGGAAAACACATGGATATCGGCGATGCGTTCCGTACGCGCATCAACGATCGTGTCGGCGAGGCGATCGGCAAATATTTCGACCGCGGCTTTGCCGGACATGTCACCGTCATCAAATCGGGCTCGCGCTATTCGGCGGATTGCATGATCCGGCTGGATTCCGGCGCTTCGCTGCAGGCGACCGGCGACGCCCAGGACCCGACGCTGGCCTTCGAGGCCGCGGCGGATCGTCTGGAAACCCGGCTTCGGCGCTACAAGCGCCGGCTGAAATCGCACAATTCGGGCAATGGCGAGCTCACCGATATCGCCTACACGGTGATGGCGCCGCTTGCCGATGACGACGAGGACATTCCGGAGGATTTTGCGCCGGCCATCGTCGCCGAATCGACCATGACGCTGAAGACCATGTCGGTGGCGTCAGCGGTCATCGAACTCGACACCAAGGACAGTCCGGTCTTCGTCTTCCGCAACGCCGGAAACGATCACGTCAACATCGTCTATCGCCGGCCGGATGGGAACATCGGCTGGATCGACCCGTCCACGACCAAGGTCGCACAAGCGTGACGACCGAGGTCGCACAGGGATAAGACCGGCCGCACGAGGGTGGGGACTGGTGACGGCAGGCGAACAAGGGATTTTCAAGTATGGATCTGAGCGATCTCATCAACGTTCCGGCGATATTGCCGGCGTTGAAGGCGAACTCCAAGAAGCAGCTTCTGCAATTGCTGTCGGAGAGGGCGGCCGCGATTTCCGGCATTCCGGAGCGGGAGGTGTTCGACACCATCCTGCAGCGCGAGCGGCTCGGCTCGACCGGGGTCGGCAACGGCATCGCCATTCCGCACGGCAAGCTGGCCGGCGTGAAGCGCATCGCCGGCGTGTTCGCCCGCCTGGAGACGCCGGTCGATTTCGAGGCGCTCGACGACCAGCCGGTCGACCTGGTGTTCCTGTTGCTGGCCCCTGAAGGGGCGGGCGCCGATCATCTGAAGGCGCTGTCGCGCATCGCGCGGGTGCTGCGCGATGCCGATACGGTGGCCAAGATCAGGGGAACGCGCGACGCCGTGGCGATCCACGCGCTTTTGTCGGACACCCAGGCCTCGCACGCGGCCTGACGTTTTCTGGATAAACGACGATCGAGGGCCGCCACGGGCGGCCCCGTTCGTTTTCAGCGGGAAATCGCTTTAATGGATGGCGACCGTGGTCAGGTCGTTTTCCATGGCGCCGGCCAGCGCGCGGTCGCGGGCATCCGAAAGCAGGATCGGCTGGCCATTGGCGGCAAACAGCGCCCACAATTCCATGCCGGGCGCGATTTCGCCAATGCCCGGGAAACGGCCGAGCAGTTCCTCGCTCGTGACCTTGCGCAGATAAGCGACCGAGCCCTCGCCGAGATGGGCGAATTCACCGCTGGTCATGGTGGGATTTTGGGTAGGATTTTGGTCAGTTCTGGTCATTTCAAGCCTCCTTGGCGCGAGACGCCGCCCTGGTCCTGGGCAGTAGGCCATCCCGCATGAGAGCCATCGGCAAAGATCAGTCTTTCACCGATATGTTTATTTTCCGTACCAGCCGCTCGGACTCGGGCCGATCGAGATCGATCGACAAAAGGCCGTTCTTCAGCTCCGCCGCGATCACCCGCATGCCGTCGGCCAGCACGAAGCAGCGCTGGAATTGGCGTGCGGCGATGCCGCGATGAAGAAATTCGCGCTCGGTATCGTCGGTCTGACGACCGCGCACGACCAACTGGTTTTCCTCCGTGGTGACATCGAGATCGCTTTCGGCGAAACCGGCGACAGCGAGCGTGATGCGCAGCCTTTCGGCCTTGCCGTCGGCGCCGCTGAGCCGCTCGATGTTATAAGGAGGATAGCTGTCACCGGATTTCGCCAGGCGCTCCAGCGTCTTTTCCATGGCGTCGAAACCCAGGAGAAGCGGGCTGGAGAAAGGCGTCATTCGGCTCATGTTACATTGTCCTCTCAAGAGCGACATAAACTGGAAAAACCCAGATGGCATTTTTCCCGATGGTCTTGATATGGTCCGCCCCACGACCAAGTTCAAGCCATCAAAACACCCGCCCAAAAAGACCACGTCGTGGACTCACAAGAATGATCGACATGGCGCTTGAAACGGCAGTGAGATGCAAGGAGAAGCGCTGCGCCGGGATTCGTCCCCCGGGCGGAGCGGTTCGGCAGCTCAAGGCCGGTTCGGTGCGTTTCGCATGCTCGCTCGGACGCATGAGCTCATGGCCAAACAAGGAATTGAAATGCCCCAAACACGCAAGATCATCATCGACACGGATCCTGGCCAGGACGATGCCGTCGCCATATTGCTGGCGCTTGGCAGCCCCGAGCTGGAGATCGTCGGCATATCCGCCGTCGCCGGCAACGTGCAGCTGAAGCTTACCGAGAAGAACGCCCGCAAGATCTGCGAACTGGCCGGCCGACCCGACATCAAGGTCTATGCCGGCGCCGTCCGTCCCTTGGCGCGTGAACTGGTCACGGCCGAGGCGGTGCATGGCCAAACCGGCCTCAACGGGCCGCAATTGCCCGAACCGACGATGAAGCTGCAGGAGAAGTACGCCGTCGATTTCATCGTCGAGACGCTGATGAAGGAGGAGAGCGGCAGCATAACCCTGTGCGCGCTCGGGCCGCTCACCAACATCGCGCTGGCGCTGATCCGCGAGCCGAGGATCGCGCCGCGCATCAAGGAAATCGTCCTGATGGGCGGCGGCTTCTTCGAAGGCGGCAACGTCACGCCGGCGGCCGAATTCAACATCTATGTCGATCCGCACGCGGCCGAGGTGGTGTTGAAATCCGGCATTCCGATCGTGTTGATGCCGCTCGACGTCACCCACAAGGCGCTGACCACCGCCAAGCGCACCCAGGCCTTTCGCAAGCTCGGCACCAAGGTCGGTACCGCGACGGCCGAGATGCTGGAGTTTTTCGAGCGTTTCGACGAGGAGAAATACGGCACCGATGGCGGGCCACTGCATGACCCCTGCGTCATCGCCTACCTGTTGAAACCGGAGCTGTTCGGGGGCCGCAACTGCAATGTCAGCGTGGAAACCAGCTCGGAACTGACCATGGGCATGACCGTGATCGACTGGTGGGGCGTCACCAAGCGGGAAAAGAACGCCAAGGTGATGCGCGACATCGACCATGACGGCTTCTTCGCGCTGCTGGTGGAAAGGCTCGGGCGGCTTTAAAAGCTCCCTTCTCCCCGTTCCACGGGAAGAAGGCGCCGGCAGGCGGATGAGAGGCGACGCAGGGGCCAACATTCTGCGGGGCGGCCCCGGGCTGCCCCGTAACTGCGAGGGAGGAGCCCTACTTTGACCGCGAAAAAGCCAGCCACAGGCCGCCGCCGACCATGAAGCTGCCGCTGATCCTGGACAGGAGCTTGACGCGGCCGGCGGACAGCATGCGACCGGCGCGGCCGGCGGCCAGCGCATAAGTCGAATCCGACACGGCGGCGAAGATCATGGCGGTGAGGCCCATGACGGCGATCTGCAGCGAATAATTGCCTTGCGGCGCAATGAACTGCGGAAAGAAGGCGCCGAAGAAGATCAGCGTCTTGGGGTTGCTGAGCGCCACCAGCAGGCCCTGCAGGAAAAACCCGCCACGCGGCTTCCGCGCTGTTCCGTCGGCATTCAGCTTGCCCTTGGACCGGAACATCTGCACGCCCATCCAGATCAAGTAGGCGGCGCCGATGAGCCGCACCCATTCGAACCAGTGCCCCATGCCCGATATCAGCGTGTTGAGGCCGATGCCGACGATGGCGATCATGACGGCCAGGCCGGCCTGCGTGCCGGCGACATTGGCGAGGCCGGCGCGGGAGCCATGGCGGATGCTGTTGGCGATGATCAGCGTGACCGTCGGCCCAGGCACCAGGATGATGACGACGCACGCAAGGACATAGGCGGCATAGAGTTCCAGCGACATGATTTTCCCTCGGGCAGAATGCCGCCTGCGCGGCGCCCTACAATCAATGCATGACGGCGATGCCGGTGCAAGCCGGCACATGAAGGCGCGCGATACGCAGATTCACCGGATTCAGGCGCCGGACGGCCACCGCAGCGTCGCCTCATAGGCCGCCGCCGCCTTCAGGACGGCCATGTCGCCGCGCGGCCGGCCGATCAGTTGCATGCCCATCGGACGGCCTCTGGCGTCGAAGCCGACCGGCACGCTGACGGCCGGGCAGCCGCCCATGGTGGCGGGCGCCGAGACCTGCATCCAGCGATGATAGCTGTCCATGGCGTGGCCGGCGACATCGCGCGGCCAATGCGTGCCGGCGTCGAACGGAAAGACCTGCGCGGTCGGCAATGCAATAAGGTCGAAGCGGTCGAACAGCGACAGCAGCGTCCGGTGCCAGGACGTGCGGACGACCGAGGCGGCGCGAATCCGAGGCGCCGTCAGGAGTTGCGCGTTCTCCACCTCCCAGACGGCTTCGGGCTTCAACAGGGCGCGCCTGGCAGGATCATCATAGTGCACTTTCAGCGCACAGCCGCTGCTGGCCTGGCGTAAGATCACGAAGGCCTGCCACAGCGCTTCGAAATCGAAGTCCGGCACCAGTGCCTCGGCCTTGAAGGATGCTTCCCCGAAGCGGTCGAGGGCGGCCTGGCAGAGCTCGAGAATGCCCGGCTCCATGGGCAGGTGGCCGCCCAGATCGCCGAGCCAGGCGACACGGCCGCCCGCGGCGGGCATCCGCAACCCTTCGAGGAAAGAGCCTTGTTTCTCATAGGACAAGGGTGCGTGCGGATGATAGCCCGCCTGCACGTCGAGCAGCAGCGCCATGTCGCCGACATTGCGTCCCATCGGCCCGTCGACGCCCATCTGGGCATGAAAGACCTCGACGTCCGGGCCGCCGGGGACGAGCCCCTGCGATGGCCGGAAACCATAGACATTGTTCCAGGCGGCTGGATTGCGCAACGAGCCGCCGAAGTCGCTACCGTCAGCGACGGGCACCATGTCGAGCGCCAGCGCCACCGCGGCGCCGCCGCTCGAGCCGCCGGCGCTCAGATCAGGATCAAAGGCGTTCAGCGTCGGCCCGAACACGGGATTGTAGGTGTTGGAGCCGAGGCCGAATTCGGGAACGTTGGTCTTGCCGATGATGATGGCGCCGGCCCTGCGCATGCGCTCGACGAAGAAATCGTCCTCCTGCGGCACGAACTCGGCAAAGATCGGCGAGCCGAAGGAGGTGCGCAGGCCGCTCGTCATTGCGAGATCCTTGACCGCGATCGGCAGGCCGAAAAGCGCACCGGCACCGGCGCGGTCCGGATGGGCATCGGCTGCATCGGCCTCGCGCAGGAGATCGCTACGATCGCGCAAGGAAACGATGGCGTTGACGAGCGGGTTGACGACTTCGATGCGGTCGAGGAATGCCGTCACCACCTCACGTGCCGAAAGTTTCCTTTGCCGGATCGCGTCGGCCAGTTCGACGGCGGACAGGCGACAGATGTCGCCGGCCGGTGGCGCGGCATGTTTCGTCTGGGGGCGCATTCTGGCTATCTCAACGGGATTTCAGGAGTGCCTGGTCGACATCGGCGGCCAACGGGATTGCCGGCTGGGCGCCCGGCTTCAGGCATGCCAGCGAGCCGGCCGCGCCGGCCCGGGCGAGCGCCTGCTCGAGAGGCAGGCCCGAGGATAGGCCGGCGGCGAAATAGCCGCAAAATGTGTCGCCGGCACCAACGGTGTCGACCGGGGTGATCTTCAATGCGGGAACGGTCAGGGAATCGGTCGGGGTCGCCGCCATCACGCCGTCGCCTCCGAGCGTGACCACGATGGTGCGGCCGGTTTTCCCGGCAAAGTCGCGCATCCGTGCCGCGCGGTCGCGCCCGCTCAGCGACAGCACCTCGCCATAGAGGTCGAACTCGGTCTCATTGGCGACGACATAGTCGGCCTTGCCGAGCAAGCCGGCTGCGTCGCGATGGAAGGGCGCCGTGTTGAGCACGGTGACGGCGTCGGCTCCCCTTGCCTGGTCGAGCGCGGCATCGATCGTCGCGAGCGGGATCTCGTGTTGCAGAAGCACGACATCGCCCTTTTTCAGAAAGGTCTTGGAGAGGTCTCCGGGCACCACGGAAGCATTGGCGCCTGGCACCACGGCGATGATGTTCTCGCCGTCGTCGCCGACCATGATCAGCGCGGTGCCGGTCGAGGCAAAAGTTTCGCTCACGCCAGACAGGTCCACCTTGGCCTGGCGCAGCAGGGCCAGGGCCTCGCCGGCGAAATTATCCTTGCCGACGGCTCCCACCATACGCACCTTGGCGCCGGCGCGCGCGGCGGCCAACGCCTGGTTGGCGCCCTTGCCACCGGGCGCGGTGGCGAAACCGGAGCCGCTCACCGTCTCCCCAGGGCTCGGCAAGCGGTCGACATTGGCGATAAGGTCCAGATTGATCGAGCCGACGACGATGATCAAGGATGCCTCCTGATGAATGCGAGGGAGGCTATCCTGTAAGATCACGGCTTTCCAGAGGATGCTGTTGGGACAGGCCTCAGGACGCTGCGCCATTTGCGCGGGGCGGCAGGGCGATGCTGGCGAAGGCCTTAGCCGATGTTGCCTTGTCCGGGGCCTTCAGGACGAAATCTGCCCAGCTTCCCAGCCCAGGATCGCGCGCTTGCGGGTCAGGCCCCAGTGGTAGCCGGTGAGGTCGCCGGACTTGCCGATGGCGCGGTGGCAAGGCACCACGAAGGAGAGCGGGTTGGCGCCGTTGGCGGCGCCGACGGCGCGGCTGGCGCTCGGCGCGCCGATGCTGGCGGCGATCGAGGAATAGGTGCGAGCCTTGCCCATCGGGATCTGGAGCAAGGCCTCCCAGACGCGAACCTGGAAGTCGGTGCCGATCATCACGACATGCAGCGGCTGGTCGGGGCGCCACAGCGTCGGGTCGAAGATGCGCGCGGCGTAGGGGCCGGTCGCGGCCATGTCCTCGACATAGACGGCATTCGGCCAGCGGCTGGACATATCGGCGAAAGCGGCGCGCTCCTCGCCCGGATCGCTGAAGGCGAGGCCGGCAAGCCCGCGGTCGGTGGCCATGATCAGGGCGGTGCCGAATGGCGAGGCATGATAGCCATAGCGGATGGTGAGCCCGGCGCCGCGCGTCTTGTAGTCGCCCGGCGACATCGCCTCATGGGTGACGAACAGGTCGTGCAGCCGGCCGGGGCCGGACATGCCGAGCTCGAATGAGGTTTCGAGCAGCGGCATGCCGGAATCGAGCAGCCTGCGGGCATGGTCCAGCGTCACCGCCTGCAGGAATGCCTTGGGCGACAGGCCGGCCCAGCGTGTGAACAGCTTCTGCAGGCCGGTCGGCGTCTCGCCGACCTCCTCGGCAAGCTCCTCGAGAGAAGGCTGGTCGCGATAGTCGAGGCTGATCTTCTCGATGGCGCGGCGCACGATTTCGTAGTCGTTGCCTTCGGGCGTGATGTCCTTCTTGAGGACCGCTGTCTGTGTGCTCATGGGACTTCTCCTTGAGCCGGAATATCAGCCCTTGGGACGCCGATCGCCACCCGAAACTTGCCTTCTTGCGGCGCATACCCAGATAAACTCTGGTTTTGAGCCCAGGAGTCGTCATGGCGGGCGAAAAGGTAAATCTCGCCGGCGCGAAAGAAACCTTGCTGATGACGCTCTACGGTAAGGCGCTGGAAAGCCGGATGCCCCATTCGCTGCTTGGGGATCGTTTCGCCGACGAGGCGGTGCGCAAGATCGACTATGATTTCTCAAGGCTCAAGGTCGACAGAAATCTCGGCATCGGCCTGGCGATCAGGGCAAAGACGCTGGACGTCCGCGTCGAGGAGTTTCTGGCCAGAAATCCTGGGGCCATCGTGCTGCATCTGGGGTGCGGGCTCGACACGCGCATCTTCCGGGTCGATCCCCCACCAGGCGTTGACTGGTTCGATGTCGACTATCCGGAAGTCATTGAACTCAGGCGCAAGCTTTATCCGCCGCGCGACCGCTACCGTCTCATCGCTTCGTCGGTGACTGAACCGGACTGGCTGGCTGAAGTGCCCCGCAACCGACCGGCCATCGTGGTGGCGGAGGGGCTGACGCCCTATCTTCCGGCCGAGGAAGGATTCCGCCTGTTCTCGCGCCTGGTCATACATCTTGCCGGCGGCGACCTGATTTTCGACGCTTACAGCGGTTTCGGCCTGAAGCTGCTGCGCCTCAATCCGGCGATCAAGGCGACCGGCGCCGAGGTCCACTGGGCGATCGAGGATCCGCACGAACTGGAGCTGGCTGTCCCGAAGCTGCGATTCATCGAAGACATTCCGGCCTATAGACCTGAACATGCCGCCCGCATGAGTTGGTCCGCGCAGCTGTTCGTTCGGCTTTGGAAACACATCCCCGCACTGCGCAAGATCGGCAGGCTTTTGCGCTATCGCTTCTAAGTCGTCGTACCACTTGTTCGAAGCGGGCTGGACGCAAATCGTTTCGGCTAGCGCGCCTTGGCGGTGGCGAGCGCACGTGAAAAGGCGGTGGCGAAGCTTTCGCGGGAATCGGGGTCGAGAAAGCTGCCGATCGGCACGTTTTGTCCCTGCGCCTCGACCGCCATCCGGGTGATGCCGATTTCGGCGTGACGGGCGACCGAAAAGCGTGCCCAGAACGGGTTGAAGCGGTGCGCTTCCGATTTTCCCGACGGCGCGGTTTTGCGGATATTGAGGCTGGTGCGCGAGATCGACACCTCCTCGCGGGCGCGGGCGGCGCGATAATTGATGCGGAAGGCGATATAGACGGCGACCACGTCCAGACCGAAGAAGCCGAAAACCGGCCAGGCGCCGCGCGACAGAAAAAAAGCCCCGGTCACCAGCCAGCCGAACAGCAGAGCGCCCATCAGCACGGCGAAGCCGGTCTTGCCCAGCGACCGATGCGGGGTCAGCAAGGCGCTGAAGAAGGGTTCGTCCGCCTGGAACGAGGCGTTTGTGTCGTCCATATCTGGATATTATAGGAAGGAAATGGCAAGCCCCAAGTCCAAAGTACCCGCACAATCCGAAAAGAAACCACTGCCTGGACGGCGCGACGGCCCGAACGCCAAGCCGCGTCCGAGGCCCGTCCGATCCAGGCCGCTCTACAGCCCGGCTGAGGTGCACGAGATTTTCCGACGCTTTGCCGTCCAGCGGCCGGAGCCGAAGGGCGAACTCGAACATGTCAACGCCTTTACGCTGCTGGTGGCCGTCGTGCTGTCGGCGCAGGCGACCGACGCCGGCGTCAACAAGGCGACGCGGGCGCTGTTCAAAGTCGCCGATACGCCGCACAAAATGCTGGATCTGGGTGAGGCAAGGGTGGGCGACTATATCAGGACCATCGGTCTGTGGCGCAACAAGGCCAAGAATGTCATCGCGCTGTCGCAGGCGCTGATTCGAGATCATGGTGGCGAGGTGCCGGACAGCCGGGACGAACTGGTCAAATTGCCGGGGGTCGGGCGCAAGACCGCCAATGTCGTGCTCAACATGGCCTTCGGCCAGCACACGATGGCCGTGGACACGCACATCTTCCGCATCGGCAACCGCATAGGACTGGCGCCCGGCAGGACGCCCGAACAGGTCGAGCAGGGGCTGTTGAAGATCATTCCCGACGAATATATGCGCCACGCGCATCACTGGCTGATCCTGCATGGCCGCTATGTCTGCAAGGCGCGCAAGCCGGATTGCCCGGCCTGTGTCATCGCCGATCTCTGCAAGGCGCAGGAAAAGACGACCAGCGTGCCGGCGCCGCTGGTCGAGATCGCACCGATCGAGGAAGCTAGCGGAATTCAATAAGTTAACTCTCCTCCACAAAAACCTCTTCGCGCTTCTTCTTGACCGCGGGCAGGAAAACGATGACGAGCACGGCGAGCGCGATGAGGAGCAGGCCGGCGCTGATCGGTCTCGTCACGAAGGCGCTGGGATCCCCACGCGACAGAATCATGGCCCGGCGGAGATTTTCCTCGAGCAGGGGGCCAAGCACGAAGCCGAGCAGCAGGGGCGCGGGTTCGCAGCGCAGTTTGGTCAGGAGATAGCCGAGGAAGCCGAAAAAGGCGACGGCGTAGAGGTCGTAGACATTGGTGTTGACGCTGTAAACGCCGATCGAGCAGAACGCCATGATGATCGGGAAAAGCACGTAATAGGGGATCGTGAGCAGCTTCACCCAGAGCCCGATCAGCGGCAGGTTCAGGACGATCAGCATCAGGTTGCCGATCCACATGGAGGCGATGATGCCCCAGAAAAGCGCCGGCTGTTCGGTCGCGACATTCGGGCCGGGCACGATGCCCTGGATGATCATCGCGCCGATCATCAGTGCCATGACCGGATTGGCTGGAATGCCGAGCGTCAGCATGGGGATGAAGGAGGTCTGCGCGCCGGCATTGTTGGCCGATTCCGGTCCGGCGACACCTGCGATCGCGCCCTTGCCGAATTCTTCCGGATTTTTCGATACGCGCTTTTCGACCGTGTAGGAGGCAAAGGCCGCGAGGATCGCGCCGCCTCCCGGCAGGATGCCGAGCGCTGAACCGATGATCGTTCCGCGCACGATGGGCGCCGCCATGCGCCTGAAGTCGTCGCGGGTGGGCATGAGCCCTGAAACCTTTCGGATCATCACCGAGCGCTCATGCTCGTTCTCGAGGTTGCGCAGGATCTCGGCGATGCCGAAGACGCCGACCGCAACGGCGACGAAATTCAGCCCGTCGGCATATTCGGGGATGCCGAGCGTGAAGCGCGGCGTGCCGGTGTAGATATCGGTGCCGACAATGCCGAGCAACAGACCGAGCACGACCATCGCCAGCGCCTTGACGATCGAACCATGGGCAAGCGCGACCGACGAGACAAGGCCGACGACCATCAGCGAAAAATATTCGGCCGCGCCGAATTCCAGCGCAATCGAGGTCAGCGGCGGGGCGAAGATGGCGACGAGGAAGGTCGAGACGGTGCCGGCGAAGAACGAACCGATCGCCGCAATCGCGAGTGCCGCGCCGGCGCGGCCGTTCCTGGCCATCTGGTAGCCGTCGATCGCGGTAACGGCCGACGACGATTCGCCGGGCATGTTGATGAGAATGGCTGTGGTCGAGCCGCCATATTGCGCGCCGTAATAGATGCCGGCGAGCATGATGAGGGAGGAAACCGGGTCGCCGATCTGAAAGGTAATCGGCAAGAGCATGGCGATGGTCGCGGTGGCGCCAATCCCGGGCAGGACGCCGATCAGCGTGCCCAGAAGGACGCCGATCAGGCAGAAACCAAGGTTCGTCAGCGATGAAGCGGTCGAAAAGCCGAGCGCCAGATTGTCGAGGAGCTCCATGCTCATCTCCTCACAATGGCAGCCACGGAGTGAGCCATGGCCCGAAGCGCCGGAACGGAAGGCCGAGTGCGTAGCTGAAGACGAAGAATGCAAACAGGGTTAGGCCGGCCGACAGCACGAACGCGGTCAGTGGTTTCATGCGGCCGCTGGCGAACGATGCGATCAGCGCCGTCAGGAAGATTGACGGAATGAAGCCGAGTCCGCGCACCGTCAGGCCGAAGAAGATCGGAGCGGGAAGGATGAACAGCAAGCCGCGCCATGCAATGTGGCCGATCGGATCGCCCTCGAATCGCATCGCCTGGACGAGGATGACGAGGCCAAGCAGGATCAGCACGATCGCCAGCACCAGCGGGAAATAGCCCGGCCCCATGCGGAAGGCGGTGCCGATTTCCAGGCCGAGCGACTGCAACGCGAAAAATGCGCCGAAACCGATGAACAGCGCAGCGCATATGCCGTTCGTCCTGTCGATTGCGAAAGCCTTCATGACGTTCCTCCCAGGCTGCGGGCGCGACGATACCGAAGCGAAAACGGGGCGCGGGCGGCGCCCCGTTCAAACCTCAGTCGGCGTACTGGCCGGCGGCTTCGATGATCGGCTTCCAGCGCGTGATCTCGCTTTCCAGCTTGGCCTTCAGCGCGGCCGGCGTCGCGTCGGCCTCGGGCGACGGCCTGGTGCCGAGCTCGGCGAAGCGGGCGGCGACGTTCTCGTTCTTCAGCGCGACCTGCAGGGATTTCGACAGCCTTTCGGTGATCTCCGCCGGAGTGCCCTTGGGGGCATAAAGGCCGTGCCAGATGCTGACCTGCACTTCGGGAAGGCCGGCTTCCGTCGTCGTCGGGACATCGGGCAGCACATCGAGGCGCTCCGGCGAGGTGACGGCGTAGGCCTTGATCGTACCGCCCTGGATCTGCTTGGTGGTGTTGGTCGTCTGGTCGCACATGATGTCGACCTGGCCGCCGAGGAGATCGGTCATGGCCGGGCCGGTGCCCTTGTAGGGGACGGTGACCAGCGGCGTCTTGATAGCGCTCATGAACAGCATGCCGCAGAGATGCGAGGCAGCACCTATGCCGGCATTGGCTACGGTGACGCTATCCTTGTTGGCCTTGGCGTACTCGACCAATCCCTTCAAATCGGCCGGCTCGAGGTCCTTGCGGCCAACGATGGTCATTGGCACCTCGGTGACGAGGCCGACATATTCGAAGGCGTTCAGCGTGTCGTAGGCGAGCTTTCGGTAGAGTGTGGCACTGGTGGCCATGCCGATGTGATGGAGGAGCAGGGTGTAACCATCCGGCTCGGCCTTGGCGACGCGGCCCGCGCCCAGCGTGCCGCCGGCGCCGCCGACATTCTCGACGATGACCTGCTGGCCGAGATCCTTGGACATGGCTTCCGCGACGAGACGTGTGACCGTGTCGGTCGGGCCGCCGGCCGCAAACGGCACCACGACGGTGATGGTGCGTTCGGGATAGGTTTGCGCGCCTGCGGCGAGCGGATAAAGCGTGACGGCCACGGCGGCAGCCAGAGCGGCGACAAATCTTCTCATCGTGATTTCCTCCCAGAGCTTAAATCTTCAACCGCTGCGCGGAGTTCTCCTCGACACCGGCTGCACGGGTACAACTAGGGCAGGCTAACAGATTGCAATCGTACTCAAATGGCAAAGTGCTGATATCCGCAACCGTTCTGGCTGGCGGTCCATGCGGCGCGGCCGGACCATCGGAGGAATGGCTGTCCCGGCTGGATCGGGCACGCCAAGCGCGCGCCGTCTGTCTGGAAGATGACCCGTTCTGGCCTGGCCCTTGTTCGCGGCGGGTGATTTGCTAGGTGCTTTGCAGGTTTGAGCGAGGGCGACCCATGAACCATCACGACACAAGCGGCGTTCCGGTTATCGAAACGACGCGCGCCATCCTGCGAGCGCACCGGCTGGAGGATTTCGACGCCTATGTCGCCATGTGGGCCGATCCGGTCGTCACCCGCTTCATCGGCGGCAGACCGCGCACTCGGGAAGAGAGCTGGATGCGCTTCCTGCGTCACGCCGGGCTCTGGTCGCTGCTCGGCTACGGTTTCTGGGCGATCGAGGATAAGGCGACGGGCCGTTTCGTCGGCGAGGCCGGCTTTCACGACCTCAAGCGCGATATGGAGCCGCCGATAGAGGGCATTCCGGAGGCCGGGTGGGCGCTCGCTCCGGCCGCCCACGGCGCTGGCCTCGCCACCGAGATCGTCAGCCGCGTGCTTGGCTGGGGCGACGAGACCTTCGGACGTGGCAAAACCGTCTGCATCATCGACCCCGAAAACACCGCTTCCTTGAACGTGGCGACGAAGTGCGGCTACCGGGCGGTGGCGCGGACCGTCTATCACGAAACCCCGACCATCCTGCTGGAGCGGTTGGCCTGAGCACTCGGCAAGTGTCTAAAGCGCGTCGCGTGGAAACGGACTCCTGCGCTGCGCTTAGCGTTCTTGTTTTATGTCGTTCTCCAGAAACCGAGGTCCCTTTGGGCGGCATGCATTAGCGGTCGCTCCGCAAGGGCGTCGAAATGATCCGAGAACGCCGTCTGCTCCTGATAACCGCGCCGGGACTGGTATTATCCGTTTGCACCGCGGCTTCGCGAGCCGCTTCATCGAGCATCGAGGCATCCTCGCCGAAGGCGCGGGTGGCGCGGGCCGCCGCCTCGAGCAGCGGCCGCCGCATGCGCCGCAGGAAGGGCGCGTCGACGCGTGTGCTCGGGCCGGCCAGGGTCAAGGCGCCGAGCAAAACCCGCCCCGGCCCGAACACCGGCGCCGACAGGCCCGCCGTCTGGGGGTCGCGGTCGCCGATGGCGAGGCAGTTGCAGGTCTTGCGGATGGTTTCGTAGGGTTCGCCCGGCTGTCCGGAAAACGCCGCCAGCACACGCCCGCCGGAGCCCACCAGCAACGGCAGGACGTCACCCTCGCGGATCGTATAGCGGATAGGATGCTTGGACTCGACCCGGTAGAGACAGGTGCGCACGTCTCCCGAGCGGACATAGAACGCAACGCTTTCCCAGCTTAGCTCGCAGAGGTCGCGCATGATCGGCAGTAGGATGTCGACCGCCACGACCGACCGCTGATAGAGCGCGCCGAGCCGGAAGCTGGCCGGTCCGATGCGGTAACGGCCGTCGTCCAGGCGCTCGAGCAATTGTCCGCGCAAAAGCGAATTGGCCAGGCGCAGAATGGTGCTCTTGTAGAGGCCGGTTCGGGCCGCGATCTCGGAAAGGCTGAGCGAGCGGTCCGCCGTGGTGAATGCATCGAGGATGGCAATGGCCCGGTCAAGCGCGGCAACACCGTCGGCTGACGTACTCCGGATTTCGATGCCAGCTGGTTTGCCTGCCGAATTCATTGGTCCCCAGTCGAACAAAAGTCGAGCGGCGCGATTGTGTCGCGCAGCTCGAGCATTCTGTCCAGCAGAATATCGTTCCTGTTGACGGAACGCGGTAAAGTCTGCTTGAACTCAAGCACGGGTCTGGTTTCAGGCGCGTTTTTGGCGGGCACCGGAGGAGGTGTCGTGATTTGGAGGAATCCCATGCTGAACAGACGCAGATTTTTGATGAGCACCGCTGCCGCGGGGGCCGCCGGGCTGGTGGCGTCGCGTCTTTCTCCCGCCCTTGCCCAAGGCACGCCGCAGATCCAGATTTTCGTGCCGGCGGCGCCCGGTGGCGGCTGGGACCAGACTGCGCGCACGATGGACCAGGTGCTGCGCAGCGAGAAGCTGATCTCCGGCTCGCAGATCACCAATGTCGGCGGCGCCGGCGGCACGGTCGGGCTGCCGCAATTCATCAGTCAATGGAACGGCAAGGGCAATTCGCTGATGGTTGGCGGCATGGTCATGGTCGGCGCCATCATCGCCAACAAGGCTGCCAATAATTTGACGCAGGTCACGCCGATCGCCCGGCTCACCGGCGAGTTCGAAGCGCTGGTGGTACCGGCGGCCTCGCCGTTCAAGACGGCCGCGGATTTCGTCGCCGCGCTTAAAGAGGATCCGACGAAGGTTCCCGTCGCCGGCGGTTCGGCCGGCGGTTCGGACCATATCCTGTTCGGGCTGATCGCCAAGACGGCTGGCGTGCCGGCGACAAACCTGTCCTATGTGCCGTTCGCCGGCGGCGGCGAGGCCCTGTCGGCGCTGCTCGGCAACCAGGTGGCGGCGGGCATTTCCGGCTTTGGCGAGTTCTCCGAACAGGTCAAGGCCGGGGCACTGAGGCTGCTCGCCATTTCCGCCGACAAGCGGCAGGAGGGCATCGATGCGCCGACGCTGAAGGAAGCCGGCATCGATGTCGAACTGTTCAACTGGCGTGGCGTCTTCGCACCCCCCGGCGTCTCCGATACCGATAAGGCGGCGATGATCACGCTGGTCGAGACCATGGCCAAGAGCGATGCCTGGGCCACCGAATGCAAGAACCGCAACTGGACGCCCATCCTGCTCACCGGCGACGATTATGCGAAGTTCCTTGCCGAGGATACGGCTCGCATCGAAGCCATCCTCAAGGATCTCGGCCTCGCCTGATTTCCCCTGAAGGGGGCGGTCCATGGTCCGCCCTTTTTCCTCCCGCCGTTCGCATGGACATGCGATCACCGGGAATGAAGATAGGATAAAAGCCGGCTGTGAGATGCCGGCTGTCTTGGGAGGACATTCATGAGCACCAGCGACCAGCAGGCTGCGTCCTCGCGCCTTGCCGTACCCGAACTGCTGATCGGCATCGGGCTTCTGGCCTGTGCCGGGGCGGTCGCCTGGCAGACGCTGGCGATCCCGGTGTCGCCGCTCTACTCCAAGGTCGGCCCGACCGTTTTTCCCTATCTCACCATGTTCGGCCTGGTGGTTCTTTCGCTCCTGCTCATCGTCGCCGCACTGCGCGGCGGCTGGCAGCCGGAGGAGGAAAGGGAGACGCCGACCGACTGGAAGGCGATGGGCGTCGTCGTCATCGGTCTCATCGCCAACCTGCTCCTGATCCAGCCGCTCGGCTTCACCGCGGCATCCGTCATCATGTTCGTTCTGGTCTGCTACGGCTTCGGCAGCCGGCATACGCTGCGCGATGCGCTCACTGGCCTCGTGCTGGCGCTGGCCGCCTATTTCGGCTTCGCCAAGGCGCTCGGCGTCAATATCGGCGCCGGTTTCATCGAGAACCAGCTGAATACGGTGATCGATGCGTTCACCAGCACGCTGGGAGGCTGACGCCATGGAAACGCTAGGCCATCTCGCACACGGTTTCGCCGTCGCCTTCACCCCGGTCAATCTTCTGTGGTGCCTGCTCGGCACCACGCTTGGCACTGCCATCGGCGTGCTGCCCGGCCTCGGTCCGGCACTGACCATCGCGCTGCTTCTGCCGATTACCTATCAGGTTGCGCCGGAGGCTTCCTTCATCCTGTTTGCCGGCATCTATTACGGCGCCATGTATGGCGGCTCGACGACGTCGATCCTGCTCAACACGCCAGGCGAAAGCGCCACGATCGTCACCGCGCTGGAAGGCAACAAGATGGCCCGGTCCGGGCGCGGCGGCGCAGCACTTGCCACCTCGGCGATCGGCTCCTTCGTCGCCGGCACGCTCGGCACGCTGGGCGTCGCCTTCCTGGCGCCTATCGTGGTCAGGTTCGCGCTGGCCTTCGGCCCGGCCGAGTATTTCTCCCTGATGGTACTGGCCTTCATCACGGTTTCGGCGGTGCTCGGCTCGTCCTCGGTGCGCGGCTTGACCAGCCTGTTCGCCGGCTTTGTTATCGGCATGATCGGGGTCGACCTGCAGACCGGCCAGCCGCGCTTCACGTTCGGCATGACCGAACTGCTCGACGGCGTCGACGTCATCATCGCCGCCGTCGGCCTGTTCGCCGTCGGCGAGACGCTCTACATGGCCTCGCGCCGTTATGCCGGGAAGGACGAGATCGTGCCGCTGAAGGGCTCGCTCTACATGACGGCGGCCGAATGGGGGCGCTCATGGAAGGCCTGGCTGCGCGGCGCCGCGATAGGCTTCCCGATCGGCGCCATGCCTGCCGGCGGCGCCGAGATCCCGACCTTCCTGTCCTATGCCATCGAAAAGAAGCTTTCGAGACACAAGCAGGAATTCGGCACGGTTGGCGCCATCGAGGGCGTCGCCGGTCCGGAGGCCGCCAACAATGCCTCGGCCGCCGGCGTGCTGGTGCCGATGCTGACGCTCGGCCTGCCGACCTCGGCGACGGCGGCGATCATGCTTTCGGCCTTCCAGAGCTACGGCATCAATCCAGGCCCTCTGCTTCTGACGACACAAGGCAATCTGGTCTGGGGACTGATCGCCAGCCTGTTCATCGCCAACATCATTCTCGTCATCCTCAATCTGCCGCTGATCGGGCTTTGGGTGCGGCTGTTGAAGATCCCGGCACCGCAGCTCTATGCCGGCATCCTGGTTTTCGCCACCGTCGGCACCTACGGCATCTCGCAATCGCCGATCGACCTCGCCATCCTCTATCTCCTGGGCGCGGCCGGCTTCCTGATGCGGCGCTTCGATTTCCCGACTGCGCCCGTCATCATCGGCATGATCCTGGGACCGCTCGCCGAAACCCAGTTCCGCCGTGCCATGACGATCTCGAACGGCGACTGGTCGGTGTTCTACAAGCACCCGCTGTCGCTGACCCTGCTGACGCTGGCCTTCATCGGCCTGGTCGGGCCGCATATCTGGGCCTACATCGAACGCCGCCGATTGCGCGGGCCGGAGCATGTGCCGGGCGATGCCTGATCGATTTGAAGTGACATGACAGACCTGCTTTCCGGTATCCGCGTGCTCGACCTGACCAACGTCCTGGCCGGGCCCTATTGCGCTTACCAGTTGGCGCTGCTCGGCGCCGACGTGATCAAGGTCGAGGCGCCGCAAGGCGGCGACCTGGCGCGCCAGCTCGGCGGTTCGCCGGAACTCAACCAGGCCGGCATGGGCGCTTCGTTCCTGGCGCAGAATGCCGGCAAACGCTCCGTCGTGCTCGATCTCAAGAAGGAAGCCGAGCGCGAACGCTTCCTGGACCTGGTCGCCAGCGCCGATGCGCTGGTGGAGAACTTCCGCCCCGGCGTCATGGACCGGCTTGGCCTCGGTTACGAGGCGCTGAAGGCGGTCCGCCCCAGCCTTGTCTACTGCGCGATCTCGGGCTTTGGCCAGACCGGGCCGATGCGCGACAATCCGGCTTATGACCAAATCATCCAGGGCCTTTCGGGCATTATGAGCATCACCGGCACGCCGGAGACGGCACCCTTGCGTGTCGGCTATCCCGTCGCCGACACGCTGGGCGGACTGGTCGGGGCCTTCGCCATCGTCTCGGCGCTGGTGAGGCAGAAGACGAGCGGCGAGGGCGCCTTCCTCGACGTATCGATGCTTGAATGCACATTGTCGGCGCTTGGCTGGCCGGTTTCAAACTATCTGACGGCCGGGGTCGATCCCATGCCGATGGGCAATGAGAACATGACGGCGGCACCGTCGGGCGCCTTTCGCACCGGCGACGGCCTGCTCAACATCGCCGCCAACAAGCAGGAGCAGTTCGTAACGCTTTGCCGGCTTATCGAGCGGCCGGAGTTGGCGTCGGATCCGCGCTTTGCCGAGCGCGAGACGCGCAAGAGGAACCGTGCGGCGCTGAAGATCGAGATCGAGGAAGCGCTGGCGAATGGCCCGGCGGCTGCGTGGGAAGAAAAACTGAACCGCGCCGGGGTGCCGGCGGGCAGGGTGCTGACGATCCCGCAAGTGCTGGCCGAACCGCAGGTGCTCGAGCGCCAGATGACCAGGGATTTCGACGGCGTGGCTGACATGGAGAGGCCGCTGACGGTTCTGCGCGGCGGCTTCACGGTCGATGGTGCCGCGCCCTTGCCGACGCTGCCGCCGCCGGCCCTGGGCGAGCATATGGACGAGGTGTTCGCCGGCCTGTCGCCGCGAGCCAAGGCAAAGGCACTGACATGAGCGGGACGGACGAGAAAACCGGCCGCGAGCGCGGCGAGGAGTGGTGGCAGACTGGCATCATCGAAATGCGGCCGGGCGTCATCCGGCTGCGCGGCTATGAAATCCAGGACCTGATCGGCCGCGTCAGTTTCCCGGCTGTCATCTGGCTCATGCTGCGTGGCGAATTGCCCAGCGAGGAAGAGGCCGCGCTGCTCGGCATTGCCCTGGGCGCCGCAGTCGACCACGGGCCGCAGGCGCCGTCGATCGCCATCGCCCGCATGGCGGCGACCTGCGGTGTCGGCATCAACAGCGCCATGGCGTCGGCCATCAACGTGCTTGGCGACGTGCATGGCGGCGCCGGCGAGCAGGCGCTTGCCTTCTATGGCGACATTGCCGCGGCGCTCGATGGCGGTACGACGCTGAAAGAGGCTGTCTCGGGGCGGCTTGACCGGTTCTTTGCCGGGGAAAAGGGCTACGTGCCGGGGCTGGGCCATCGCTTCCATCCGGTCGACCCGCGCGCGCCGCGCCTGATGGAACTGACTCGGGAGTTTGCCGCGCGCGGCGTGATCAATGGCCGCTTCGCCGACATCGCCGAGGCGATCGAGGCGGAGGTCGCGCGACGCAAGGGCAAAAAGATACCGCTCAACATCGATGGCGCGACCGCCGTCATTTACGGCGAGCTCGGCTTTCCGCCACCGCTGACGCGCGGGCTTTTCGTGCTGTCGCGCTCGGTCGGCATCCTGGCGCATGCCTGGGAACAATCGCAGCAAGCCGAGCGGAACAAAGGTCCGCTGCCACGCGAATGGCTGTGGGCCTATACCGGTACGCCGGTGCGATCGCCCCCCGAAGAGAACGGCGCCGGGGCGTGAGGCCTTTACGCGGGGCCGATTTGTGCGGGCTGGGGAAGCTTCAAGGTCCTTACCAGCGTCGAAAGTTCGGGTTCGTCGATGAGCATGGCCGCATCGGCCGGCGCCAGCCAGGCCCGTTGCCGCCGTTTGGCTTCCTGCCAGTCGGCAAGCTCTTGCGTTACTTCCAACAGATAGACGATGACATCGACGCGGACGAAACGGTTAGCCAACCGCTTCCAATAGGAATAGGTGCCCGCCGGCTGCTTCAGGGTCTTGCCGATTACGCCCGCTTCTTCCTGCGCCTCGATGGTGGCCGCCTTGCGTCCGCTCTTGCCTTTCATCGGCCAGCCCTTGGGTACGATGAAGCGCCTGGTGGTGCGCGAGGTGACCAGCATCACCTCGATGTCGCCGCGCTGGTCCAGCCGAAAAGGGATAGCCGCGACCTGGCGGATCGTCTCGCCCTTCTTGGCCTTGCGCACGGCCTTTTTCTTGGTGGCTGCCATTCGTAAAATCCAGTCGGTGCAGTGCCCATACCGTGACGCGGTGTCGTTGCAAAACCCAAACTGCCGCAGGGGCACCTGAACGCCCCTACCATGTAAGTCGGCTAAATAAAAGGGAAGCCCGCCTCAGCGGCAGGTGCTTACGGCGGTGTTGCCGATTATCTGCGTCTGGCAGTTCGGCCTGACCCGCGGCACGATGGGCGGCGGCTGTTGCACGATCACCCGGTCCTGAGCCCGATTCTGTTGCTGCTGCTGCTGAAACTGCTGCCGCTGGACACGATTTTGCAAGGCCTGCAGATCGTTCTGCTGGATCAACGCGTTGTTGTCGACGGAGGGAATGAGCACCTGCGCGGAAGCAGGCAGACAGATGCCCGCCAGCGTCGAGGCTGCCAATGCCGCCGTCATGAAAACCGTCGATGGCCGAAGCGCCAACATCTGCTTATTCCCGCACAAACAAAACTTCACTCTACATATAGTGCGTTTGTCCTCTCATGCTACGCCAGAGTGTCGATTAACAGGAAATCGCGTGATCGCACCCCCTTCGCGGCGGAGGAGAATCTGCCCCCGCAACCCGGCATCGCACTTGACGGAAGCGGTCGATTCACCGCTCTATCGGGTTGACGCCGGCCTCGAATTCCATGGCGTCAACGGCGTCGGCATGTCTATCGGATGTAACGGCGCCTTCGAGGAAACGGTCAAACAGAACGCCGACAGTGCGTCCCTCAGGGTCAGCATCCAGCTGGCTCAGGGGTGGAGCCGGGCAAAAGGGGTCCTTATGAGGAAGCATGCGTATCTGGCGGCGATGCTGGGGGCTGCCTGCATTGCCGGTCTGCCGGCCGCGGCGGCGCAGACAAAAGGCGACAAAGCGGCGGCCGCGCCCGCCGCCAACCAGCCACAGTTGCCCGGCGGCGCATCGGCCCTCTCCGAAACCCATGGCGACTGGGCGGTCAACTGCCAGATATCGGGCGCTGCCAAGGCATGCAGCCTGTCACACCAGCAGTTCAACAAGCAAAGCAACCAGCGTCTGCTGGCGATAGAGCTGTCGAGCAGGACGGGCGAAGACGCGACCGGCACGCTCGCCTTGCCGTTCGGCCTGGCGCTCGCCAAGGGCGTCAGCCTGACGATCGACGACCAGAAACTGGATGGCAGCTTGCAGTTCAACACCTGCCAGGCCGTCGGCTGTCTGGTGCCGGTGGCGTTCGATGCCAACGCAATCCCCATGCTCAAGGCGGGCACCACCTTGAAGATCGATGCCTTCGCGGCGGATACGGGCCAAGCGGTCAGCTTCTCCATTCCGCTCAATGGCTTCGGCAGTGCGCTTGCGCGGACCGCGGAGCTACTTGCCGACTAGCGGTTCAGGGTTCCATAGAATCGCTAGCCTGCGCTAAGCCTTTGTTTTTGCGGGATTCCGACGGTCCAGCTCGTCACGCTGCGGTCGTCTTCAGCCGTTCTGCGATCAGGGTGGCGAGCCGGGTCGCCACTTCGTCCTTGCTCATCTCGGGCCATTCCTCGACGCCGGTCTTCGAGACGATGCGAACACGGTTGCGGTCGCCGCCCATCACACCGGATGGACCGATGCCGCTTTCGTGCGACACGTCATTGGCGACAATGAAGTCGGCGCCCTTCTTCCTCAGCTTGGCTTCGGCGTTGCGCAAAAGGTCTTGCGTCTCGGCTGCGAAGCCGACCACCAGCGTCGGCCGCTGCTTGTGATGCCCGACGCCCGCAAGGATGTCGGGGTTCTCGATCATGCGCAGCACCGGCGGGCCTTCGCCCGGCGCTTTCTTGATCTTCTCGCCGGCTGGGCTGTCGGTGCGCCAATCGGCGACGGCGGCGACGAATACCGCCGCATCGGCCGGTAGAAGCTGTTGCACGGCATCGCGCATCTCCTGCGCCCGCTCGACATGGATGGTCTTCACACCAGCCGGATCGGCGATGCTGACGGGACCGGAGACCAGCCTCACCTCGGCGCCGAGCCTGGCCAATGCCGCCGCTATGGCATGGCCCTGCTTTCCCGACGATCGGTTGGCGATGTAGCGCACCGGGTCGATCGGCTCATGCGTCGGGCCCGATGTGACGATGATCCTCTTGCCGGCCAGCGGCTTGGGAGCGACATCGAGCAGCGCTTCGATCGCGGCGACGATCTCCAGCGGCTCGGCCATGCGGCCTTCGCCAGCCTCGTTGCTCTCGGCCATCTCGCCTTTGGCGGGGCCAACGAAGGTGATGCCATCCTTGTGCAGCGCCGCACGGTTGCGCCGCGTCGCCGGATGCGCCCACATTCTGGGGTTCATGGCCGGCGCCATCAACACCGGCTTGTCGGTGGCCAGGAGCACGGTGGAGGCAAGATCATTGGCGTGGCCGTTGGCGAGCTTGGCCATCAGATCGGCGGTGGCGGGCGCCACAACCAGCAGATCGGCCTCGCGCGACAGCCTGATATGGCCGACATCGTGCTCGTCATTGCGGTCGAACAGGTCGGTGAAGACATGGTCTGCCGAAAGCGCGCCGACCGAGAGCGTGGTGACGAACTCCTGCGCCGCCGATGTCATCACTGTCCGCACCGCAGCGCCCCGCTTGCGCAGCCGGCGGATGAGGTCGAGCGCCTTGTAGGCGGCGATGCCGCCGCCGATGATGAGCAGGATGCGCTTGCCGGAGAGGCTCATGCGGCTTCCCAAGGATTGACCCCGTTGGGGCAAATCAATTGCGAAACCGCCGTGCGGTTCGACCAAATCTCGGATAGCCGCATAAAGGGTTTTACCGTCGGACGCAGCATCTGCTTCCACGGATAGAACGCTTTTGGCGAGCACCTCACGCGCCTCTTCTTCCATCGACACACCGCGCGCCGCAGCCCGCTCTCGCAGCTTCTGCTTCACGTCGTTGGCAAGATTGCGGACAGTGATCGTGCCCATTTTCACTCCTCGGTCGCTTGCAATGCTAGCAATGATGCTGCTAGCATTGCAAGCGATCAAAACAGCTTCCAGGCTATATAGACCAGCGTCAGCGCGATCACCCACAGCGCGACGCGGCCGGAGCGGGTATAGCGTGCTTCGGCCTTGCCGATGGCGCGGGCAGTCGCCTCGTCGAAGCGCAGGCCATGCTCGGCCATCAGGTCGATTTCGCGCGACAGCCGCTCGGTGCGCGCTGCCAATTCGGGGGCTTGGCGGATCAGCGTCAGCATCGCCTTGCCGCCATCGCGGGCGTCGGCCAGCAGGCCGCTTGGCCCGAGATTTCCTGATATCCAGCCGCTGACCACAGGTTCGGCGGTCTTCCACATGTTGAAGGCCGGATCGAGCGTGCGCGCTACGCCCTCGACCACCACCATGGTTTTCTGCAGGAGGATCAGTTCGGGCCGCGTCGCCATGTCGAAGAGTTCGGTCACCTCGAACAGCAGCGTCAGAAGCTTGGCCATGGAGATGGTCTCGGCGGGCTGGCCATGGATCGGCTCGCCGATGGCACGGATCGCCTGGGCGAAGGCCGCGACATTGTGCTGGCGCGGCACGTAGCCGGCCTCGAAATGAACCTCGGCGACGCGCAGATAGTCGCGCGTGATGAAGCCGTAGAGGATTTCGGCGAGGAACCGGCGCTCCTTCTTGCCGAGCCTGCCGGCAATGCCGAGATCGACGGCGACGATCGTGCCATCAGCCTCGACGAACAGGTTGCCCGGATGCATGTCGGCGTGGAAGAAGCCGTCGCGCAGCGTATGGCGCAAGAACGACTGGATCAGGTTGGCCGCGATTGCCCTCAGATCGTGTCCCGCGGCGGCGAGTCCGGCGATGTCGTTCATCTTGATGCCGTCGACCCATTCCATGGTCAGCACGTCGCGGCCGGTGCGTTCCCAGTCGACGGAAGGGACGCGAAAGCCCGGATCCTCCCTGGTGCCTTGACCAAGTTCCGAAAGCGCGGCCGCCTCGAGGCGCAGGTCCATCTCGATCTTGGTGGTCTGCGCCAGCGTCTCGGTCACCTCCACAGGCCGCAGCCGGCGTGAGGAGGGGATGTATCTCTCCTGCAGGCGGGCGGCGAGGAAATAGCTTTCGAGATCCTGGAAGAAGCGGCGGCGCACGCCAGGCCGGATCACCTTGACCGCTACCTTCCTGGCGACGCCGCCATCGACCGTTTCAGCGGCATGGACCTGGGCGATGGAGGCCGCGGCGACCGGGTCGCCGAACTGCGTGTAGAGGTCGCCGAGCTTGCGCCCGAGCGAGCCCTCGATGGCCGCCACCGCCTCGGCCGTCGGGAAGGTGTGCATCTTGTCCTGGAGCATGGCGAGATCGAGCGCCATGTCGTTGCCGACGACGTCGGGTCGTGTCGCCAGAAACTGGCCAAGCTTGACATAGGACGGCCCAAGCCGGACCACCGCCTTGGCCAGCCGGTCGCTGCGCTCATAGGCGAGCGCGCGGCGGCGGGTAAACAGCCGCGCCAGCCGCCAGCCCAATTTCGGCAGGCCGGACAGTTCCTCGCCAGGCAAAGCGGCGACGACGCCCTCGCGTACAAGCACCCAGCCGGCCCGCATGAGCCGAAATCCAGCGCTGACGGTGCTCATGCCCGGGCCTGCCTCAAAGCTTCCAGCCCGAATGAAGCGCGGCGATGCCGCCGGAATAGTTGCGGAACGAGACCCGATCGAAGCCCGCGCGGGTTATCATGGAAGCAAAATTCGCCTGGTTGGGGAATTTCGCGATCGACTCGACGAGATAGGAATAAGGCTCGCCGTCGCCGGTGACGGCCTTGCCGATCTTCGGAATGGCCTTGAACGACCAGGCCTCATAGACCTTGTCGAGCAACGGCATCTCGACCTCGGAAAATTCCAGGCACAGGAGTCGCCCGCCCGGCTTCAGCACGCGGAATGCTTCGCCGAGCGCGACGTCGATCCTGGGCACGTTGCGGATGCCGAAAGCGATGGTGTAGGCGTCGAAGGTGGCGTCCGCGAAGGGCAGTTCCTCGGCGTTGGCTTCGACGAAGTCGGTGTTGCCGGACATGCCTTTTTTTTGCGCCCTGTCGCGACCGACGGCGAGCATCGAGCCGTTGATGTCGAGCACGGTGGCATGAGCATGCCCATGGCTGGCATCGACGACGCGAAAGGCGATGTCGCCGGTGCCGCCGGCGACATCGAGCACGCGCCAGCCCGGCCGCTTCGGCGGATTGAGCCAGGTTACCATGGCATCCTTCCACAGCCGGTGCAGGCCGCCCGACATCAGGTCGTTCATAAGGTCGTAGCGGTTGGCGACCTTGTGGAAAACATCGTTGACCAGGGGCTGCTTGTCGCCTGCCCCTACACGCTTGAAACCATAGAAGGTTTCCATGCCGCCGGCGGCCGTGGTTCTCTCAACTGACATTTTTTTGATCCGTCATAAAACCGGCGGGACCATAGCCGATCGATGGTGCGGGCGCTATTGTTTAAGGCGCGGTGTTCGGCCGCGCTTCCAGGTGGCGGGTTTCGAGACCTGGACTGACCGACGGGATGTTTGAATGCCTTTGAAAGCGGAACTGCACTGCCACATCGAAGGGGCAGCGGCACCGGAACTCGTCATCCGCCAGGCGCAGAAATACGGCAAGGACACCTCGCCCTATATCCAGAACGGCTCTTTCGTCTGGCACGATTTCACCTCCTTTCTCGCCGCCTATGATTTCGCCTCCGACCTGTTCCGGACCGAGGAAGACTATGCGCGACTGGCCGATCATTATCTGACCAGCCTGGCGCGGGACGGCGCCATCTATTCGGAGGTCTTCACCTCGCCGGATCATGCCACGAAGGCGGGCCTGTCGCCCAAGGCCTATACTGACGCGCTCGGCGAAGGCATGGCCCGCGCCAAGGCCAAGACCGGCATCGAGGGCCGCATGATCGTCACCGGCGTGCGCCATGCCGGCGTCGAGTCCATAGAGCAGGCAGCGCGCTTCGCCGCGCGCTGCGGACATCCGCTGGTGACCGGCTTCGGTGTCGCCGGCGACGAGAGGGTCGGCGAGATGGAGGACTACGTCAGGGCATTCGAAATCGCCCGCGAGGCCGGGCTCGGGATTACCGTCCATGCAGGCGAACTGACGGGGTGGGAGACGGTCCAGGCGGCGCTCGATCACATCCGCCCGTCGCGCATCGGCCATGGCGTGCGCGCCATCGAGAATCCCGATCTTGTCCGGCGCATCGCCGAGGAGGGGGTGGTGCTGGAATGCTGTCCCGGCTCCAACATTGCGCTGAAAGTGTTCGACAGTTTTGCTGCTCACCCATTCTCCGCCCTGCTCGCGGCCGGCTGCAAGGTGACGCTCAACTCGGATGACCCGCCCTATTTCTGGACCTCGCTGAAACGCGAATACGACATCGCGGCGGAATATTTCTCGATGAACGAGAAGGCGCTGGCCGCCGTCACCCGAACGGCCATCGAGGCGGCTTTCGTCGACAGGAAGACCAAGGCGACGCTGCTCAGCCGGCTGGATGCGAAGGCCAGGTGAATGAAGGCAGGGTGAACAGTGACTGGCCAGCAGTGGGCAGTTGGGCCGAGCGAGCATCGGGACTCGCAAATCGGCTCACTATTCACTACTCACTATTGGCTACTCACCACGAACCACGTCGGAGCACATCATGAAGGGCGTCACCGTCGTCGACCACCCGCTTGTCCAGCACAAGCTGAGCATCATGCGCAAGAAGGAGACCTCGACGGCCGGTTTCCGGCGGCTGCTGCGCGAGATCTCGCTGCTGCTCGGCTATGAGGTGACGCGCAATCTCGAACTCACGACGACGACCATCGAAACGCCGATCGAAACGATGGAGGCGCCGACGCTGGAAGGCAAGAAGCTGGTCTTCGCCTCCGTGCTACGCGCCGGCAACGGCTTGCTCGAAGGCCTGCTCGATCTGGTGCCGGCGGCCCGCGTCGCCCATATCGGCCTCTACCGCGACCATGAGACGCTGGAAGCGGTCGAATATTTCTTCAAGGCGCCGAGCGATCTCGCCGACCGGCTGGTCATCGTCGTCGATCCGATGCTGGCCACCGCCAATTCCGCGATCGCGGCGATCGACAAGTTGAAGGGGCGCGGCGCCACCAACATCCGCTTTCTGTGCCTGCTGGCGGCGCCCGAAGGCATCGAGCGCTTCACGAAGGCACACCCCGACGTTCCCGTCTTCACGGCTTCCATAGATCGCCAGCTCAACGAGAAGGGCTACATCATGCCCGGCCTCGGCGACGCCGGCGACCGCATGTACGGGACAAAGTGATTTACCGAAAGTTTACGCAACGGCGCGGTTTCGAGCGGCGTTAAAACGGCAAACACCATCCCGGTGTTAAGGATCGGCCTTCACGACAGCGCCGCGCGTCCTGTCGGACGCCGCAGCACTTTGATTTGCGCGTGATCCTTTCCGAAAATCGATCCCGATTTTCGGGGTCATGCGCCGGGGCCGATCCATGCTGCGCAAGCTACTTATCCTCAGCGTCCTTGCCGGTACATCGGCATCCATCCCGATTGTCTATCAGTCGAATCCGCAGATGTTCGAAAGCCTGCTGAAAAAGGCGATGACGGCCAAGCCGGCGGGCGACGCCCGTCCGGAAGTCGCCTTGGCAGCGGCTTCCGACAAGCCGGTGGCGCCGTTGCCGATGGGCCGCAAGGTTGTCGTCACGGCTGACGCGCGAGGGCATTTCTCGTCGGCCTTCAAACTGAACGGACGCCAGATCGACGGCATGATCGATACCGGAGCGACACTGGTCGCCGTCAACACCTCGACGGCGCGCAGGATCGGATTGTCGCTGAACCCGTCGGACTTCAGTCATGAGGTCAACACGGCTAACGGCACGATCAACGCGGCGGTGGTGATGATCGACCGTCTGCAGATCGGCGGCATCACCGTCAACGACGTGCAGGCCATCGTGCTCGATGACAAGGCGCTGCGCACCAATTTGATCGGCATGAGCTTTCTCAATCGGCTGGGCAAATACCAGGCCGAAAACGGCACACTGCTTCTTGTCCAATGAGCGGGCATCGCCGGTCGGAACCGTACACACTTTCCTGGAGTTGCTTTAGCCACGCGGCAGGATGCGCCGGATGACCGACTTGTCGGCAGGCGGCTTGGAAGCGCCGATCGCATAGGCCGAAAGCACCGTTGCCGCCGCAGCTTCGGCGTCGGACACCGAGCGGGCATGGACCAGCGCCAGCGGCTCGCCAGCTCGAACCTCGGCGCCGACCGGCAACAGCCTGGTGATGCCGACCGCCGGGTCGACCTTGTCGTCGGGCCGGGTGCGGCCGCCGCCCAGCCCGACCACGGCAAGGCCGATATCGCGCGTGGCAATGCCGGTAACGAAGCCGTCCGCGGTCGCTCTCACCGCGTGTTCCGTTGGCGCAACGGGCAAATACCTTTCCGGCTTGTCGATGAAATCGGCGGGGCCGCCGAGCACCGTCACCATGCGCGCGAAGGTGGCGGCGGCGCGGCCGCTGGCAAGCGTTTCGGTGGCGCGCCGCATGCCGTCCTGGTTGGACGGCACCAGACCAGCCGCCTGCAGCATTTCGGCGGCGAGCGCCAGCGTTACGTCCTCCAGGCGCCGGTCGCGAAGGCGGCCGGTCAGGAAATCGACGGCGTTGCGCACCTCGACCGCATTGCCCGCGGCCGAGGCCAGCGGTTCGTTCATGCCGGTGACCAACGCCGAAACTTTCAGTCCGGCGCCGCTTGCGACTTCGACCAGGCTGTTGGCGAGCGCCGTCGCGTCGCGCGACTTCTCCATGAAGGCGCCATTGCCGACCTTGACATCGAGCACCAGCGAGCCCAGGCCCGCCGCCAGTTTCTTCGACAGGATCGAGGCGGTGATCAGCGGCACCGACTCCACGGTTCCGGTCACGTCACGGATGGCATAGAGCCGGCGGTCGGCCGGCGCGAGGTCCGCGGTCTGGCCGATGATGGCACATCCCGCTTCCAGCACGGCCCTGCGAAACAGCGCGATGTCGGGCTGGCTGGCGTAGCCGGGAATGGAATCCATCTTGTCCAGCGTGCCGCCGGTATGGCCGAGGCCGCGGCCCGATATCATCGGCACATAAGCGCCGCAGGCAGCGACGATGGGCGCCAGCATCAGCGAGACGTTGTCGCCGACGCCGCCTGTCGAATGTTTGTCCGTGACCGGGCCGGGCAGGTCCGACCAGTCGAGCACGTCGCCGGAATCGCGCATGGCCAATGTCAGCGCCACGGCCTCGTCGCGGCTCATGCCGTTGAAGAACACCGCCATGGCGAAAGCCGCGACCTGGCCGTCGGTGACGGCGCCATCGGTTACGCCGGCGATGAAGTCGGCGATTTCGCGCGCCGGCAGCCTGTGGCCGTCACGCTTGTGGCGGATGATTTCCTGCGGAAGCATCAGTTCTCCAACAGCCCGTCGCGGAACACACGCTTCAGGATCGTCGCCAGCCGCGCGCCGCCGACCGGGGCCATATCCTTGGTCTCCTGGTGCGAAAGCTCGGCTCCGGTCATGCCGGCGGCAAGATTGGTGATGATCGAGCAGGCGGCGACACGCAGGCCAAGGAAGCGGGCAAGAATGACTTCCGGCACGGTCGACATGCCGACGGCGTTGGCGCCCATGATGCGCGCCATGCGGATCTCGGCCGGCGTTTCGAAGCACGGGCCGGAGAACCACATGTAGACGCCCTTGTGCAGCGCCGTGCCGGTCGCCTTCGCCGCCTGTTCGATCGCCGTGCGGATGCCGGCATCGTAGGCTTCGGTCAGGCCGACGAAACGGCGGTCGCTCGGCTCGCCGATGAGCGGGTTGGTGCCCGAGAAATTGATGTGGTCCGATATCACCATCACCGAACCCGGCCCCATCTCCGGATCGACCGAGCCGGCGGCATTGGTGAGGATCAGCTTGGTGATGCCAGTGCCGGCAAGCACCTCCAGCACGGGCCGCATGGCCGCCGCGTTGCCGTGCTCGTAATAGTGGGCGCGGCCCGACAGCATCAGCACCGGCGTGCCGGCAACCAGCCCGGCTACCACCTCTCCGGCATGGCCGGAAACGCCGCTTCGGGGAAAGCCGGGCAGGTCGGCATAGGAGACACGGATCGGGTTCTCAACCTGGCTGACCAGCCCTCCCAGGCCAGACCCCAGCACCAGCGCCGTGGTCGGCGCCAGGCCGTCCAGCCGTTCGATCAGATGGTCGAGCGCTTCCTTCATTTCAGCATGTCGCCGCGAAAGCCGTAAGGCAGCATGTCGCCCATGGCCACGGTTTCGGCGACGCCCGCATTGTCGCAGAGATAGAGTTTCGTTTCCGGACGGCAGAATTCGGCCAGCCGCTGCCGGCAGCCGCCGCAAGGCGAGCATTTGGCCATGCGCTCGGCAATGACGGCGATCTCCACGATCTTGCCGCCGCCGCCCATGATGTAATGGCCGAGCGCCGTCGTCTCGGCGCACCAGCCTTCCGGATAGGAGGCGACCTCGATATTGGCGCCTGTGAAGACGCGCCCGTCTTCGGTACGAAGTGCCGCACCGACCGGAAATTTCGAATAGGGGGCATAGGCCTTGGCCATGGCAGCCTTCGCCGCTTCGAACAATTCATGCGACATTTCAGTGTTCTCTCCGATGAACTTGTCCAAAAGCCGGCGCTTCTTTTGCGCCGGGCCGCGCCTCGATCCTCAGCGTTCCTTGACATAGGGCACGCCGCCGGCGCGCGGCGGGATCGCCTTGCCGATGAAACCGGCGAGCAGGATGACGGTGAGAATATAGGGCAGAGCCTGCATGAACTGCACCGGCACCTTGCCGATGAGCGGCAGCGGCGAGCCTTGCAGGCGGATCGACAGGGCGTCGAGGAAGCCGAACAGCAGGCAGGCGAACATGGCGTTGACCGGCTTCCACTTGGCAAAGATCAATGCGGCCAGCGCGATGTAGCCCTTGCCGGCGGTCATGTCCTTCACGAAGCCGCCATTCTGCACCATCGAAAGGTAGGCGCCGGCGACGCCGGTAAGGATGCCGGTGCAGATCAGCGCCCTGTAGCGCAGCCAGGCGACCGAGATGCCGGCGGTGTCCACGGCGGCCGGGTTTTCGCCGACCGCGCGCAACCTGAGGCCGAAGCGCGTGCGAAACAGCACCCACCAGGTGAACGGCACCATCGCGAAGGCGAGATAGACCAGTATCGAGTGGCCGGAGATCAGTTCCGAATAAATCGGTCCCAAGATCGGCACATCCCTGACTGCGGCAGCGCCCGGCCAGACAATCGCGTCGAACCGCTCGCCCGGTTGCAGCGCCGGCGTGCGCCCGCCCTGCTGGAACCAGGCCTGGCCCAGGATAATGGTCGAACCGGCGGCGATGAAGTTGATCGCAACGCCCGAAACGATCTGGTTGCCGCGATGGGTGATCGAGGCAAAGCCGTGCACCATGGCGAAGGCAACCGAGATCAGGATGGCCATGCCGAGACCGAGAAGGGCCGAGTGGAAGACCGACGCGGCGGCGGCGCCCGCGAAGGCGCCGACCAGCATCTTGCCTTCGAGGCCTATGTCGAAAATGCCAGCCCGCTCCGAGTAGAGGCCGGCGAGACAGGCAAGCAGCAGCGGTACCGACAGGCGGATGGTCGAGTCCAGAACCTGGACGATGGCGTTGAGGAGGTCCATCAGGCGCCCTTTCCCTTGACCGCTTCCATGCCGACGGATCTCGGATTGAAGGAGGCAAACAGTGCCTGGATGTAAGGCCTGAACATGTGCTCGAGCGCGCCGGCGAACAAGATGACCAACCCTTGAATGATGACGATCATGTCGCGGCTGATCGCGGGCATCTCGAAGGCAAGTTCGGCGCCGCCCTGGTAGAGCATGCCGAACAAGATTGCCGCCAGCACGATGCCGACAGGGTGCAGGCGGCCCATCAATGCCACCGCGATGCCGACGAAGCCGGCGCCTGAGACAAAATCGATCGCGACATTGTGCTGGTCGCCCATCACCGGATTGAGCGCCATCATGCCGGCAAGCGCGCCCGAGATCATCATGGCAGTGATGATGATGCGGGTTTCCGAAATGCCGGCATAGCGCGCCGCCTTTGGGCTGTGGCCGTAGGTGCGCATCTCATAGCCGAGCTTGGTGCGCCAGATCAGTAGCCAGACCAGGAAGGCCATGACCAGCGCCAGCAGGAAGGAGATGTTGAGCGGTGCCGAGCGGATCTTGGCGCCGAACAGCTCGATGACCCAGTTGAGTTTCGGCAATTCCGCGCCCGCCAGGAAGTTGCGCGTCTGCGGCGCCTGCGAGGCTGCCGGTTTCAACGGGCCGACCAGCAGGTAAACCATGATCGAAGCGGCGATGAAGTTGAACATGATGGTGGTGATGACGATGTGCGAGCCGCGCCTGGCCTGCAGATAGGCGGGGATCAGCGCCCACAAGGCGCCCACGGCCGCCGAAGCCACGATGGCCAGCGGAAATGTCAGCCACCATGGCAGCACGCTGTCGAAGGAAAGACAGACGATGGCGATGCCGAGGCCGGCGATGTAGGCCTGCCCCTCGGTGCCGATGTTGAACAGGCCGCAATGCGCTGCCACCGCCACCGAAAGCCCGGTGAAGATGAAGGTGGTGGCATAGAAGAGGGTGAAGGCGATGCCTGTTCCCTTGCCGAAGGCGCCCTCGACCAGGATGACGGCGGCACGGAACGGGTTCTCGCCGACCAGAAGCACGACGAAGCCGGCGACGATGAAGGCCACCGACAGATTGATCAGCGGGATCAGCCCATAGTCGGCCCAGGCCGGCAATTTGGCATAGGGCGTGCTCATTGCGCCGCCTCCTGGCGCTCAACACCCGCCATCAGCAGGCCGAGCTCGCCCTCGCTCGCCTCCGGCCCGCGCTCGCCGACAATGCGGCCGGCAAACATCACCAGGATGCGGTCGGAGAGCGAGCGGATCTCATCGAGCTCGACCGACACGACCAGCACGGCCTTGCCCTGGTCGCGCATGGCGATCAGGCGCTTGTGGATGAATTCGATGGCGCCGACGTCGACGCCGCGCGTCGGCTGGCCGACGATGAGAACGCCAGGGTCCTGTTCGATTTCCCGCGCGAGCACGATCTTCTGCTGGTTGCCGCCGGAGAAGTTGGCGGTCTTCAGCCGAGGATTGCCGGGGCGGATGTCGTATTTCTCGATCTTGTCCTTGGCATCGGCAACGATGGCGTCGATGTTGAGGAAGGGCCCTCTGAGGTAGCGGGGATCGTCATGATAACCGAGGATGGAATTCTCGTTCTCCTCGAAGGCCAGCACCAGCCCGACATGATGGCGATCCTCAGGCACATGGGCCAGGCCGCGGTCGCGCAGTTCGCCGGGATCCGCCTTGCCGGTGAGATCGATCGGCTTGCCCTCGAGCATCACCGAACCGGAAACGGCGTGCCTGATGCCGGAGATCGCCTCGAGCAGTTCGGACTGGCCGTTGCCGGCGACACCGGCGATGCCGACGATCTCGCCGGCGCGCAGGTCGAAGGAGATGTCGTCGACCATGGTGACGCCGCGGGAATCCTTGACCGTCAGGTTCTTGACCGCGAGTTTTACCGCGCCGGCTTCCGCTTCGCCCTTCTCCACCCGCAAGAGCACGCGGCGCCCGACCATCAGCTCGGCCAGTTCCGCGACGGTGGTCTTCTTCGTTTCCCTGGTTGCCACCATCGTGCCCTGGCGCATCACCGAAACCGTGTCGGTGATGGCCATGATCTCGCGCAATTTGTGGGTGATCAGCACCACCGTCTTTCCCTGCTCCTTCAATTGCTTGAGGATGCGGAAGAGGTGGTCGGCCTCGGCCGGCGTCAGCACACCGGTCGGCTCGTCGAGGATCAGGATCTCGGCGCCGCGATAGAGCGCCTTCAGGATCTCGACGCGCTGCTGCAGGCCGACCGGCAATTCCTCGATGATAGCGTCGGGATCGACTTCGAGGCCGTATTCACGCTCCAGCCGCTGCAGTTCGGAACGCGCCTTGGCGATGCTTTTCTTCAGCAAGGCGTCGCTTTCGGCGCCGAGGATGACGTTCTCCAGGACCGAGAAATTGTCGACCAGCATGAAATGCTGGTGCACCATGCCGATGCCGAGCGCGATCGCATCGTTGGGCGTGCTTATCGATGCCGGCTTGCCGCCGACGCGGATCTCGCCGCTGTCGGCCTGGTAGAAGCCATACAGAATCGACATCAGCGTCGACTTGCCGGCGCCGTTCTCGCCGACGATGCCGTGGATGGTGCCGCGCGCGATTTCCAGGTTGATGTCGCGGTTGGCGCGCACGGCGCCAAAACTCTTGTTGATGCCGATCAGTTCGATTGCAGCCAGTTCGATCGCGGCATGCGCCATGCAGCCTGTCCCACTCTTATTTTTTTATCGCTTGGTCAAAATGCCTAGCATGACGCTCCGCCCGTGCCAATTGGCCGGAGCAGCGTCCACTCTCGACAAATCCCGGCGCGCTTGTCAATTTCGAACGTGGCCGAAGCTCTCATATTCGCTAATATGGGCAATCCGGTTTGACGCTGCGACGCAACGCCTGAGGACTTCGCATGACCATGCCCGCCGACCGGCTGACGACGCTGGAGATCCGCTCCGCCGAGCAGGAGAAGACCATCGAGGAACTGTCAGGCCAGATCGCCGAGCAGTGGAAGGTGATCGAACGCATGCAGCGCAAGCTCGACGCGCTGACCGACCGCTTCCTGGCGCTGGAGGAACAGGCGGCACCCGACGTGCCGGTGACCAAACCGCCGCACTGGTAGGGAAGGGAAGCGGGAGCGATGGCCAGCGACCGCATTGCAAGGGCCGGCGACTACGTGCTTGGCCTGATGAACGATGCAGAGCGCGAACGGGCAGAGCGCGATCTGGAGATCGACCCCGCCTTTCGGGATGCCGTGGTCCAGCTTGCCGAGCGCATGCATCTTTTCGACCGCGCCGAACCTTCCGGCGACGATCGCTGGCGGCTAATCTCGCAGCGCATCGCCGAACTGCCGCAGATGCGCCCGCCCGGCGATGACGAGGCGAAACCTTCGGTGGTGATCCGCAAGCTGGGGCGCCAGCCCTACGGCGTGGGCGTGCACGCGCTCGGCGGCCGGCGCGGCGCGGTCATCGCCATCTTGCTGATCGCGGTCTTTGCCCTTGGCTACCTCGTGGGGGCTTGGTCGACGGGCGGGGCGCTTCTGCCCTGACGTCCACGACAATCTCACGGGCGCTCCCCACTGGCACTGTCCTATGCGACCGGGCCCGACCTCCGGCCTCAAAAACAAACCGCCGGACTTTCACCCGGCGGTTCGAAACTTAGTGCTTACCGATCAATACGGGCAGGCGTTGTCGGCGGTGTAGTCGTGTACCTCGACCTTGCCGGCGATGATGTCGGCCTTGGCCTTCTCGACCGCCGCCTTCATCTCGTCGGTCACCAACGCCTTGTTGTTGTCGTCCATGGCGTAGTCGACGCCGCCTTCCTTGAGGCCGAGATTTTCGACGCCACCCTTGAAGGTGCCGTTCTTGCCGTCCATGAAGGCGGTGTAGACGGCAACGTCCACGCGCTTCAACATCGAGGTCAGAACCTTGCCGGGCTGGAGGCCGTTCTGGTTGGAATCGACACCGATGCCGAGCTTGCCGGCATCAGCCGCCGCCTGCAGCACACCGACGCCGGTGCCGCCGGCGGCCGCATAGACCACGTCGGAACCCTGGTCGATCTGCGTCTTGGCGATCTCGCCGCCCTTGGCCGGGTCGTTCCAGGCGGCCGGCGTGTCGCCGGTCATGTTCTGGATGACGTCGGTCGCGCCTGCCGATTTGGCGCCGCCGACATAGCCGCATTCGAACTTGCGGATCAGCGGAATGTCCATGCCGCCGACGAAGCTCACCTTCTTCGTCTTGGAGGCCATCGCCGCCATGATGCCGACGAGATAGGAGCCTTCATTCTCCTTGAATACGAGCGAGCGGACATTGGGCAGGTCGACGGCATCGTCGATGATGGCGAAGTTGAGATCGGGATATTCGGTCGCGACCTTCTTCAGCGCATCCTCCCAGGCGAAGCCGGCCATGACGATCGGGTTATGGCCGTCCTCGGCGAAGCGGCGCAACGCCTGCTCGCGTTGCGAAGCGTTGGAGACCTCGAACTCGACATAGGGAACGCCGGTCTCGGTCTTGAACTTTTCGGCGCCATGGTAGGCCGCCTCGTTGAAGGATTTGTCGAACTTGCCGCCGAGATCATAAAGGATGGCCGGCTGCACATCCGCGGCGAAAGCCGGAAGAACCATTGCAGTTGCGGCCAGAAGGCCGAGAACGATACGTTTCATGTGATCCACACCCTGTCGGTTATTTTTTCCGTTACGCCCCGCCCGCCTGCCCGGTTCTCCGGCATGCGCGCGACGTCAGCCAGGAGTGTATATTCCCCTCCCGCTCAGCGGCAATCTGGCACGGCCCGAAACAAAATTCACGTGGAATTTTGACCTTTTGGAAAAGCATGGCGGGTGTGATGCCGGTGCCCTTCAGGCAAATTGTCCCGTGCGCCGCTGCCGCCTGTAGCCGATGGCGTAGAGCAGCAAGGCAAGCACCGCAAACACGGCAAAGCCCGGCTGGTTGAGCACCCAGGCGATGGCGCCGTCCCATAGCAGCGGGCCGGCCTTGGCGCGAACGAAGCTTTCAAAGGCGGCGCGCGTGTCGGGCGACACGGCCAGCCAGCTTGCATTGAGCGGGGTCAGCACCAGTGCCGAGGCGGCGACCGTGCGCGTCGTGTCAAGCACCGCCATGATGACCGAAATCGACAGCGCGACCATGGCCGCGAGACGAAAGACAAAGCGAAACATCAAAGACCCTTCCCCTGGCCGATCCCCAAACTCCCGAGGATCACCGGCGGTGTTCCGAACGAGAAATAGAGCGCGCAGGCCCCATTCGCAATCACGGCACGCGAATTGAATCGCGGCCGACGCAGCCTACCCGGCCGGCCTGCGCTTGCGCCGGTTGGCGAGCCAGACGGCGAGAATGCCGCCGGCAATGGCGCCGACCACCAGCCCGACCAGGCCGATGAAGGCGGCGAAGTAGCCGCACGCACCCTCGAAGCAACTCACGTCGGTGACATCGGCGATGAGCGAACCGGCCAGGAAACCGCCCACCGCGCCGACGACCGCGCCGAGGATGATGCCGAGCAGCGCGGCGACAATGGAAACGAAGACCGACGGCGCTTCGGCTCGCGGCTTGGCATAAACGGTCTCGGCGCCGGAGCCGCGGCGCAACAGGTAGATGCAAAGCAGGCCGATGGCGATCTCGGCGGCGGTGCTGGCTAGGCTTCTGGCGGAGAAGACGAAGCCCGGCACGACGAGTGCATAAGCGTGACTTGCCAGCAGCCATATGATCGTGGCGGCCTGCCAGATGGTGAAGTGGCTGGGGAAGCGCGCCGACCGGCCGAAGGCGAGGCCGAGCAGGTAAAGTCCCCATAGGATGGTGATGACGTCGGCGACGAGCCCGCTGAAGAGGAAATAGAAAACGGCGTCCGGCAGGCCTGAACTCCCCACCAGCCACAAGGCCGACGCCAGCCAATAGACCGACAGGGCCATGACGATAACGAGCCAGCCCACCGGGACGTAGGAAAGTCCGCTGTCCGGATGTCGGGCCGGGACCTTTCCCTCGGCCGGTGGCTGCCCATTGTCAGGCTTACCGCCCGGAATTCCGCTGCTCGACGCCATGTTGCGACGATGCCCCCGCAAAGCCTTTCGGACACTCGACAGGCCGCTCGGGACGAAGTCAAGCGCGGCTGGCCTCGCAGCCTTGCCCGTGCACATCATCAAGCAGCGATTGAAGTGGCGGGCCTCCGATCGGATGTGCCGGCGGCCCCCATGAACGCCGTGTGGCCGGCAAAGCGAATTGACCGCCGTTATGGCTTGGCATTCGGCGCCGGATCGACTAGATGAGCCCCGCGCCTGTTGCTTTGACGGCTCAGGTGCGGGCAGGGCGTCCGCTGGTTGGCGGCGCCCGGTGCGGGAAGTTCCGCAGCCCCAAAGGGAGAGCATCTCCCCAACCCGCGCGGCGAAACCGGCCGACGCGAAAGGCAAGGACGGAGAGGTGGCCGAGTGGTTGAAGGCGCACGCCTGGAAAGTGTGTTTACGGGAAACCGTAACGCGGGTTCGAATCCCGCTCTCTCCGCCAGTCTCTTGTTGTCAATCTAATAATCTGATATTGTTGACTTTTCTCTGGGTGGCCAAAAGGGCGGTGCCCCAGGTGGGTGCCCCAATATTGACTACATCGGGCATGATTGCCTCTGTGCAGTCGAAGTGGGCCCTCGTGCGGCACTAGGTTCCTATGCCGATAGTAGCACGCCGGCGGATCTCAATCTGATGCTACCCTCGTGTCCTTTGCTGCTGGCTCCTCGACGCCGCTCTCATCGCGGAAAGCGGTGACCGATGATCCTTGGGCCTTCTCCTGCAAGGAAGCCCCTCTTGAAAGTAGTCCCGATTATCCGTTGCGGTCTGCTATGACTTCTGAAGGGAACCGGGGAAACACATCATGCTCGAAAAGCAGGACCGCCAGAAGCAGCTCGCCGTTCGGATTGCGGAAAACGCCACCCCCAACCAGCATCACGCCCTACAGACCCTTGTGGTAAAGCTATTGGATCTTCGCCAATCAGACTTGTCCGCTTACGAGAAAGGGCGGGCCGCAATCTCCGCGACAATCAAGAGCAAGGCGATCTGGCCTGTCCTGAAGATCATCGCCTTCGAGACCAAGAAACATGGCTGGGATAAGCGCACGGCCGCGCAACGGTTGGGGCTCAGTGCGGCCGCTGTCGGAGTAGCGATGTTTGGCGGAGTAAATGCAGGGATTGCGGCCCTCGGCGGCGCGGTTGGGGTTCCACTTTGGGTGGTTCTGGGCGGCGGCGCTATGTTTGCTCGATACCTTTTTGAGGAACTTCAACGATCGCAAAAAGTGGAAAGTGGTGTGACATACTCGGTGTTGGATGGCGAACGCGTCGAGCCCCCGAAGGAATAGTCCCACGAACGCCTACGGTGCCGCCCTTTGCTCTGGGCCACGTCCCAAACTCTCGTCCCAACCCCAAGCCCTCAGTCGTTGAGGATGATCTCGGCGCTGTGGTCCAGCCGTGACTTGATCGCCTCCCAGCCGGGCATTGAGCGCGTGAGAAGGCGGAAGAACTCGGGGCTGTGGTTGTGTTCCCTGAGGTGGCAAAGCTCGTGCGTGATGACGTAGTCGATCGCCTCGCGCGGAGCCTTGACCAGGAACGGATTGAGCATGACCGAACCGCCCGTTGCGCAGCTTCCCCATTGCCGCTTCATGTCGAGCAGTCGGAAGGGTGGCGGCTCCTGGACCCAGGGCAGCGCCTTCGAAATCGCCTCGATGCGGCCGGCGAAATAGTCTCGCGCCTTGACGCGATACCAAGCCCGGATGCGAGCCCGGAGCGCCGACTTGTCGGTATTGCCCGTTGCGATGATGAGGAGGCCGCGCTTCAGTTTGATGGACCGCTCGGCCTTGGGCACCTGCGTCACCTTCAGCACGTAACGGCGGCCTAGGTAAAGCGCCTGTTCGCCACTGACATATTGCCGGGGCAGGACATGCTCGAAGCGTTTCTTGGCATCAGTGACGTGCCGGAGGACCCAGCGGGCACGCTTCATGACGGCCTTGCGGATGGCCTCCTCGCTGGCGTCCTCGGGGGCTTCCACCTCGACAGCACCATCCGCATGGACATGGATGGCAATGCGCTCGCGGCGGGCGGGATTGATGCTCACTGAGTAGGCGATGTTTGCGTCGCCATAGCGCAGCGTCGAAAGATTCCGCTCAGAGAGTGCCACGCGAGGCTCCCAGGCGAACGATCTCGACAATGCGGTCTACCAGCGCCTGCGCCTTATCCAGCCCTTCCAGCGCCTTGAAATAGCGCGGCAGGAGCCTGTTCCTGATGTCGGCCTCGATGTTGGCCGGATTGATCGAGAATGTCGCTACCGAGTTGCTTACAATCCCGTCGATATGAAAGGCCTCGGCGACAAGCCAATCCTCGCCACGATCCCGCGCCGCGACCTCGCCAAGGACCATCGGGAAGAGACCGAAATAGGCCTGCGCATGGGGATTGTCCGGGAAGCGGTCGGGGACATGGGGGTTGGCCCGCATCCTCGCCTTCTCCTCCAGCTCCTTGAACAGAATGTATTGCTTGTGCGGGTGGTCGAAGAGAGATTCCGCCTCCTTGATCGCCTGTCGCAACAGGTCCGAAAACACGGTCTGGGCATAGGGATCATCGGCGAGTGTCTGCTCGATGGTCTTCGTCAGTCGCGTCTTGATGACATCGGTTTCGGCGCGGGTCTTGTCGTCGCTCCAGCCGGCGTCATAACCTGCCTGCTTGTTGTCGGTGAAGCCGGTGAGGTCGATGACGCCTTCCGATTCCTTGATCTCGACGCCGACGACCTGCTTATCGACCAGCTTGCGTATCTGCTCCTCGTAAGCCGAGAAGTCGACCGTCTCCATGGCGTCCTGCTTGGCCTGGATGCGCAGCTCTGTGAAGAACTTCAGGTCCTTCTTGTAGCCAGCAATCGTCGCCTCGCTGAAGGAGCCGTCCTCGAAGAAGGCGCGGGATGACAGGGCAAGCTTCAGGCACATGCCGAACTCGGTTAGCGCGGCATAGAAATCCTCGCGTACCTTCTGGTTCCGATCATAATTCACACCGCTCTCACCAAGGACCGAATCCGGGGTCAACACCAGACGAAACTGCTCGCGGTCGCCCTTGTTCTTGACGCCGGCGAAGATTGCCCACAACGAGGCATGGAGGCCCGGCAGGCGCTTGTATTCCGTCGAGATGCTGGCGAAAGTGCCTTCGATGTCCTCAATGTCGTAGCCGCTCTGGGTGCGCTCGGCCAGGTCCTGATAGTCCTTCAAGGACGTATCGAGTTCCTTCAGGATGCCTCGATAGTCGATCAGGAAACCGAACTGCTTGGCCTCGTGCAGCCGGTTTACACGCGCGATGGCCTGGAGCAGATTATGCTCCTTGAGATATTTGTCGATGTAGAGCACTGCGTTGCGCGGTTCGTCGAAGCCGGTCAGCAGCTTGTCGACGACTATGAGGATGTCGGGCTTGCCCGGTGTGCCAAAATCCTCGATGACGCGCCGCTCATATCCCTCCGCATCGTTGCCCACATTGGCGGCCCACCACTTCTGGACTTCCGGGGTCTTCGCCTCGTCGGTGTCCTCATGGCCTTCGCGGGTGTCGGGCGGCGAGATGATGACGGCGCTGGTGACAAGGCCCGTGGTATCGAGCGCCTGCTTGTAGCGGATTGCGGAGAGCTTGGAGTCGGTCGCCAGTTGCGCCTTCAGCCCGGTGCCAAGCTCCTTGAAGTTCTGTGAGAAGTGCGTGGCGATGTCCCAGGCGATGAGGTCGATGCGGTTGCCGGCGCGATAGACGCTGCCACGGGTGGCGAACTTCTTCTTCAGGTCGGATTGCTGCTTGTCGGAAAGCCCGGCGGTGATCTTGTCGAACCATTTGTCGATCGCCTCGGCGTTCACGTCGACAACCGGCCGGCGCTCCTCATAGAGAAGCGGTGTGACAGTGCCGTCCTCCACCGCCCGTTGCATGGTGTAGGCGTGAAGGATCGGCCCGAACTTGTTCCGCGTCTTGTCGTCCTTCAGCAGCGGCGTCCCGGTGAAGGCAATGAAGGCGGCGTTGGGCAGTGCCTTGCGCATCCGCTCATGGTTCTCGCCGCCATGGCTGCGATGTCCTTCATCGACCAGCACGATGAGATCTTCGGACGCGTTGTGACACTCCTTGAAGCGTGTCGCCGAATTGAACTTTTGCAGCAGAGTGAACATGATGCGCTCGGTGCCGGAGCCGATGCGTTGCGCCAGGTCGCGGCCGGATGACGCCTTGGCGTTCTCGCCGTCCTTCTTTGTCGCCACCGCCGAGCCGAATGCGCCACCCGCCATGAAGGTGGTCGAGAGCTGACGCTCCAGGTCGACCCGGTCGGTGATGACGATAATGCGGCAGCGAGCAAGCGCGTCGTGGATCAGCAGCGGCTTCAGCAGGAAAACCATGGTGAAGGATTTGCCCGACCCGGTGGTGTGCCAGATGACGCCGCCCTCGCGCCCGCCGTCCCGGTTGCGCTTCTCCATGCGCTCCAGCATCGACTTAATGCCGAAGACCTGGGGGTAGCGGGCGGCGATCTTGCCCAGCTTTCGATCGAAGAGGAGGAAGTAGCGGACGAACTCCAGAATGCGATCGGACCGCAACAGGGAGATTATGAGCCGATCCTGACCGGTCGCGGCGACAGGCTTCGACCAGAGGCCATCGAAGAAGGCGCGGACATGGGGCGGGCGCTCGGCGAAGAGGTCGGAGTGCTGCTGCGCCGTCAGCCTGGCGTTCACTATCGTGTCGATGTCGGCGGCGGGAATCTCTTCCTCGCGCCACCGGGACCAGAATTTGGCTGGAGTCTCGGTAGTGGCGTATTTGCCGTCCTGGCCGGAAATGGACAAAAGAAGTTGCGTGTAGGCGTAGAGCGTGGGGATGCCGTCAAGCTTCTGATTGCGCAAATGCTGCGAGACGCCTTCGGCCAGCATCAGCTTTTCAGCATGGCTTCCGGTCGGGCGCTTGGCCTCAATGACGGCCAGCGGCACGCCGTTGACATAGAGCACGATGTCAGGCCGGAAGCGGCCATGCCCGCCCTCCCGCTCGACGGAAAGTTCTTCGGTGACGTGGAGGCGGTTTCTCGAAAGGCCGGTAAAGTCGAGCAGCGGCACCGTGACGGAATGCTTATGCCCGTCCGGCATGAACTCGGAGATGGTGACGCCAAGGGTGAGATGTTTCCAGACCCGCTCGTTGGCCGGGGTCAGGCCTTCGTTCAAACCCGTATCGTTGAGCGCCTTCAGGACTTGGGCGATCGCGCCGGCGGAGAGCGCGTGACTCCCAGCGCGATAGTCAAAGCGCCAGGCAGCGAGATAGTCTCGCAGCACGGCTTCGAGCAACACCACACGTTCGCTGCCGCGCATGCTCAGGCAGTCCGACGGTGACAAATAGGACCAGCCGAGCTTCAGCAGGAGGGCGAGCGCCGGGACCTTGGCCTGTGTTTCCTCGTCGGTCCGTGGACGCTCGGGGGCGTTCATATCGTCACCCGCCGCTTGCCTGAAAGAAGTTGCTGCATTAGGGCGCGTTTCTCTGAACCCAGGACCTCAAGTGACGTGGTGTGCAGCAGTACCGCTTGCTCCGCCATGCTGATGATTTTCCCTATTTCTCGCTGCTCTTCCAGGTTGGGGACGTATGCCGGCACTTCCGCAAACTGTTTGTATTTTAGGTTCCAAGTATCAGAGGTCAGCCCCTGAGAGTACCGCCGAAACCAATGTACCTGGGCGGGCAGTTTGAAGAGATAAGAGGCAAATAGCGGATCAATGTGCGGTCCTGGCACCAGAATTGTGTATGCGGGACTCACCAGGCCTTCCAGACCTGACCAGGCAGATACCCCTTGCCACATCCTCATGGTATTGTACCCGATGTCACCAACGCAGATTTTCTTGTAGCTAGACTTATCTTCCCGAGAAGTATCCCGTCGATCGGTTTCTTCTTGTGGTACTACGCCGCGAGACCCGGTTATCGACAGCAGCGGTAGCGCATCTCCGCCACGCTCTAGCCTTTCCTGGAAGAGGCTACCTAGTTTCAAATGCTTCCATTCTCGCCCCTCAAAGGCCTTTAGTCGCCGTCTGCCCGTAAGTAACTTCTGCATTAGAGCACGCTTGTGCGCTTCCGCGTTGAGGAGCAACTTCTCAGCGTTCTCCATGGCGGCGTCCCAGGTCGAGAGTATATCAGCAATCTTCTTCTGTTCGGCAAGCGGAGGAAGAATAACAGAGTAAGGCTCGATGTGCTTATTATTTATCTGGGGAATCGTAGACGTATCAGCTATCCTGAAAAGTCCGATATTCAATATCAGGTAATATAAATATTCAAAATACATCTTCTTAGGATCAGCCGCTAGCGCCATCATGTTCGAATCAATCAAATGAGGCACTCTTGCTATCCGAACCTTATTGCCGGAAATCGCTGCGCCCCTCTTGGGAAAGAGGATTGAATCGGCTGGAACAAGTCGCCGTGCGCGGGCCACATATGTGCGACTGAGACTTTGGTATTTGGACGAATTGTTTAGGTCCTCCACCTTCAGATACGGAATCGGGCCCTCGTTCCGTAGTTCCAGTGCCGCAGGTGCAACGCCGCCCCATATCTTAACTAGGTCGCCGAGTTTGGTGGCAAGCCATCCCTCAGGCAACATACCCGAGTTCTTTCAGGTAACTGTTCATCTTGTTCTCAATCTCGGCCATCTCCGCCATTAGATTCAGCCGCTGCGCTCTCACCTCCATCAGATCGATCTCTTCCTCGTCCTCGAAAGTGGCGACGTAGCGCGGGATGTTGAGATTAAAGTCGTTGTCAGCGATCTCCTGCGCGGTCGCCAGATAGGCGTATTTGCCGATAGAAACGCGGTCATCAAAGGCGGCAAAAATCCTAAGCAACTGCTCCTCGCCTAAGCGGTTTTGGTTGCTGTCCGCTTCATAGTCGCGGCTCGCGTCGATAAATAGCACCGTGTCGTCGGTCTTCTTCTTCCGGAAAATAAGGATGGCGGCGGGAATACCGGTGCCGAAGAACAGCTTTTCGGGCAGGCCGATGACCGTATCCAGAAGGTTCTCCTCGATCAGCTTGCGGCGGATTTCGCCTTCGCTCGCACCCCTGAAGAGGACGCCATGAGGTACGACAACAGCCATGCGGCCGGTGCGCGGTTTCATGGTCTCGATCATGTGCAGGATAAAGGCGTAGTCGCCCTTGGTCTTCGGCGGCAGGCCACGGCGGAAGCGGCCGAAGCGGTCGGTGGCGGCTTTTTCAGATCCCCATTTGTCGAGGCTGAAAGGCGGATTGGCAACGACCACATCGAAGTGGCGCAGCTTGTCTTCCGCCGTGCGCAGCTTCGGGTTGCCAATAGTGTCGCCCCATTCGATCTGGTGATTGGTCTCGCCATGCAGGAACATGTTCATCTTGGCCAGCGCCCAGGTCGAGCCGATCGCTTCCTGGCCGTAGAGCGCGTATTTCCTGGAGCCGGTGTGCCGGGTGATCTCCTGACCGCATTTCATCAAGAGCGATCCCGAGCCGCATGTCGGATCGCAGATGTCGTCGCCTTCCTGGGGCTCGACCAGCCGCGCCATTAAGGTGGAAACTTCGGCCGGGGTGTAGAACTCGCCCGCCTTCTTGCCTGCCGACGCCGCGAAACGGGAGATGAGGTATTCGTAAGCGCCACCGATGATGTCGAGGCTGCCGACCCGGCTCGGCCGCAGGTCCAGGCTGTCCTTGGCGAAGTCCTCCAGGAGCATGCGCAGGATATCGTTCTTCTGCTCCTCGTCGCCGAGCTTGTTGGCGTTGAAGGAGATGTCCTGGAACACGTCACGCAGCTTGTTGCCGTTCGCCTCTTCGATGGCGTGAAGGGCCTTGTCGATGCGCTCGCCATTGCCGGCCTTGTGGCGGTCGCCATGGAGATCATAGAAGCCCGCACCCTTGGGCAGCACGAACTGCTCGTTCTTCATCAGCGCCTCGATGAGATCGGGATGGTCGCCATGTTCCTTGCGGTAGGAGTCGTAGTGATCCTTCCACACATCGGAGATGTATTTCAGGAACAGCATGGTGAGCACGTAGTCCTTGTAGACCGATGCGTCGACCGTGCCCCTAAATGTGTCGCAGGCCGCCCACGCCGCCTTGTTGATTTCCGCCTGTGTGACGCGACCCGCCGCCATGATGCCTCCCGAAATTTCCAACCGCTCCAACTAGCACCGGTCGGGGCGAGCCTGAAGTCCCTATCGTTAATCCGAGAGAATTAAGCGCTGCTGGCGGCGCGTCGATTTGAAGACCGTCTTCGGCGCAGAGTGTTCGGAGCGGCCTGGGCTACCTCTTGATGACAGGGATTGCCGTTCCAGTAATGTCTATTGCTGCGGCCCCCATGGCCGCCATTCCTTGGGCCGACCTCTGACACGGCACCATGATTCCGTCATGCATCGGCAGGGCAGCTATCCCTATCCTCGCCAATCGCAGCAGGACGGCAACCAAGATGCGGCTCTCCGTGAACATCAAGTCCATCGCGATGTCCCGCCCGAAGAGCGGCACCAAGCCTGGATGCTTTGCACCAATAGCCTCCGCCAATCTCCTCCCCGTCCAGCCCACCGGCAAGGCATCCTTCACGTCACTCGGCAGGCGGGTCATCTCGTTCGAAGACGACAGCATGGCCGCGAAGCCCGCCTTCACGCCGGCACGATGCTCCTCCAGTCCGGGGATGGCGTAGAGGTCCCCCTCAGGCGGCTGCGCCCCGACCCGCGCATAGGCAAGCCTGGGGAACATGGAGGCATAGTCAAGGTCGGCAATAGGCTCCCCATTGATGCGGAGGTCATCCCGCAGGCCCTTCGGCATGGATTCCCAGAAGCCACCATAGAGCCTGCCATGCAGGTTGAAGGTGTGCGGGTCGGTGACGTTGCGAAGGGTGAAGCGCCGGGTGAGTTTGAAGGCTGTTTGGCGTTGGCCTTGAAGCTCTATCCGCTGGGTGGCGAGGAAGGTGTTGACCTGATCCATCTCCCCCCGAAGTCGGTGCGTCTCTTCGGTGTCCTCATAGTCCACCAGCTCGAAGGGGAGCTTCTTGCCGATGGCATTACGGCCTGTCCTTGCGGTGAGCCATAGGGTCTCCTCCCCCTGTGCTCTCCCCACCTCCTCAGCCTTTGCCCCAAGCAGAGCCTCAAGCAGCTCCCCGGTGGCCACTATGCCTGTCCTACGCTTCTTGATGTGGGCTGCATGCTTGACCACTAGGCCCATCATGGCCATCTCATCGACGACATAGGAGAGTTGCCCGAAGCCCTTGCGGTGATAGCGGGACAGGGCGTCATGCCTTAGCGGGATGGCTAGGCGCCTGTGCTCAGAGTGACCTTGATGCATCACCGCAAGGTTGGCCACTAGGCAGGACACGATGTTGGTCACCCTCTCCACCTGCACCTGCTTGGGCTGCCTAATGCGGGCTTGATGCCTCTTGGTGGGGGCTTGGACCACGAGCCTTGCGATGGCCTCTGAGAGGGCCTTGAGGTGAGGACCCTCGCAGGTGGCCCAAGGATCAAACCAATGGTCGGTGGGGGAGAAAGGATCATCCATCAGATGCAGGGGCCTAGCGGGGAAACTCAAAGCGTTGGCTCTGCGTCATCATTGGTTGAAGGGGCTGGAAAATGGACGAGAGCTTAGAGGCCCCACCACCAAGGCGCACCACAAGGGGAATGGGGGGACTTAAGCTTTTTCTTTGCCCGCCGCTTCCCGATGAACATGTGAGCACCCCGATGCCGCTACCAAGTCACCCGATTATTTGCCTTTTGCGCACCATCCCCTAGCCTTCGCTCTTAGCCCAGGCAGGTCGCCACCCCGGAAAGTGAGATGGGTGCTCGCCGAAGCGTTTGGTCTTGATGGCTATGATTTCCTGCACCGCCTCGCCAGCCACAAACTCTCCGGCCTTCTCCAGTTTCTCTCCGATCTTCCGCAGCACCAGCCCTGAGGATCTTGGGTAAGCGTGAAGCTCCGTATGAATGTCTGGCCCCAGCGGATTGAATATCTCCCAGCTTTTGTGCGTTCCACTCGCAAGCCGGTGAGCCGCCTTGGCAGCCTGCACGATTCTGAATTCCTTGGTGCGATGGGACCCAAGGTCATCTTCAATCAAAGCGCTTACGCCCAAATAGATGGCAAACAAGCGGCGGGGCTCAATGCCGGCATCTCGCAACCGGGCGAATGCAACGCGTGCCCTGTAGCTTGCCGACTGGCCGCGCAAGTTGGTAGCGGAGTCAACACGTCCCGCGCCTGCAAGCGTGTGGGCCAGTTCCTGCATGGCAGCGGCGGCACTATGCTGGGGGCATTCCGCAAGCCACATATTCGCAGCGAAGACGTATGGTCTGAGGTCAGCTGCACGATAGGTTTTGCACCAGTGAGAGCCGTGACGAGCCTTATGCTGTACGTGATATCGGCAATGGAGTTCAGCCCGCCCTTCGCCCGCCGCTGAAGCTGTTGGCCGGCTACAACCAGGGATGCTGCATCTTGCAAGAGACGCGGTCGAAAGGTTCAAGTGTGCAGCCGCCGGCATCATAGGTTCCAATCGCTCGGGGTGAGCCCGCTGTTTCTTGCCTTTTCGTGCGCCCAAGTTTGTAGTTTCGCGAGCAAGACCTCTTCATCATCACCGCTAGGGCCTCGGCCCGAAATTGAGATGCCCCTTTCTTCCAAGCCGCCATCGAGGGCGATGAGCTCGGCCTTGTCGGCCAGCGGTTTCTTATCCGACCTCCTGTAACCCTTGAGCCTTCTCTCTGAGGAAGGCGAGTTGAGCAGGTCTCGGACATACTTGAGCCCCGTGATGACTTCGACTAGCGCGCCTTCCGCTGCAAAGGAGAGGCCGGACCGGATGGCGGGGAACACTCCTTTTGTGTGATCGCCTCTGCCCCCGTCGCCAAAAGGATTGCGGTCACTGGCTATTGCTTTGCCGGCTTCGTCCACCAGTGCCCAGGCGTAGGCGAACTGCTGGTCGTCTTTGAAGGGGCCAGGACTTTCAAGTGTGCTCGTGGCTACGAAAAGCCGCAGCGGGCGGGATGCAATGTTGGTCATTGATGGTTCCAATTTTCTGTTTACGACCAACAGTCCAACTAAGCCGTTTGCTTTGTCGAGGGAACAGCCAATTGTGACCGAAATGCCGCAACGGGCGCTTATATTGCGTTACAAAGCCCAATCCGCCAGTGTCCTACCTCACTAAGTCTTCTCTCCGCTCGCCGCGATCGATCTGGCAGCGCGTTGATCACTCACTTATTGCAATTTCTTGGCGGCTGACTCATTGTGCCGCGCGAGCGCTCACGCGGCGTTCCGGGGTGTGGAAACCCTGAGTTCAGACATGGTGCCGAACACATCGGTGCCGATCCTCGACTTTTTTGGTCGGGGAGCCTGTGGCGTATGTCCAGGTTCTCCGGAACTAAAGGCCGCAGGAACCGGAACTCGGTTTTCCAACTCCCCGATCAGGGGTCATGAGGAGGCTGCTTGCGGGGGCGCACCGCAGGCCAATGCCTCTAGGTGGGAGCCGGGGGAACATGTTGACGGAAGAGAGCAAGCAGAAGCTCTATTCTCATGCCAGAGACGACGCAGAGCGGCAGCGCCTCCTCGCATCATTTAGGACTGATGGCACGACAGACGCGACGCGAGGGTTCTTTGAGCGGCTCGCCTTCCTGCTCATAATCGGCAGTGGTTCCCTTGCGGCGGCTGCGGCAATGGTCTGGCTCGGGAGCTATCTGCCCGCCTCCCAATCAAAGTCGAAATGGCTCCTCATGCTCGCGGTCACTGGCTTCTTGGGCACAGGCTTGGCAATCAACCTAAGCTTCGACGGGAAGAACGGTAAGCACCGCAAGGAACGATTGGAACTCGCCGCAAGGCGATACGGCTACCCGATAATCCTCGCCTCGGGTCTAGGCCTAGGATGGTTAGCCCACCAGTACAACGAAGCGACATCCGATCTAGAAGCCCTCAGACTTACCGTCCTTCGCGCCTGCCTAACCTCCGCGATATGCGTAGCGAGTGCTACCAGATTGAACGGGGGCGATGACCCTCGATACCACCTTGGCCCGGACGGAAAGCCTTACTAGCCTACTCCACGTCCGGCACGTCGCCACCGACAAAGAGCGTCGTCGGCTCGCCATATTCGCCAAGCGAGGGGTTGGCATCACGCGACCATGCAATGACACCTGCATGCTTCGTCGCGAGGCCCTTCGCGGTCCTTATCGCCCGCGCCCCAGTCTGCTGCTCGGCAGGCCCAAAGACAGGCTGAAGGTCGCCCGTCTCATCGCGATCAAAGGCGGTGACGACGATTAGCTTCGGGGCTTTCTGTTGCGGCACCAAGCTATCTGACATGCAGGTTTTCTTTCCGCTGGAGCAAGAGCTGGTTGAAGTTGAGCGGCGGGGGTGGCAGCACCTCAGTCATCTGGAACAGGGGCACCAATGGGTCCCCTTGCTCTGGCGCCTTCTGCTTGGCCTTGAGGTCCAAAATCTCCTCGTCGCGTCTGGCTATTCGGCTCTCCAGATTGGCGATGCGCTCGGTCAAGAAATAGCGCCCAACAGCAAACCCACCGCCTCCAAACAACACGGCAAAAGTAGCGAAGGCTGCCGGGTAGGCGATGACCAGCGCCGCGTTGCTGCCAATGAAAGCGATAAGGTCGTGCATCAACCAAGCACAGGGGGAGTAGGGTCAAAGCTAATTGCCACCAGTCCCGGATGCCGATGGGCGAGGGCGAGGATTTGGGTTTCTAGCTCACAGTTGTAGGCCATAAGCGCCTTCACGGTCTCAAGGGGGCTCTCGTAGCGGGCCATCAGCTTCTCCGCTTCGGCATGCAGTTCCGCTTTGGATTGGGACCTAGATACATCGTGGCCATTTGCCGTGTCTCCTAGCGGGCTGCGCGGCGCGGCGCAGTGAGCGCATCAAGCCTTTCCTGAAGGTGGCCGTTAAGCACGATCATCTCCTTGAGAGCCTTCATCACGTCGCCCTGGTGTGTAGCCACGAACTTCTCGGCGGCGACTTGGAGCGCAGCCTCTTGGCGGCTGTCGAGCCTGACAATGTGGTCCATCTCATTGACTCCTAATTTTCCATGGTCGCAGTGAACAAAAAGGGAACGAAAATGTCAATGGGTGAATTGACTCTTTGAGGAATAGCTTCCTATGGGTTGGCGATGCCGGAGCCCAGCAGCCGAACCCGCCGCGTCGTCCAGACGCTCAGCCGTGCCCATGACATTGGGCAGCTCATCCGCGTCCGCTGCATCAATTGCAACATCACGCGGCACTACCTGCCGGGCGACCTGCTCAAGCTCATTGGAGACATTCCGTTCTGGGATGTGGAGCGGCATATGCGCTGTGAGCGGTGCAAGCGGCGGGAGTTCGACGTGGACATTCTGCTGCCCAGCGCTGGGCAGGGCATTAAGATACGCGTGAGGCGGCTTGTGGCGACCCGCATGGTGCGCCGGGTAATCTGGCGAGATGACTGAGCCCTTACGCTATGGTTGCCCCAACGGCTAGCCGATCAAGTTCTGCCGGCGAGGGAACCCTTCCGACCTCCACACAGCGCTTCAGCAGCCCGGCCAAGATGCGACTGGCAAGACTGTAGCCCACCACCAGCTTATCCGGCTTGGCTTTTGCACCGTGCACTGCTTGCGAGCGGATAGCATAAGCCTTTTTCACCTCATCGAAATAAGCGGCTTTCTGGTCAGGGGTGCCGTCCATCAGAATTGCAGCGTAGAGAGCCAGTCTTCGGCTGAGTTCCGCATCGACTGAAAGCAATCCTTCAATGCCCGCCCAAAGCAACATGATCCGAATGTCGTGATCTGGCAGATAGTGGGCATTGCCAAAGCACTTCATCGCCGACTCGAACTCAGGAATTTTGGCCAGACTTTCGAAACTCTCCAGGTGCTCCTTGGCCCAGTTCAGTTGCCTTGAGGTAGCGGGATGGATTTCGGGCACCGGCCTTACAAAAGGTGTCCGGCTGGCCGCAGAATACTTGGGCTCATTGCCATCACATACGGAGTAAAGGCTGAGGCATGGAGAGCCGCAAGCGACGCTTAGCAAGTGGAACAACCAAAGCGCGTTCCATCCTTTCACAACGAGCTCTTCGCCACCAGCCGCTTCTTCAACCACCATTTCGAAGGTTGCTATTTCGTCTCCTTGGAGGGCGGCGGCATAGTCCGAAAAGCGACCGCTGCCACTCGCGGCGGCTGAAACATCGAGCCGCGTTAACGAAGGACCTAGCCATATCCCGGCGGACAGCTCGAACCGCTCCGGCACCGTGATGCCGTGACCAAAAATCGTGATAGTCGTGCTATCAGCCCCCGCAACTATCCCGACCATGTTAGAACAGTGACCCCTGAGCCGGAGCCTGCTGTGGGAACTTGATCTGTGTGGCCGGCTTCTCGACAATGACCAAGGCATCGTCCGGCGCTGTCCGCTGCATGTGCCGCGCTTCGGTCCACGGGGCTGTGAGCCAGGTTTCCACTTCCTCACGAGTGATGAGGATCACCGGCATGGCCTTTTCATGGATCGGCTTGATGAGGGCGTTGGGTGCAGTCGTCATGAAGCCGTAAAGCTCAAAGTCGCCCGGCCCGTCCTTGACTCTGCGGACACCTTGCCAGCGCGTCCACATGCCCGCAAAGAAGAACAGAGGCCTGTCCTCGCCCCGGGCAAACCAGTAGTTCCGCTGTATGCCTGTCTCTGGGTCCTTATCGCCGGGCGTGGGGCTCGGCTCCGCAAAGCTCGTGACGGGCACCACGCAGCGGTTCTCCACGCCAACGTATTGCTGCCAATGGCCATACTGCGGATTGCGGATGTTGGTGGTGCCATAGTCCGCCTTGCCCTCCACCCGCTCAGCCGGCGTAGGCATGCCCCATAGCAGCTTCGCAAGCTCCCGCTGACCATCGGGTGCGTTGCGGACCACTGCACCCGGCATGTTGGGATAGACATCTAGCGAGGGCTCAAGGTTGCCCAGGCTGTCCCGCATGGCGCGGGTCCACTCGCGGATGGCGTCTTGGCTGGTGGTGATGTTGTAGAGATTGCACATGGCGGCGAGTGTGCACTAGGTCACACCCCACGAGCAACGCTGACTTAGTGGCTGCGGTAGTGTCCCCTGACATATGTGCCGTTCTTCCGATAGTAGCCCCGCACCGCCACGGTCTTCGGCTTGCCGGTAAGGTTGCTGATATCGCCGTAGCAGCTCCCGTTTTCTGCACAGAGGCCAGCCGATGGGATCGATGGTTGATAGGTCGGGTGATAGGTGGGCTGCGGTTGGTAAGTAGGGGGCTGATAGGTCTGGGCCTGTGTGCTCGGCTGAGGCGGCATCACGGCAACCTGAGCGGCATCGCTGCTGGACGGGCTTGCTGCCCCCGATGTGGCCGCTGCTGCTTGGTCCGAGGGAAGTGCCACCCGCTCAACGGGGCTATCCGCAGGGACAGGCTGATAGGGAGGCGGAGGTGGCGGGCCGGGGAAGACGTTTAGGACTGTGCTTTCAGGGGGCGCTTGCGCCGGGCCGGTAGTGCAGGAAGCAACCACCAGCAAGCAAAAACCAAGAGCAGTGACGCTAAGCCCGCCCATGCATTCTACTCCCCCAAGGGTGAGATAGGAGAGCTACATTAGAGCAATGTCAATAGAGGCCCCAGCTGCGCGGAGTGCTTACAAGTCCGGCACAGGCTTGTCCCGGCAGCTAAACTTGCTGTCTGTCCCCGAGTCCTTGATGCTCGAATTGTAGAAGCGCCCCTTGGACTCTGCGGCCAGCAGCGCGGAGACCGTGCCCTGGTCAATCTCGCAGTAGTGATACCAAGTCTGCTTGAGGCGGATGAGCATATAGGAGTGCTCGGCATTGTAGCAGACGCGCTTGACCACGCTGCTGTCCAATTCGCCCGAGCATTCAAATTTGGCGAGGTCCACAGGGCCCCGATATTTCACCTCAACTGTCTCCGCGTATAGGGGGCTGACTGACACCAACAGCAGCACCCAGCACGAAAGCAATCGAGCTTGTTTCAGCAAAACCACCATACCACCCACTCCCCAGATGAGCCGCCCGAGATAGGCTTAAACCGTAACACCTACGCCAACGATGATACGCTGCCTCCCCAAAGGAGCACACCAGACATGAGCGATTTGGAAGTTTCAATTTGGTTCGCCAAGATCAAGGCTAACGGCCCGCTCGCGGTGATCGGGACGCTATTGGCCGCATTCGCTCTGGCGGTTCTAGTTCTGTTTTGTGGGACCGGTGGATTGCAGGTTGGGGTGCCTAGCGTCTTCCCCAACGGCACAACGCAAAGCTCACCGACCAAAGCCGAGCCGCTCCACTAAGCTCATTCGTTCTCGGCAAGTATCCGGAAGACGCTCGCCCGGCTAATGCCCAACGCTGCCATGATGTCACCAGCGGACTTGCCTTCCGACCTGAGGCGCAACACCTCGCCGGCTTGACGGCGGGCGGTAGGCTGGCGGCCAACATACTTCCCTTCGGCCTTGGCCTTGGCGATGCCTTCGCGCTGCCGCTCCAGCATCAGTTCCCGCTCAAACTCCGCGATGGAGCCCAACAGGTTTAGCATGAGCTTCCCGGTCGGGGTGGAGGTGTCAAGGTTCATTGCAAGGATGCGGAGGCCCACACCTTTCGCCCGCAACGCTTCGGTGATTGTCACGAGGTCGGCCACAGAGCGAGCGAGACGATCTAGCTTGGTGACGAGGAACGTATCCCCCTCTCTCACCCAGTCCAGCGCTGCTTGAAGTTGGGGCCGCGTGTCAGCCACAGAGGAAAGCTCCTCACGGAAGACCTTCGTGCATCCCGCCGCGTCGAGATCTCGGAGCTGGGCCTCAAGCCCTGCCTTCTGGTCGGTGGTGGAGGTGCGGGCGTAGCCCACGAGCGTACTGGCTGGCATTTCGGAGTCTCCATTTTAGATGACCGTATGAGACCATTATGTGAGACTGCGATACATTTTGTCAAGAGACTACTCATGTGAGACTCACTGGACCATAATTTCGGGGACTCACACGGGCTTGCCCTAGTGAGACACGCATTCAACTACCCGCAAGGCCACAGAACGCTCGCCAATACGATTCAACGATAAGGCGCCAAAGGGGAGGGGGGGAAATGCTTAACCACCCGTACGATAAGCCATCTCAGATGCGAGACCCACAAATTTCGTCGGCTGCCGAGGGGGATGCCTAGTTGATCTTCGGCAGAGCTAAATGCAAGAATGCCTGCGGGAGGGGCTATGCTCAAAGAATGGACCATAGGGAATTTTAAATCCTTCAGTGGCACTACAACGATTCCGCTTGCTCCCATCACGATATTGGCCGGCGCCAATAGTAGCGGCAAAAGTTCGATCATACAAAGCATCTTGCTCGTTAAGCAGACGCTACAATACGCGCCGGCGACCAGACCGATTGGCCTGAATGGGCCGCTGCTTAAACTGGGCAGGTTCGACGACATCAAGAATGCGTCAACCGCAGCTCCCGACATACAACTTGGTTGGGTATTGGACGATCTCCAGTCGTATCGGTTTTCCCCCGGGGGAGTCCAAAGTCCTTTTATGTTCTATCCCGGCGACCAGAACCCAACACGAGCAACAATACATCTGGCGTTCGGCCTTGCCGATCGGAAACGTCGCAAGAACAATCGCGCCAACCCTTCTGCGGAACTCTCGCAATTACAACCAACGCTGACTTCTCTGTCGTTCAGAGTCGAAATAAACCGTGAAGGAGGTGTCAGGAATTCATTCGTGAATCTTAATAAAAAGGCCCAAGCTGTTCAGAAGATAGACGACATCGCAAGCCAGTACGCCGATCATTTGCGCTATTCGGTCAAACGCATTGATGCAGAAACTAGAGAGAATATTATTGAAGGGCGGCCCGAAGGCAGTATCGCTGGAGCCGATCTGAAACACTTTCTGCCATTCAGATTTGGGTTTTCGTACAATCAGAGAAAATACTTCTCACATAAGGTGGCTGAATACATCGTAACACCAAATTCGCATATTCGATATACGGAGCCGGAGATTGGGGATTACGTCCTTCCTCCAAATGTTGTAGACCTAATATTGGATCATATAACAGCGACACACGAGGCCGGTGCCAGTTTACCAACACTTTCACTAAGGGGTGCTTCGATAGCAGAGATCGCGTCTAGCATCCGAGGTACGAGGGTAACGGCCAAAGAATTTGCTAGGCGATTGGATGCAATTTATCGGCATAGCCCGCGTTCGCGTCAGGCCGTGCGGACATCACTCATTGAAAAACAGGAAGAGATTCAGCAAATGCTGCTCAAGCAGAGCAGTGGCCTATCTGAAATTGGCTTTGATTTTGGATATGCACATGAGTTCGTGGTTTCATCCGAATACATCCAGAACTTTTTCCAATCCAGCATCCACTATTTAGGACCTCTACGCGACGAGCCGCGCCCCATCTATCCTTTGGAGGCATTAATTAACCCAAAGGACGTGGGCTATAAAGGGGAACATACGGCCGCAGTGCTCGATCTGCACCGGGAGACGCTAGTTGAGTGTTTCCAAAGTTCTGATGCCAGCATGCTAATCGGCGCAGAGAGGGTTACTGTTCCTCTGTTACAGGCAGCCCAAGACTGGCTTTCGTACCTGGGCGTTGCTGAGGCCGTTAACACGACCGACCTCGGCAAAATAGGCCACCAACTGCAGGTGAGCGTAGACAAAGGCAGCCGCAACCATGATCTGACGAACGTCGGGGTAGGAGTAAGTCAGCTGCTGCCTATAGTGGTGATGTCGCTGCTCTCGGAAGCCCCATGTTTGTTGATCTTTGAGCAGCCCGAACTACACCTTCATCCTAAGGTTCAGGCCAGGCTGGCTGATTTCTTTTTTTCGCTTAGCCTTCTCGGAAAGCAGTGCCTCCTTGAGACTCACAGTGAGTATCTCGTAGAGCGGTTCCGATTGAGAATTGCACAGGCGCCCGGCGAAGAGCTTAACTCACGGGTAAAAATCTATTTCACCCAGAAGGTCAATAATCAAACTGTTTGTACGCAGGTAAAGCTATCCAAATATGGGGCTATCCTGGATTGGCCCGAAGACTTTTTCGATCAGTCTGAGAACGAAACGGAAGCGATATTAAGGGCGGCACAACAAAAGAGGAAGAGCGAAATTCACTCCTCGGCCAAGTCGGAAATCAAATGAAGCCGATAGCGTTTTTGGATCTCTCAATATTCGCAGTTCCGAACAGTATAGACACCATAGAAGGTTTCAACTCGCTTTTCGGACGTCTTGAAGATTGGGCTAGCAGGACTGCGACCCAAAATTGTATAAACATAGTGGTAAGCGACAATGCTATTGACGACCTTACACTTGCAAATTGCTTTCCCGCGCTCCATAACATACAAGCATTGCTGGAGATGTATGACATTTCACACGTATTTTCTGCAAGAGATTTGAATAAAAGGATCTTCAGAATTCTCAGTCGTTCCGTAAGTCTTAGCGATGCAATTGGCATTCGAGTTGATCAATGCACAGCCGATTGCTCCCCAACGGAAGCTCTGGAAAATATCTCCGAAGTGCTCCTTGCCAGTGCTCACAAACTGGCTTGCGCGGTCGGTGTCTTCCTCCATTTGGCTCCGGATGCAAAGGGAATCGTGGCGATCGTCCAGGGTTACGAAGTTCAGGGAGCAGTTCTCGATTTTGCCGGCTCAGAGATCGAGGCGACTTTCTTGCATCGGGCGCCTCCAGAGGATTTAACGAATGTGGATGAGCAGATTAATGTTGCAGCGTCACCAAAAGACTTCCTGAACGGTCTATTGGCCGACTCAGCTTGGGTCATGGCTGAGCAAGGTGCAGAGCTTGCCCTGCCTATTGCTTTGAGGGCAGCTGAAAAACTTGGAGTTGAGATAGACGACTTGCCGTTGGGTGTTGGACGAAAATTCTCCGTCGGAGAAAGTTTTTATTCCTCGCTCGCAAAGGTCGAAGCTCTCGGCAATCACAAGCACGCCCACACCACTCTCGATCGTTGTGCCACAGTCGTTGCGGACAACACCCTTCTATTTGAGCGTGACTTTCAGAAGAACCGACGGGTGGACAGCGCAGAGGCCCGACGGGTTCATCTAACAAAAGGAGGGGTAGGCCTGCGGCTCATGTTTTGGGAGCGAACGAACGGGGGAATTGAATTCGCAAATGTTGGCCCAAAGCATGAAGAGGTTATTGTCGAGGGGAATCCAAAGCACACATTTGAAGCTTTATTTTGAATTCGATATCGGCAACTTCACGGCCTCCACAAGCGCCCTCTTCGCCTTCTCCGGGTCCTGCCCCGCATAACCGTGCTGGCTTAGGTCAAGGCTCTTCGCGCGGTCGCTGTCCGTATGTCCGACCACCCACGTGATAGTCCACTCGTCAAAGCCCTCTGCTCCGGCAAGCCTGGCGTCACGCGCCTTTCGAATGAACCAGCGGCGGAACGAGTGGAAGTCCACATTGCTCTTCGGCTTGTCGTTCGGACGCTCATCCACGCCCACCTTGCGGCGATACCGTGTGAACTGCTTGGCGGCCGGATCGGAGCGCGTCTCTCGTGACTTTGGGGTCGGCGGCAAGTCGTCGAACAAATAGTCGCTGTCCTTCTTGCCCGCCGTGCGCCGCTCTACGATCTCCTTAAGGCCACTGTGGATCGGGACGGTACGGCGGGCGCTATCCGTCTTCCCTGCCCAAACGCTGAACATCTCATCTCGGCAATCCGAAACGCGGAGCTGGCAAATCTCCTCGATGCGCATTCCGCTTAGCGCTCCGACAGGCATCAGGTCATTAAGCAGTGGTCCGCCGTTGCCATTGAGTAGCTTGGTCATCTCCGCATCAGCGAACGGACGCTTGCCCCTATCAGTCTCCGCTTCGCGTGATTGGCGGCGCACTGCTGGAATCCTTTGGCCTGCCCAGGGGTTCTCACTGGCCGGTAGATGCCCCTTGTCGAGAAGCCATGTCCAGTATTGCCTAATGAAGCCCAGATAGGCGGTGGCCTTCTGGCGGCTTCTTCCGACGAGCAGCGACTCAGAGAGGAACTTGCCAGCATCCACACGTCTAACGGCTTCAAGAGCGACTGGCAGCCGGCTATCCCGAAGCCAATCTCCCAGCCATCCTAACACTCTCCGAAAGTCACCCTCAGACTTGAGCCGGTAGCTTTGGTGTTTGAGGAACTCAGCTGCATGGTGGTCAAGCGGGGTGACTTGTCCGCTGGCGAGCGCGAAGAAGGCTTTGGCCGTATCCAGGCCCTTGGTCTCTTCAAGTTCATGAGCCCGCAATCTGATCGCATATTCCGTGCCCTCGTCGTCCTTAGTGAGCCTATGCCGGAGAGCCTCCGCCTCCACCGGGTCATTCGTCGCCAAGACCTTCTCGGCTGCCGCGATGGCTCCCTTGAGGCGGGATACGATGGGCCACTTGCGGGCATCTGCTTCCTTGAGATCGGCAGTGTGAAGAGGATACGTGAGCTTGCCTCTCCCGATCAAATCCCGGACCCGAGCCGGCACCTTGACGCGGACCCGCCACTGCTGCCCGTGCCATTCGAGATATTGCCGTTGGTTTGCCATTTCGCACCCGGTGCCCCACGCTGGTGCCCCACAGGTGAGTCCTAGAACGCCAGAAGTCAAGGGATGCAAGGCGTTGCGAGCCATGGAGGAGAGTGTCCCGCTCTCTCCGCCAGTTTTCGCCGATTGGCTTGATCGATTGAATTTGTTCCGCCTTCGGCGAGGGCAGATGTCTCACGCCGATACCTTGGAGTGGAATGCGCCCGGGTCGAACCGCGATCAGCGGCGGCGGTTTTTGTTGTGTTGTTCCATGCGCCCGGCAAGCCACCACCCGCGCATGCCTAAAAATGCGTCTCTCCGCTCTGGAACTTCCCGCCCCATACCGCGTTTCCCGGCGTCTCATTAGTCGATCCCGCCAGGATTTTCAAAGCACTGTGACAACCAGGAGCCCGCTTCATGCACGACAAGCTGTTTCACTCACCGGTCGCGTTGACCGTCGGCCTCGGCTTCAAGCGTGAAATTGCCTCGCTCGCCGAAATGCACGATTTCCTCACCGAGTGGACGACCTCCCGCCGCGGCCCGCTCTATCGCAATGCGGTGAAGGCATGCGCCCTCGCCATCCCCGGTTACATCACCATCGAGCAGGCGCGTCGAGCGCTGGTCGAATTTGCGGAAGCCGCCGGTATCCTTTGGCCCGAGGTCGATCCGGCCCTGGGGGCACGCGTCGTTGCGCGCGGCCGCGGCGGCTACGCCGCCTGATCATCGTGGCGTCGCGGTGACCTGATCCGCGCCACCTCCAAAGGCCCGGCCTGGTCTCCCAGCCGGGCTTTTCCTTCGCGGACTATGCGGCCTCGGCAGTGATAGCGCCGGCAATCGTCGAAGGCGATGGCTTGCGGGCCATCGCCCGAAGACCGGACGACGACAGATAATTCCGGACATCACACTGGAATTGGCTGATCTGAAATTCCATCGGACCCTGCCAACAGCCGCAACGGCAACAGCTTGTCTGTTCTGAGACTCTCAAAGGAGAGCGACCCGTTTGCGCGAAGAGTCTCGGGCACCGGCAGACGTACAAAAACTCCAAAGAAAAGAGCCAGAAGGCCGCCGATTCGACCTTTCAGATGGAGCCGTGCTGCATCCGCTTGCGCGTCGGTGCGAAAATCTCCTCCGCCAGCGTTTTGGACCGCAGGGGGACGCCGGTGGTGTGAGTTTTTAGCTCTGCGCTAGCGTATCGTGCACACGCATTTACTCTATCTTCCTCAACCTGTAATAGAGTGCCCGTGGCGGTTGGTCTGAACGGTGCCCACTGCTAACCAATGCGAAACGCCAGTTCGGGGTGGCGGCCTCGACGGTGGAGGGGGACTGCTGGTGTCTCATATTCTTTATCCAATTGGCAGGGGTAGAGGGTTCATGTTGCGGCAAACGACCGCGATGAGCAGCAACGGCATTTCGCCGGCCAGGAAACCGTCGTTCACCGGTCACCCCGGCTACCCGACAGGAGCCGCCTGGGAACGGCCGTCTTCGATCGGCGAGCAAGCCAGGTGCTTGTCGGCCTCGCAGTCGAATCCGCTTTTGCGCGCTCTGGTCGCTGCCGGATTATTCGTCGGCATCGCTTCGCCTGCCATGGCGCAGGTGGTTTGTTCTCCCGTGGCAGGCACCGCCTGCGGTGCGGCGGGCGGAGCTGGGGGGCCTGACCGTGCTTCCAATGGCGGCGAAGGCAATGGGCAGGGTGGGGCGTCACAGGACCTCTCGCAAGGGCGCGCGCCTGTTTACGGGCTGCCGGCATCCGATGGCCACGGCGGCGCTGGCGCCACTGGCACTGATTCAGATGGTTCCAGCGGCCCTGCGGGCGGACAGGGCGGTAACCTGGGCACGCTGGCCGGCAGTGTCGTGACCGGAGGACGTGGTACGGATGGCTCCCTGGACGAACACATAGCGAGCGGCGGCGGCGGCGGCAGGGCGGCTGAATTTATCCCAGGGGGCGTCTTCACGTCCGGTGGGATCTCTTATGTAGGCGGCGGAGGCGGCAACGGTGGCGCGCCCACACAAGCCACCGGCGGCGGCGGCGGGGGCGGCGGCGGCGCTGGGCTCATCGTGGGTACGGCGAGCGGCAACCATCAGCTAACGATAACCGGTGGATCTTCCGTCACAGGTGGCGCAGGCGGCAATGGCGGCGAAAACATAGCCGCTACCCCCCCACTTGGGGCGGTGGCGGTGGCGGCGGCGGTGACGGCGTGCTGCTGCTTGGCCAAGATGCCGCGGTCGTCATCGATGCCACCGGCCTTGTTGCAGGCGGCGCCGGCGGCGCGGGCGGCTATGGCACCTTCGCTAAGGGAGACGACGGCGATTCTGGCGCGGGCATCCGGGCCATGGGTATCGGCCTCAACGTAGACAACCATGGCACGATCCGAGGTGGTAGCGGCACTGGCGGCGGCGCGGCGGGCGTCGGCATCATCACGCAGGGTGCGGCCAACATCACCAACTACGGCATGCTTTCGGGCGGCACGGACACAAACGGCCGCGCATCCTCGGTGCTGTTCAACGGGACGAACAACACGCTCAACCTACAATCCGGATCGACGGTGCTTGGCGCCGTCGAGGTGGGCTCCGGTGCTTCCGCGACGATCGATCCGGACACCACGGTCACCATCGACGGAGCCAGGCTGGATGGCGGTGGCGCGCAGCTTCTGCTCGACCTGGCATCGGCGTCGCTCGACATGGGGTCGAGCATCACCGGCACAGGGGACGTCTCGGCTTCCGGCACCGGTGCGTTGACGCTGCACGGCGTCAACCTCATGGGCTCGCTCGATCTCGCCAACTCGGGCGGCGTGGTTACGTCCGGTGGCGTCATCGGCACCAGCGGCCTGCAGCACTATGCCGGCCCCGTCCAGATCGGCGCCGACACGACATTCTCGAGTACGAGCAATTCCATCACCTTCGACCGATCCATCGACGGCAGCCATGCGCTCGAGGTGGATGCGGTGACGGGCAATGTAAACTTTGGCGGCGCGCTTGGTGGATTGCAGGCGTTGAGTTCAGTGGTTGTGCACTCGAACACGCTCTCAATCGGCGGGGTAAACGCCGGGTCGCTCTATCTCGATGTGGCAACCAGTATCACGCAGTCCGGCGCGTTCTCGATCACCGGCGCCAGCATCTTCCAGACCGATGGCGATCTTACCCTCACCAATGCGAGCAACGCCTTTGGCGGCGCTTTGCAGATTCAGAGCGCCAATGTCGACGTTACCGCATCAGGCGACCTGAATGTCTCGTCGCTGTCGGCCGCCCCTCTCGGTGACATCACGCTGACCAGCGGCGGCGTCCTCACCTTGCCCACGACCGGTCTCTCCACGGGTGGTACGATCATCCTCAAGGGCGCCTTTGTTCCTGGCGAGCTGTCCGCGCGATCCATCGATCTGGACGCAACAGGCGGCCTCATCTTCGACGACAATGTCATCGCGACTGAAGACCTCGCGCTGCATGCCATCGGAAACATCAGCCAGACGGCGGGCGTGATCGTCGCTAACATGATAAGCGCCGATGCAGGCAGCAACGACGTGACCCTGAGCCAGGCCGGCAACGCGATCAATACGGTCGAGGACATATCCGCGCGCGCTTTGAGCATCGCGAACAGCACGGCGCTGACCTTCGCAGGCACCGTCCATGTGGATACGCTCGATCTGAACGTCGGAGTGGGTGCATCCATCACTGGATCGGTCACGGCGGATACGGTTGCTAATCTGTCCACCGGCACCACGCTTACCGTCGGCGCCGGCGGAACGGCCGGCACCCTTCAGGCCGACGTCGTCGATGATGGTGTGTTGGCATTCAATCGCAGCGATGCGGTGAGCTTTGCCGGTGCCTTGAGCGGCTCGGGAACTCTCGTACAGCGCGGAAGCGGCAGCCTAGTCTTCGACGGCGATGGCTCGGCCTTCCAGGGTCAGACGCGCGTCGAGGCTGGCGAATTTGTGGTCGGCAGTGTCTCGGGAAGCGGCGCCAATCTGGCGGGCGACATCACCGTTGCCGATGGCGCGACGCTTGGCGGGCATGGTTCGGTCGGCACGACGACAGTGCTGAGCGGTGGCACGCTGGCGCCCGGCGCCTCGATCGGGACGCTGACCGTCAATGGCGACCTGGTGATGGCACAAGGGACGAAGCTGGACTTCGAGTTCGGCGCGCCGGGAGTGGGCGACAGCGTAAGCGTCAACGGCAATCTCTCGCTCAATGGCGTCGAGCTGGACGTCACGGATACCGGGACGATGGGACCTGGCGTCTACCGTATTTTCGATTATAGCGGCACGTTGTCGGAGACCAATGGCGGGATTACTTTCGGCTCTATTCCAGGCGGCTCGCAGTTTCAGTTGCAGACGCTGCTCGGACAGAAGCAGATCAACCTGCTCAATGTCGGCGGAGCGACGCTGAATTTCTGGAATGCCAACGGCCTGGCATCGGGCAGCCAGCGCGGAGGCGGCGACGGCACCTGGTCGACCACGTCACCGGTATGGACGGATGAAAACGGCTCGATAACGGGAGCGATGAGCCCGCAGCCGGGCTTCGCCATTTTCGGCGGTGAGGCCGGCCTCGTCTCGGTGGACGGCATCGACGGGAACGTCGTGGCATCAGGCATGCAATTCACCTCGGACGGCTATCATTTGGTTGGCGATGCATTGACGCTGGTGGCGGATGCCGGTCATCCGGCTCCGGTGGAGATCAGGGTCGGCGACGGCGGCGCGGGTTCGGAGAACTGGATCGCGACGATAGACAACGAGGTCGCCGGCACCGACGGGCTGAGGAAAACCGGCGCCGGCACACTGGTGCTTGGCGGGACCAACACCTATTCGGGCGACACCGAGATCGACGCCGGCGTGCTTTCTGCTTCGGCGGATGCCAATCTTGGGGACTACAACGGCGCGCTCACGTTCAATGGCGGTACGTTGCAGGTGACCGGCACCACCTTCGACGCGACGGCCCGTGCGGTGACGCTGGGCGCCGCCGGCGGCACGATCGACATCGTCGATGCCGGCAACCAGTTCCGGATCGGCGCGAGGATCGAAGGCGACGGAGGCCTGACCAAGGCCGGCGCGGGCGCGCTGCGGCTCGGCGCGGCGAGCTCCTATGCCGGTGCGACGGTGGTCGAGGCGGGCACGCTGGCACTGGATGGCGACGGCTCGGTCGCGGCGAGTTCCAGCCTGTCGCTCAATGGCGGCAGCTTCGACATCGCCGGCATCGCCGCCGATGCGACCGGCGTCAACACGCTCTCTGGCGCCGGCGGTAGCATCGCGCTGGGCGGCAAGACGCTTGTCGTGAGCCAGGCCGCGGATGCCGTCTATGCCGGTACGATCAGCGGCGGCGGCGTCTTCGTGAAAGAGGGCAATGGCAGCCTCACCATGACTGGCGACAGCAATGACGGCGCCGGCGGCAGCGTGACGGTGGAAGGCGGCGTGCTTGCCCTTGCCGGCACCGGCTCGCTCGCAAGCCGGTCGCTCGTCGTCGACGGCGGCATATTCGACATTGCGGCTCTGGCGGCCGGCGGCACCACCGTGCAGGGCCTTTCCGGCACGGGCGGCGTGCTTTCGCTGGGCGACAAGACGCTGACCACCGATCAGGCTGTGGACGCGACCTTCGCCGGCGTGCTGAGCGGCACGGGCGCCTTCGTCAAGGAAGGCGATGCAGAGCTGACGCTGACCGGCGACAGCTCGGCCTTTGCGGGTCTGGTCTCGATCATGGGCGGTGGTCTGTCGACGCAGGCACAGCTTCTCAGCGGCGATGTCGATATTGCCGCCGCGGGCACCCTTACCTTCGACCAGACGAGCAATGCCGCCTACGCCGGTGCGTTTTCAGGTGCTGGCGCCTTCATCAAGCAAGGATCGGCCATTCTTGCCTATGACGGCGACGGCTCGGGCTTCACCGGCACCACCACGGTTGCGGAAGGATCGCTGATCGTCGGTTCGGACAGGGCGCATGGGGATGCCGTGCTTGGCGGCGCGGTCGATGTGCTGACCGGCGCGTTGCTCGGCGGCCATGGCACGTTGGGCTCTGTGACGCTCGGCAGCGGCGCCACCATCGCGCCCGGCAACTCGATCGGCACGATAAACGTCGCCGGCGATATTACCTTCGCCGCCGGCTCCACCTATGAGGTGGAAGTCGATCCGGCCGGCACCGACAGCGACCTGATTCACGCCACCGGCCAAGCCACGCTCAATGGCGCCTCGGTTGCCCATATCGGGCTCGGCGGAACCTACAAGCCGTCCTCCCTTTATACGATCCTCACCGCCGATGGCGGGCTGACGGGCACCTTCGGCGACGTGACCTCCGATTTCGCGTTCCTCAACCCGGCGCTCAGCTACGATGCCGACAGCGTCAATCTGCGACTGGTACGCAACGACGTCGACTTCTGCATGGCCGGCATGACGGCGAACGAATGCGCGACCGGCACGGGGGCAGAGTCTGTCGGCTCCGGCAATGCCATCTATGACGCCATTGCCGGCCTCAGCGCGTCCCAGGCCGGCAATGCCTTCGACCAGCTTTCGGGCGAGGTGCATGCGAGCGTGAAGAGCGTGCTGATCGACGACAGCCACTTCGTGCGCGATGCCGCCACCGACCGCATCCGCTCAGCCTTCGCAGCCGTCGGTTCCGAGATCACGCCGGTGCTTGCCTATGGAGAAGACGGCAACAGGCTGGCCGCCGCCGATACGCCCGGCACCGCCGCCTGGGGCAGGGCTTTCGGGGCTTGGACCGATCTCGACGGCGATGGCAATGCGGCGGCGCTTAGCGCCTCCACCGGCGGCTTCCTCACCGGCATCGATGCGGGCCTCGGCGACAACTGGCGCGCCGGCGTCATGGGCGGCTACAGCCACACCTCGTTCGACGTCGGGGGCCGAGCCTCTTCCGGCGACAGCACCAACTGGCATCTCGGCCTCTATGGCGGCGGGCAATGGGGAGCATTGGGGGTAAGAGCCGGTGCAGCTTACACTTGGCACGACATCGAGACCGCCCGTTCCGTCGCCTTCCCGGGCTTCGCCGACAGCCTGTCGGGTGATTATAGCGCCGGCACCGCGCAGGTGTTCGGCGAAGTAGCCTACGACATCAAGGCGGGCGCGATCGGTCTCGAGCCCTTCGCCAACCTCGCCTATGTCAACCTGCACACCGACGGCTTCACCGAGAAGGGTGGGGCGGCGGCGCTGACCAGCGCCTCCTCCGATACCGACGTCACCTTTACCACGCTCGGCCTTCGTGCCTCGACCAGCCTCACGCTCGGCACCGTCGAGGCGACCGCGCGCGGCATGCTGGGCTGGCTCCATGCCTATGGCGACACCGCGCCGCTGTCGTCCTTCGGCTTCGCCGGCTCCGACGCCTTCTCGATCGCAGGCATCCCCATCGCCAAAGACGCCGCCTTCGTCGAGGCCGGACTCGATCTCAATCTCTCCCCCAACACAACGCTGGGCATCGCCTATCAAGGCCAGTTCGCAGGTGGCGCAAATCAGAACGGATTCAATGCGACCTTCAAGGTTCAGTTCTAGGGAAGGCCAGCCAACCATGCCTATTTCCGAAAGCATTCTGTCGCAAATCGGAAACAGGGCCACACAAGGGAAGCCCATATGTGGAACGGCTCAGGCTGCAATGATTTCGAACTGCTCGTGAGTGAAGGACGCGGATTATAATAGGCAACCTCGCCGGTTGTGTCGCCAATCCGGGATGAGGTCGCAGTGAGACGCCTTGCGCCAATCAGGCCGGCGAGGACAACCGCAACGTGGCGCGCATGTCGTCCCTGCTCGCGGGCCTGCCGGTCGATGTTCCAGGAACTACCATCAACCGGCTTTGCGGCTCCGCATGGATGCCGTCATCACCGCCGCCCGCGCGATCAGTGCGGGCGAAGGCCGAGCTGATGGTCGCTGGCGGCGTGGAAAGCATGTCGCGCGCGCCCTTCGTGGCGCCGAAAGCCGAGGCCGCATTTTCGCGTAATGCCGAGATCCACGACACGACGATCGGCTGGCGCTTCGTCAACCCCCTCATGGAGAAACTCCACGGAACCGACACCATGCCGCGGACCAGCCAGAACGTCGCCGACGATTTCGGCAAGGTGTGGTTCTGATCGCGGCGATCGACAACAATCCCTAAGGCGAGGTTTACGCCGATCGCCTTGACGCGCTCGCCGGCGGGGCTGGCTGCGGCTTCGAGCGTCTTTCGCCGCGCGAGGAGGACTGGAATGCTGAACGGAAGGCCAAGGGTGATGAGTAAGCCAAAGGCAGGAAGAAGAGAGGAGGAAGACCGGCTGCCGCATGCCCGCCGCTAGACATGGCTGGGCTTCTTGGAAGCTTTTCGAACTTTCTGGGTTGCGCCTCCGCCCGAATTGCGCGTGTTTATGAGACTACTTGGGACATCGCAATAGCCATGATCGCCCGCCGCCCGGCGTGATTTGGAGCATGAGCCCGGCAACACCGCCAACGGCAAACAGAGCGTTGACCGGTTTGATCGATCCGGGGTGTTTCAAGTTCTTGACGGTTAGTGCTGAAAGCTCCTTCACGATCTTCGGCATTTCTAAACCCATCATCTTACCCGCCAAAAATATTGGCATTGGATGATGCGAATTGCAACGGCGCGAGACAGCCATTTCAGATTAACACGTTGATATGTCTATATGGTTTGCACTTGTTGAGACAACTTGAGATCGCAATAATGGCTGTCGCTCTCTCCGCCATCCTGCTTCGCTCTTTCGAGCTTTGCAGGACAAAGCTCGCAACGGCGGCTTTCAAAAAATTCGGATAGATCAATTGCGGAACATTCAGCCTGGTTGTTCCGGAACCTCCTGCTTCCTAATGCTTTCCCGGCGTCTCATTAGTCGATCCCGCCAGGATTTTCAAAGCACTGCGACAAACCAGGAGCCCGCTTCATGCACGACAAGCTGTTTCACTCACCGGTCGCGCTGACCGTCGGCCTCGGTTTCAGGCGCGAGATCGCTTCGCTCGCCGAAATGCACGATTTCCTCACCGAGTGGACGACCTCCCGCCGCGGCCCGCTCTATCGCAATGCGGTGAAGGCATGCGCCCTTGCCATTCCTGGTTACATCACCATCGAGCAGGCGCGTCGAGCGCTGGTCGAATTTGCGGAAGCCGCCGGTATCCTTTGGCCCGAGATCGATCCGGCCCTGGGGGCACGCGTCGTTGCGCGCGGCCGCGGCGGCTACGCCGCCTGATCATCGTGACGTCGCGGTGACCTGATCCGCGCCACCTCCAAAAGGCCGGCCTGGCCTCCCAGCCGGGCTTTTCCTTCCCGGACTATGCGGCCTCGGCGGTTGACAGCGCCGGCAATTGTCGAAGGCGATGGCTTGCGGGCCATCGCCCGAAAACCTTTATAAAATTCCTATTTCTTTCCCACCCGCACCGTCTCGAACCTTTATGGCGGTCGGGTCCATATTCGCCTGACCAAATTTGAAGCGTCGTGCCATGAAATTACGCCGGTCGTCTTCGCGGTATTGCGGGCCATTCAACACAAGATTCGCAGTACAAGGTTCATAAGGAAAAATTCACAATGGACATCGTCGTTCTCGGGATAGGGGCTTTGTTTTTCGCCCTGTCCTTCGCTTACGTCAAAGCCTGCGACAGAATTTGAGCGGAAGATCGGACCATGCTTATCGATTACATCCTCGGTGGCGGCGTGACGTTGTTCCTGCTCGCCTATCTGACATACGCCCTGATCCGCCCGGAACGCTTCTGACCGGCGCACGGAAAGCCAAATCATGACTATCAACGGATGGATACAGATCCTTCTCTATTGCGGGATCCTGGTTTTGCTCGTGAAGCCGCTGGGCGGCTACATGCATCGCGTATTCACCGGCGACCGCAGCTTGCTGTCGCCGGTGCTCGGCCCCGTCGAGCGGGGCCTTTATCGCCTGGCTGGAACCGGCGACCAGGAGCAGCACTGGACGGGCTATGCCGCCGCCATGCTGTTGTTCAACCTTGCCGGTTTCCTGTCGCTCTATTTCCTCCAGCGCCTGCAAGGCGGCCTGCCCTACAACCCGGCCGGCATGAGCGCGGTCGAATCGGGGCTCGCCTTCAACACCGCGGCCAGCTTCATGACCAACACCAACTGGCAGAACTACGGCGGCGAGAGCACGATGTCCTATCTCGTGCAGATGGCCGGCCTCACCGTGCAGAACTTCCTGTCGGCGGCCACCGGCATCGCCATCGCCATGGCGCTGATCCGCGGCTTTGCCCGCGCTTCCGGCAAGTCGATCGGGAATTTCTGGGTCGATATGACCCGTGCCACGCTCTACGTGCTTTTGCCGCTCTGCGTCGTGCTCACCATGGTCTATGTCTGGCTCGGAATGCCGCAGACGCTGGGAGCCTATGTCGACGCCACCACGCTGGAAGGCGCGCAGCAGACCATAGCCGTCGGGCCGGTCGCCTCGCAGATCGCCATCAAAATGCTCGGCACCAACGGCGGCGGCTTTTTCAACGCCAATGCCGCGCATCCCTTCGAGAATCCGGGCGCCATCTCCAACCTGATCCAGATGCTGTCGATCTTCGCCATCGGCGCGGCGCTCACCAATGTCTTCGGCCGCATGGTCGGTAACCAGCGCCAGGGCTGGGCGATCCTGGCCGCCATGGGCGTGCTGTTCATCGCCGGGGTCGCCGTCTGCTACTGGGCGGAAGCCGCGGGCAATCCGCTGCTCCATGCGCTGGGCATCGACGGCGGCAACATGGAAGGCAAGGAAACCCGCTTCGGCATCGCGCTTTCGGCGCTGTTCGCGGTCATCACCACGGCGGCTTCCTGCGGCGCGGTCAATGCCATGCATGACAGTTTCACCGCGCTCGGCGGCATGATCCCGCTCATCAACATGCAGCTCGGCGAAGTCATCGTCGGCGGCGTCGGCGCCGGCTTCTACGGAATCCTGATGTTCATCCTGATCGCCGTCTTCGTCGCCGGTCTGATGGTCGGGCGCACGCCCGAATATCTCGGCAAGAAGATCGAGGCCAAGGAGGTCAAGATGGCGATGCTGGCGATCCTGTGCCTGCCGCTGGCGATGCTGATCTTCACGGCCATTGCGGTGGTCCTGCCGAGCGCCGTGGCATCGATCGCCAATGGCGGTCCGCACGGCTTCTCCGAGATACTCTACGCCTATACGTCGGCGGCGGCGAACAACGGCTCAGCCTTCGGCGGCCTCACCGGCAACACGCCTTGGTACAACATCACGCTGGGCCTCGGCATGCTCATGGGCCGCTTCCTGGTCATCATCCCGGCGCTCGCCATCGCCGGCTCGCTGGCGGTGAAGAAGACCGTGCCCGCCTCGGCTGGCACGTTCCCGACCGACGGCCCGCTGTTCGTCGGACTGCTGGTCGGCGTCATCGTCATCGTCGGCGGCCTGACCTTCTTCCCGGCACTCGCCGTCGGACCGATCGTCGAGCATCTGGCCGCCATCCACTGGCAGACATTCTGAGACGGAAGTGTCGTGGCTGAAACGGAAATGTCCTGGTTCAATAACAGGCATCGCAACGATCGCCATCCCGCCCACAACGGAAAGGAGGAACGGCCTCCTCCTTTCCCCACCATGTCGACATTCCTCGGCATCGCCGCCGTCATGATCGTTCTGTGGTTGCTGGCCTACGGGCTTCTGCATCTTGTTTCGGCCTCCGACCGTTCGGTGCCGTCCAACAACACCGAAGCTGGAGCTTCAAAATGAGCCAGTCGAAATCAGCGAGCATCATGGATGCCCGCATCCTGTGGCCCGCCATCGGCGGAGCCTTTAGAAAGCTGAACCCACGCACATTGGCCAGGAACCCGGTAATGTTCGTCGTTGCCGTCGTCTCGGCGCTGACATCAGTGCTTTTCGTCAAGGACCTCGTCAGCGGCGGCGGCAATCTCGGCTTCACCATCCAGATCATCATCTGGCTGTGGTTCACCGTGCTGTTCGCCAACTTCGCCGAAGCCGTCGCCGAAGGCCGCGGCAAGGCGCAGGCCGATTCGCTGCGCAAGGCGCGCACCGAGACCCAGGCCAAGCTCCTCGCCGGCGAGGACCGGACGAAATTCAAGCTGGTGCCCGGCACCAGCCTGAAAGTGGGCGACGCGGTGCTGGTCGAGGCCGGCGACATCATCCCCTCCGACGGCGAGGTGATCGAAGGCGTGGCTTCGGTCAACGAGGCGGCGATCACGGGCGAATCGGCGCCTGTCATTCGCGAATCCGGCGGCGACCGCTCCGCGGTCACCGGCGGCACGCAGGTGCTCTCGGACTGGATCCGCGTGCGCATCACCGCCGCCGCCGGCCACACCTTTCTCGACCGCATGATCTCGCTGGTCGAGGGCGCCGAGCGCCAGAAGACGCCGAACGAGATCGCGCTCAACATTCTGCTCGTCGGCATGACGCTGATCTTCGTGCTGGCCACCGCTACCATCCCGAGCTTCGCTTCCTATTCGGGCGGCTATATCCCGGTCACGGTGCTCGTCGCTTTGTTCGTGACCTTGATCCCGACCACTATCGGCGCGCTTTTGTCGGCCATCGGCATCGCCGGCATGGACCGTCTGGTGCGCTTCAATGTGCTCGCCATGTCCGGCCGCGCCGTCGAAGCGGCCGGCGACGTCGACACACTTTTACTCGACAAGACCGGCACGATCACGCTCGGCAACCGCCAGGCGACCGAATTCCGGCCGGTGAAGGGTGTCACCGAGCAGGAACTGGCCGACGCAGCGCAGCTTGCCTCGCTCGCCGACGAAACGCCGGAGGGCCGCTCGATCGTCGTGCTGGCCAAGGAGAAATACGCCCTTCGCGCCCGCGACATGGCGACACTGCACGCCACCTTCGTGCCTTTCACCGCGCAAACCCGCATGAGCGGCGTCGATTTAGACGGCTCCTCGGTACGCAAGGGCGCGGTCGATTCAGTGCTCGCCCATGTCAACCAGTCGACTGTCGCCAGCCACGCGACGCGCCCGAACAGCGATACGATCAGGGATCTCCAGGCGATCGCCGACGAGGTCGCCAAATCGGGCGGCACGCCGCTTACGGTCGAGCGCGACGGACGCCTGCTCGGCATCGTGCACCTCAAGGACATCGTCAAGGGCGGCATCCGCGAGCGCTTCGCCGAGCTGCGCAGCATGGGCATACGCACGGTGATGATCACAGGGGACAATCCGATGACGGCAGCGGCCATCGCGGCCGAAGCCGGCGTCGACGACTTCCTTGCCCAGGCGACGCCGGAGGACAAGCTGAAGCTGATCCGCGACGAGCAGGCCAAGGGCAAGCTGGTCGCCATGTGCGGCGACGGCACCAACGACGCACCGGCCCTAGCCCAGGCCGACGTCGGCGTCGCCATGAACACCGGCACGGTGGCCGCGCGGGAAGCAGGCAACATGGTGGACTTGGACTCCGATCCGACCAAGCTGATCGAGATCGTCGAGATCGGCAAGGCGCTGCTGATGACGCGCGGCTCGCTGACCACCTTCTCCATCGCCAACGATGTCGCCAAGTACTTCGCCATCATCCCGGCCATGTTCGCCGTGTTCTACGTCGCGCCCGGCCAGACCACAGGTCCGCTGCAGGCGCTCAACATCATGCATCTGGCGACGCCGCAGAGCGCCATCCTGTCGGCCATCATCTTCAATGCGCTGATCATCATCGCGCTGATCCCGCTGTCGCTGCGCGGCGTCAAATACCGGGCGATCGGCGCCGGGGCGCTGCTCAGCCGCAACCTGCTCGTCTACGGCCTCGGCGGCATCATCGTGCCGTTCGTCGGCATCAAGATAATCGACATGGCCGTCACGGTCCTCGGCCTTGCATAAGGGATCATTCCGATGCTCAAGCAAATCAGACCCGCGATCGTCATGGTCGTCTTCTTCACCGTGCTGACCGGGCTCATCTATCCCCTCGGCATGACCGGCATCGCCCAGGCGCTGTTCCCGAAGCAGGCCAATGGCAGCCTGATCGAGAGGGATGGCAAGGTGATCGGCTCGGAGCTGATCGGCCAGGCCTTCGCCAGCGACCGCTATTTCCACGGCCGGCCCTCGGCCGCCGGCAACGGCTATGACGCCGGTGCTTCCGGCGGCTCGAATCTCGGCCCGACCAACCCCAAGCTGATCGACCGCATCAAGGGAGACGCTGGGAAGCTGAAAGCCGAAAACCCCAATGCGCCGGTTCCGATAGGCCTCGTCACGACATCGGGCAGCGGGCTCGATCCCGACATCAGCCCCGACGATGGTTATTTCCAGATTCCACGTGTCGCCAAGGCAAGGGGCATCGATGAAGCCAAGGTCAAGGCGCTCGTCGACAGCCATGTCGAGGACCGGGAGCTCAGCGTCCTGGGCGAGCCGGTGGTCAATGTGCTGGCCCTTAACCTCGCATTGGACGACATAGCCAAGCAATGAAGAACAGCCCCGGGGATCGACACCGTCCCCTGCGCCGTTCAAACTGGATGCCGATGCCGGACGACAGAAGCAACGTCGAAAACAGACCTTCCCCCGACGCGCTGCTCGAGCATGCCGAGCGCGAGGGCCGCGGCCGTCTGCGCATCTTCCTGGGCGCGGCACCGGGCGTCGGCAAAACCTACGAAATGCTGATGTCGGGACGCGCCAGGCTGGCCGACGGCATCGACGTGGTGATCGGCGTCGTCGAGACGCACGGCCGCAAGGAAACGCTGGCCCTCGTAGAGGGCTACGAGGTCATTCCCCGCCGTCCGGTCGAATACAAGGGGCGTACCCTCGACGAGATGGACATAGACGCCATCCTGGCACGCCGCCCGGCTCTGGTCCTGGTCGACGAACTCGCCCACACAAACGCGCCCGGCAGCCGCCACCCCAAGCGCTATCTCGACGTGCAGGAAATCCTGGCGCGCGGCATCGACGTCTACACGACGCTCAACATCCAGCATGTCGAAAGCCTGAACGACGTCGTCGCCCAGATCACGCGGGTCAGGGTGCGCGAAACGGTTCCCGATTCCATCATCGACCAGGCCGACGACGTCGAGATCATCGATCTGACGCCCGACGACCTGATCAAACGGCTGGAGGAAGGCAAGGTCTATTTCCCCAATACCGCCCAACGCGCCATCGAGAACTATTTCTCGCCCGGCAATCTTACGGCGCTGCGCGAGCTGGCGCTGCGCCGCACCGCCCAGCGTGTCGATGAACAACTGCTCAACCACATGCAGTCCCATGCCATCCAGGGCCCATGGGCGGCGGGGGAAAGGGTGCTCGTTTGCCTGGACGCGCGTCCGGGCGGGGCGGCGCGCGTGCGCTATGCGCGCAGGCTGGCCGACCGGCTCCGCGCCCCATGGACGGCGCTTCATGTCGACACGCCCCGTTCGGCCGCCATGTCGGAGGAAGAGAAGGACCGGCTGGCGACCCATCTGCGCCTCGCCGAGCAACTCGGCGCCGAGGTGACGACCATTCCGGGCCAGAACGTCGCGCAAGACATCGTGCGCCATGCGACGGCGAACAATTTCACCCATATCGTGGTCGGAAGGCCGACCCGGTCGCGCTGGCGGGAATTGATCGAGGGCTCGCTCACCTATGATTTGATCCGCAATGCCGGCGACATCAGCGTCCATGTCATTTCGGGAACCGAGCGCGATACCGACGCAGCATCGAGAAAGGTCCGGACGGCGGCCGAGCAGCGGCCGTTCCAGATATGGCCATATCTGTTCGCCACGGCCTATGTCGCGGGCTCGCTGGCCGTCGGCACGGTTCTCGATCAGTTCCTCGACGTGCGCAATCTGGCGATCGTGCTCTTGCTGGCGGTGCTGACATCGGCGGTGACGTTCGGACTATGGCCTGCGCTGTACGCCTGTTTTCTGAGCGCCCTTGCCTTCAACTACTTCTTCCTCGAGCCGCGCTACACGCTGACGATCAGGGATCCCGAGAGCATCGTTGCGTTTGCCGTCTTCCTTGTCGTTGCCGTCATCGCCAGCAACCTGACGGCGCGCGTGCAGCGCCAGGCCGCCGCCGCCCGCTCACGGGCGCGGGCAACGGAGGATATCTATCTGTTTTCCAAGAAGCTTGCCGGCGCCGGCACGCTCGACGACGTTCTGTGGGTCACGGCCTTCCAGATCGCCTCGATGCTGAAATTGCGGGTCGTGCTGCTTTTGCCCGAAAACGGCGCCATCACCGTCAAGGCGGGCTATCCGCCCGACGACACGCTGGCCGAGGCCGACATCGCCGCCGCCCGCTGGGCCTGGGAGCACGATCGCGCCGCCGGCCGCGGCGCCGATACGCTGCCCGGTGCGAAGCGGCTCTATCTGCCGCTGCGCACCGGGCGCACGGCAGTCGGCGTGGTCGGCCTCGACAACGACAAGCAGGGTCCGCTGCTGACGCCCGAGCAGCAGCGGCTGCTCGACGCGCTGGGCGACCAGGCAGCGGTCGCCATCGAGCGCATCCAGCTCGTCGCCGACGTCGATCGTGCCAAGCTCGCGGCCGAAGCCGACAGGCTGCGCTCGGCGCTGCTGACCTCCATCTCCCATGATCTGAAGACGCCGCTCGCCGCCATCATGGGGGCGGCCGGGACGCTCAGGGAATTCGCGCCTGACCTACCCGAGCAGGACCAGACGGAGCTGTTGTCGACGGTGGTCGACGAAGCCGAGCGGCTGAACCGCTTCATCGCCAATCTGCTCGATATGACCAAGATCGAATCCGGTGCGATGGAGCCGAACTATGCGCTGCATTATGTCGGCGACGTCGTCGGCACCGCGCTCGACCGCGCCCGCAAGATCACCAGCGAGCACAAGATCGAGGTCGACATTCCGCCCGACCTGCCGATGTTGAAGCTCGACCCAGTGCTGTTCGAGCAGGTCCTGTTCAACCTGCTCGACAATGCATCCAAATATTCGCCGCCCGGCTCGACGATCCGCCTGCAGGGCTGGACCGACATCGGCTCCGTCGTGCTTCAGATCATGGATGAGGGATTGGGCATCCCTCCGCAGGATATTGAGCGCGTGTTCGACACTTTCTACCGGGTGCGCAAGGGCGACCAGGTGCGCGCCGGCACCGGGCTCGGCCTGTCGATCTGCCGCGGCTTCATCGAGGCAATGGGCGGCACGATCTCGGCCGCCAACCGGACCGACCGTTCGGGTGCTGCCTTCACCATCAGGATGCCGGTGGCGGCGGAACTGTCCGGCAATCGTATCGGCTCCAGCGCGGATCAGCCTCGATGACCAATTCGAGCGTCAGGATACTGGTCGTCGATGACGAGCCGCCGATCCGCAAGTTGCTCCGGGTCGGCCTCGCCAGCCAGGGCTACGCGGTCAGCGAGGCACCGAACGCCAAGGCGGCTATCGAGCTGATGGTGCAGGAAAAACCGGATCTCGTGCTGCTCGACCTTGGCCTGCCCGGCATGAGCGGCCATGAACTGCTGCGCAAATGGCGCGACGACGGCTTCGACATGCCGGTGGTCATTCTCTCCAGCCGCACCGACGAGGCCGGCATCGTCGGTGCGCTCGAACTCGGCGCCGACGACTACATCACCAAGCCGTTCGGAATGAACGAGCTGGTGGCGCGAATCCGCGTGGCACTGCGGCACAGATTCCAGCAGCAGGGCGAGAGGCCTGTATTCCAAACCGGTGATCTCAGCGTCGACCTGGTCAAGCGCATCGTCAAGGTCGGGGGCAAGGAGGTAAAGCTGTCGCCCAAGGAATACGACATTCTGCGCATTCTCGTGCAGTATGCGGGCAAGGTTCTCACGCACCAGTTCCTGCTGAAGCAGGTGTGGAACGATTCGACCGACGTGCAGTATCTCAGGGTCTATGTCCGGCAGTTGCGGCAGAAGATCGAGAAGACGCCGGACCAGCCGCGCTACATCACCACCGAGACCGGCGTCGGCTACCGCCTGCGCGAGGTCGAATGAGCGTCGCCTGGACTGATTAATGCATGTCGCCCAAAAGTGAACCTCGGTTTTGGCTTAACGACATGCATAAACAAAGGGCTAAAGCGCGTCGCATGAGTTCGTTTCGACGCGACGCGCTTTAGCCGACAGCTTCCGGCAGCCGGTTCGCGGTCGTCGATGTGCGCAGGGCGGCGAGGCAGCCAATAATGCCGAGCGGCACGAAGGCGAGGAACAGCCAGGTCGCCACGTCAGCCGCCGCGTCCTGGTTCAGGCCTTGCGAAAAGCCGCTGGCATTGGCGACGATGCCGGCAAGGGCGGCACCCACCGCATAGCCGATACGCTGCATGGTCGGCACCGCGGCCGAGGCGATGGTCTGCTCATCTCCCGGCGCGGAGGCCACGATGACGCGCGTCAGGAACGGCCAGGCAACGCCGAAGCCGCCACCCTGCAAAAGGGCGCATACCAGGATCAGCGGGATCGAGCCTGCCGGGATGGCGTAGGCGAAACCAGCGAGGCCGGTTGCGATCATCAGGGCGCCGATGACGATGATCGATCTCTCACGCTCCTGTGGCGCGTTGGCGACAAGGATCGACAGGATCGACCAGGCGATCGATTCGGCGGCGATGATGTAGCCGGTGGTCAGGAGCGGAATGTGGTGCAGCGTGGTCAGAAGCAGCGGGCCGTAGATGGCAAAGGAACAGGTCGCCACCGAGAAGGCGGCGACCATGGTCATGCCGCTGCCGACCGGCGTGCGCCACGAGAACAGCTGCGAGGGGAAGAGCCGCGATTTCGGTTTCAGCGCATCGACACGGAAGAACAGCACAAGGCCGACCAGGCCGAGCACCATCAGCAGCGATGAGCGCAGAAGGGCGATGTCGACGCCCGCCGAGGCGATCAGCACGACGGCGACGGCGAGGCAGCCAAGAGCGACGAACGGGAAGGGTGGTGCCTTGCCGGCGCCGGCGCTAGGCCTCGCCGCTTCCGGCGTGTCAAGTACGACGAAGCTCGCCAGCGCCATCGCAGCACCGCCGAACACGAAGATGCCGAAGGCCCAGCGCCATGACAGAAGCTCTGTCATAACAGCGCCAAGCATCGGCCCGCTGAAGGCGGCGACGCCCCAGATCGCCGACATGATACCGAAAAGCTGCGGCCAGATGGCCCGCGGGAACAGGCGCTCCACCGAGACGAAAGCCAGCGACACAAGCGCGCCGCCGCCCAGGCCCTCGATCAGGCGCCCGGCCAGGAACAATTGCATCGAGGGCGCGGTGGCGCAGATCAACGCGCCGGCCGCGTAGAGCAGGGCCGCGACCATCATGTTGGTGCGCAGCGCCACATAGCTGACCAGCCGTCCGGCCGCGGCACCGGCGACGATGGCGCCCAGTTCATAGATCGCCAGCGACCAGCCGACGAGCTGCACGCCCGCCAGTTCGCCGATCATGGCGGGCATGACGGTCGCCACCATCGTCTCGTTGGTGGCGTGCAGCAGGATGCCGAGGCTGATGAAACAGAAGCGCGCGAGGTCGCCGCTCGCCCACAATGCGCGCCAGTCGACCCTTTTTGTGCTGATGTCGGTCACTTCGGTCCCTCGAATTTTCATATCCCGATGCAAACGCATGGCGCCAGGAGCCAGCTCGGGGTCCGGCAGGACCACGGTTGGAGGGGTTTGTAGAACCTCAACCAAGCTTGAGCTCAAGCGATTTTTTTGGACATGTACGTGATGCCCGCATCCCTGGCCGGCCGCCATCGCCGGCCGATCAGTTCTCCGTGCTGCGCAGCTGGAACTGGCTGACACCGATGGCGAAATTGATGCCGGTCTGGGTCTGCAGGCTGAGCGGCTGCAAGGTGAAGGACTGCGAGAAGCCGCCAACCAGCAGATTGGCACCGGCGCCGACGGTTGCCGTCACCTCGGCGCTGGCGCCGACATAGTCGCCGGCCAATGCGCCCGGCGCGTAGATGTTCTTCAGCGGCGTCAGCACCAGCCATCGCATCACCGCCTGCTTGGTCGTGCCGATGTCGAGGCCATATTTGTTGACCGCGCCGAAATAGGCTTCCGGCGCGAAAGTCTTGTCGGCAGGGGTGAAGGTGCAGCTCAGATCCTTGCTCGAGCCGAAGATGAAGCCGGTGCCGCCTGATATGGCGCATTCAAGCGTGCCGAGCTCGATGCCCCGGTCCTGCGCCTGAGCCACGGCGGGGCTGGCCATGCCAATGATGGCTGCAAGGATCATTTTGCGCGTCATGGGCCCTCGTACGGTTGCTGCAAGCATCATTGCGGCAAAACAGATGACACTGCTTCTCCGGCGAAGGGAAGATGGTGCCGGCACGGCGTGCCAGGTTAGTGCACGGGGTCCGGCCGGTCATCGTCGGACTTTGGCCGGCAACCGTCTATGACGGGATGTATCGTCCACTGGTTTTGAGGCTCCTGCTGGGACGCGACGGTCAGTGGCGATCCTGCCGTCTCGACCGCTTCACACCAGCGGACGGGACTGCCGTCGGGAACCGGGGATTCGTTCCAGCTGCCGTTCCAGGTGCCGATCTTCTGGCAGTGCTTGATCGGATGGATTTCGTTCCAGCCGTCATGTGCCGAATCGTAAACCCACGTTCCCTTGACGAACAGGATGTCCGCGCCGCGGCGCGTCGGATCGTTGACATGAAGATCGCCGAGATTCTCGTCGAGGTCCGTCGGATTGGCTGTGTCGAGCAGGCCGACTATGCCGCCGACAATGACGATGGCCGCGGCGATGAGCGACAGGACCGCGCAGGCGATCCAGCCGAAGAAGGGAATGGCGCAAGCAACCGCCGCGGCCGTGGCGACGGGAATTGCGGCAAGGCAGGCTATCATGAGGTCGTAGACGCCGGCCCCTTCGAACTCGCAATGCAGCACCGCGGTCGGGTCATCATTGGCCCATTGCCGCGCTTCCAGTCCTTTCCAGTCGAGGCCCGCGCCCTGGATCGCAGGCGTGTTGGCGATCAGGCGTCCAAACGGCGCGATCTTTTCGGCCGTTGCCTGGTTGGTGAATTCGACCACATTGCCCGGGACCAGATTGAGACTGTAGTCGGTGTCGAAGCGATCCAGTCCCGACTTCTCCTCCGGCGGATCGATCTTGAGCAGCCAGCCGACCGCGCATTCGTCGCCACCGAGACAGATCAGCCGGTCGTAGAGCCACCAGCGGCAATAGGCCAGTATGGCCGCAAGCGCCACGAGCATGACGGCCGGTCCGGGGATGGCGCCCAACAGGATCAGTGGCAAAGCGACCACGGCCGCTGCGATGATCATCTGCCCGTATTGTTTGCCCTGGTGATTTCCGACCGATATGCATTTGGTGTAGTGCCGATAAGCCATGGCGATCCCCTATCGCTCCACATAGAGCGTCACGCCGCCGGCGAGACCGCGCGCCGAGAAAGCATGAACGTTGATTGCCTTGCGGCCGGTGAAAACGGCTGGCGGTTCGATGTCGACCGTCACGGAGATTTCTTCGCCCGGGGCGAGATCCGCTTGCGTTGGCTCGAACGTGACGAGCCAGCCCGCGGGTAGAGGATGCGATTGACGGCTGTGGCCGGCAGGCACCGCCGCGATCGTGCCGGGGAAGGTGCGCAAGGGCCGGCGACGCGGCCTCGGGCGAGGGCGCGGCTCACAGACCGGCAATTCAGGAAGGGAATAGGCGTCGGCCTCAAGGCGAAATCCCATCCGCTCTCGCTCGCCGTTGCGCAGGCGAAACTCAAATCTTGCGGGCGAATGGGCGACACCGACGGTGGTGTTATCCTGGCCAAGGTTGTTGTTCGGGTTCACATCGTCGAGCCAGTCGAGCAGGACCTGGATGCAATAGTGACCAGGCACCGCCGGAGTTCGCCATTTGACCGACGCGAAAGCCGGGTGATTGGCTCCGCCCTTGACGCCGAGATCGGTCCTTGTCTCATCGATCCAATGCGACACCGTGCCGATGCCGAAACTCAGATAGGAGAATTTCACCGGCAGATCGACGACCGGGGCTTCGGTCGAGTTGTTCCAGATACGGGCGACGATTTCGTATTCGGTGTCGGGCGCCAGCATATGCGGCGCGACAGGATTGCCGCCGCTTCGGATCTCGATGTCAGGGTTGTCCCAGGTGATGGCGAGGCCCTGGGCCATCAAATAATATTGGGCATAGATCAGGGGATCCGGCCGCTTGTAAGCGGGGTCGCTGATCTTGACGCACCGTTGCGGCCCGCTTCGGTCCAGCCGATCGGGGAGCTTCATTCTTTCGCAGAGCAGTTTGGCGAGGGCGCAGATCCGGGCAGCGATCTGGCGCAAGTTCGATGGCCAGTCGGTGAAGGCGTCGGCGAATGCGTTCAGGAAATCCAGTATTTTGGGGAGCGGGTTCATGGCCGGTCTGAGGCCACTTCGTCAACGTCGTTGTCGACGCATGAAAAACCAGACAGCGGCAATCAAGAATGGTGCGAGTATCAGAAGAAGTTCGAAGGATCCCGACCCGCCATCGGGCGAAAATCCGAATAACTGCTCGATGAAATCCATCACGGCCTCCGGCGGCTGCAACAAAATTGCATTCGACGATGTCTTTACATCTGCCGGAGCTCGCGCGCGTTTTCACGCAGGGCCACCAACATTTCCGGTTGGTAGCACAAAAGGAACAAGTCTTCCATCTTCATAATCGCGAGTTGCTATCTTGGCATGGCGACAACAAATGCAAAGCGCGCGGCGAAAACCGAATCCGCCGCGCGCTACCTGATCACCGCGCGGTTGCTGTCCGCGCCGAGAAGATCGGCGTACAGTCACTTCAACGAGTGGATCAGCTCCAGCGAGGTGACGGCAACCGCCAGGTTCACGCCGGTCTGTGCCTGGACGCTGAGCGGCTCCAGCATGAAGGCACTGTCGAAGCCGCCGACCATCAGGTTGGCGCCGCCGCCGGTCACGACGCTCGCCTCGGCGTTGACGCCGTAGTAGCTGCCGGCAAGATCGCCCGCGTCGCGGTCACGGGTCGCGGCAAACACGGCCCAGACGAGCTGGCCCTGGTGCGTCTGGCCAAGATCGACGCCGAGCTTGGAGATGACGCCGGTGTAGATCTCGGACGGTCCGTGATGATAGGGCCGGAAGACGCAGGACACGCCCTTGTTGGACGTCACGATATAGGCGGTGCCGCCATCGATGGTGCAGTCGAGCGTGCCAAGCTGCAGCTTACCGGCGCTGGCCGGGGCAGCGAGCATGGTCGTGGCAAGGGCCGCGGCGCAGACGAGTTTCTTGATCATGGGGAGGGTCCTTTCGCAAATTGCATCGAACTAACGGCTTTGATGGTCAGACCGTTCCGCTGAAAACTTGACGCGAACAAGGCATGGGTCGGCGGCTTGCCGCGGGGGTTAACGCAGGGTTGCCGGATCGATGGCGATCTTCAGGGCCGCGTGTCCTTTCGGCCACGCAAACAACCCGTAATGGTTAGCCGGATTTGCTGAAACCGACGTCAGCTGGCGCTGGCGCCGACACGCGACAAGCCATCCTTGGCCGGCTGGTAGGTTGGGTCGAGGCGCACCGCTTCGCGGTAGGATTTCTGCGCCTTGGCCTTGTCGCCGCGCCGCTCGTAGATCAGCGCCTGGTTGGACCAGGCTTCGGCGTTCTTGCCGTCGAGCTTGATGGCCATGTTGAAATCGGAGAAGGCATTGTCCTCGTCATTGGTGGCGAGGTAGGAAAGGCCGCGGCCGTTGTATGGCTCGGCGGCGTCCGGGGCCAGCGAGATGGCGGTCGAGAAATCCTCGATGGCGAATTTGTGCTGGCCTTGGCTCTGATAGATCAGGCCCCGATTGTGATAGGCGCGGGCATCGGTCGTGTCGAGCTGGATCGCCTTCTGGAAATCGTTGAAGGCTTCCTGGGTGCGGCCGGCCTTGCGGTAGAGATTGCCGCGGCCGATATAGGCGGCATCGTAGTTGCCGTTGATCTGGATCGAGCGGTTGTAGTCCGCCAACGCTGCTTCCTGATTGCCGAGGAAGCGCTGGATGAGCGCGCGGTTCGAATAGGCCTGGTAGAAATTCGGATTGAGCTGGATGGCCTGGTTGAAATCCTTGAGCGCCGCCTGGTATTGGCCGCCCCGGCCATAGGCCGAGCCGCGCACATTGTACCCTTCAGGATCCTGCGGATTGCGCTGAATCACCGCCGACAGCGAGGAGATATTCTCGCTCGACCCTTGCGCCTTGTCGATGTTGTTGAACTCGCCGGTCGGGCCTGAGGTCTGGCAGCCGGCAAGCATCAATCCGGAAAGCAGGGCTGTCGCCAGGGCAAAGCCACGAAATGTGGTTTTGCTCTCCACGCTGATTGCGTTCATGTCTGCCCTGTCCTCACTTGCCGCGTCATTCAGGTCCGGATCCCCCCTCCGGGCCGGGTCATATCAAAATAAAAAGGTGGCGGCGATTCCGCATCGCGCCACCTCTGGTATCCTTCGAAAAGGACGAAATATTGGCGCTGGTCAGCGCGGCGGACGCGCTGCACCGGCTGCACCGCCGGCAGCCACCGGACGCGGCGTCATCGGCAGCAGGCCTTCGCGCTGTGCGCGCTTGCGGGCCAGCTTGCGGGCGCGGCGTACGGCTTCGGCCTTTTCACGGGCGCGCTTCTCGGAAGGCTTCTCGTAGTGACCGCGCATCTTCATTTCGCGGAAGATGCCTTCGCGCTGCATCTTCTTCTTGAGAGCGCGAAGCGCCTGATCAACATTGTTGTCGCGGACGAGTACCTGCACGGGCAATCCTGTCTTTCGGGTTTGATATCAATAGGCAAGCGGCCATAGCCACTAGCCTCCGCGGCGATTTACACCACGAATTGTGGCGGCTGATAGCAGAATCACGCCCCGCTGTCCACAGCCGAAATGAAGGGAGGCGGCCAAATCGCCCAGCGGGCGCTCGCAAGATAGGCAGCCAATTACGCGGTGGCCAGATGCAATCGCTCAAAATCCTCGAAGAATTCGCCATAGTCGCAGGTTATCTCTTCGCCCTTCGCTATGTCGCGGGTCGCGGTTGCCCCGCCATATTGCGAAAAGTCTGTGTTCGGCGTCGCCGAATGGTTCATGAAGCGGCCATTGTCGACCTCATAGACCATGAAGCCGGGCCGGTCGGGACTGGGATAGGCGTAGCGGTCGAGCAGTTCCCTGAGATGCGAGGGTGCCGCCTGGTATTTTGCCAGCGGGATCAGCCGGTCGAAATCCGGGTCGAGCCGCCAGATCGAGGCGCCTTTCCTGATCGGCTCGGCGGCGAACACGCCGACGCCCTCGATTGTGCTCTGGGCGACATAGGTTTTGATCAGCAGCATGGTTCCGGCCCGTTTTCCAGGAGAGAACGGAATCGTCAATTCGAGCCCAAATGCAAGCCCGGATTGCGACATCGTGGCCTGTTGATCCGGATGCCGGCGCGAAACCATTCACGTCCGGTTGATCGACACGCCGCCGTCGGCGAACAGTGCGGTTCCGGTGGTGAAGCTCGATGCGTCGGAGGCAAGATAAAGCGCCGAGCGGGCGATCTCCTCCGGCTCCGCGACACGCTTCAAGGCATGCAGGCTTGCCACAAAGGCCCGCGATTCCGGTGTCTTGAAGGTTGCCGCCGGCGTGTCGGTGCCGCCCGGCAGCAGCGCGTTGACCCGAACACCTTTCGAGCCGTATTCGGCGGCAAGCACCTGCGTCAGCCCGATCAGGCCCGCCTTGCTTGCGGCATAGCTGGTCATGCCGGGCATGCCGACCGTGTGGCCGACGAAGGTCGAGGTGAAGATCAGCGAGCCGCCGCCGCGCGCGACCATGGCCGGCACCTGGTATTTCGCGCCGAGAAACGCGCTGGTGAGATTGGTGTCGAGCGTCTCACGCCAGCCCTCCAGCGACAGCTCGGAAACCGGCCCCATCTGGCCGACGGCACCGACATTGTTGAAGGCGATGTCGAGGCCGCCGAATTTTTCGGCCGCAAGATCGACGAGGGCTTTTGCATAGGCTTCTTCCCTGACGTCGCCGGCAAGGGCGACTGCCGTGCCGTCGGCGTCCTCGATCTCGGCGACCAGCGCATCGAGCTCGGCTTGTCGGCGGGCGGCAACGACGAGCTTGGCACCCTGTCCGGCGAAGAGCGTCGCGGTGGCGCGGCCGATGCCGGAACTGGCACCGGTGACGATGGCGATCTTGTTGGTGAGTGCGAACATGTCTTTGCGTCCTTCTTCATGCCGGCCTTGCCGGCGGTCGGATGCGTCGTCGCAAATGAGCATGGCCGCAGCCACCCGAAAGCTGCAAACCTGCCGATTTTCCCTAGCCTCGCACGCCGCGGCCGGTTGCGGCGCAAAACGGCAAGAGCCGTCGCAAACAGCGCAAGGGTGGCAGCGCTGTTTCGCTAGTGATACACCTCGCGCGCCGGGGAAATTGCTAGCCCGGCCGCAAATCCGCGAGACTTTGGCGCGAGGCTGGAACGTGAAGAAATACTCTGTATTCGCCATCGCGCGTGAGGCCATGCGCGGCCACAAGGGCTGGGAGGAGCAATGGTCCTCGCCGGAGCCGAAGAAGGAATACGACGTCGTCATCGTGGGCGCCGGCGGCCATGGCCTGGCCACCGCTTACTATCTCGCCACCGTGCACGGCATCACCAATGTCGCGGTGCTGGAGAAGGGATGGCTCGGCGGCGGCAATACCGGCCGCAACACCACCATCATCCGCTCCAACTATCTCTATGACGAGAGCGCCGGTATCTACGACCATGCGCTGAAATTGTGGGACGGGCTCAGCCAGGAGCTCAACTACAACGTCATGTATTCGGCACGCGGCGTCATGATGCTGGCGCACAATGTGCACGACATCCAGGTGCTGAAACGCCATGTCCACGCCAACCGGCTGAACGGCATCGACAATGAATGGCTGACGCCGGAGCAGGCGAAGGAATTCTGCCCGCCGCTCAACATTTCCAGGGATGCGCGCTACCCGGTCGTCGGTGCCGCCCTGCAGCGGCGCGGCGGCACGGCGCGCCATGACGCAGTCGCCTGGGGGTATGCGCGCGGCGCCTCGGCGCGGGGCGTGCACATCATCCAGAATTGCGAGGTCACTGGCGTCAAGCGTGCGGCCAACGGCGCGGTGACCGGCGTCGAGACGACGCGCGGCTTCATCGGCGCCAAGAAGATCGGCGTGGTCGCCGCCGGCCACTCCTCGGTCATCATGAACATGGCCGGCGTGCGCATGCCGCTGGAAAGCTACCCGCTGCAGGCGCTGGTATCGGAGCCGGTCAAGCCGGTCGTTCCCTGCGTGGTGATGTCGAACACGGTGCATGCCTATATCTCGCAGTCAGACAAGGGCGAACTGGTGATCGGCGCCGGCACCGACCAGTACGTCTCCTACTCGCAGACCGGCGGCCTGCACATATTGCAGCATACGCTCGACGCTATCTGCGAGATGTTCCCGATCTTCACGCGCATGAAGATGCTGCGCTCCTGGGGCGGCATCGTCGACGTCACGCCCGACCGCTCGCCGATCCTGGCCAAGACGCCGGTGCCCGGCCTCTACGTCAATTGCGGCTGGGGCACGGGCGGCTTCAAGGCGACACCCGGCTCCGGCCATGTCTTTGCCCACACCATCGCCCGGGACGATCCGCATCCGATCAACGCGCCCTTCACCATTGAGCGTTTCCGCACCGGCCGGCTCATCGACGAGGCGGCGGCGGCGGCGGTGGCGCACTGACGATGACTGAGCTGTAGGAACGAACAAGAATGCTTCTCATCCGCTGCCCCTATTGCGAGGAAGAGCGTCCGGAACTCGAGTTCCGCAACGCCGGCGAGGCGCATATCTCGCGCTCGGCCAACATGTCAGGCGAGAGCGACGACGATTTCGAAAAATTCTTCTTCATCCGCTCGAATCCCAAGGGCATCATCTACGAGCGCTGGCGGCACATGCATGGCTGTGCGCGCTTCTTCAACGCCGTGCGCGACACCGTCACCGACAAGTTCGTCATGACCTACAAGGCCGGCGAGCCGAAGCCTTCCAAGCTGCCCAAAAACTCCAGCGAAGTGGTTGCCAAATGAGCGGCGCGTTCCGCATACCGAGCGCCGGCCGCCTGAGCCAGGCCAAGACCGCCCGCTTCAGCTTCGACGGTCAGTCCTTCATCGGCATCGAAGGCGATACGCTGGCTTCGGCGCTGCTGGCCAACGGCGTGCACCTGGTCGGCCGTTCGTTCAAATATCACCGGCCGCGGGGCGTGCTGTCGGCCGGGGCGGAGGAGCCCAACGCGCTGGTGCAGATCGTGCGAGACGACGCGCGCAAGACGCCGAATGTGCGCGCGACCGTGCAGGAACTCTATGACGGGCTCGCCGCCAACTCGCAGAACCGCTGGCCGTCGCTGTCCTTCGACGTCAGTGCGGTCAACGATCTGGCGTCGCCGCTGTTTTCGGCTGGCTTCTACTACAAGACCTTCATGTGGCCGAAGGCGGCCTGGAAGAGCCTCTACGAACCCAAGATCCGCGAAGCCGCCGGGCTTGGCGTGTCCCCCGACAGGCCGGACCCCGATCATTATTCGTCGCGTTACGCTCATTGCGACGTGCTGGTGCTGGGCGGCGGCGCGGCCGGCATCGCGGCGGCATTGGCAGCGGCTGAAACCGGCGTGCGTGTCATTCTGGCCGATGAGCAGGCCGAATTCGGCGGCAGCCTGCGCTTCGAGAGCGGCGCGAAAATCGACGGCCAGGGCGGCTTTGCCTGGGCGCAGGCGGCGATCGCCAGGCTGAAAGGCATGGACAACGTCCGCGTGCTGTCGCGCACGACCGCGTTCGGCTATTACGCACAGAACTTCGTCGGCCTGGCCGAGCGGGTCAGCGACCATCTGCAAAATCCAGGCCACGACCTGCCGCGCGAGCGGCTGTGGCAGGTGCGCGCCAGGCGCGTGGTGCTGGCGTCCGGGGCCATCGAGCGCCACATGGTGTTCGCCAACAACGACCGGCCGGGCATCATGCTGGCCTCGGCCGCGCGCACCTATCTCAATCACTATGGGGTCGCGGTCGGAAAAAACGTCGGCGTCTACACCGCCAATGATTCCGCTTACGCTGCGGCGATCGACCTGAAGAAGGCCGGCGTCAACATCGCGGCTATCGTCGATCTGCGCGACAATCCGACCGGGCCGGTGATCGATGAAGCAAGGACGCTCGGCATCGAGATCAATTTCGGCCGCGCGGTGATCCGCGCCGGCGGCAAGCTGCGCGTCTCGTCGATGACGGTGCAGCCGAAGAATGGTGGCGGCGAGCGCACTATCGCGGTCGATGCGATCCTGATGTCGGCCGGCTGGACGCCGTCGGTGCACCTGTTTTCGCAGTCGCGCGGCAAGGTCGCCTTCAACGACGAAACCAAGCGCTTCGTGCCCGGCACCTATGCGCAGGACTGCATCTCTGTCGGCGCCTGCAACGGCACGGACGGCCTGTCGGCGACCCTCGACGAGGCCTATGCAGCAGGGGCCAAGGCGGCAAAGGACGCCGGCGCAAAGACCGCCAAGGGTACAAAGCCAAAAGTAGACGCCTCGGAAAGCTGGTCGCGTGGCATGCTGGGTGCCGCCCCCGGCGCCGGTCCGGATACGACGGTGAAGGCCTTCGTCGATTTCCAGAACGACGTCACCGCCAAGGACATCCGCCAGGCGGTGCATGAGGGCATGCGCTCGATCGAGCATGTTAAGCGCTTCACCACCAACGGCATGGCGACCGACCAGGGCAAGACCTCGAACATGCACGGCCTGGCGATTGCCGCCGAGACGCTTGGCAAGCCAATCCCCGAGGTGGGCCTCACTACGTTCCGCGCCCCCTACACGCCGGTGACCTTCGGCGCCATCGTCAGCCATGCGCGCGGTCCGCTGTTCGATCCGACGCGCAAGACGGCGATCCATCCCTGGGCTGAAGCCCACGGCGCCGTGTTCGAAGATGTCGGGCAGTGGAAGCGCGCCTGGTATTTCCCCAGGGGTGGCGAGGACATGCATGCGGCGGTCGACCGCGAGTGCGTCGCCGTTCGAAACACGGCGGGCCTGTTCGACGCCTCGACGCTCGGCAAGATCGAAGTGGTCGGCCCCGATGCGGCCAAATTCATGGAACTGCTCTACACCAATCCCTGGGAAAAGCTGGAGCCCGGCCGTTGCCGTTACGGCATCATGCTGCGCGAGGACGGCTTCATCTATGATGATGGTGTCGTCGGCAGGCTGGCGCCAGACCGTTTCCATGTAACGACGACGACGGGCGGCGCGCCGCGCGTCATGAACCACATGGAGGACTATCTCCAGACCGAGTTCCCGCATCTCAATGTCTGGCTGACCTCGATCACCGAGCAATGGGCTGTCATCGCCGTACAGGGGCCGAAATCGCGCGACATCATCGCGCCGCTGGTCGAAGGCATCGACATGTCGGACGAGGCGCTGCCGCATATGTCGGTGCGCGAGGGCAAGATATGCGGCGTGCCGACAAGGTTGTTCCGCATGTCGTTCACCGGCGAGCGCGGCTTCGAGGTCAATGTGCCGGCCGATTACGGTCAGGCCGTGTGGGAAGCGCTGTGGGCCGAGGGCCAGAAGCATGGCGCCACGGCCTACGGCACCGAGGCAATGCACGTGCTGCGCGCCGAGAAGGGCTACATCATCGTCGGCCAGGACACCGACGGCACGGTGACGCCCAACGATGCCGGCCTCGACTGGGCGGTCGGCAAGAAGAAGGCTGACTTCGTCGGCATTCGCGGCCTGACGCGGCCGGACCTGGTCGCCAAGGGCCGCAAGCAGTTGGTCGGCCTCAAGACCAACGATCCCAAGGTGGTGCTGGAGGAAGGCGCGCAGATCGTCGAGGATCCCAGGCAGGCGATCCCGATGAAGATGATCGGCCATGTCACGTCGAGCTATTGGTCGCAGAATTGCGGCCGCTCGATCGCTCTGGCGCTGGTCGCCGGCGGCCGCGCACGCATGGGCGACACGCTCTACGTACCGATGCCGAGCGGGACGATCGAAGTGGAGGTTTCCGGCATGGTGTTCTTCGACGAAACGGGAGGCCGCCTCAATGGCTAAGGCAGTCGCGAAAAAGACGGCTCCGGCCGCATCGCCGGCGGCCGAGCGCCGTCCGGCGCTGGCCGGGCGCGCTATTTCCGCCGCCGGCGCCAAGGTAGAGGTGCTGGCGCCTGCCGAGCGTATCTCACTGCGCGCGCCGGAGGCTTCGCTTGCCGCCTTGTCGAAGGCGCTCGGCGTGATCTTGCCGAAAAAGCCGAAGACGTCCGTGTCGAAAGGCGGGCGCACCGCGCTGTGGCTTGGACCGGATGAATGGATGATCATCGACGAGGCCGGCAAAGACCCGCTCGCCGATTGTGCAAAGATTTCCGCCTTGCATTCCGCTGTCGGCATCTCGCATCGCAACGTCGCGATATCGGTCGCCGGTCCGGCCGCGGCCGCGGCAATCAATTCGGGCTGCCCGCAGGATCTATCGCTCGAAGCCTTCCCGGTGGGTGCCGCCTCGCGTACCATTCTCGGCAAGGCCGAGATCGTTCTGCTGCGCACGGCGCAAGACGCTTTCCGGGTCGAGTGCTGGCGTTCCTTCTCGGATTATGTCTTTACTTTCCTCTCCGAGGGAGCACGCGACGCGGCGGCCTGACCCCGGAACGTTTGTCGCCCGCGTCCGTTTGCGACAACAGGTCGAGGGAGAATGCCGATGCCATCGAAGTCCACGCCGAAGTCGCCCGGGAAAAGCTCGGCCGTGCGCTCCCTGGAGCATGAGCGGCATCACGGCGCCGACGCCGAAGAGGAACTCGAGGAAGGCCTCGAGGATACGTTCCCGGCCAGCGATCCTGTGTCGATCACGGGGACGGCTATCCCCGGCGCCCCCGCAAGGCCGGGCAAAGCCAAGACCGTTCCCGGACGCAAACCCCGCTGATTTCCCCAGTTTCGGTTGAGGAGCCATCTTCCCAAGACGGCGCCAAGTGGGATATTCAAAGCGCTTTGGGAGATCGTAAAATGCCGGTAAAAGCGGTCGTCTGGGGCGAGAATGTCCATGAGCAGACCAATGCCGCCGTGCGCGGCCTTTATCCCTTGGGCATGCATGGGACCATCGCAGCCGCGCTCAACCAGGATAAGGGCATCAAGGCGACCACCGCCACCTTGCAGGAGCCGGAGCACGGCCTGAGCGAAAGCCGGCTGGCTGCCACCGATGTCCTGCTCTGGTGGGGCCATGCCGCCCATGGCGAGGTCAAGGACGAGATCGTTGAGCGCGTACAGAAACGGGTCTGGGAAGGCATGGGTCTGATCGTGCTCCATTCCGGACACTATTCGAAGATCTTCAAGCGGCTGATGGGCACGCCTTGTTCGCTGAAATGGCGCGAGGCGGGCGAGCGCGAGCGCGTCTGGGCCATCAACCGCGGCCATCCGATCGCGCAAGGCATCGGCGAGTGCCTGGAGATCGGCGAGACGGAGATGTATGGCGAGCCCTTCGCGGTGCCGGAGCCGCTGGAGACAGTGTTCGTCTCCTGGTACGAAGGCGGCGAAGTCTTCCGCTCGGGGCTGACCTATCAGCGCGGCGCCGGACGGATCTTCTATTTCTCGCCCGGCCACGAGACCTACCCGATCTACCACAATGAAGGCGTGCAACAGGTGCTGCGCAACGCCGTGCATTGGGCGCACAATCCCGCACCCGCATGGTCCGGCATCGTCAGTGCGCCGAACGTGCCGACAGACCAGGCCAAGGAGAAGATCGTCCAGAAGGGCCTGCGCCTGCATGCCGACGGCGACAAGGGCCTGAGTTAGGCGTGAGTTGAAGATGCACCGCCTCCTTCTGCTCGGCACCGGTGGCATTGCCGGACATCATGTCGAGGAGTTCGCCAGGATTCCAGGCTGCACAATCGTCGCCTGCGTCGACCAGGTGCCGGGCCGGGCGGCGACGTTCGCCGCCGCCAACAAGATCAGCCATTCTTTCGAGAGCCTGGAAGCGGCGATCGGCTGGAGCGCGTTCGATGCGGCCATCAACGCGACGCCGGACGGCGTGCACAAGGCCACGACGCTGGCGCTGCTTGCCCAGGGAAAACACGTTTTTTGCGAAAAGCCGCTGGCGCCGAACCATGCCGACGCGCTTGCGATGACGGAAGCGGCCGAGGCGGCCGGGGTCGTCAACATGGTCAACCTGACCTACCGCAACTCGCCGGCGATCCAGCAAGCGCGACGCATGGTGCAGGCCGGCGAGATCGGCGCATTGCGCCATGTCGAGGCGAGCTATAAACAGAGCTGGCTGGTCAGCAAGTCATGGGGTGACTGGCGGGTCGAGGACAAATGGCTGTGGCGCCTGTCCAACCGGCACGGCTCGACGGGCGTGCTCGGCGATGTCGGTATCCACATTCTGGATTTCGCGAGCTATGGCGCCGACCAGGACATCGCCACCCTGCACGCCGACCTGGTGACGTTTCCCAAGGCCGAAGGCGATCGGATCGGCGATTATGTGCTTGATGCCAACGACAGTGTCGCAATGACGGCGCGGTTCAAATCCGGAGCGCTCGCGACGATCGTCGCCAGCCGCTACATGACCGGCCACACCAACGACCTGTCGCTGGCCATGCATGGCACCAGGGGCGCCATCAAGGTCGAGACCGACGGCAAGGTTTCGCGCCTGTCGGCCTGCCTGGGCGAGGACATCGACCAGCAACGTTGGCGGACACTGGCGCTGCCGGATGCGAAGCGCAACGCGCTGCGTTTTGCCGAAGCGCTCGATACGGGAAGGAACGGCGATCCATCCTTCCGTCGCGCCGCCGACATGCAGAGGCTGATCGACGCGGCCTTCAAGAGTTCGTCGGCCAGGCTACCGGTCACGATCGCCTGAAATCACATCTGGCCGACTGCACCGGCCAAGCGTGTGTTGTCGCTATCAGAATGCGCTCGGCACGATCCAGGGATTGATGCTGATGCCGAGGCGCGGCCTCTTGCCTTCAGCGCTATTTTCCGTGACGCCCTTTTTCTCGAGCGAGCCGGTCGATCCGCAATCGAGCTTCACATTGGCCTTGGTGTCGACGCAGGTCGCGGCGGGCACGTGCTTGACCGGGTGGGTGGTGTTGGCGGCAAGGGCCGAGCCCGAAAGTGCCAGCACGGCGGCGAGGGTGAGGAGGGTCTTTTTCATTGTCGCTTTCCGGGGTTCGATGGGCGAATTTATTTCCGTACATGTACGGTATTCCGTACAAATACGCCCACCGATCGCGAAGTTCAAGCCAGAATCGTACGCGTACGGAAATTTTTTGTTAACCAAGAAATCCGCCCCGCTTGGCACGTAAAACGCGGAGCGGCGATGAAGCGTCGAAACGCCAGGAGATATCGTTCAGCAGTTGACCGGCGTCTCGGTCAGCGGGGGCACGTTCTGCGTGCTGAGCGTGGCAAGGGTGAAATCGCACATCCGTTTCACGAAAGCCTGCGGATCGCCGAAAGGATAGAAGGGAAAAGTGATCAGCAGTGAAATGGTGCCATGGCCGACCGCCCACAGCATGGTGGCGATGGCGCGCGGATCGCCGTGCAACTTGCCGGCGGCGACACAGGCCTCGACCCTGCTGATCAGCACCTTCATCGCCGGGTTGCCTTCCTCCATGTCCCCGTAGCTCCTGCCTTCCGGCAGCCTGGTCTTTTCGGTCATGAAGACAGTGCGATATTCGTTGGGATTGCCAAGCCCGAAGGCGGCGTATTCCGTCATTACCGCTTGCAGAGCCTCGATCGGATCATCGGAAGGATGCTCCTCGATGCGTCGGGCAAGCGTTTCGAACGCATCTTCGGCTAGCGCAAACAGTATGTCCTGCTTGTCGGCGAAGTATGAATAGACAGACATCGGCGCATAACCGACGCGTTTGGCCAGCTTGCGGATGGTCAGGCCTTCATAGCCTTCCTCCTGCACGAGCTTGTGCGCGGCCTCGACAAGTTCGGAACGCTGTTCGGCTTTTTGTTTCTCGCGGCGTGTCTGGGCGCTCACCGGCAATGTCGCCTGCCTCTGCTGGTTGGGGCTGAGCAAATTATATACGCTGTACGGCAACGGACAAGGAGTATCAGAGGTTCCACGGAAGTGGCCATGCCCGTTTGCGGCTATCTTGCGGTCGACTCATCACCGATCGATTACCTCTTGTCCAATCGCACAGCATCGGATCGTTACACACGAAAACTAATTAGCGGCTCTGCAAGGAATTTATTTTTGTGAGGCCGATATGGCAACGACCGAGCTTTCGTCCGCTCTGCCGGACGCGCATCCCCTTTCGAACGGTGCCAGGCTGGCGCTCAGGCGTGTCGTCCTCGTCGCATGGCTCGCGATCGCGCTCGGCTTTGCCATGGAGGCGCTCATCCTGACCGCCAGGTTCACAGCCGGTTCGCATCCAGCCACCACACAAGTTCTGATCGAACTGGCCCAAGGCGTCACATGGTCATTCTTCGTCTGTGCGGGTGTCAGCCTCGGCACGGCGATGGCCAAGGTGCAGGCCTTGCTCGGCGGCTTGATCGGAGCGATGTCAGCGCCATTGGCAATGGGCATCGCCAAGGGCACGCAAAAGGTGATGGTAAGCGCGCTCGATGTGGCCGCAAAGCCTGCGATCCTTTCGCTCACCACGCTGGGCGTGTTACGCGCGATCGAATACGGTTTGCTCGGCTGGATATTGGCTTGGCTGGCGGCGAAAGCAAAACCTCGCCCGTTCCATTTCATGCTGGCGGGAGCTTCGATTGGAGCCGTGTTTGGCGGCGGCATTACGGCGTTGACCATAGAAACTGCTGCCGCAAACGAGCTGGCGCTTGCTTTGCCCCAGGCAATCGCTGTCGGCCTCAACGAAATCGTGTTTCCGATCGGTTGCGCACTGGTTGTCTACGTCGCCCTGCAGGTCAGCCGGCACATGAAGTTTATCTCTGTCAAAGCTCGCTAGACTCTTTGTTTTACGCAATTCCGGACTTTCCCTGGAATTGCTCCAAGCGCGAGCGGAATTGCTCTAAACGGCGCCGATGCTCCGTCGAAGCGGTCCATCGATCACTCCTCGTCGATCAGTTTCGGTCGATCAGTTTCGCGGCGAGATGCGAAAGCAGTTTCACCGCCTCGCCATAGGTCCTTGCCTTTTCGGGATTCGAGGCATTGCCATCCAGGGCGCGCTTGTAGACGCCCTGGCAGATAGCGGCCAGCCGGAAGAAGGAGAAGGCCAGGAAGAAGGTCCAGTTGCCGATGCCGGCAAGCCCACGCCGCCGGCAATAGGTGGCGACATAGTCTTCTTCCAAGGGCAGTCCGAGCGCGGCGCGGTCGATCCCGCCCAGACCGCGAAAGCCCGAGCTATGCGGCAGGCGCCATTGCATGCACTGGTAGGCGATATCGGCAAATGGGTGGCCTGATGTTGAAAGTTCCCAGTCGAGCACCGCCATCACCTTCGGCCGGTCCGGCGCGAATATCAGGTTGTCCAGCCGGTAGTCGCCATGCACCAGCGAGACACGGCCGTCGTCGGCGGGCATGTGCGTTTCCAGCCAGTCGATCAGCCGGTCCATATCGGCAATGGCACCGGTCTCCGAGGCGCGGTACTGGCTGGTCCAGCGCGCCAGCTGGCGCTCGAAATAATTGCCTGGCCGGCCGAAGTCGCCGAGACCCACGGCCCCGATATCGACATCGTGCAGGGCGGCAAGCGTGGCGTTCATGGCATCGTAGATGGCAGCGCGCTCGCCATTGTCGCGCGCTTCCGGCAGTGCCGGATCCCAGAAGATGCGGCCGTCGATGAAATCCATGACGTAGAACATGCGGCCGATCGGCGAGTTCTCGGCCGAGAGATGCAGCATCCGCGGCACCGGCACGGCGGTGCCGGAAAGGGCGCTCATCACCCTGAATTCACGGTCGACCTGGTGTGCCGATTTCAGCAACTGTCCCGGCGGCTTGGCGCGCAGCACGTAGCGGCCGCTGGCCGCCGCCAACAAATAGGTCGGGTTGGATTGGCCGGATTTGAATTTTTTGATCGAGGAAAGCCCGGCAAAACCGGGGATCCGCGCCTCGAGATAGGGCGAAAGCGCTGCCTGGTCGAGCGCGTTCGGATCGTTCATGCGGTCTCGGGCTGGCGTTCGATCAGAGTCAGCGTCAGCCAGCGGGCGGTGAGCGCCGGTTTCTTCGAGCCTTCGATCTCGATCGTCACGTCATGCGCGGTCTGCACCCAGCCCGAGGGCCTGACCTTGACATCGGCCAGCACGAAACGGGTGCGGATGCGCGCGCCGGTCTTTACCGGCGCCAGGAAGCGCAGCGAATCGAAGCCGTGGTTGACGCCCATCTTGCCGTTTTCCAGCGGCGGCATGGTCTCGAACGTCATCGCGGAGAGCAGCGACAGCGACAAGAAGCCATGCGCGATGGTGCCGCCGAACGGCGTCTCGCGCTTGGCCCGCTCCGGATCGCAATGGATGAACTGGTGGTCGTCGGTGGCGTCTGCGAACTGGTCGATCATGCGCTGCGTGACCACCCGCCACGGCGAGACGCCCACCTCCTTGCCGACGCTGGCCAGAAGCACATCGAGACTGATCGGTTCCACGCGGATGTCCTCCAGTTTCATCCCCGGCTTCCCCGGCCGGAAATGTCATTCCTTGAACAGGGTCAGCCCATGCTGCACCGACTGTCCGCCGTCAATCGGCAGGATGGCGCCGGTGACATAGCTGCCTGCACGGCTGCACAAATAGAGCGTTGCGCCGGCAATGTCATCCGGGGCGCCGATACGGCCGATCGGAACGTGGCTGCCGACATGCCTGGCCTGTTCCTCCGTGGCGGTAGCAAACGCCGTCATCCGGCTCTGGAAAGGGCCAGGGGCAAAGGCGTTGACGGTGATGCGGCGGCCGGCGAATTCCAGCGCCAGGGTGCGCGTGAGGTGATGAACGGCCGCTTTGGAGACGGTGTAGGAGTAGGCGTCGTCGGCCAGCGGCTGCGTGCCCATCACCGAGCCCAGATTAATCACCCGGGCCGGATCCTCGTCGCTGGCCGCGGCTTCGAGCAGCGGCAGCAGTTCGCGGGTCAGGTGGAAGACCGCGGTGACGTTGACGCCGAACACCTTGGCCCAGGCATGATAGGGGAAGCTCTCCAGCGGCGCCCCCCAGGACACGCCGGCATTGTTGACCAGGATATGCAGCCGGTCGGCCCGCGCCTTGACCTCGCCGACCAAAGCGGCAATGCCGGCCTCGCTGGAAACGTCTCCGGCAAAGCCTTCCGCCCGGCCCGGCGCGCCAAACCCGTTCAATTCCTCGGCGACCTTGATGCAGTCCTCACCCTTGCGCGAGGCGATCATCACCGTTGCGCCGGCCTTGACGAGGCCCGTCGCCGCCATGCGGCCGATGCCGGTCGCCGCGCCCGTGACCAGCGCGGTCTTGCCGGCCACCGAAAAAAGATCGTCGAGATAGCCCATCGAACTCCTGCGCCTTTCATCGGCGGATCGGGGAAAGCGTTCGCGTTGACAAGGCTATCCGAAGTACGGTCATCCTTGCCACTGACAAAATGCCCGGCCTGAATGAAGGGTTAGCGACCGATGACGGAGATGAATCTCGGCATGACGGAGCGGCTGAAGCCGATCCACGCGCGCGTCGCGGCCATGGTGCGCGACGAGATCATGCCGCTCGACAAGGAATTCCTCGGTGAAGTCGGCAAGGCGGGCGACCGCTGGACATACACGCGGCGCCAGACCGAGATCCTCGAAGGGTTGAAGACGACCGCAAGAGAGCGCGGCCTTTGGAATTTCTGGCTGACCGGCTCGGAACGCGGCTATGGTCTTTCCACCGTCGAATACGCCTATCTGGCCGAGGAGATGGGCAAGGCGCATCTCGGCGCCGAGACCTTCAACTGCTCGGCGCCCGATACCGGCAACATGGAGGTGCTGGAGCGCTACGGCTCGACGGAGCACAAGAAGGCTTGGCTGGAGCCGCTTCTCGACGGAAAGATCCGCTCGGCCTATCTGATGACCGAGCCGGACGTCGCCTCGTCGGATGCCACCAACATTTCGATGCGCTGCGAACGGCGCGGCGACAGCTATGTGCTGAACGGCGAGAAATGGTGGGCCTCTGGTGCCGGCGATCCCCGCTGCGCCATCTATATCGTCATGGTGAAGACCTCCGATGGGGAGCCGAAGCACAGGCGGCATTCGATGATCCTTGTGCCGGCGGACACCAAGGGTGTCAGCAAGCTGCGCCCGATGCAGGTCTATGGCGACGACGACGCGCCGCATGGCCACATGCACCTTCGCTTCGACAATGTGCTGGTGCCGGCGTCGAACCTGATCCTCGGCGAGGGCAGGGGTTTCGAGATAGCGCAAGGCCGCCTCGGCCCCGGCCGCATCCATCACTGCATGCGGGCCATCGGCCAGGCCGAGATGGCACTGGAGCTGCTGTGCCAGCGTTCGGTCCGCCGCGAAGCGTTCGGCCAGTCATTGGCGAAACTCGGCGCCAATTTCGATATCATCGCCGAATGCCGGATGGAGATCGAGATGGCCCGCCTGCTCTGCCTCAAGGCGGCGTGGATGATCGACCAGGGCGACGCGCGCGCCGCCGCGCCCTGGATCAGCCAGATCAAGGTGGTCGCGCCACGCGTGGCGCTGAAGGTCACCGACGAAGCGGTGCAGATGTTCGGCGCGCAAGGCATCAGCCAGGACACGCCGCTGGCGCGCTCGTGGACGCATCTGAGAACCCTGCGCCTCGCCGACGGGCCGGATGCCGTGCATCGCCGCCAGGTGGCGCGGGCGGAGCTTAAGAAATACACGCAGGAGAAGGTCTGAGATGGCCCGGTCCGAGCGGGGAGACAGCCGATGAGCATCCCGTCCGAAATGAAGGCGCTGCTGCTGGTCAGCGACGGCTACACCAGGACGCCGAGCGGCAGCACGCTGGAGGCGATGGAGCCCTATATCCAGCCAGGCAGTATCGCAGTGCCGGCGCCTGGGCCGACGCAAGTGCTGATCAAGGTCAGCCTTGCGTCGATCAATCCGTCCGATGTCGCCTTCATCAAGGGCCAGTACGGCCAGCCGCGGGTCAAGGGCCGGCCGGCCGGCTTCGAGGGCGTCGGCGTGGTCGTTGCCGGCGGCGACGAGCCCTATCCCAAGAGCCTCGTCGGCAAGCGCGTTGCCTTCGCCACCGGGCTCTCCAATTGGGGCTCATGGGCTGACTATTCCGTTGCCGAAGCCGCCGCCTGCATTCCCCTCCTCGACACCGTGCGCGACGAGGACGGGGCTGCCATGATCGTCAATCCGCTCACCGCGCTCGCGATGTTCGACATCGTCAGCCGAGAAGGCGAAAAGGCCTTCATCATGACCGCGGGCGCCAGCCAGCTCTGCAAGCTGATCATCGGGCTGGCCAGTGAGGAAGGATTCCGGCCTATCGTCACCGTGCGCCGCGACGAGCAGATCGCGCTGCTGAAGGAAATCGGCGCCGCCCATGTACTCAACGAGAAGTCGCCCGATTTCGAAGCCTCGCTGCGCGAGGTGATAAAGGCCGAACAGCCGCGCATCTTCCTCGATGCGGTGACCGGGCCACTGGCCTCGGCCATCTTCAACGCCATGCCGAAGCGCTCGCGCTGGATCATCTATGGCCGGCTCGATCCCGAGGCCACGATCATCCGCGAACCCGGCCAGCTGATTTTCCAGCACAAGCACATAGAGGGCTTCTGGCTGAGCGAATGGATGCGGCAGCATAAGGATCGCCGCGGTCCTGCGATCCTCGAGGCGCAGAAGCGCTTTTCCGACGGGCGCTGGACGACCGACGTGACGGCTGTGGTGCCGCTGGCCGAGGCGATGGCGCGCGTGCCGGCGGAACTGGCCAGCCCCAATGGCAAGGTGTTCATTCGGCCATAAAGCAGGGGGTGTGCGGTTGAGCTGCATTCCGGTCCATCCAGCATAGCTGCGATAGCCTTCGAGGGCCGGAAAGGGGGTGGTTTGTTGGCTGCGATCGTTCAATGTCATCGGCGGCCACACCGTTCGATCCCCCTATGCCACCCCGCTTTGTCCGTGATATGCCGCCGCCAATGAACGCTGGGACAGTGCTGGACCGGGCCTGTTCCGGATTGGTGTGGGGTGCTTGATGAGGATTTCCAAGCCGGTTTTCGACCGTCTGGGGCTTAGCCTGTGGATCGGAGCATTCGCGGTCGTGCTTGGCCTGGTCCTGTGGTCGCCCGACGCGCGCACCGTGTTGCACGCCTACAGATATGGCAGCGTGGAGTTTCTGGCCGGCCGGCCGCTCTACGACCTCGAGTCCGAGATGGGATACCTTTACACGCCCGCCTTCGCCGCGCTCTATATTCCGTTCTTGACTCTGGGGCCGCATCTTGGCGGGCTGGCCTGGCATGCCCTCGGTTTCGCCGTTCTCACCCTTGCCGCGGCGCGGCAGGTGCGCAAGCTGGGCGGACAGGAGCAGACCTGGCTGCTTTCCTTCGGCCTCTTCCTCGCTTTGCCGATGACGCTGGGCGCCATCCGCAACGGGCAGGCGACAATCCTGCTGACCGGCGCCTGCTGGCTCTTGACCCTCTCGGCACTGGAAGGACGGCGTGCGGAGACCTTTCTCTGGGCCTCGCTTGCCATCACGGCCAAGCCGACCGCGATCATCATGCTGCTGTTGGCGGGGGCGTTGCGCCCGCGGCTGATACCGGCCCTTGTGCTGGCGGTGCTGTTCGTGCTCGCCATACCCTACGCTTTCGCTCCCGCCGGCTACCTGAACGAGCAGTATGGCGATTTCGCCCGCATGCTGACGTCGATGGCCGTCGACAAGACCAGCCATTTTGTTCCTACCGATTTCACTGCGCCCTTTATCGAGATGGGGCTGCCCGTTCCGGACTCGGTTGCCACGGCGGTGCGCGTCGTGATCGGCCTGCTGACGCTCTCGATCGTGCTCTGGTTCGACCGCAAGCTCGAACAAGGGCCGGCCGGACTCGCCATCTTCCTGACGGCGGCCTTCTACATGTGCGTCTTCAACCCGCGCGTCGAGCCCAACACCTATGCCATGATTGCGGTGCCCGCCGGCCTTGCCATTGCGCTGTTGTGGCGCGAAGAAAAAGGTGGCGTCCTGGCCTGCGTGCTGTCCATGACTTTATTCCTGACAGGTTTGACCGGTGTCGAGCGCCACATGCATGACTTTCTCTATCCCTGGTTTCGGCCGATCACGGTCACTTTCATCGCCTGCTTCCTGATACGGTGGTTCTGGGCCAAGGCGCGACAAAAATTGGTGAATGCGGAGCCTGTCGCCCATGGCTGAGATGCGCCCGACACTCGATATCGTGGCGCCGTTCTTCAACGAGGCGCAATCGGCAACGGCTTTCGCGGCATTGCTCGACGCGCTCGAGGCGGCGGTGTCGAGCCGCTTCGGCATGCAGGTCCACAAGATCCTGGTCGACGACGGCAGCCGGGACGATAGCGCCGGCCGGTTTTCGCATGCGCTTTCGGGATCATGGGAAATCGTGCGCCTCAGCCGCAATTTCGGCAAGGAGGTCGCCGTGCTCGCCGGCCTCGACCACTCGCGGGGCGACATGGTGCTTGTCATGGACGCGGATCTGCAACACTCCCTGGAGACCAGCCTGAAGATGATCGTCGAGCTGGCTGAGAATCCGGACGTCGATGTCGTCTACGCGCAGAACGACCGGCGCGGGGCAAGCTGGCGGCGCAGCCAGTTGGCGAAACTGTTCTACAGCCTGATCAACAGCAGCCAGCGGTTCGATATTCCCGAGAATGCAGGCGACTTTCGCGTCATGCGCGGCACCGTGGCGCGCGCATTGACCAGCCTGCGCGACAAAAGGCGCTTCAACAAGGGCCTGTTCGCCTGGGCCGGCTTCCGCCAGAAGGCCATATCCTATTCGCCGGAAAACCGCGCCGGCGGCAAGTCGAAATGGAGCCGGCTCAACCTGATCGCCTTTTCGCTAGAGGGGTTTACGTCCTTTTCGGTGATTCCGCTGCGCCTGATCAGCCTCAGCGGACTGCTTGCGGCGTTTGCCGGCGCGGTCTACGGCGCGAAAGTGCTCTTCGAGGTGCTGTTCTACGGCATTGCCGTTCCAGGCTATCCGAGCCTGCTGGTCGCCGTGGTGCTGCTCGGCGGCCTCAACCTGACACTTCTCGGGCTGATCGGCGAATATGTCTGGGTCACGCTCAGCGAAAGCAAGGACCGCCCGGTCTACATCGTGCGCGATATCGTGCGCAGCGATGTTCCCGCCAGGTCGGCGCCGGGCGTTCCCGGGGCATGATGCGCGGCATCCGCCTGATCGCCGACGATTACGGCCTGGCGCCCGGCGTCTCGGCGGCGATCCTCGACCTGCTCGATCGCGGGCGGCTTACGGGCACCGGTTGCATGACCGGTTTCGCGGAATGGCCGGGGGAGGCGGAACGCATCAAGCCGCTGTGCGGCCGGGTCGCCGTCGGCCTGCATCTGACCTTGACGGACCAGCCGGCCGTGACCGGCCCGTCGAGCCTGGCGCCGGAAGGCCGGCTGCCGCCGCTCCGCTCGCTGGCATTGCCGATCCTGCGCGGCGGCATCGAGACCTGCGACGTCCATGCAGAGCTCGACGCCCAATTTGGCCGCTTCGTCGAGGCGCTCGGGCGCCGGCCCGATTTCATCGACGGCCACCAGCATGTGCATTTCCTGCCTGTCGTGCGCAAATGGCTGCGGGGGCGTTTCGCCGGAGATGCCGGCGGACCGTGGCTGCGCGGGGCGCCGGCGCTGGCCGGCAGCGGAGCGGCGGCATCGAAAATTGCGGCGATCGCCGCCATGGCAACTGGTTTCAACCGATCCATGCGGCGCGCCGGCTTCACCGTGAGGGCGCCGCTCGCCGGCATCTATGACTGGCGGCAGCCGGAAAAGTTCGCGCCCGCCCTGCAAACCGCCGTTGAAAGCCTGCCGGAAGAGGGACTGTTCATGTGCCATCCCGGGCATGTCGACGAGACGTTGCGTGCACGCGACCCGATGCAAGATGTGCGCGAAGTCGAATTCGCGGTTCTCGCCTCCGATCATTTCGGCGCAAACCTGGCTCGCGCGCGTGTCGGCATCATGGACGGCATGGCATGAGTGCCGATCAGTCCCGGCGTTCGACCGGCAACAAGATTATCCGCTTCGCCATTGTCGGCCTGGTGAACACGGCCATCGACCTTGCCGGCTTCTTTCTGCTGCTCAAGCTGCACGTGCCGCCGCTGCCCGCCAACGTTGCGTCCTGGTTCATTGCCGTCACCTTCTCCTTCGCGGCCAACGGCTTCTGGTCGTTCGAGCGCGATCCGGCCATCCGGCTGCATCATGCCTTTCTTCGCTTCGCCTCGCTCGGCGCGCTGATTTCGCTCGGTGTCTCCAGCCTCGCGATCGCATTGTTCGCCGGCGTCGTCGGCGTGTGGCCGGCAAAGATCGGCGGGGTGGTTGTGGCGGCGGTGCTGAATTTCCTCGCCGCGCGCTGGTCGATCGAGGGCCGTCTTTTGAAATAGCAGGCTGTTTCCCCACGAAAATTCCGGACTCGCTACACGGCCTCCTGAAATTCCCTATTCAGCCGGCTCGACATCGGTGTAGGCGGCTTCCTCAAGTTCGCGCTTCAGCCGCGCCTCCTCGTGGGTCTTCGGCGTGACGAAGCGGCCGAGCAAGAGATAGGCGACGGGGGTCAGGAACAGCGTCGAGACGGTGGCCAGCCCCAGTCCGCCGACGATCACCCAGCCGAGCGCGATACGGGCCTCGGCGCCGGCGCCCGCCGCCAGCACCAGCGGCACGCCGCCGAGCACGGTGCAGATCATGGTCATCATCACCGGGCGCAAGCGAATGGTCGAGGCCTGTTCGATCGCCTCGCGCACGCCCAGTCCGCGATCGCGCAGCTGGTTTGCGAATTCGACGATCAGGATGCCGTTCTTGGCCATGACGCCGACCAGCAGCACCAGGCCTATCTGGCTGTAGGCGTTGAGGCTGGTGCCCGAGAGCAGAAGCGCGAAGATGGCGCAGGCGAGGCCGAGCGGCACTGTCGCCATAATGATGACGGCGCTGACGAAGCTCTCGAATTGCGCGGCAAGCACCAGCAGGATGATGACCAGGGCAAAACCGAAGATGGTGACCATGGCGCTGTTGGTCTCACCCAGCGTCGCCGCTTCGGCCAATGGCACGATGCGGCTGCCCGGCGGCAGAAGCGGCGTTGCGATCTCCTCGGCGCGCGTAAGGGCCGAGCCGAGCGCGAAATCGCCGCCGAGGTTGGACGTGATCGCCACCGACGGCTGCTGCTGCTCGCGCGACAGCGAGGGCGGCACGGCACGCTCGGCCAGCGTGGCGATGGTCGACATCGGCACGAAACGGCCGTCAGCCGTCTTCAGGAAGACGTTCTCCAGGTCGGTCGGATCGTTGATCGGGTTGGTGGTCGAAACCAGCTTCACCCCGTAGCTGCGGTCGGCGATGTAGACATCGACGACGTCGTTGCCGTCGAGCATGGCCTGCATGGTGTCGGCCAGCCCGGTGATGTCGATGCCGAGATCGGAGGCGCGCTCGCGGTCGATGGCGACGGAGAGCTGCGGCTGGGTCGGGTCGATGGAAAGACGGGGTGTCTGGAAACGCGGATCCTTCTGCATCTCGGCGATGATCTTGACGGCCGCGTCGCCGAGCGCCTTGCGGTCGTTGCCGACCAGCGCGAACTGCAGGCCGTTGCCGGCGCCACGGATGCCGAGGCTGTTGGGCTGCACCGGGAAGATGCGCACGCTGGGCACCTGGCGGGTGAGCTGGCTGATCTCGGCCATGATCTCCTGCTGGCTGCGGCTGCGCTCGTCCCAGGGCGCCAGCGTCATCACCATGAAGCCTGAATTATAGGCGCCGTTCTGGCCGGCGCTCTCGAAAGTGCTGACGATTTCGCCGGAATCACGCAGCGGCTGGATCAGTTTTTCGATCTTCTGCATCTGCTGCGTCGTGTAATCGAGGCTGACCCCTTGCGGGGCGCTGATGCGAAGCAGCACGACCGCGCGATCCTCGGTCGGCGTCAATTCCTGGCGGATGGTGCCGAACAGTGCGAATGCGGTGCCGGCGAACAGCAGCGCTACCAGCACCACGATCCACGGGGCGTCGAGGCAGACATGCAGGCTGCGCCGGTAGGCCGCGTTCAGCGCGCCGCCGATGCGTGCGCCGACGCCGTTGCCTCCCTCGTGGTGGTGGGCAGCAGTGGACAGCATGCGCGAGGCAAGCATGGGGCAAAGCGTCAGCGCGACCACGCAGGACAACAGCACCGACATGGCGAGCACGAAGCCGAATTCGCGGAACAGGCCGCCGGTCTGGCCCGGCAGGAAGGAGATCGGCACGAAGACGGCAACCAGCGTCAGGGTGGTGGCGATGACGGCGAAGAACACCTCCTGTGCGCCGAGCACTGCGGCGGCACGTGGCCCCATGCCTTGATTGCGTCGCCGCACGATGTTTTCCAAAACGACGATCGCATCATCGACGACAAGCCCCGTCGCCAGCACCAGGGCCAGCAGCGTCAGGATGTTGATCGAGAAACCAGCGAGATAGATCGCCGCAATGGTGCCGATCATGGCGACGGGCATCGACAGGCCCGGAATGAGCGTGGCGCGCCAGTCGAGAAGAAAGGCATAAATGACGACCAGAACGATGGAGACGGAAAGCGCGAGCGCGATCTCCACCTCGTGCACGGCGCCATTGACGAACACCGCGTCGTCGCTGGTGACCTTGATCGACATGCCTTCCGGCAGGTTTGCCTGCAATTTCTCGACGGCGGCCTTGACGCCGGTGGAGATATCCAGCGTGTTCGATTCCGCCTGGCGGATGATGCCGATGCCGATGCCGGTCTTGCCGTCCGAACGCAACGTGGTCTGGCCGATGTCGGGGCCGAGCGTGACGGTGGCGACATCGCGGATGCGCGTCGTGCCGCCAATGATGATGTTCTCGAATTCTTCCGGCGTCGTCACATCGGCCGTGGTGCGAACGATCAGGTCCTGATCGGTCGTGGTGATCGAGCCGGCGGGTGAATCGAAGGCGACCGAGGCAAGGGCGGTCCTGAGGTCGGCGACGGTGAAGCCCAGGCTGGCGAGCTTGTTCTGGTCGACGTCGATGCGGAAGATCTTGTCGCGGTCGCCATAGACCTGGACGTCCGCGACGCCTGGAACGGCGGCCAGTTCATCCTCGATCTGGTCCTGGACCACGACGGTCATGTCCTGCACCGACATGGTGTCGGAGGTGACGGCTAGGCGCATCACGGGATCGGAGTTGGCGTCGGCCTTGACGATGCGCGGCGGATCGGCCGTCTCCGGCATCTGGTTGGCGACGCGGCCGACGGCGTCCCGCACATCCGAGGCCCCGACATTGAGGTCGACGCCGTCGTTGAATTCGATGGTGACGCGGCTCGAGCCGAAGGACGAGGTCGACGAGATCGACTTGACGCCGGAAACGCGGGCAACAGCTCCCTCGATCGTGTCGGTCAGTTCGCGATCGACCGTTTCGGCCGCCGCGCCTTCGAAAGTGGTGGAAACGGTGACGACCGCGCGGTCGACATCAGGCAGTTCGCGGATCTCGACGCCATAGAAGGCGGCGAGGCCGGCGACCGCGATGAGGACATTCAGCACCAAGGCCATGACCGGCCTGCGGATGAACAGGGCGGTAAAGCCGGTCTCGCTGGCGGCGTTGACGGCTCCGGTCATGAGCCTTCGGCCGCGTTCGCAGCGCGCTGCTCTCCACGGGCGATGCGGACTTCGCCGCCCTCGCTGACGCTCTGGGTGCCTTCGGTCACCACCATATCGCCACTGTCCAGCTCCGCGTCGATCAAGACGGTTTCGGTGTTGCGCTGGATGATGCGCACCGGCACCCGCTTGGCCTTGCCGTTCTCGACCGCCCAGACGTAAGCGCCGTCCGAGCCCCATAGGATCGCCAGCGGGCTGACGGCGGGATAGGTCTCGCCGGGGAATTTCATGGTGATGGCGAACGACATGCCGGCGCGCAGCGAATCGGCCGGGTTGGCGATCGTCGCCTTGACCAGAAGCGTACGGCTGTTCTCGTCGATGTGGTTGTCGATGGCCGAAACCGTGCCGGTATAGCTGTTGCCGGGGTTGGCGATCGGCGTCGCCGACAATTGCGCGCCGATCTTGACGGCGGCCGCGAAGCGTTCCGGCACCAGGAAATCGACAAGGATCGAGGAACGGTCGTCGAGCGTGGCGATCGCCGACTGGTTGGTCACGTAATTGCCGGCGGAGATCGGCAGGATGCCGACCGTGCCGGAGATCGGGGCGAGAACAGACCGGCGGTGCAGTGCGAGTTCCGCATCCTGTAGAGCCAGCTTGGCACCGGCCAGCACCACTTCGGCATCGGCAACGGCGACCGGTGTCGCCGCATTGGAGGCGCGCAGAGACCTGACCCGGTCGAGCTTGGCCTGGGCGTCCTGAAGCGCGAGCCGGGCACGGTCCTGGGCGATCACTTCGGTCTCGGAATCGAGGGTCGCGATGACCTGTCCCTTGTCGACATGGGTGCCAGACGAAACAAGCAATTCGGCGAGACGGCCGGAGGAGTAGGGATTGACCGTCACCGACGCATTGGCGCGGCCGGTGCCTATGGCCTGGAGCCGATCGTTTATGGTCGCGGAAATAGCGGGCACGACGACGACGTTGACCTGACGGGCTCGCTCGCCGCCAGCGGATTTCGTGCCGGCGCCGGTTTTTTCAGCCGGAGACGTTGCCGCGTAGGCCCAGTCTATTCCCCAGCGCGCCAGCACGTCCGGCGCGCCTGGAAAAAAGCGCAGCCAGGCGGCAGCCGCCACCACCAGCACCACAAGGGCGAAAAGTATCTGTTTCCAGGCGGCCATCGGCACTCCGGTTGGCAAAACAATCCTTCCGTCCACCGGTTTCCCGAAATAAGCAGACGCAGCGGGGCTATTCTAAGGCAAGAAGCAAGCCCCCGATATCGTGCCTTTATGACAATTCTTCAGTGTCCGCGCACATTAAATATGCGTAACGTTGCCGGTGTCCGTGCCGTTCTGATTTTTTAGTTCACTTCGAGCCGGACTTTCGAGATTACAACGCCGGTTATGCGGCCCCGACGCCAGTTTCGGACCGAAATCGTTTCAGGCTTGTCCCGGGCTGCATCAACGCAGGCCTTCCATCTCGCGGATGCGCCGGGCGCCGTCGGCCTCAAGTTGCCTTGTGACGGCGCCGATCAGCGTTTCGGCGACGACGAAGAGCGCCGCCGAGGAGTCCCATGCCGAAGGCACGGCGGTTCGCCCGGCGATGACGTGGCGGGCGAAGCGGGCGATCGGCGACAGCCACTGGTCGGTAAACAGCACGATCTGCACGCCACGCTGATGCGCCTTCTCGGCGAAACGGATGAGGCTGTCCTGGTAGCGCCTGATGTCGAAAATGACCAGCACGTCGCGCTTGCCCATGTCGATCAGCCTGTCGCGCCACATGCTTTCCTGACCGGCGAGGTGAATGACGTCAGGCTGGATGATGGCGAGGTGGGCGGCCATGTAGCGCGCCAGCGGGTCGGTGAAGCGGCCGCCGATCAGGAATGTCTTGCCGCGACGTTCGGCGAGGCGGGACGCGATGTCGGCAAGCTGCTGGTCGGACAGGTGCCGGAACGTCTCGCGCATGTTGTCGAGCGTTGCCTCCAGCATCGGCGACGCCGTGCCGCCGGGCAAGGGCGGATTGAGCGTGCGGGTCGCAGGGGACTGCAATTGCGCCGCCAGTTCGTCCTGCAGGCTCGATTGGAACTCCGGATAGTTCTGGAAGCCGAGCCTTGCAACGAAACGCAGGATCGTCGGCGAAGACACGCCGGCCGCGGACGAGAATTCGGCGACAGTCTTCAGACCGATCATCGGATAGCTCGCTATCAGCGCCTGGGCCGCGCGCCGCTCGCCGGTCGGCATCGTGCCGATGCGGTCGGCGATCAATTCGGCAATACTGGAAATCATCTTTTCCCACCCATGGCCCGGCCGACGGTGTTTTCCCCAAATCGCATTTGACAAAGCCGGACAAACTGTATGAAATCATCCATGGGGACGCAATGAGGCAAAATACGTAACATACGATACAGCGCTCCCCGGGGACCGCAGACTATGGAGAAAGCACGGCCCGCCAGCCTTGCACCGCCTGATGCCGTAAGGGTGACCAACCCGGGCGGATCGAGCCCCTTCGTGCTCACCTGCGACCACGCCTCCAATTTCCTGCCCCCCGAATTCGGCACGCTCGGCCTCACCGCCGAGGACCTGTCGCGCCACATCGCCTGGGATCCCGGCGCGCTGCCGGTTGCGCTGCGTATGGCGCAGGCGCTCGATGCGACGCTGGTCGAAACCTGCATTTCGCGTCTCGTCATCGACTGCAACCGGCCGCTTGACGCGCCGGACCTGGTGCCGCCGGTCAGCGAAACCACGGCCATACCGGGCAACACCGGCCTGTCGGAAAAGCAGCGCGCGGCGCGGGTCGCCCTGTCATGGCAGCCGTTCCATAGCGCCATCGAGCATATTGTCGGAGACAGGCTGGCGCGCGGCCAGGAGACGCGGCTAGTATCGGTGCATTCCTTCACGCCGGTCTACAAAGGCCGCGACCGGCCCTGGCATATCGGCATCATTCACGATGACGACCGCCGGCTGGCGGCGCCGCTGATATCGGCGCTGCGGCGGCTTGCCGGCATCACCGTCGGCGTCAACGAACCCTATTCGCCGGCCGACCGCGTCTATTTTACGCTGGAACGCCATGCGCGCCCGCGCGGGCTGCCCTGCGCGATGATCGAAATCCGCAACGATGAAATCTCCGGCGAGACCGGGCAGCGGAAATGGGCGGATTTGCTCACAGGCATCTTTTCGGATCTGGAGCCCGAGGAGACCAGGGGCGCCAGGGAACACGCAGTGGGAAAGTCAGTTCAATCGGCCAGCTGAGAACGCAAGGGGACTAAAAATGGCAGCACCTGGATATACCGAAGTTGACAAGGCGGAGGACGTCAAGGTCCTCCACAGCATGGGCTACGCCCAGGAACTGGAGCGGCGCCTCAGCCGCTTTTCGAATTTCGCCGTTTCCTTCTCCATCATCTGCATCCTGTCGGGCGGCATCAATTCGCTGGCGCAGGCAACGTCGGGCGCCGGCGGCATCGGCATCGGCATAGGCTGGCTGGTCGGCTGCTTCGTCTCGTTGACGTTCGCCGTCGCCATGTCGCAGATCAGCTCGGCCTATCCGACGGCCGGCGGGCTCTATCATTGGGGTTCGATCCTGGGCAACCGCGGCACCGGCTGGGTCACGGCCTGGCTCAACCTTCTCGGCCTGATCACCGTGCTCGGCGCCATCAATGTCGGCACCTGGACGTTCTTCATCGGCGCCTTCGGACCGGCGCTCGGCATCGAAGGCACGCTGACCAACCAGATGATCTTTCTGGTCATCATCACCGGCGCCCAGGCGCTGATCAACCATCTCGGCATCAAGCTGACGGCCAAGCTCACCGACTTCTCGGGCTACCTCATCTTCTTCGGCTCGATCCTGATCGCGGTGGTCTGCCTGCTCTCCGCCGAAACCTGGGATTTCAGCCGGCTGTTCACCTTCCATAACTACTCCGGCGATGCCGGAGGCGGCGTCTGGCCGTCGGTTTCGAACGCCTGGGTGTTCGCGCTCGGCCTCCTGCTGCCGATCTACACCATCACCGGCTACGACGCCTCGGCGCATACGTCCGAGGAGACCATCAAGGCGGCCAGCTCGGTGCCGCGCGCCATGGTCATGTCGGTGATCTGGTCGGCCGTATTCGGCTATCTGTTCCTGGCCGCCTTCGTGCTGATGATCCCGAATATGGACGATGCCGCCAAGCAAGGCTGGAACGTGTTCTTCTGGGCTTTCGACCAGCGCGTCAGCCCTGGCCTCAAGGAGTTCGTCTATCTCGTCGTGTTCATCGCTCAGCTGCTGTGCGGCCTCGCCACCGTCACCTCAGCCTCGCGCATGATCTTCGCCTTCTCGCGTGACGGCGGCCTGCCGGGTTCGTCGGCACTGGCCAAGGTCAGTCCGACCTACCGCACGCCGGTGGCGGCGATCTGGACGGCATCGATCCTGTCGGTGCTGTTCGTCTGGGGCTCGACACTGGTTTCGGTTGCCGGCACCTCGGCCTACACCATCGTGGTCTCCTGCACCGTCATCTTCCTGTTCCTATCCTTCACCGTGCCGATCGTGCTCGGCATGCTGGCCTGGGGCACGCCCAAGTGGGACAAGATGGGCCCGTGGAACATGGGGCGCGGCGTGTTCATGCTGTTTGCGGTCCTGTCGATCGTGTCGATGATCCTGATCTTCGTCATCGGCATCCAGCCGCCGAACGACTGGGCGCTCTACATCACCGTCGGCTTCTTCATCCTGACCGCGATCGTCTGGTTTGCCTTCGAACGCAACCGCTTCCAGGGTCCGCCGCTCGGCGACATCATCGCGGCGCGCCAGGCGGCGATCAAGGCGGCTGAGCAGGCCGTCGGCGAAACCGGCCACTGAGGCCAGCATCTCACAGCCATGGCCGGCGCATCGCCGGCTATGGCTTCGACCCTTCGAAATCGACAGCCCGAAATGACAAGCACTGGAGCGCCAAAGGAATGGCCGGAAATTTCACGTTCGATCAGTTGAGGAAAGCGGTTTCCGGCGGGGAGATCGACACGGTGCTGGCCTGCATCGTCGATATGCAGGGGCGGCTGGCGGGAAAACGGTTCCTGGCCCAGTACTTCGTCGATTCCGCGCATGACGAGACGCATGGCTGCAACTATCTCCTGGCCGCCGACATCGATATGGAGCCGGTGCCCGGCTACAAGGCGGCAAGCTGGTCGAAGGGCTATGGCGATTTCGTCATGAAGCCCGACCTCGCGACGCTGCGGCGCATTCCGTGGCTGGAAAAGACAGCGCTCGTTATCTGCGACGTGCTCGACCACCACACCCATGACGACCTGCCGCATTCCCCGCGCGCCATCCTGAAGAAGCAGGTCAAGCGGCTGACGGAGCGCGGCTATATCGGCTATTTCGCCTCCGAGCTCGAATTCTACCTCTTCAGCGAGACCTACGATTCCGCCCGCATGAAGCACTGGCAGGGCCTCGACACCGCCTCGCCCTATATCGGCGATTATCAGATCGGCATCACCACCAAGGAAGAAGGCGTCATGCGACGGCTTCGCAACGAGATGGAAGCGGCAGGCATCCCGATCGAGAACTCGAAGGGCGAGTGGGGGCCGGGCCAGGAAGAGATCAATGTGCGCTATGCCGAGGCGCTCGACATGGCCGATCGCCACGTCATCCTGAAGAACGGCGCCAAGGAGATCGCCGAATCCGAAGGCAAGGCGATTTCCTTCATGGCCAAGTACAATTACGGGCTCGCCGGCAATTCCAGCCACATCCACAATTCGCTGTGGAGCGCCGACGGCAAGACGCCGCTTTTCTTCGACAGACAAGCCGACTGGACGCTGTCGAGCCTCGGCCAGCAGTGGGCGGCGGGCCAACTCAAATACGCCAAGGAGTTCACCTGGTTCCTGGCGCCCTACATCAATTCCTACAAGCGCTTCCAGGCCGGCACCTTCGCGCCGACCAAGATCATGTGGAGCGAGGACAACCGCACCGCCGGCTTCCGCCTGTGCGGCGAGGGCACCAAGGGCATCCGCATGGAGTGCCGCATCGGCGGCGCCGACTTGAACCCCTATCTCGCCTTCGCGGCGTTGATCGCCGCCGGCCTTGCCGGCATCGACGAGAAGCTCGAGCTGCAGAAGCCCTTCGTCGGCGACGCCTATCAGGCCTCGCGCCTGCCGGAGATCCCGAAGACGCTGCGCGACGCCACCGACACGCTGGCCAAGTCCAAGATGCTGAAACAGGCGCTCGGCGAGGACGTGCTCGAACACTACGTCCACACCGCCAAATGGGAGCAGTTGGAATACGACCGCCGCATTACGGATTGGGAACTGCATCGGGGGTTCGAGCGATACTAGAAAGATAGTAAGTTACTACCCTTACCTTGATCGGAAACGCGGATTGAACTAGATTTGTGCGATGACCGAAGGAACCAAATACCATCCGCTTTTCGAGCATCTTCTGTTCTCGGGCCAAGGCCGTATGTCCATGAGCTTCGCGGACATCGAGCAAATAATAGGCGGCCGCTTGCCGCCGTCGGCGCGACAGCGGCAGGAATGGTGGGCTAACAGCCCGAACGGGCACAGCCAGGCACGCGCCTGGATGCGCGCAAACTATCGGGCGTCCCATGTCGACCTTGCGAACGAACGCGTGGATTTTAAACTGGAGGGATGGCCCGAGGGCTATCGAAAGCCGGACATGGCTACCATGGACAAGACTCCTCCGGGAATGGCGGAGCCAGCGCAGGCTAGCTACGAACTTCCACGAGAAAATATCGACCATCCGCTTTTCGGCATATGGACAGGCAAGGTTACGCTTTGCCCAGGACATGATTACACTAGGCCGGCTTTTGAGCCTGATGTGCAGCCGTGACGCATAGGTTGCTGCTCGACACGTGCGCGATCATATGGATAGCGCTGAACGAGCCGATCAGGCCGGAAGCCAAGACTGCGATCAATACCGCCGCGGCTGTTGACGAGAAGATCCGGGTTTCCCCCATTTCGGCCTGGGAATTGGGCCTGCTGAGCGCCAAGGGCCGATTGGCGGCAGCAAAGTCGCCAACAAGCATTTTTGGGGAAGTGATCGCCACGCCGGGCATCAAGGTAGAGGCTCTTTCGCCGGGCTTATTGATTGAATCGTCCTTCTTGCCCGGATCGCTTCACGGCGATCCGGCAGATAGAATATTGATCGCGACGGCACGGGCGTTCGATCTGACGCTCGTGACGCGCGATCAGTCGATACTGGATTATGCGAGAGCGGGGCATGTTCGCGCCCTTGCCTGCTGACGCTTTGCCTTTCGATATGGAGACATCTTCTTGGAAATCGTGAAACTCAAATCCCCTATCGATGGTTCGGTCTATGCCGAGCGTCCGATCGCCACCGACCAGGCGGTCAATGCCGCTGTCGAGCGTGCCAAGGCAGCGCAGGAAAAGTGGGCGCAGACTCCGATCGTCGAGCGCGGCAAGTACATGCTGGCGATGCTCGAGGCGTTGGTCGCCATGACCGACGAAATCGTGCCGGAGATTGCCTGGCAGATGGGGCGTCCGGTGCGCTATGGCGGCGAGTTCGGCGGCGTCAAGGAACGCACCAGCTATATGGTCGAGATCGCCAAGGCGGCGCTGAAATCGGTCCCGGCTTCCAATCCGAAGGACGGGTTCCGCCGCTATGTGAAGAAGGATCCGCTCGGCGTGGTCATGGTGATCGCGCCCTGGAACTACCCTTACCTCACCGCGGTCAACACCATCGTGCCGGCGCTGATGGCCGGCAACACCGTCATCCTCAAACATGCCGCGCAGACGCTGCTGGTCGGCGAGCGTTTCCAGCAGGCTTTCGACAGAGCAGGCCTACCCAAGGGCGTGTTCCAGAACATCGTGCTGAACCATGCCCAGACAGAGAGATTGCTCGGCTCGGGCAAGATCGACCACGTCAATTTCACCGGCTCGGTCGGCGGCGGCCGCGCCATCGAAAAGGCGGCGGCGGGCACCTTCATGACGCTCGGGTTGGAGCTTGGGGGCAAGGATCCGGCCTATGTCTTGCCCGACGCCAAGATGGACCATGCGGTCGCCAATCTGGTCGATGGCGCCTTCTACAATTCCGGCCAGTGCTGCTGCGGCATCGAACGCGTCTATGTGCATGAAAGGGTCTATGACGAGTTCGTCGAAGCCTTCATCGCCGAGACGAAGAACTATGTCGTCGGCAACCCGCTCGAACAGGCGACGACGATGGGGCCGATGGCGCAGGCGCGTTTCGCCGACCTGATCCGTGAGCAGAAGGCCGAGGCGCGGCGCAAGGGCGCCAAGGCGCATATCAACATGAAGGTGGCTCAGGACAAGACCGGCTCGCCCTATCTGGCGCCGGAGGTGCTGACCGGCGTCGACCACCAGATGAGCGTCATGCGCGAGGAAAGTTTTGGCCCGATCGTCGGCATCATGAAGGTGCGCAACGACGAGGAGGCGATCGCGCTGATGAACGACAGCCCCTACGGCCTGACCGCCTCGATCTGGACGCGCGACACCGAGCATGCGGTGGCGATCGGCGACCGCGTCGAGACCGGTACCGTATTCATGAACCGCTGCGACTACCTCGACCCGGCGCTGGTCTGGACCGGCGTCAAGGACACCGGCAAGGGGGCCGGCTTGTCAGCCATCGGCTACGACAACCTGACCCGGCCGAAATCCTTCCACCTGCGCGAAGCCATCTGATTTTTTTGAAAGACAAACATGTCCAAGCTGATCTCCAAATGGAACTACCCCACCACCGTCCGCTTCGGCGCCGGGCGCATCAAGGAATTGCCCGAGGTGCTCGCCGCCACCGGCATCAAGCGGCCGCTATTCGTCACCGATCCGGGGCTGGCGAAACTGCCGCTCGTCGCTTCGACGCTGAAAATCCTCGATGACGCAAAAGTGCCCTACGGCGTTTTCTCCGAGGTGAAGCCGAATCCAGTCGATTCCAATCTCACCGCTGGCATCGCGGTGTTCAGTAAGGGCAAGCATGACGGCGTCATTGCCTTCGGCGGCGGCTCGGCGCTCGACCTCGGCAAACTGATCGCCTTCCAGGCGGGACAGACGCGGCCGGTCTGGGATTTCGAGGACGTCGGCGACTGGTGGACACGCGCCAACTCGGATGCGATCGCGCCGATCATAGCGGTGCCGACCACGGCCGGCACCGGCTCCGAAGTCGGCCGCGCCGGCGTCATCACCAACGAGGCGACCCACACCAAGAAGGTCATCTTCCATCCGAAGCTGCTGCCGGCGATCGTCATTGCCGATCCGGAGCTGTCGATCGGCATGCCGGGCTTCATCACCGCGGGCACCGGCATGGACGCGCTGGCCCATTGCCTCGAGGCTTATTGCGCGCCTGGCTACCATCCGATGGCAGACGGCATCGCCGTGGAAGGCATCAGGCTTGTCTTCGAGAACCTGCCAAAGGCCTATGCCAACGGCAGGGATCTGGTCGCCCGAGCCAACATGATGAGCGCCGCGGCGATGGGCGCGGCAGCCTTCCAGAAGGGGCTGGGGGCGATCCATTCGCTGTCGCATCCCATTGGGGCGCTCTACGACACCCATCACGGCATGACCAATGCGGTGTTCATGCCCTATGTGCTCGCCTTCAACCGCGCGGCGATCGAGGACCGCATCGGGCGGCTCGCCGCCTATTGCGGCATAAGGGGCGGCTTCGATGGCTTCGCCAAGGCTGTCATAAAGCTTCGCAAGGAATTGAAGGTGCCGCATGCGCTGCCGGGCCTGATCAAGGGGCTCGACATGGACAAGAAGCGCAAGGCCTTGATCGCCGATATGGCGGTGGTCGATCCGACAGCCGGCGGCAACCCGGTCAAGCTGACCAAGAAAGCAGCGCTGACGCTGCTCGAAAATGCAATCGCCGGCACGGTGTGATACCGCTTTCAGGGTAAAATTGATCTGGAAAATCAGGGGCAACCAAGGGGAAAGGGTGAAGTGCGAAGCAAAAAGTAATTAGCCGGAAAATTAAGTGGGGGCTAATTGCTACCGTCGATTAAAAGGAGTTAACTTTCGTGCTGCCAGCGGTGGGGTTTCATAAAGCTTTCATCTGGCTGTCACACGAAAACGATACCGCATCGCAGGCGTCCAACGGCGTCAGTTCAACGGAGAGAACACATGTTCAAATTCACGGGGAAAGTGCTTTCCCTTTCGGCCGCGGCGCTGTTTGCGTCGACGGTGATTTCGTCCGCGGCTCCGCTGGACGATCTCGTCAAGGCCGCGAAGGCGGAAGGCCAGCTCACCACCATCGCGCTGCCGCATGACTGGTGCGGCTACGGCGACGTCATCGCCGGGTTCAAGACGAAATATCCGGAAATCACCATCAACGAGCTCAATCCCGACGCCGGTTCGGGCGACGAGGTCGAGGCGATCAAGGCCAACAAGGACAATAAGGGCCCGCAGGCGCCCGACGTCATCGACGTCGGCCTGTCCTTCGGCCCGACCGCCAAGGCCGATGGCCTGCTGATGCCTTACAAGGTGTCGACCTGGGACTCGATCCCCGACAGCGCCAAGGATGCCGACGGCGCCTGGTACGGTGACTACTACGGCGTTCTGGCGATGATGGTGAACAAGGATCTGGTCAAGGAATCGCCTGCTGACTGGGCCGATCTGCTGAAGCCGGAATTCGCCAATTCGGTGGCTCTGGCGGGTGATCCGCGCGCTTCGAACCAGGCCATCCAGGCGGTCTACGCCGCTGGCCTTTCGAGTGGCGCCGCGGCTGGCGAAGCCGCGGGTACCGCCGGCCTCGACTTCTTCAAGAAGCTCAATGCCGCCGGCAACTTCGTACCGGTCATCGGCAAGCCGGCGACACTCGCCCAGGGCCAGACCCCAATCCTGATCAACTGGGACTACAACGCTCTCGCCGGCCGTGACACGCTGAAGGGCAACCCCCCGGTCGACGTCGTCGTGCCGAAGACCGGCGTCGTCGCCGGCGTCTACGTCCAGGCGATCAGCGCCTATGCGCCGCATCCGAACGCAGCCAAGCTCTGGATGGAATACCTCTATTCCGACGAAGGCCAGATCGGCTGGCTCAAGGGCTATTGCCACCCGATCCGCTTCAACGATCTCGCCAAGAACGGCAAGATCCCGGCGGACGTCCTGGCCAAGCTGCCGCCGGCGGAAGCCTATGCTTCGGCGGTGTTCCCGACGCTGGACGAGCAGGGCAAGGCCAAGGAAGCCGTCACCAAGAACTGGGACTCCGTTGTCGGTGCCAACGTCAAGTAACAGTTGAAATCCACCGGGCGGCCTCGCGCCGCCCGGTTTTCCCCTCGAAGAGGGTAGCCGGCGCATGACCGATCTCTCGCTTTCCAATCACGATGCCGCAGGCAAGACCGCGCCGCCCGCGGAGGCACGCGCGTTGCGGTTGCCGACGCAATGGCTCGGCGTCGCACCGTTCTTCATCTTCGCCATCATGTTCCTGATTTTGCCCACGCTCTATCTGATGCTGGGCGCGTTCCAGAATGATGCCGGCGAATTCACGCTCGAAAACATCGTGGCGCTGGCGCAGCCGTCGATCGTTGCCGCTTACTGGATATCGATCAAGGTAAGCCTGGCCTCGGCGCTGATCGGCGCTTTCGCGGGCCTGGCCATCGCCATCGCCATCGTGCGCGGCGGGCTGCCGGACTGGATACGCTCGGCCACCCTGACCTTTTCCGGCGTTGCCTCCAATTTCGCCGGCGTGCCGCTGGCCTTCGCCTTCCTGGCGACCCTCGGCCGGCTCGGTCTTGCCACGGTGATCCTGAACACCGTGTTCGGCCTCAACATCTATGCCCACGGCTTCAACATCCTGTCCTTCTGGGGCCTGACGCTGACCTATGTCTATTTCCAGATACCGCTGATGGTGGTCATCATCACGCCGGCGATCGACGGTTTGAAGAAGGAATGGGGTGAAGCTGCCGCCACGCTTGGCGCGACCACCGCGCAATATTGGCGGATCGTGGTCATCCCGGTGATCTGGCCGAGCTTTCTCGGCACCGTGATCCTGCTTTTCGCCAACGCCTTCGGGGCGATCGCCACCGCCTATGCGCTGACCGGCTCGTCGCTCAACATCGTGCCGATCCTGCTCTACGCGCAAATCCGCGGCGACGTGCTGCACAATGCCCATCTCGGCTACGCGATCGCCTTCGGCATGATCGTCATCACCGGCCTGGCCAATGTCTTCTACATCTGGTTCCGGACCCGTTCCGAGAGGTGGCTGAAATGAAGTCGGGCAAATTCTGGGCCTGGGTGGTCTTCATCCTCGGCGCGGCCTATTTCTTCATCCCGCTGATCGCGACAGTGGAATTTTCCATGCGCATGCGGCGCGGCGCCTATTCCTTCGACGCCTATCGGATCGTGCTCGGCGACGCGCGTTTCCAGGCGACCTTCCTGTATTCGGTGGTCGCCGCCATCTTCACCATCATTCTGGGTGTGCTGATCGTGGTGCCGGCAGCCTATTGGATCCGATTGCGGCTGCCGCAGCTCAGGCCGATCGTCGAGTTCATCACGCTTTTGCCGTTGGTCATTCCGGCCATCGTCATCGTCTTCGGCTATATCAGAATGTATGGCTCGAATTCACCCTTGCCGTTCCTCGGGTCTGATATGGGAACCAATGCCTTGCTGGTCATCGGCTACGCGACGTTGGCGCTGCCCTATATGTATCGTGCCGTCGATACGGGGCTCAGAACCATCGACGTGCGGACGTTGACGGAAGCAGCCCAGATCCTCGGGGCCGGCTGGGGCACGATCATCACCCGCGTCATCCTTCCCAATGTGCTGATTGCGGTGTTGTCCGGCGCCTTCCTGACATTCGCCATCGTCATCGGTGAGTTCACGATGGCGAGCCTGCTGAACCGGCCGGCTTTCGGCCCGTACCTGCAGAATGTCGGGGCCAACCGCGCCTATGAGCCGGCGGCCCTTGCCATCATCGCCTTCGTCATCACCTGGGGCTGCATGTCGCTGATCCAGATCCTGTCGCGCTTCGCGCCGAAATCGGCTAATCGTCCGAACTGACCCGAAAGAAAAAGCCATGGCCGAGCCATTCCTCTCCATCCAGCATGTGCGAAAATCCTTCGGCGCCACCACCGTTGTCGAGGATTTCAATCTCGACGTCGAACCGGGCGAGTTCGTCTCCTTCCTCGGCCCGTCAGGCTGCGGCAAGACGACCGTGCTGCGCATGGTCGCCGGCTTCGAGGAGCCGTCGGCCGGCAAGATCGTCGTCGGCAGCAAGGACATCACCAGGCTGAAGCCGAACCAGCGCAATGTCGGCATGGTGTTCCAGGCCTATGCGCTGTTCCCGAACCTGACCGTGGCGCAGAACATCGGCTTCGGACTGAAAGTCGCCGGCATGTCCAGGGCGGATATCGACGCCCGTGTCGCCGAAATGCTCGGCATCATCAAGCTGCCGCAGATGGCCGACCGCTATCCTTATCAGCTCTCGGGCGGGCAGCAGCAGCGCATCGCGCTGGCCCGCGCCATCGCACCGAAGCCGAAGCTCTTGCTGCTCGACGAGCCGCTGTCGGCGCTTGATGCCAAGGTGCGCGTCTCGCTGCGCGAGGAAATCCGCTCGATCCAGAAGAAGCTCGGCATCACCACCATCTTCGTCACCCATGACCAGGAAGAGGCGCTGTCGATCTCCGACCGCATCGCGGTAATGTATGGCGGCAAGGCCGAGCAGGTCGGCACGCCGTTTGAGATCTACAACCGGCCGGCAACCAAGTTCGTCGCCAATTTCGTCGGTACGCTGAACGTGCTGGAAGGCACCGTCACCGACGCGGCGTCGGGCAAGGTTCGTGTCAACACCGAGGAAGTCTCGCTCAAGGGCAGGCTCAACGGCTCGAAGTCCGGCGACACGCTGTCATTGGCGCTGCGGCCGGAAGCCATCTCGCTCGGCCGCCAGCCCGGTCGCGATTCAAGCCTGTCCGGCGAGATCTCCGAAGTGCACTTTCTCGGCTCGGTGATCCGGGTCCGGGTCGGCATCGGCGGCAACACCGTCTCGCTCGACACGTTCAACAGTTCGACGACGCCACCGCCGGCCGTCGGAGAGAAGGCGGAGATTTCCTTCTCGTCGGGTGACCTGCTGGTGCTGCACTGACGCGGCCGGAGCGCCCTGCCGATCCGGTCACCGGTCCAGATGCCGGACGATGCACTCCTATTGGACAATCAACAGCATCTTGCCGCTTTGCCACTGCCAAGAGCTCTGCTTCGCCGCTACGATGAGCCATGGCGCTGTTTGAGCTCACCCTTATCCTCCTGCTGATCGCCGTCGCGCTGACGGCGCTGTCGCGGCGCCTGCAGGTTCCTTACCCCGCCTTGCTGGCGCTGGCGGGCGCCGGCCTTGGCTTCCTGCCCGGCGCGCCCACGATCGAGATCGATCCGGAACTGGCGCTTGCGCTGTTCATTGCGCCGGTGCTGCTCGACGCGGCCTTCGACACATCGCTGCGCGATCTTAACCGCTACAGGCTGCCGCTTGTGCTGCTGGCGCTTGGCGCGGTCGTTTTCACGACCGCCGTCGTGGCCCTGGTCGGCTGGAAAATGGCCGGCCTGCCGATCGCCGCCGCCATAGCCCTCGGCGCCATCGTGGCGCCGCCGGACGCGGTTGCCGCGAGCGCCGTGCTCGGGCAGTTCAAGGTGCCGCACCGCATCACGGCCATCCTTCAGGGCGAAAGCCTGCTCAATGACGCCACCGCGCTTTTGATCTACCGCATCGCGATCGCTGCCGCCGCCGGTCCCGTTCTTTTGGGCAGTGCCGTTCCGATGGTCCTGCTGTCGACCATCGGCAGCCTGGCCGCGGGCTATCTGCTCGGCCGCCTGTCCCAGGCGGTGCTTGGACGTATCGAAGATGCGGCGAGCGGCACCGTCGTGCAGTTCACCGGGACGTTCGGCGTCTGGATCCTGGCTGACAGGCTGGGGCTCTCGGCCATCATCACCATCGTGGTCTATGCCATGACCATCGCGCGCACCGCACCGCGGCGCATGTCGGCCAGAAAGCGCGTCAGCTCCTATTCCGTCTGGGAGACGGCGGTGTTCGTGCTCAACGTGCTTGCTTTCGTGCTGATGGGCCTGCAGGCGCGTCTGATCGTCGGTCGCCTGGCCGAGCAGGGACAGTCCGAGGCGTTCCTGTTTGCAGGGACTGTCCTCGCCGTCGTCATCGTTTCCCGCCTTGCCTGGGTGCTGGGCTGCGGCGCCCTGATCCGATGGCTTGCCCGCTTCGGCAATGCGGAGCAGCGGCAAGAGGTGCCGTCGTTTCGCAGCGGGGTGCTGATCGGCTGGTGCGGCATGCGCGGCCTGGTGACGCTGGCGGCTGCCTTCGCATTGCCGGCGGACTTTCCCGGCCGCGATCCGATCGTGCTCACCGCCTTTTGCGTCGTGCTGGGCACGCTTGTCCTGCAAGGCATGAGCCTGAAGCCGTTGCTGCGCCTGCTTCGTCTCGAACCGGACGAGACCATAGACCGTGAGGTCGCGCAGGCCCGTGTCGCCATCATGCAAGCGGCACTCGACATATTGAGCGGCAAGACCTCGACGGCGGCCGCGGCGGTGCGCGAGCAGTATGCCGCCCAGCGCAAGATCGCCAAGAACCCCGACGACGCGCAGGCAGCAACCGAGTACGACCGGCTGCGGCTCTATGCCATCAAGCGCCAGCGCGACGCGCTGGAAGAACTTCGCCGCAACGGGACGATCGGTGACGAGGCCTATCACCGCCTGGAGGAAGAAATCGACTGGTCGGAGCTGGCGGCTTCCCCGGCGGGACGGTTCCAGCCGCTGACGACGTAGGCGAGGGGATTTTGCGTCGTGGCCCAGCCGGGCCGCCGCGGCGGTCCATTGCAAGGTCGCCGTCGAAACGCTACTGCCGTCACCAAACTGAGCCGGATAAGCAATGAAGCTGGTCAGCTACAATATCCAATACGGGTTCGGCAGCGACGGCCTCTACGATCCGGCCCGCGCCGCGCGCATTGTTGCCGGCGCCGATATCATCGCATTGCAGGAGGTCGAGCGGCACTGGCAGCGCAGCAATTTCGACGACCAGCCGGAGCTGCTTTCGCGCCTGCTGCCGGATTATCACTGGGTTTACGGCCCGGCCTTCGACATGGATGCCAGCGAACAGCGTGACGGCCGCATCATCAACCGGCGCCGGCAGTTCGGCACCATGGTGCTGTCGAAGCTGCCGATCGTCTGGTCGCGACTGCATGCGCTGCCGATGCGCCGCACGCTGCGACCGCTCAACACCCGCAACGCGGCGCTCGAATGCATGATCCGCACGCCGGCGGGTCCGGTGCGGGTGCTTTCATTGCATCTCGCCCATATCGCGGCTGAAGAACGGCTGGAGCAGATCGACTATCTGCTCGCCGAGCATCGCCGGGCGCCCTCCGATGGCGGGCCATGGAGCGGGGCCGACGACGAGCCGGCGCGCAACTGGAGCAATGGCGGGCCCGAGCCGGAGAACCCGCTGGCGGCGATCTGGATGGGCGATTTCAACATGGAGCCGGGCAGCGCCGAATACCACCGCATCGTCGGCAGTACGCCCTATCATCGCGGTGCCGCCTATCTGGACGGGTTCGTCGATGCCGCTGCCGTGGCGATTGAACCGGCGGATGACTTCCACACGCACGAGAAGATCATCGACGGCAGGTTGGCAAAACGCCGGCTCGATCATTGCTTCGTCGGCGGCCTGTTTGCCGGGCGGGTGCGCTCCGTCAGCTCGGAAATTGGCGAAGTGGCTTCCGATCATTTTCCCGTCAGGATCGACATCGATCTCGAAACGCCCGCCGGCCCAGGAGGCGGATGAGCCCCAAATGACGCTTTTCGTCTTCTTCGCGGTGCTTGCCGCGGCCGCCATGCACGCGATCTGGAACGCGCTGGTGAAGGTCCATCTCGACCGCTTCCTGTCGATCACGCTTATGACGCTCGGTATGGGCGCCGCCGCACTGCTGGTGCTGCCCTTCGTCGAGGTGCCGAAGGCGCAAGTCTGGCCCTATATCATCGCCTCCGTCGTCTTCCACATGGGCTACCGGACCTTCCTGATCGGCGCCTACCAGGCCGGCGACTTCGCCCAGACCTATCCTCTGGCGCGCGGCACCGCGCCCTTGCTGGCGGCGCTTGGCGGTATGTTCGTGGTCGCCGAAGTGCCGGCGCCGCTCGCCATTCTGGGTATCCTTTTGCTGTCGGCCGGCACGCTGGTGATGTCGTTTCGCGGCGGCGCGCATCTGGAACGATTGAACCTGCGCGCGGTCGGCTTTGCGCTGGGGACCTCGATCTTCATCGCCAGCTACACGCTGTCCGACGGCAGCGGGGCGCGGCTGGCGACCACGGCGCAGAGCTATGCCGCCTGGCTGTTCGTGTGCGATGCGCTTGGAGCGCTGGTGCTGTGCCTGATCTTCCGTGGACCGCGGGCCTTGCCGGTGCTGGCGCGGGACTGGAAAGCGGGGCTGTTCACCGGCGTGCTGAGCGGCGCTGCCTACTGGATCGTCATGTGGGCGATGACCAAGGCGCCGATCGCCTCGGTGGCGTCGCTGCGCGAGACCTCCATCCTGTTCGCCATGGTGATCTCGGTGTTCGCGCTCGGCGAGAAGATGACGGGCTGGCGCGGCGCCGCCGCGCTCAGCATCGTCGCCGGCGTCGTGGCGCTCAGACTCGGCTGACGTCGTGGTCCAGCACGGTCATCACCTGGCCGCGCCGTTCCGGACTGAAGCGGATGACGATGATGATGCAGACGGCGACCACGCCGGCGAACAGCGCCAGCGCGTAGCCGTAGCTGCCTCCGGGAGCCTCAGCTATGCCCGCCTGATAGGGACCGCCATAGGAGGCCGCGAGATTGCCGGCCTGGTAGATGAAGCCGGGCAGGGTCGCGCGCACCGCGCCGGGCGAGAGCTCGTTGAGGTGCACCGGAATGACGCCCCAGGCCCCCTGGACGGCGACCTGCATGACGAAGGCGCCGATGGCCAGCATGAAGGGCGTCGAGCTGTAGGCCCATAGCGGGATGGACGGCAAGGCGATCAGGCAAGCGAGCGTGATCGCATTGACGCGGCCGATCTTCTCGGACAGCGCGCCGAACGCCAGGCCGCCGACGATGGCGCCAATGTTGGCGACGATGGTGATCCAGCTCACCGTGTGCGGGTCGAAGCCATGCTGCTTCTTGAGGAATGTCGGGTAGAGATCCTGCGTGCCGTGGCTGAAGAAGTTGAAGAACATCATCAGCACGACCGCATAGAGGGCGACGCCCCAGTGCTTTTGCAGCGTCTCCAGCATGCCGGGCCTCGCGGTCTTCCGCGCCTCGACGAAGGCCGGCGATTCCGGAACATGCGAGCGGATGAAAAGGACGATCAGGGCCGGGATGAAACTGAGCAGGAACATGGCGCGCCAGCCGATCGTGTAGCCGGCGATCGTCTGCTGGTAGAGCAGGCCATAGACGATCGCCGCCAGGAGATAGCCGGCCGGATAGCCGCATTGCAGGATGCCCGAGACCATGCCGCGGGCGCTGGGCGGAATGGATTCCATGGCAAGCGAGGAGCCAAGTCCCCATTCGCCGCCCATGGCGATGCCGAACAGGGCGCGCAGCGCCAGGAATATGCCGAGATTGGGCGAGAAGGCGGCCAAAGCGCCGATCACGGAATAGCTGACGATGTTGAGCATCAGGATGGGCTTGCGGCCGAATTTGTCTGCCAGCATGCCGAAGAAGAACGCGCCAATGAAGCGCGTCGCAAGCGTCAGGAAGAGCGCCTTTGACACCGCCGGGACGTCGGTCTGGAATTCAGACGCAATATCGGTGAGCAGGAATGTCAGAAGGAAGAAATCGAAAGCGTCGAGCGTCCAGCCCAGGAAAGAGGCAAGGACGGTTTTCTTCTGCTGCGAATTGAGCTTCACGGCGTTCCTCCTGATGTCGAGGAACGTTATCGCGTCCAGGCGAACAACCGTCAGTCACTTTTCAGAGAACCGGGTCACGTTTGCGTAGGGGATCACCGAGTCCACGGCTGCATTTCCGGATCATTGCACGGGCAAACAAAAAGCCCGCCGCCGGAGCCGACGGGCCGAAGTTTCATCAGCCCAGCAGGTGGTTTCCAGCTGACGCGAAGCACCTGGAAGCCGAGGTTGCGGGTCGAGACATCAGCGGCAATGCGGTCAGCAACCTTCCGTCGTCGTTTTCATCTGGCCAGGGGCCGCGGACTTGGCGCTCGTATCCTGCTGACCGGGAGCTGCCTCCTTGGCGCTGCCTGTCTGTTGGCCCGGTGCGCAATCCTTCGCGGAGTTGGAGTTGGTCGACTTGGTCGTGGTCGAGTCCGTGTTCTGATCCGTCGGCATCGTTGTCGTCGTGGAGGAGGATCCGCCCGACGTCGTATTGCTCGATTGCGCCAGGGCAAGGCCGCCGGAAAGAATCATTACGGCGGAAGCGAGAAGAAGTCGTTTCATCATTCATCTCCTGGTGAGTATCCCTTCCGCCGCATAACAAGGGAGTCGGCGAACGGTTCCGTGGAGTTTCTGGCGCTGTCGCCGTGGCATCAGCGTGCCGGTTGCGGTGCGTCGATGACGACACACGACGCGGTCCGGAACAAAGAAAAGCGCCGTTAGTTTCACCCACAGGGCACTCAAACAGAAGGACGAGCATGATGAAAATGGCTTCATTGGTAATCGCGCTTGCGGTGTCGTTTTCTGCGGGCTCTGCAATCGCGGCATGTCCGGACAAATCGGCTGCCAACACCGGCGCCGACACCCAACAGACCGCCGGTATTTCGAAAGATGGCACTCACGCGCCCTTGGAGACTCCGAAGGCCAAGGACAGTGCCGGCAAACCGGCCGCCAAGGATGGCAGCACAATGCCGTTGGCAGGGGCGGAAGGCGGCGGTGACAAGAATCTCGCAACATCGCAGCAGGATATCGAGGCGCAGCAGCATGGCGACAAGACCGCGGCGGCAAAGGCCGACGACAGCTGCAATGACTGACGACGGAACAGGGCCGGAGCGGTTGTCGGCTCCGGCCTTTTCACCCAGCGAGACGAAACCGCCTCCGGCAAGTTCGAAGAGCCGGCCGGCCGGAGCCAGCGGGGCCTTCGACGGACCGTGAGTGTTGCCTTCAGCAGGCAGAGCTATACCTTGGACGAGGCGGCCTCAGAGTTCCGCGTCGTTCGATGGCCGAAGGGGAAGAGGAAGCCAAACGAAGAGCACTCCTCCGCGGCCAGGGCTATGATCATCTCATCGATTTTCTCAACCGTCTCTCTGCTCACTTGATCATCCCCATGAAGGCACTGACGCGCGCGCTTCAGGTGTCGTCGTGCGGCCTCGAAATCGCTGCCCATCCGTTCCTCCCGCTTAGAGAGACTCCAGATTTGAACAGTTCACTCCTTTAAGAAAGTCACCCGAAAGAGCGATTCGGTCGGCAATTGGAGGTAGATGCCCAAAACGCAGAAAGCCCGCTTCGACGCGAGCGGAGACTATTGAGCCGACGGAGGGCGGAGGGAAGCGTGCCGCCTAACCTCTCACGGCGCTGGGTGTTCCGTTCGGCTTTCCTGACGCCCATCATATCGGGCGCAACACACAAGCTGTCACGGATCGGCCCCCATCGGAATACTGAAGGGCACTATTCAGGCGCTCAGTGGGCGTTTCGTGCCGTTTCTGTGCCAATCGGCACAAGAAGCTAAGTCTTTGAAAGGGTGGTGGGCGTGACAGGGATTGAACTTGTGACCCCTGCAATGTAGCCAGCGCGGTGTCATGCATCGGCGAGGGGAGGGCGTTGCTGAAACGAACAAGCGTCAACCGCCGGTGCGGCTTGGCAAGCGGATTAGGGCCCATCTGAGACGCTGGAAGCTCATCGACGACAATGCTCGGGATGAAGCCGCCAGGCAGGCCGGCGAACCTGTGGCGGTCTATCTGCATGTCGTCAGCTACATCGGTCGAGGCGTAGCCTCCGTGCGCACCGCCTGGGACATGGCCATCGGAAACGCTTGGCTAGATCCGGCCGTCACCGGACAGCGATCACCCCGCATGTTCTACGCCACACACGCGCAACCTGGATGATGTTCAAGGGCGTGGATGCCTGGGAAGCAGCCGGCGCGCTCGGGATGTCAGCCAAGATAAGGCCTACGGCCACCACGTCGACTTTCAGAAGAACGCGGCCGAGGTTTAGAGTTTCGACGATACGGCAGCGCCAATCAATAGCGCGGCAGTGACAAGCCAAAGGGAGAGAATCACCTTCCATTCTCTCTTTCGATTTTGGAAGAACGAACTCATATAGCGGCCCTGTCGGTCCATAATCGGCAAGTCTTTCAGGACGACATATCCGATCAGACCAATGAATGCCAAAGCCGGCACAAACGTTGCATAGGCGAGAACGTATGTGAGAAGACCATGCGGGCCGACAAGCTCAGTCATGCACCACGCTCACGCATCGAAGCAATCCCTTTCCGGTAGTTGCCACAGCAAGCCTACGCGCGATTGGCCTAGAGCACCAGTCGCACCCTCTTCGAGCCCCGTTTCTGTGCCAAGAGACACAAGGGATTAGCTAAGTTATTGAAAGGATGGTGGGCGTGACAGGGATTGAACCTGTGACCCCTGCAATGTCAATGCAGTGCTCTCCCGCTGAGCTACACGCCCATCCGAAGCCGCGCATACACCATTTTTGATCCGGCGCGTCAATAGCAGGAAAGGGGAAAGAAGGCTCCGTTTTGCCGCACCGGCCGATAGTCGTCGATGCCTTGGGCAAAAACGGCTCAGGCCGCCTGCAGCATCTTCTCGACCTCGTTGACGAGGTCGCGCAGATGGAACGGCTTCGACAGCACCTTGGCGTCTTTCGGCGCCTTGGAATCCGGGTTCAGCGCAACGGCGGCGAAACCGGTGATGAACATGACCTTGAGGTCGGGATCGATCTCGGTGGCGCGGCGGGCCAGCTCGATGCCGTCCATCTCCGGCATGACGATATCGGTCAAAAGCAGCGAGAACGGTTCCTCGCGCAGCCGCTCATAGGCACTGGCGCCGTTGTCGAAATCGCTGACCTGGTAACCGGCGCGCTCCAGCGCCTTGACGAGGAAGCGACGCATATCGTCGTCGTCTTCCGCCAGAAGAATGCGTGCCATGGTATCCCGTCCGAATCACCCGCCCGGACTCTGCCGAAAGGCAGGGCCGTTAACCATCCTGTATATGAGGAGGTGAGGGTAAACATCAAGTGAACGAGGCGCGGCATAATCCGCATTCGGAAAGGCGGCGCCGGCGCCGAAATGCTGGACATGCGCCCCTCAAGATGGCACTTTCATCCGATGATGCATTGGTGTTTTCGGGTTCGTTCAAATTGAAGACGGCAGCCGAGGATTTTTCGGTCGTTCCCCCCTTCGAAATCCGGTCGGGCGCCGAGCAGCGCGTCCCCTTCCTCTTCAACTCACCCCACAGTGGGCGCCATTATCCGGAGCGCTTCCTCGCCATGGCAAGGCTGGACCGCAACGCCATTCGCCGGTCCGAGGACTGCTATGTCGACGAGCTGTTCGGCGGCGCGGTGGCGCTTGGCGCGCCGATGCTCGCGGCAAATTTCCCGCGTGCCTATCTCGACGTCAACCGCGAGCCGTGGGAACTCGATCCGCGCATGTTCGCCGAGCCGGTGCCGTCCTTCTGCAACATCCGTTCCGCGCGCGTGGCCGGCGGGCTCGGCACCGTTCCGAAGCTGGTCGGTGAAGGCCTCGACATCTACTCCGGCCGCCTGCCGCTGGCCGAAGCTGTTGCCCGCATAGAGGCCGTCTACAAACCCTATCATGAGACGCTGAAACGGCTGTTGACGCGAACCCACGCGCGTTTCGGCTTTGCCGTGCTGATCGACTGTCACTCGATGCCGGCGAGCATCCGTGTCGGCGACAGCGGCCTGCGGCCCGATTTCATCATCGGGGACCGCTTCGGCATCTCAGCCACCGCGGCATTGACCGAGACCGCAATCGGCCTGCTCAACGCCATGGGCTATACAGTCGCCCACAACAAACCCTATGCCGGCGGCTTCATCACCGAACACTACGGTCGCCCGGCGCGCCATCTCCATGCGCTGCAGATCGAGGTCAATCGCGGGCTCTATATGAACGAGCGGACATTCGAGAAAGCGGCGGGCTTCGACGCACTGGCCGACGACCTGGCGCGATTTTCGGCCGACCTGATGGCCATGCCCGACCACCATTTCATGGATCTGCCGCTGGCCGCGGAGTGAACAGAGCCTGTTTCATTATTTGGCGCCATCCCCCAGCCGCCGCATAATCTCGGGCGACATGGATCGGGATTGGTGGGGATTGGAATTGGCGGCGAAAAAAAGACCGCATCGTTTGCACGATACGGTCGAAGTCTAGGGAGGAAACGCCCAAGGAGGGCATGGACAGGAAACCCTGTCCGAGATCAAGGGTATGGTGCGCTGCACAAATGTCAAGCGACCTACCGGCCTTTTTAATTCAGAGTGATGTGGAAATTGCGTTTCGGTGGCGCTGGCGTGTTATTCTGGCAACAGTCGGCGCGGCGAAAATCCTTGAACACCCTTGTCTTGGCGCGGAACTGGCGGCACACGTGGGCTCGGGCATGCTGCAATGCGGGAGAATCAGTTGGACATCAGCATCGATTTCATGCGCCGCATCGCGCAGGCGGCGGCGGCGGAAACCTTGCCGCGCTTCCGCAGCCAGGGTGCGGTCGCCAACAAGGAAAAGGGTAGCTTCGATCCTGTCACCGAAGCCGACCGCGAAGCCGAGCGTGCCATCCGGGCGCTGATATCGGCGCAATATCCGGACCATGGCATTCTCGGCGAGGAACATGGAAGCGAGAATATTTCCAGCAGGCATGTCTGGGTAATCGATCCGATCGACGGCACGCGCGCCTTCATCTCCGGCCTTCCGGTGTGGGGGACGCTGGTCGGATTGACGGTGGAGGGCGATGCTGTTGCCGGATTGATGTCGCAGCCCTTCACCGGCGAGCTCTTCTACGCCAACGCCTCCGGCTCCCACTATGAGGGGCCGGGCGGGCCGCGCAAACTGGTCACACGCAAGACGACGAGCCTTGCTGAAGCAACGCTGTTCACCACCACGCCGGCGCTGTTCAAGGGCGAGGCGCGCCTGCGCTACGACCAGTTCGAGAGGCAGGTGCAACTCGCCCGGTACGGCACCGACTGCTACGCCTTCGCCATGGTCGCCGCGGGAAGCGTCGACATCGTCGCCGATCCCGGACTGAAGCCCTATGACATCGTGGCGCTGATCCCCATCATCGAGAAGGCGGGCGGCGTGGTCACCACCTTCGATGGCGGGCCGGCCGAGAATGGCGGCGACATATTGGCGGCGGCGACGCCCGAGCTTCATGCGGCGGCGATGGCGGCCCTGCGCGGCTGAGCATCCGGTGCCCTGTCCGATTGGTGCAAAGGCTCTAGGCGTCTGAGAGACGCAGGCCCCATAGAATGAGCGCGAAAGCGATGAGACCGGTCGGCGCGGACGAATAGGCGATGCTTTTGATCGCGTATTCCTGAAAGGCGCTGCCATGGGCGGCTCCTGCGGCCAGCGGCATCGTCTCGTTGCCGGCCCCCCAGAGGCTGGCCATCACATAGGCCGCCAGGATGGCCAAGGCTGAATAGATCAGGAACCAGAACGCAATCCGCGACATCGCGACGCCGAGATTGAGCCTGGACCAGACGAGACCCAAGACCAGCAGCAGGACGCCCTGCAAGGCGCTGAGCGTGTGAACCGACAATCCGAGCCGCGGTGCGGCGAGGTATGGGATGGCGAACCCTTCGAATGACGAAAACAGCAGGAGGGCGATGCCGAGCTGCAGCAGGCGATGGCCCTGGCGTGGCAGCGTGTCCGATGCGTTCATGACCGCTCCTCCCGATCCCGTCGACTGACCTCTGCGGACGGTAATTAGCGCCCGGCGCCTGAACGGGAACCAGGCGTCGAGCTGCCTCCGGCCGAACGGCCGAATTGAGAAGCATGCGTAGCCGTTAAAACTGCCGAGGCGTCGGCGCGATCATCGTCCGACATTGATCGTGCAAGACGCGGGCGTGCCGGGAATGGGCGTTGTCAGCGGATAGCGGGGGTTACCAATCGGGATCATGGAGTTTCGCCCGCCAGGCATGAACCGGCGCCGGCTCGGCAATACGCGCCATCAGGCCGTCGGGTCGTCGCTGCCGGGAATGAATGCGTCGAAGGCGGCGAGGAATTGCTCGCGGTAGATGTCGGCCTCCTGCAGGATCTCGTGACGCGCGCCGTCGATCATGAGCAGCGAGCCGAGGCGCAGACGCCTGGCATAGGCTTCCACGGCCTTGGTCGAGACGACCTGATCGCTACCGGCGGCGATGACCAGCAGGGGGACCCGGATGCCGGCCATGAATTCGGGATCGCTTACCGCTTCCGCGGCTTCGGCAGCCGCCCTCAGCCAGCGGATCGTCGGGCCGCCCAGTGCCAGTTGCGGGTGATCCTCGTAGATCCTGGTGTTGCGCCGATAGCGCTCCGGATCCGTCGTCACTTTGTTCGTGTCGAAGGGAGCGGTCACCTTCGGCCGCGGCCCCCAGGCAGCGTAAAGTCGGCCAAGGCCCAGGGCACAAAACAGCGAACAGACGCGGCGGACCGTCCGGATCGAGACCGGCAGGTCGGGCAAGGTGAAGAACGGCGCGATCAGCACCATGCGCCGCACGCGGTTGACCATGGAGGGCGAAGCAAGCAGCGTGATCACGGCGCCGGCCGAATGGGCAAGGATGTAGTACGGCCCGCGGCAGTCCGGCAGCACGATCTCCTCGAAGAATTGTTCAAGGTCGGCGGTGTAGTCGCGAAAGGACCTGATATAGCCGCGCTGGCGATCGCGGATCAGCCGGTCGGAGCCGCCTTGGCCGCGCCAGTCCAGCGTGGCGACGCCAAAACCGCGCGCCGCAAGATCGCGGATGGTTTCGAAATATTTCTCGATGCACTCGTTGCGGCCGGACAGCAGCACCACGGTGCCCTTCATCGGGCGGGCGACCGCGGCGAACAGGCCATAGCGTATCTTCTTGCCGTCGCGTGCGGTGAAAAAGCCGCCGGTGGCGTTTTCCGGTCGCGGATTGCCCTCAGTTTCATGAAAAAGGGGAGTTTCGGGAAAAGGGGGCGTTTCGTGGAGGGGATCCGTCATTCGGCGCTTCGTGCTCGGCGTCTCGCATGCCTGCCTGTCGTGGCCGGCCTCGCCAAGGTTGATAGCCGTCCATGGGCCAAAAGCAAAGGAATTCCGGGAGGCGTCGGATCGGCAACAGGGAAGGCCGGAAGCCGCTCTGAGCGCGCTTCCGGCCCCTGTCGATCCGGGAGGAAGGGACGTTGCACCCGGTTCGGCCTCGTCGCGGCGCCCGGTTCATGCAAATCCGGCGCCGCTTGTCCTTGATGTCGAGAGCAGTCTAGCGGCGGCTGTCTGAACGCGCGCAAAAGCGCCGGTTCATCTGCCGTTCATCCTCGATTTTTACCGGGAGGCAAAATCTTGAAATGGCTTTGCCCGGTCCCCAAATGTGGATTGCGGCCGCCAATGTCGGGGTCGCTGGTCAAACCGGAACGCCGCTCACGGGTTTCGCACCGGCCAAACGCAAACCTTGTTGCTCAACAGGAGAACACACCATGCGTCACGTTGATTTTTCCCCGCTCTATCGTTCGACCGTCGGCTTCGACCGTCTCTTCACCATGCTTGATTCGCTTGCGCAGCCTGATGGCGCGCAGACCTATCCGCCCTATAATATCGAGCGCACCGGTGAGGATGCCTACCGCATCTCGATGGCTGTCGCCGGCTTCTCGGACGAGGAGATCTCGATCGAGGCCCACCGCAATGTGCTGACCGTGAAAGGCGAGCGCAAGGATGAGGGCACCGGCGAGGGTTCCGAACTGCTCTATCGCGGCATTGCCTCCAGGGCCTTCGAGCGCCGATTCCAGCTTGCCGACCACGTCGAGGTCGTGGGCGCCACGCTGAAGAACGGCCTGCTCTTCGTCGACCTGAAGCGCAACATCCCCGAGGAGTTGAAGCCGCGCAAGATCGCGATCACTTCGGCTCCGGCCAAAGCCAAGCAGATCGAGGCCAAGACCGCTGCGTAATCCCTAAGTCTCCTCCCGAGACGGGAAGCGGCGCCGGAAGGCGCCGCTTCTTTTTATTTGCCGGGAATGGCAATTATCCTGCGATCAACTGGCCAAAGCGGTCGACTTCCTCTGACGTCGTCGCAAAACTGGTGACGAAGCGATAGAGCAATTCGTCCTCGCCGATATGGCCTTCGAAGCCATGCGGCCTATGCCAGTCGTAGAAAACAGCCCCCGCCGCCTGCAACCTGTCCGCTTCGGCTTTTTTCATGATCGCGAATACCTCGTTCGCTTGCGGCAGCCAGGCCAGTTTCACCGTTTGGGAATCCTCGATCGCCGCGGCAAGGCGGGCAGCCATGGCATTGGCATGCCTGGCGGTGTCGAGCCACAGGCCGTCGCGGAAATAGGCCTCGAACTGTGCCGCGATAAAGCGCGATTTGGAAAACAGCTGGGCCGCGCGCTTGCGCAGGAAGGCCAATTCCCGGGCTCGGTCGAGATCGAACAGCACGATCGCCTCGGCGCACCAGCATCCGTTCTTGGTGCCGCCGAAAGACAGGATGTCGACGCCGCTTTTCCAGGTCATTTCGGCCGGCGTCGTGTCGAGCGCGACCAGTGCATTGGCAAAGCGGGCGCCGTCCATATGCAATGGCACGGAATGTTGCCGGGCGATGGCCGAGATCGCGGCGATGTCATGCAGGCCGTAGACGGTGCCGACCTCCGTCGACTGGGTGATCGAGACCGTCATCGGCCGGCCCCAATGGACCACCTCGCCGGCGAAACGGCCGATCGCCGTTTCCAGATTGTACGGATCGATCCGGCCCAGCGCGCCGTCGACGGCATGCAGCCGCGAGCCGCCGGAGAAATATTCCGGCGCGCCGCACTCATCTTCGATGACATGCGATTCGCGATGAGCGAAGGAAATGCCGCCGGGCTTGTTGTAGGCGGTCAGCGCCAGCGAATTGGCGGCGGTGCCGGTGGCCACGAAGAACACCGCCACCTCGCGTTCGAAGATTTCGCTGAAGCGCTGGGAGACGGCTTGGTCGAGCGCGCCCTCGCCATAGGCAGTGGAAAAGCCGCCGGCGTGGGCCGAGAGGCCGGAGGCGATGTTGGAGTGGGCGCCTGCCCAATTGTCGGAAGCGAAGAACATGCATCTGCCTGTGCTGGGAAAATCGCTGCAACCTTGACCGGTTTCATGGTTGGCTCGCAAGGGCCAGACGCCAGAAAACGGGTAAAGCCAGCGAGCTGCCGAAAACCGGCAGGGACCGAAGCTTGCGTTTGGGGGACATCTCACGAAACTTTGTGTCGCTGAACGCCGAAGTTTTTTGTGAATCGGTCTTGTATGCGCCCGGCTTTTCTGCCATAAAAATTTAGGACAGTAGTGCTGTCTTATTTTGTCGCGCAAAACAGGCTGGATTGGCGTATTCTAAGCCTCTCCGGCTTTTGCCGCGAGCGACAGGTGGACGGCCGTGCTCTGGCCTGTACGATACCGGATGCGAACCGCGCGGTGAGCCGCATGGTTCGGCAAGGATTTCGCAAGACGTGCAGTAAGGATGAAGGGGAAGCAATGCGCTTCCCGAGGCAAACCAGCGCCCGCAAGGACGCGGAATGGAGGACAGGACGATGACGGAATTGACGCACGCTGCGACGAACGGCAAGGCCGCGCAGACGAAAGCGGCAGCCGTCAAAACCCTGACCAATACCCGCCGCACCGGTTTGACCGCCCAGGGCCTTTACGATCCGCGCAACGAGCACGATGCCTGCGGTGTGGGCTTCATCGTCAACATGAAGGGCGCGAGGTCGCACACGATCGTCGAGGACGGGCTTTCCATGCTCGAAAACCTGACGCATCGCGGCGCCGTCGGCGCCGACCCGCTGATGGGCGACGGCGCGGGCGTTCTGGTGCAGATTCCCGACGGCTTCTTCCGCGAGGAGATGGCCGCGCAGGGCGTCGAGCTGCCGCCGGCGGGGCAGTATGGCGTCGGCCATTGGTTCATGCCGCAGGATGCTGCGCTGCGCGCCCATGTCGAGGACATCATTGCCGAATCGGCGCAGTCCGAGGGGCTGCCGCTGCTCGGCTTCCGTGACGTGCCGGTCGACAATTCGTCGCTCTCCAAGGCCCCGGATATCGTGGCATCCGAGCCGTTCCACCGGCAGGTCTTCATCGGCCGCACGGCCGACATTCCCGACGACGAGGAGTACGAAGCCAGGCTCTATCTGCTGCGCAAGGTCATATCGGGCCGCATCTACGCCGAGAACGACAACAAGGACATCGGCGCCTACTGCGTGTCGCTGTCGGCGCGCACCATCGTCTACAAGGGCATGTTCCTGGCCTATCAGGTCGGAGCCTATTACAAGGATCTGTCCGATCCGCGCTTCGAAACGGCGCTGATCCTCGTCCACCAGCGCTTCTCCACCAACACCTTCCCGTCGTGGAAGCTGGCGCATCCCTATCGCATGGTCGCGCACAATGGCGAGATCAACACCGTGCGCGGCAACAACAACTGGATGGCGGCGCGCCAGGCGTCGGTCGATTCCGAGCTGTTCGGTAACAACATCTCCAAGCTCTGGCCGATCTCCTATGAGGGCCAGTCCGACACCGCATGTTTCGACAATGCGCTCGAGTTCCTGTTCCAAGGCGGGTACAGTCTCAGCCACGCCATGATGATGCTGATCCCGGAAGCCTGGGCTGGCAACAAGCTCATGGACGCCGACCGCAAGGCTTTCTACGAATACCACGCGGCGCTGATGGAGCCGTGGGACGGGCCGGCCGCGGTCGCCTTCACCGACGGGCGCCAGATCGGCGCCACGCTCGACCGTAACGGCTTGCGCCCGGCGCGCTACATCGTCACCGACGACGACCGGGTCATCATGGCCTCCGAGGCCGGCGCGCTGCCGGTGCCGGAGGAAAAGATCGTCCAGAAGTGGCGGCTGCAGCCCGGCCGCATGCTTTTGATCGATCTCGCCAAGGGCCGCATCGTTTCCGACGAGGAGATCAAGTCGGAGATCGCCACCAGGCATCCCTACAAGACCTGGCTCGCCAACACGCAGCTCATCCTGGAGGACCTGAAGCCGGTCGAGCCGCGCGCGCTGCGCAAGGATGTCAGCCTGCTCGACCGCCAGCAGGCGTTCGGCTACACCCAGGAAGACACCAAGCTCTTGATGTCGCCGATGGCCACCACAGGCCAGGAAGCCGTCGGTTCGATGGGCACCGACACGCCGATCTCGGCGATGTCGGACAGATCAAAGCTGCTCTACACCTATTTCAAGCAGAACTTCGCCCAGGTCACCAACCCGCCGATCGACCCGATCCGTGAGGAGCTGGTGATGAGCCTGGTGTCCTTCATCGGGCCGCGGCCCAACATTTTCGACCTGGTCGGCAGTTCGCGCCGCAAGCGGCTGGAAGTACGCCAGCCGATCCTGACCAATGGCGATCTCGAAAAGATCCGCTCCATCGGCCATACCGAAGACCGGTTCGACACCAAGACGATCGACATCACCTATGCCTCGATCGAGGGCGCGGCCGGCATGCAGGGCGCCATCGATCGCCTCTGCGAGCGGGCGGAAGCGGCGGTCGCCGGCGGCTACAACATCATCATCCTGTCCGATCGCCAGCTCGGACCGGACCGCATCGCCATTCCCGCGCTTCTGGCGACGGCCGCGGTGCATCACCATCTGATCCGCAAGGGGCTGCGCACGTCGGTCGGGCTCGTCGTGGAATCCGGCGAGCCGCGTGAAGTGCATCATTTCTGCTGCCTCGCCGGCTACGGCGCCGAAGCGATCAATCCCTATCTCGCCTTCGACACGCTGCTCGACATGCACAAGCGCGGCGAACTGCCTGAAGAGGTCGACGCCTACGAAGTCGTCTCTCGCTACATCAAGTCGATCGGCAAGGGCATCCTCAAGGTGATGTCGAAGATGGGCATCTCGACCTACCAGTCCTATTGCGGCGCGCAGATCTTCGACGCCATCGGGTTGAAGACCGATTTCGTGGAGAAGTATTTCACCGGCACCGCCACGCTGATCGAAGGCGTCGGGCTGGACGAGATCGCCGAGGAGACGTTCAGGCGCCATACGGATGGTTTCGGCAACGATCCGGTGCTGCGCAACAGCCTGGACGTCGGCGGCGAATATCTCTTCCGCATGCGCGGCGAGGCGCATATGTGGTCGCCCGACGCCGTCGCCACCTTGCAGCATGCCGTGCGTCAGGGTTCCTGGGACACCTTCAAGGAGTATTCCGCGCAGATCGACAGCGAGACGGCGCGCGCGCAGACCATTCGCGGCCTGTTCAAGATCAAGATGGCCGCCGAAACCGGCCGCAAGAAGGTCGCGCTCGACGACGTCATGCCCGCGGCCGAGATCGTCAAGCGTTTCTCGACCGGCGCGATGTCGTTCGGCTCGATCTCCAGGGAAGCGCACACGACGCTGGCGCGCGCCATGAACGCCATCGGCGGCAAGTCGAACACCGGCGAGGGCGGCGAAGAGGCGGACCGCTATCTGCCGCTGCCCGGCGGCGGCAAGAACCCCGAACGTTCGGCGATCAAGCAGATCGCTTCCGGGCGGTTCGGCGTGACGGCCGAATATCTCGTCAACTCCGATGTCATGCAGATCAAGGTGGCGCAAGGCGCCAAGCCCGGCGAGGGCGGGCAGTTGCCCGGCCACAAGGTCGACGCCACCATCGCCAAGGTCCGGCACTCGACGCCGGGCGTCGGCCTGATTTCGCCGCCGCCGCATCACGACATCTATTCGATCGAGGATCTGGCGCAGCTGATCTACGATTTGAAGAACGTCAACCCGGTGGCCGACATTTCGGTCAAGCTGGTGTCGGAAGTCGGCGTCGGCACGGTCGCGGCGGGTGTCGCCAAGGCACGCGCCGACCACATCACCATCTCGGGCTACGATGGCGGCACGGGTGCCTCGCCGCTGACGTCGCTCAAGCATGCGGGCAGCCCGTGGGAGATGGGCCTTGCCGAGACGCACCAGACCCTGGTGCTCAACGGTCTCAGGTCGCGCGTGGCGCTGCAGGTCGATGGCGGATTGCGCACGGGCCGCGACGTCATCATCGGCGCGCTGCTCGGCGCCGACGAGTTCGGCTTCTCGACCGCGCCACTGATCGCGGCCGGCTGCATCATGATGCGCAAATGCCATCTCAACACCTGCCCGGTCGGCGTGGCGACGCAGGATCCGGTGCTGCGCAAGCGCTTCAAGGGCACGCCCGAGCACGTCATCAACTTCTTCTTCTATGTCGCTGAAGAGGTGCGCGGGCTGCTTGCCGAAATGGGCTTCACCCATATCGACCAGATCATCGGCGACGCCGATCTCCTGGAAAAGCGCGACGTGATCCAGCATTGGAAGGCGCGCGGGCTCGACTTCTCGAAGATGTTCTACAAGCCGGATGCGCCCCATGAGGCGGTGCACTGGACCGAGCGGCAGAAGCACCCGATCGACGACGTGCTCGACCGCAAGCTGATCGAGCTGGCCAAGCCGGCACTGGAGGCCAAGCAGCCGGTCAAGATCGAGGTCGACATCCGCAATGTCGATCGTTCGGCGGGCGCCATGCTGTCGGGCGAGGTGGCCAAGCGCTTCAAGCACAAGGGCCTGCGCGAGGATACGATCCAGGTGAAGCTGACCGGCACGGCCGGCCAGTCCTTCGGCGCCTTCCTGGCCCGCGGCGTCTCCTTCGAGCTGGTCGGCGCCGGCAACGACTATGTCGGCAAGGGCCTGTCGGGCGGCCGCATCGTCATCCGGCCGCCGGATGAAGCCAAGATCGTCGCGGCCGAGTCCATCATCGTCGGCAACACGGTGCTCTATGGCGCTACCGAAGGCGAGGCCTATTTCGCCGGTGTCGCCGGCGAGCGCTTCGCGGTGCGCAATTCGGGCGTCGTCACCGTCGTCGAGGGCGTCGGCGACCATGGCTGCGAATACATGACCGGCGGCATCGTCGTCGTCATCGGCAAGACCGGCCGTAACTTCGCCGCCGGCATGTCGGGCGGCGTTGCCTATGTGCTGGACGAGGCGGGCGATTTCGCCGAGCGCTGCAACATGGCCATGGTCGAGCTGGAGCCGGTGCCGGAAGAAGACGACCTGATGGAAAAGCTGCTGCACCATGGCGGTGACCTCGACCACAAGGGCCGCGTCGACGTCTCGGGTGACATGACCAGCCATGACGAGGAGCGGCTCTATCAGCTGATCTCGAACCACGTGCACTATACGGGTTCGGTGCGCGGCCGCGAGATCCTCGACAATTGGGCGGGGTTCCGGCCGAAATTCCGTAAGATCATGCCGGTCGAATACCGCCGCGCGCTGATCGAGATGGAACGCATGCGCATGAGCGTGGCGGCCGAATAGATCTTCGCAAAGGCCGGGAAGCCCAGGCTTCCCGGCTCCATGTCACTGACAATTTGACCTCTTGCGGAAGGTTGCCACGGCTGCCTGAAGAGGTTAACGGGTGCGGCGAAAACCGCACCATCTGGACAGCAGGAACTGGACTATGGGCAAGGTAACAGGCTTTCTCGAGATCGACCGGCAGGTGCACAAGTATCAGCCGGCCTCCGACCGCATCCGGCATTTCCGCGAGTTTACGCTGCCGATGTCGGACAAGGAGGTCGAGAAACAGGCCGCGCGCTGCATGGATTGCGGCATTCCGTTCTGTCACGGGCCGACCGGCTGCCCGATCCACAACCAGATCCCGGACTGGAACGACCTCGTCTATAACAGGGACTGGGACAATGCGATCCGCAACCTGCATTCGACCAACAATTTCCCCGAATTCACCGGCCGCATCTGCCCCGCGCCTTGCGAGGAAGCCTGCACGCTGAACCTCGAGGACATTCCGGTGGCCATCAAGACGGTCGAGCAGGCGATCGCCGACAAGGCCTACGAGACCGGCCATATCAGGCCCTATCCGCCGGAGAGGAAGACGGGCAAGCGCGTCGCCGTCATCGGCTCCGGCCCAGCCGGCATGGCCGCCGCCCAGCAGCTCGGCCGCGCCGGCCATGATGTCCATGTCTACGAGCGCGAGAGCCGGCCAGGCGGGCTGATGCGCTACGGCATTCCCGACTTCAAAATCGAGAAGCACTATATCGATCGCCGCATCGAGCAGATGCAGGGCGAAGGCGTGACCTTCCATTGCGGCGTCAATGTCGGCATCGACAAGCCCGTGGCCGAACTGCTCGCCGAGCATGACGCGGTGCTCTATTGCGGCGGATCCGAGACCCCGCGCGCGGCCAACATCCCCGGCGACGATCTCGGCGGCGTCTATGACGCGATGCCGTATCTGGTGCAGCAGAACCGGCGTGTCGGCGGCGAGCCGATCCAGTCGGTGGCGTGGCCGTCGCACCCGATCATCGCCAGCGGCCAGCATGTCGTCGTCGTCGGCGGCGGCGACACCGCTTCCGACTGCGTCGGCACCGCCTTCCGCCAAGGCGCCGTGCGCGTCACGCAGCTCGACATCCGTCCGCAGCCGCCGGAGAAGGAAGACAAGCTCGCCGTCTGGCCCTACTGGGCGACCAAGATGCGCACCTCCTCCTCGCAGGCCGAGGGCGCCGAGCGCGAATTCCAGGTGGCGACACTCGAATTCATCGGCGAGGAAGGCCAGCTGACCGGTGTCAAATGCTGCGAGGTCGACGACAAGCGCCGGCCGATCGTCGGCACCGAGTTCGTCATCCGCGCCGATCTCGCCTTCATCGCCATCGGCTTTGCCGGGCCGGCCATGGCCGGCGTGGTGTCGGAGCTCGAAGGGGAGATGAAGATCGTCACCGACAGCCGGCGCTCCCGCAATGTCGAGGCCAATGACCGCGACTACCGGACCAGCGTCGACAGGCTCTATGCCGCGGGTGACGTGCGCCGGGGCCAGTCGCTGGTGGTCTGGGCGATCCGCGAGGGTCGCCAGGCAGCGCGTTCGATCGACGAGGCATTAATGGGTTCGAGCGTCCTGCCCCGCTGAGCCCGTTGGGAAACTCTCCTCCTGCGGCCATCTGAAGGCGTTTTCTGCGCTTCCGGTGCTCAGGTACCCAAAAGTACCTTCCGCTCCGATCATATGACTCGCAGGAGCGAGTTCCGAAAGGGTCTCGGCTCTCCGCGCTGCTAAGGAGTGATGGCCGTCGTCGTGCCAGCCGCGGCCGCTGGATTTGTCTTGGGCGGCCAGGCGAAATCGTCGGCGCGGCCGGGCGAAGCCACCGGCGCCTTGCCCTCGACCACCAGTTTTTCGCCGGGCAGGCCCGGGTTGGCCTTCGCGGGCGGTCCGGCGCCGAGCAGTTCCGTGCCGCCGTCGAGCGCGGGATCGCTGAGCAGCATCGGCGCGGTGCGGTCAATGACGATGGGAGCGGCGGCCGGCGCCGGCGCCTCGACCGGCGCGCCGGCAGGAGCAGCGGTCGGGGCGACGCTTCCCGGCGCGGCCAGGCCCAGGACCTTCATCAGCGGCTTTTCGGTATAGAAGGCGAGCTTGCGCTTGCCGGCCTTCGACATGTTGATGCCGTCATCGGAGCGCAGCCGCACGGGCTGGCCGTTGATGTCGGGGCCACTGGTGACGAAGGCGCCGTTCTCGTCGACGAATCCGTCCCAGATATCGACGAATTCGCCGCCATGGCTTTCGGCCGCCTGGCGATAGATGTCGTTGAAGGCGAGCATGTCGGATGTCATCTTCGAAACCCTGAACGCCGGCATGCCGACCCACAGGAAAGGCACCTTGGCCGTGGCGATGGCCTTGCCGAACGCTTCGGTGCGACGCTCGTATTCCTTGGTCCAAGCCTCGGAACGGGGCTGCTCGCGCACATCCCCCACCTTCATCGGCTGGCGGTCGTTGGAACCGAGCATCACGACCACGGCGGCGGGCTTTTCGGTCTCTATCAATGATTTGATCTGTTCCGGCCAATTGTAGAAATCATCGCGCACGAAGCCCGACGAGCCATTGGAGCGAACGACGATCCTGACGCCGGTATTCTCGGCAAAGGCGGTGTCGAGACCTTCGGCGAGCCCGGCCGCCATGAAATCGCCGACCACCAGGACGGCACGGGCGTCCGGCGCCTTCTCGGCGATCGGGGTTTCCGGTTCCGCGGGCGGACGCGGCGCGCGCGGCTTTTTTGTCTTGGGCCTGGGCCTTGGTTTCTGGATGTCCAGCGGCGGCTCGATCCGCTCGCTGCGGCGCGGGAACAGAAGGTCACGCAATGACCAGCCGCGGCTTTGCTGCTCCTGCGCCATGGCGGGCGCATGGAAGGCGCCTGCCATGGCGATGGCGAGCACGGCGACGGCCAGGAACAGCACCAGCATGCGGGGAACGAACGTCCCGATGCGCGCAGCCCAAGCCAATCGCTCCTCCCTAGACTCTTTGTTTTGAGGCAACTCCGGACGGAAAACCGTTCACACTTTTCCTGGAATTGCTCCAGTTCATGACAGGCCCTATTTTTGCCTGAGCCATTTGAGCACTTCCATGCTCGGATAGCCGTCCTGGGTCAAGCCGACCTTTGCCTGATAGGCCATGATGGCCGACTTCGACCCGTCGCCGATCTTGCCGTCGAATTTGCCATCATAAAGGCCGTGCTGGGAAAGCCGCTTCTGCAATTCCTGCCGTTCCTCGAACGTCAGCTTGGTGAAAGGCCGTTTCCAGTCCTGTACGAGGCCGTTAGAGCCGGCGATCTCGTCGGCAAGAAGGCCAACGGCAAGCGCGTATTTGTCGGCATTGTTGTAGGCCTTGATGACCGAGAAATTCCTGATCATCAGGAAAGCGGGGCCGCCGCGGCCATCCGGCACTTTCAACGTCGCCTTGTCGCTGAGATTCCTGAACGGCTTGCCGCTGGCCCTGACCACGCCGAGCGCCTGCCATTGCGCCAGCGTCCTGGAACCTGCGGGCAGCTTGCCGGCCGGCAAGGCCACCTCGTAGCCCCAGGTCTTGCCTGCCTGCCAGCCATTCTTCTTGAGCAGATTGGCTGATGTCGCCAGGGCATCGGGAATGGAATTCCAGATGTCGCGCTTGCCGTTGCCGTCCATGTCCACGGCATAGTGCTGGTAGCTGGTCGGGATGAACTGGGTCTGGCCCATGGCGCCCGCCCAGGATCCCGTGAGGTGGCTCTCGTCGATGTCGCCGGTCTGGAGGATCTTCAGTGCGGCGACCAGTTGCGTGCGGGCATATTTCGACCGCTTCCGATCGCCATAGGCCAGGGTCGCCAGCGAGCGGACGACATTGCGCATGATGTCGTCGCGCTTGAGGATCTCGCCATAGTTGGATTCCATCGACCAGATGGCCAGCAGGACGTTGCGGTCAACGCCGAACCTGGCCTCGATCCTGTCCAGCCACGGCTTCCATTTCCTGGCCATCTGCTGGCCGACCGCGACCGACTGGTCGTGGACGCGGTTGTCGAAATAATCCCAGGCGGGCGCGGTGAATTCCGGCTGGGTTCGGGCTTTTTCCAGTACAACCGGATCGGGTTCGTCGATGCCCCTGAAGGCCCGGTCATAGACGGCGCCGGAAACGCCCCCCTGCACCGCGGTGGCGCGGAAGCCGGCGACCCATTGCCGGAAACCGGCATCGGCGAAGGCCGGGCCGGCAGGCATCAGCATGGCGAGCGAGAGGCTGGCGGCCGTCATGACGCTGGTGAAACGCTTTGCGGCATTGCGAACGGACATCTTTTCCTCCTTCTCCGTCTTGGGAAAGACCATTCATCGCCGAACCAGGTTAGGAATTGGTTTACCATAGGCCGCCCCTGGAACGAAAAGGCGCCTCGATGCTTCTACCGGTGGAAGTTTCCCTTCATCCGCCCGATAATCCTCAATTCCGGCGTGAAAATGTCGCGGCGCGGGATTGCGGAGCCGGCCTGCAAACGGATAATTGAAGGCATGAAGAGAGTTCGCAAGGCAGTTTTCCCAGTCGCAGGTCTCGGCACGCGGTTTCTCCCGGCCACCAAGGCCGTCCCCAAGGAAATGCTTACCGTCGTCGACCGGCCCGTCATCCAATACGTGGTGGACGAGGCGCGCGAGGCGGGCATCGAGCATTTCATCTTCGTCACCGGCCGCAACAAGGCGGTCATCGAGGATCATTTCGATATCCAATTCGAACTCTATGATACGCTCGCCCAGCGCGGCAAGGACGACCAGCTCGCCAGGTTGCAACGGCTGCAGCCTGCGCCGGGACAGACCAGCTTCACCCGCCAGCAGGTGCCGCTCGGACTTGGCCATGCCGTCTGGTGCGCGCGCGAACTGGTCGGCGACGAACCGTTCGCGCTGTTGTTGCCCGACATGATCATGCAGTCGGAAAAGAGCTGCATGAGGGACATGGTCGACCTCTATGCCGAGACCGGCAACAACATCATCGCGGTTCAGGAATGCGATCCCGCCGAGACCCATAAATACGGCATCGTCGGCCGGGGCGAAGCCACCCATCATGGCTTCCGCATCACCGAGATGGTGGAAAAGCCGAAGACCGGCACCGCGCCCTCCAATCTCTACATCAATGGCCGCTACATATTGCAGCCCGAGATTTTCAAAATCCTCGAAGGCCAGGAGAAGGGCGCCGGAAACGAGATCCAGCTCACGGACGCAATGCTGAAGCTGGAGAAGCAGCAGCCCTTCTACGGCTACCATTTTCAGGGCCGCACCTTCGATTGCGGATCGCCGGAAGGGTTCGTCGAGGCCAATGTGGCCTTCGCGCTCTGGCGCAACGACATGAACCAGAGCATGGCCGGCGTCATCCGCAGGCTTCTCGACGAGATGGCGCCTTCGGAGCGCCTCGGGGCGGCGCTATAAGGGGCTGACTCGCCGACGTCTGGAGGCACGGCGCTTGGCACGGTGGCCGGGCTTTACCGCTGCACCTTCAAGCCGAGATAGATGCTGTTGGCGGTGTAGTCGCGGCCAGGCAGGTTGCTGGTGAGCTTCTCGGTCCTGGCACGGGTGGTGAGGCCGGCATAGCGGTTCAGCCACCATGTCAGCCCGGCTTCAGCGCTCAGCACCCTGTCATGGCCGTCTATGCCGATATAATCGCGCCAGTCCAGGCCCAGCGCGGCATTGCCGGTCAGGTTGGCGCGGATCTGGCGTTCGGCCGTGAGGCGGCCGGAATAGAGAATGTCGCCGCTTTCACCTGCGGTGGTCGTGGGCTCGACCGTGGTCCGCCCGGTCAGGCCGATCGTGGTGCCGCGTTCGGGCGACCATTTCAGGTCGGCATCCACGGTGGCACCCGCAATCGCCCCCAGGCGGTCGTCGTCGATCGCTTCCCGGAGCCAGCCGGCCGAGAACTCGCCGGCGAGCTTCTCGCCCATGTCGAGCTCGAGGCCGGCGCGGGCACCGAGCCGCGTCGATGAACGCTCGAAGCCTTCGTTGTCGAAGCGTTGGTCATAGGCCCTGCGCCCGAGCTCGATTTCGGTGAAAGGCGTAAGGGCAGGGGAGATTTCGTAGCCGGTGCGCAAGGTCGCCGTATAAAGCGTGGAGTTGCGATCCTTCTGCGACAGCGAGGTGTCGTCAGAAAGCTTGGCGTCGCCGTAGAAGTCGTGCGAGACCGCGCCGGTTAAGGTGTATTGCGCCTTGCCGACATCCTTTTCGATGCCGAGGCTGCCGTCGATGGTCTGGCGCAGCGGCTGCTTGCTGACGCCTGCAATGGCGTCGGGCGACGAGGCCGATTCCGGCACGGCCTCGTAACCGAGCTTGGCGACGGCGCGCTGCTCGTTGTCGAGGTCGACATTGAGCTGGCCCTCGATGCGGCCTTGCTCATTGTGAACCGGGTAGCCCGAGACGGTTTCGCGGAAGAGGCCATAACCGTCAATGGTCGCGGAGTTTTCGCGCCAGTCGGAGGCAGCGGAAAAGCGCAGCGCCGTCTCGGACAGCAGCGCCGATTTGCCGGCACTGCTGGAATCGCCGTTCGAGGTGGCGGTCAGGCCTTGTTCCAGCGTCGGCCTTATGACGAAAGAGCCCCATTTGACGCCTGGTGCGGCGAACGGATCGTCCTCGGCTTTCGTCTTCTGTCCTTCGATGGAAGCCGTGCGTTCGGCGCCCGGATCGAGCTTCTGTCGGTCGACGCTGTCAATGGTGACGGCGCGGCGGTTGGCAGTCTCCTGGTCGGTGCCGGTGCCGGTGCCGATGGCGTCGGCATCGTCGGCCGTCGCCGTGCTGGCGGTCGTGGTCGCGTCGGTCGTCGCGGTGGTGTTCTTTTTCTTTGTCTTCGCCTTGTCGGCGGCCTTGTCCGCATTGGCCCGCCTGGTGGCCGATGGCAGGCGTGGCTTGGGCGGCGGCGGATTGCCGGCGGTCGCGTCGTCACCTGCCGTCGGCGGATCGAAGATGCTCCCGGCGGGCGAGGCGGCATCGCTATCGTCGGGAACAGCGCCGGCGCTGGCGGGCAGATAGGTGCGCGAGGGGGTGTCGTCCTGCCCGGCGGCGTTGGCCGGCTGCTGTTGACCCTGGCCGGCTATGGCGGCCAGTCTCGCCTTGCGCTGCTGGTCGGACAAGATCGCCGATTCCGAGACCTCGCCGCGCAATTCCGTTTCCTGGGCGAAGGACAGGGTCGGGCGCAGCAGCCCGAAGATGCTGGTCGCCAGCAGCAAGGCGCAGGCAGCCTTGCTCTTTCGCCTTCTCGTCTTTTCTGACTGGGCCCCGGACATCGCCACCACTGCTTGCGCGGCGCGAGCGCGCGCCATACTTACCGAACCGTAAATGGGGATGGTTAACGGAGGGTTGAGGCGGAGGGCGATTGCTGTTCCAAGCGCTCATTGTTCCAGGCCTCGACATTCGTGGGCTTGCGCTTCGTTCATCCGGACTGCTGTCCGAGACGGTCAGGAGAGGCATTTCCGTTGGACAGGCGCGGCACAAAGCGCTAATCGCATCGGCCATGGATGCGCGATCCCTCGACAAGAAGCCGTTGGACAGACAGGCCTCTATCGCTTCGGCGCTAAGAACGGTGGCGACCGAACAGGCGGGAGTGGCGGCCCTGGCCGAGGCGCTCGAAAACGGGCTGGCGAAGCCGTTTGCCGAAGCGGTCGACATGATCTCGCGGATCGAAGGCCGGGTCATCGTCACCGGCGTCGGCAAAAGCGGCCATATCGGCTCGAAGATCGCCGCGACCTTGGCCTCGACCGGAACGCCGGCCTTTTTCGTTCACCCCGCTGAAGCCAATCACGGCGATCTCGGCATGATCGCCAGGGACGATGCCATCATCGCCATGTCATGGTCGGGCGAAAGCAAGGAGATGATGGGCATCGTCGCCTATTCCAGGCGCTTCTCAATCCCGCTCATTGCAATCACGTCCGGTGAGACATCGGCGCTGGCGCGCGCCGCCGATGTCGTGCTTTTGCTGCCGCGAGCGCCGGAAGCCTGCCCGCACGGGCTGGCGCCGACGACATCGGCACTGCTGCAACTGGTGATGGGGGACGCACTGGCGATCGCCCTGCTCGAGGCGCGGGGTTTCACGCCCGACCATTTCCGCACCTTTCATCCCGGCGGCCAGCTCGGCGCCAACCTGATGCAGATCCGCGAGATCATGCATGTCGGCGAGAGGTTGCCGTTGGTCGTTTCGGGCACCGGCATGCAGGACGCGATCCTGGAGTTGTCGCGCAAGGGCTTCGGCTGCGTAGCGGTCACCGCCGCCGACGGCGCGTTGATCGGCATCGTCACCGATGGCGACATCAGGCGTCACATAGGCAGCAACCTGACGGCGATGACCGTCGATGAGGTGATGACGAGATCCCCCAAGACCGCGGCGCCGGACACGCTGGTGGCGACCGCGCTGCAGACGATCAACAATTCAGCCATCACCAGCCTGATGGTGGTGGAAGGCAAGAAGCCGGTCGGGCTCGTTCATCTCCACGATCTTTTGCGCATCGGCGCCGCGTAGACTAGCGCGGAGCCGGTTTCACACTCGCTCGACGGTCAGTTCGAGATCGGTGTCGGCGGCGCCGGTGACGCGCACCTGGGTGCCGGCCGGCAGGTCAGGGCCGGAGACGCGCCACAGCGTGTCGCCGAGCCTGATGCGGCCGCGGCCGTCGCGGATCGGTTCGGCCAGCGTCGCCATCCTGCCGATCATCTGCGCGCCACGACGGTTGAGCAGCGGCTGGTCGGTCGGTTCGTCGCGTCCACCGATGAGTTTCTTGCCGACCAATGCCGAGACCAGCGACAGCGCGAGGAAGGCGAGCACCTGGACCTGCCAGGTCCAGATGGCCGCATCCCAGACCAGCAGCGATACCGCGCCGACGATCAGCGCGGCGATGCCGGTCCACAGCATGAAGATGCCCGGTGCGATGATTTCCATCGCCAAAAGCACGAAGCCCAGAACCATCCAGTTCCACGGGCCGAGTTCGGAAACGATGCGGTCGATCATGGTTTTGATCCACTCACAAAGACATTAATTGTCGCTCGGCCTGACGACCGGAGGTCGTGAGACCTGCCGTTGCGTGCCGGCCGGCCCGTCGCCCTTGAACACTTCCCTGGCGATCTCGCCGATGCCGCCCAGCGAGCCGATCAGCGACGACGCCTCGAAGGGCATCAGCACGATCTTGCTGTTGGTGGCCGAACCGATCTTGCCCAGCGCTTCGGTGTATTTCTGGGCGACGAAGTAGTTGAGCGCCTGCACATCTCCCTTGGAGATCGCTTCCGACACCACTTGCGTGGCGCGGGCTTCCGCTTCGGCGGAGCGCTCGCGTGCCTCGGCATCGCGGAAGGCGGCTTCCTTGCGGCCCTCGGCCTCGAGGATCTGCGACTGCTTGAGGCCCTCGGCGGCAAGGATCTGCGCGCGTTTGTTGCGTTCGGCCGTCATCTGCCGGCCCATCGATTCGATCAGGTTGGCCGGCGGATTGATATCCTTGATCTCGACGCGGGTGATCTTGATGCCCCAGGGATGAGCCGCTTCGTCGACCACGCGCAGCAGGCGCTCGTTGATGGCGTCGCGGTTCGACAACAACTCGTCGAGGTCCATCGAACCCATCACGGTGCGGATGTTGGTCATGGTCAGGTTGAGGATGGCGTTCTGCAGGCCGGAAACCTGGTAGGCCGCCTGCGCCGCGTTGAGGATCTGGAAGAAGGCAATGCCGTCGACGCCGACGATGGCATTGTCGCGGGTGATGATCTCCTGGCTCGGAACGTCGAGCACCTGCTCCATCATGTTCATCTTGGCGCCGATGCGATCGATGAACGGCACGATGAGGTTGAGGCCTGGCGACAGCGTTTTCGTGTAACGGCCGAAGCGCTCGACCGTATAATTGTAGCCTTGCGGGATCGTCTTTATGCCTTTGAACAGCACCAGCACGACAAGGGCGACCAGAACAATAATCGCGATATCGAAACCACTGAAATCCATTTGGCTCTCCCTCAAAAGGCAAGCCATGGGAGCCATTCTCCCGCAGCCGGCCTCAGCAAACAGTTAAGTGTGTTTCAACAACGTTACAATCAGGTGATGAGGGATTGTTTGTGTCGCTGCTGCCGATGGCTGAAGGCGAACAGGCTTGCGTCCGAATCTTGCGATCCGGCGATGGCGGCCGAAACGATTTCGGAAGCGATTTGCGAGAAGGCGATGCCGTTGCCGCCATAGCCCATCACGGCCTGGATGCGCGGATGCCCGGGGATCGCGCCGATATAGGGCAGGCCGGTGGTCGTTGTGCCGAAGGCGCCGGTCCAGGCAAAATCGGGCCTGGTGTCGAGATCCGGGAACAGGCGGCCGAGCTTCCTGGCCAGTCTCAGGCTCTTGCCGGCGATCAACGCGTCACGCCGTTCCTCGTCGATGAAATCCTCGTCTTCGCCGCCGATCACCCTGCCGTCGGCTGTCGCCCTTGCATAGAGATAGGGGTCCGATGCTTCCCAGATGAGGGCGGCGTCCGGCCAGATCTTGCGCGGCTGCGGGCGTGTGGCGATGGCCCATGTCGAGATGACCCGGTGGGCCGCCGCCGGCACGATGTCGGTCAACTCGTAGCCGGTCGCGAGCAGGACGTGCTGCGCGGTGATTGTGGGGCCGCCCCTGGTGGCGACGACGACCTCCTTGGCGCTGTCTTCGATCGTGGTCGCCTCGACCGGGGCGTAGAGGCGCGCCCTGCGCTCCAGCGCCTTCAGCAGCAATCCGGCGGTCAGTTTGCGCGGATCGAGCGCGATGTTGCCATGGCTGAGGATGGCGCCGTCGCGCTCGATGCCGAATCGCGCGGCCAGTGGCGCCGGGGCGAGATAGGTCGCGGCGATGCCAGCCTGTCGACGCGCCTCGGCTTCGTCACGCAGTTGCGATGGGCCGAGCGCGGTGCCGGCCAGATAGAGCGAGGGGGCGCGGCTCAGGCGGCAGTTGATGGAGAGCTCGGCTATGCGGCCGGCAAGGTTGGAAACAGCCAGGCGCGAGCGCCGCCAGGCCTGCTCCGCCGAAGCCTTGCCGATCATCCTGGCGAGCGCCGTCAGCGGCTGGTCGATCTCGAACTGCACCAGGGCGGTGGTCGCCGACGTAGACCCTCTCAGCGGGCCGCGCCGGTCGATGCAGATCACGGAACGGCCGTCCGCCGTCAGCGCTTCCGCGATCATGGCGCCGCTGATGCCCATGCCTATCACCAGCACATCCGCCTTGGCGTCACGGGCCAGAGCGGTTGTCGGGACAGCGGGTGCCCGATAGGCGGACCAGACTGGCCGGCCGCTTCTGAGGTCGAGCTTGCGGGGCATCGATGGTCTCCGGAAGGCGCGCCTCAACGCCCCGGAACGTCCATTGTTCCCGGGTTCAGATCCAGCCGGACAGTTCGCGCCGCACCATCGCCTCAATCACCGCCATGCCTTCTGGACTGTCGTTGAGGCAGGGGATGTGCGCGAATCTCCCGCCGCCGGCATGATGGAAGGTTTCCGCCGCCTCGCGGCCGATCTCGTCCAGCGTTTCGATGCAGTCGACCGAAAAGCCCGGATTGACGATGGCGATCGATTTGACGCCATCCCTGGCCAGTTTCTCCACCGTCTTGTCGGTGTAGGGCTGCAGCCATTCCTGTGCGCCGAAGCGCGACTGGAAGGTGGTGATCAGCTTCTTCTCGTCCCAGCCGAGCCTCTCGCGCAGCAGCCGTGTCGTCTCGAGGCAATGCTCGCGGTAAGGATCGCCTCTGTCGGAATAGGGTTTCGGGATGCCGTGGTAGGAGGTGATGACCACCTCCGGTTCGAAGTCGAGGCTCGCCAGATGCCGTTCGATCGAACGGGCGAGCGCCTCGATATAGACCGGTTCGGCATAGTAGGGCGGCACGCTGCGGACGGCCGGCGCCGCGCGCATCTTCATCAGCGCCCGGAACAACTGGTCATTGGCAGTCGCCGTGGTGGTGGCCGAATATTGCGGATAGAGCGGAAAGGTCAGGATGCGGTCGCAGCCCTGCGCGACCAGGCTTTCGGCGACGCTCGCGGTCGAGGGATTGCCGTAGCGCATCGCCCAGCCGACGATGACGTCGGGCAGGTCGCGCAATGCCACGGTCAGCTTTTCGGCCTGGGCGCGGGTATAGGTGCGCAGCGGCGACTCGTTGTTCTCCCGATTCCAGATCCTGGCATAGTTGGCGCCCGACTTCTTCGGTCGCGTGGTCAGCACGAGGCCGTAAAGGATCGGATACCAGATCGCCTTGTTGAGTTCGATGACGCGCGGGTCGGACAGGAATTCACGGAGATAGCGCCACATCGGCCTGAAATCGGTGCCGTCCGGCGTGCCGAGATTGACCAGCATGACGCCGATCTTGCCCGCCTTGGCCGGAGAATGTCCGACCGGTCTCGGTCCCACGGTTCTCGCGGGCTTGGCGTCGACAGGGGTGGAAGGCGGCATTGCGGGTCTCCGAACACGGCGCGAAAGTAGCGATGCCGCGCTGCTTTTCAATGCAGCGTCTGGCCGCACCACTCAAAAACAGGACACCCGCCCTGTTTTGGGCGGGTGTCCCTGCGCGCAAGGCGAAGACGATTACCTCGGCGGGATGGTCAAGGTCGCGCCGACCGGAAGCCGGCGCGGCTCGTAGCCCTTGTTGGCTTCGGAAATTACTTTCCACCTGGTGCCGTCGCCATAGGCCTTCTTTGCCAGGTCCCAATAGGTATCGCCGACGACGATGACATGGCTGGTTTCGGCCGGTGCGGCCTCGGCGGGCTTTGCCGGCTCAGCCGGCGCGGGTGCCGCCGGGGCGGCTTCGGCAGGCTTTGCCGGTTCCGCAGGTGCTGGCGTTGCCGGAGCGGCAGGCGTTGCCGGTGCAGGCGCAGGCGCCGCCTCGGTCGGCACGGCCGGCGGCGTCTTGGCGATATCGCCGGAGTTGGCAGGCAGGTCGGGCATTGCTTCGGCTGGCTTGGCGGGCTCCGCCGCAGGTGCGGCCGCTGTCGTCGCGGCGATCTCGGTGATGCGGCCGTCGAGCTTGGGCGTGTAGGGCCGGTGCGCGCCGAGATAGTCGGCGACCACCTGTTCAAGGCCGGGGCCGTAATCATAGGCGTTCTTGGCCTTTTCGGCGAAAACCTTGTAGCCGTCGCCGCCCTGGCGGACATAGTTGTTGGTGGCGACCAGATAGTCCTTGTCGGGATTGAGCGGCGTCCAGGCGCCGTTCTCCATCACCTCGACAGACTTGACGCGGCCGGCATTGGGCGCCGCCGATTTGTCGAAGGCGTATTTCAGGCCGGCGACCTGCGGGAAGCGGCCGGCGCCATCCTCGACCTGGCTGAGGCCGCTTTCGAGCCCGGCGACCAGGTCCTTGCCCGAGATCTGGAAGGTCGCAAGCGTGTTCTGGAAGGGCAGCACGGTCAGCACCTCGCCCATGGTGACGGTGCCCTTGTCGATCGAGGCGCGCAGGCCGCCGCCATTGGAGATGACGATCTCGACGCCCTGTCCCTTGACGCGGTCGAGGATGGCGTCGGAGACGAGATTGCCCATCGCGCATTCGCGGGCGCGGCAGCTCTCGCGGCTGCCGTCGATGACGTCGGTCGTCTCGGCCACTTCCTTGTTCTTAAGCGCTTCGATCGGCGCGCCGAGCTCCTTGATACGGGCGAGCACGGCGGGATCGGGCGTGATCGACTTGTCGAGGAGGATCGGGTCGCCGCTCGCCGACTTGACGACGCCATTGTCGTCGAACACCACCTTGAACTCGCCGAGATATTTCGAATAGGACGCCGCCTGCACGACCGGTACCTTGTAGCCGTCCGGATTGTCGACCATGGTCGGATAGGGGCCTGCCGCCTTCGGATCGGTGTTGGACAAAAGCGTATGGCTGTGGCCGCCGACGACCACGTCGACGCCCGGGATCTTCGCTATGACGTCGCGCTCCCTGTTGTAGCCGATATGGGTCACGGCAATGATCTTGTTGACGCCCTCTCCCTTCAGCTTCTCGACCGCGGCCGTGATCGACTTGACGTCGTCCTCGATGGCGATGTTGGGGCCGGGAGTGGCGAGTTCGGGCGTATCGTTGGTGACGGCGCCGATGATGCCGATCTTCTGGCCGCCGACCTCGACGACGATGGACGGCTTGACGCGGTCACCGAGCTTGGACTGCGCGTTGGCTTTCACATTGGCGCCGAGCACGGGGAACTTGATCATGTCGAGGAACGGCGCCAATGCCGTTTCGCCGTCGTCGAATTCATGATTGCCGAGCGCCATGGCATCGAACTTCATGTCGTTGAGGAACTCGCCTTCGGCCTTGCCCTTGTAAGTCGTGTAGAACAGCGAACCCTGGAAATTGTCGCCGGCGCTGAGCAACAGCACGTTCTGGCCTTCCAGCTTCTTGCGCTCCTGCGCGATCGCCGTGACCAGCCGGCCGGCGCCGCCGACGCATTCGCCCTTTGTCTCCTCGTCCGCCGAGCAGGTGGATTCGTATTTGTTGTTGCTTTCGATGCGGCTGTGCCAATCGTTGATGTGCAGGATATTCAGCGTGTAGTCGGCAAAAGATGCGCCGGCCGACAGGCCCAGCGTCGACGCGGAAAGGGCGGCAATGGCGGCAAGCTTCTTCATCTTCGTCTCCCGGATAGGCTGATCAGAGCCGTTTAGCGCTCTTGCTTGACCGGTCTATAACAGCCGGCTTTTTCAGCCATGTTCCCATCGCGTTCCGGAGCATGCAAGGGGAAATCGGGGCAAAACCCCGTTGATCTCTGCGGGGCACAAAAAAGGACGGCGGCCATTGGCCGCCGTCCTTGGAGGTCTGAATGCCTGGCGGTTCAGGCGCGCCGGGTCAGTACGAAATTCTGGCCGGAGCCGCTGGTGCAGTTGAGCTGGCTGGTCGACACCAGTAGGCAATTGAAGCTCACCGGCGTCTGCCGGATCAGCGAGGTTCCGTGGATCTCGACCGATGTCGCGCCGGTCATCGTATAGGTGCCGTCGGACAGCTTCTGGCCGGTGTCGGTCGCCACTGTGGTGAAGGTTCCGCCGGCAAAGGTCGAAAGACCGGTGCCCTTGGCATCGATCCAGGAGCCTTCGACGCCCTTCGGCGCGGCCCCTATCGACGGCTCGTCGGGACCGCTGGTTGCACAAGCGGCCAGCCCCACCATCGTGGCCGCCGCAACACTCATCGAAAGAATCGTGCGCGCAATGGTCATGTAAAAATCCTCTCCTCGCCCGTCGGCCCGAAATCGGAAAACGACTTCGGAAAGCACGGTGCATGCATCCAAGTTTCAAGAGCGCAGTTCATGCGTCCAGATGGACGCGGCTTGCTCCCGTCCGCATCCTTCAATCGCCCGATTTCCGGGCGATTGCAAGGCAGTGAGGCATGCGTGGCGCGACGCTATCGCACCAGGATGTTGCGGAATTGCCACGGGTCGTTCCGGTCGAGGTCCTCCGGAAACAGGCCGGGCCGATTATCGAGCGGCGTCCAGTCGGTATAATAGCCTTTCACCGGTCCGAGATATTGCGACTGTACGTCCAGACAGCGCTTGTAGTTCATCTCGTCGGCCTCGACGATGCCGGCTTCGGGGTTCTCCAGCGCCCAGACCATGCCGGCCAGAACCGCCGAGGTGACCTGCATGCCGGTGGCGTTCTGGTAGGGCGCCAGCTTGCGCGCTTCGGCGAGCGACAATTGCGAGCCGTACCAGTAGGCGTTCTTGTCATGGCCGTAGAGCAGCACGCCGAGCTCGTCGACGCCGTCGACCAGTTCGTTTTCGTCGAGCACATGGTGTACCGGTTGCGCCTTGCCGGCGGCGCCGAACATTTCATGCAGCGACAGCACCGCGTCGTTGCAGGGATGATAGGCGTAGTGGCAGGTCGGGCGGTACTGAACCTTGCCCTTTTTGGACCGCACGGTGAAGAAGTCGGCGATCGAGATCGCCTCGTTGTGGGTCACCAGGAAGCCGTATTGCGCACCTGGCGTCGGGCACCACGAGCGCACGCGCGTGTTGGCGCCGGGCTGCTCCAGATAGATTGCGGCCTTGGAGCCATGTTTGTGTTTCTTGCCGTTCTTGGGCATCCATTTCTCATGCGTGCCCCAGCCGAGTTCGGCGGGCTGCAAACCCTCGGAGATAAAGCCCTCGACCGACCAGGTGTTCCAGAACACGTCCATCGGCTTCGGCTTCTTGGTGCGCTGGGTGTCGCGCTCGGCGATGTGGATGCCCTTGACGCCGGCCTTCCTCATGAGCTTCGCCCAGCCCTCGCGGTCTTCCTGCGCGGGTTCCGAAAACTCGAGGCCGAGATCGGTGGCCAGGTTGACCAATGCCTGCTTGACGAACCATGAGACCATGCCCGGATTGGCGCCGCAGGTGGAGACCGCCGTCGCGCCGCCGGGCTTGTCGTGCTTTTCCTTCAGCAGCGACTCGCGCAACGCATAGTTGGTGCGGCTGGCATTGTCGGCCTCGGCATCGAAGTAGAAACCGAGCCATGGCTCGACGACCGTGTCGATGTAGAGCACGCCGAGCTTGCGGCAGAGCCGCATCAGATCCACCGAGCCGGTGTCGACCGACAGGTTGACGCAAAAACCCTGGCCGCCGCCATTGGTCAGAAGCGGGGTCAGGAGCTTCTTGTAGTTCTTCTCGGTAACAGCATCCTGCATGAAGGTGATGCCACGCTCGTCGAGCAGCGCGCGGTCGGTGCCGAGCGGGTCGATGACCGTCATGCGCGATTTGTCGAACTTGAAATGGCGCTCGATCAGCGGCAGCGTGCCCCGTCCGATCGAACCGAAGCCGATCATCACCACAGGGCCGGTGATCTCACCGTAAACGGGCCAGTTTTCATTCGCCATTTTATCGAGCACTCCTTCAGACAGGTGCAAAACCCGGGCATTCTCGCCCAACGGGCATGCGCTACATCACAGATCATTGTCATAAACCAGTGAAAAGCGCCAACCGCCGGTCAGGCGGCGTTCGCCATTTGGTTAAGGACGCCGACCAGCCGATCGCGGTCTGATGTCAAGCCCTTGTAATCGAGCTGGGCGATGTCGAGCGCTTCGAGCTGGGCAGCGAAAGCCGGAGCCAACGTGGCCCGGTCGGGGTGATGCGCCAACGCCGCCAGCGGGTCGAGATGAATGCGGATGGTGAACAGGATGTCGCCCGAGACGGGCAGTTTTCGAAGCGTCTGCCGCTCGACGCGGATGAAGGCGTGGGCATTGACGTCGCCATCGGCAAATCGCGAGGGGCGGCTGGCGGCGCGCTCGATGCGCTCGACATTGGACAGCGGGTGGTAGAGCGCACCGCCCGATTGAATCGACCAGTTGTAGCGCTCCACGGCCTGACCCTGGAGGCCGTCGAACATGCGGTTGATCAGCTCGGCCGGGCGCGTGCCCGGGCCAAAACCCGGCACAGGCGCATGGATCTGCTGCAACGGCTTGCCGAATTTTTCGAGCAGCGACCATGACGAGGGAAAGCAGAGCGAGCCGGCGGCGAGCCGCCAGCCGTCGTCGCCGCGGCGCATCAGGATCAGGTCTTCCTGGACGAGCAGCGAGGCCGCGACAAGCGGCGCCTTGGCGAAGTCGCCCCCGGGATTGCCGCCGGCGCCGATCACCTCGACCCCGCCACTGGCACGCCGATGGGTTTCGGGAAATACCCGCGGCAAGTGCGCTTCGAGCAGGTCGAGCACTTCGCGCTGGGCATCGCGCGTGCCGTCTTCCTCGACGAACACCTTGCCGGGCATTTCGGCATAGAGGCGGCGCTTCTCGGCGAGGAACGGCAGGAGGTGTTCGTCGACTTCGATCCAGTCGGCCAGGGCAAGCGGCTTCAGCCCGATGGTGAACAGCTTGGACGAGCCATCATAGGGCGTGTGGGTGGGCAGGGATGTCATGCTTCAGATCAGCTTTGCCGGGATCAAGCCGCGCAGTGAATTGCCGACATAGAGCGCCCTGGCGGATTTCAAGTCGTCAAAGCTGTAGATCGCCTCGCGGGCGCGGCCTTCATCCAGAAGCGCGCCGCGCAATACGCCAGGCAGCAGCCCGCAATCGAGGCGGGGCGTCAAAAGCATGTCTTCGCCGAAATCGGCGAAGAGATTGGTGATGGTGCCTTCGCACATCTCGCCGCGCTCGTTGGCCAACAGCACTTCGTCGGCCTGGGTGATGAGATATTCGGCGCGGGCATGCATGTAGACCTGCCGCCGGCTGGTCTTGTGGCGCAGCAGCATGTCGTGCGAATCGAGCCTCGTGCGCGCCAGCCGCAGCGTCCAAACCTTATCGGCGGCGAGCGGCTCATAGGGCTGGACCGAGGCGGCCGGGTCGCCACTGCGCGCCAAAGCCAGGCGGGTGCGCAAGGCGTTGCGCGCGCCATCGACAGCCTTGCCCAACACGTCGCCGATCCTTTGCGGGTCGCAGGCAAAACCGAGTTCGGCCGCCGAACCATAGAGGCGCGCCAGATGCCGCTCCAAGCGCAGGAAGCCCGTGGCCGGCTCCCAGCGCATGGTCTCGATCAATTCGAAACCGGCGGCGTTCCCGTCGCGAAGCGGGCTTTCAAGAGACACTCCTGATACTCCTCCTGCGCGGTTGAATCGAAGACGATGCCGCCGCCGACATTGTAGACGGCCTCGCCGCCGGGAAAGAGCGAGATGGTGCGGATCGCCACGGAAAAGCGCATCGTGCCGCCGGGCGCGATCCAGCCGATGGCGCCGCAATAGACATCGCGGGGCGTGCCTTCAAGGTCATGCAGGATCTCCATGGCGCGGATTTTCGGCGCGCCGGTAATGGAACCGCAGGGAAACAGCGCGGCAAAGATCTGGCGGATCGTGAGGCCCGGCAGCAGCTTCGCCCTGACGTCGCTCACCATCTGGTGAACGGTCGGATAGGTCTCGATGCGGAACAGCTCGGGCACTTCCAGCGTGCCGACCTCGCTGATCAGCGAGATGTCGTTGCGAAGCAGGTCGACGATCATCCGGTTCTCGGCCTGGTTCTTCTCGTCATTGCGCAGGAAGGTTTTCTGGCGTTCGTCGTCGGCTTCCGTCGCACCACGCGGCGCCGTGCCCTTCATCGGATGGGTCTCGACCATGCCCAGCGCGTCGATCTCGAAGAACAGTTCGGGTGAGCGCGACAGCACGACCGGATCGCCAAGCGAAACCAGCGCGCCATATTTCACCGGCTGGCGTTCGGTCAGCGCGTCGAAGGCGGCGAGCGGATCGCCCGACCATTGCGCATGCACCGGAAAGGTCAGGTTGCCCTGGTAGCAGTCGCCTTGCCTGATGTGCCGGTGCAGCCGCGAGAACCGCTTCTCGTAATCCTCGAACGACCATGCCGCCCTTGCATCGAAGATCGGGCCGTTGGTCGCCGCCGCCTTGCCGGGCGGCACGGGCTCCTGCACCGGCGCGTCGAAGACGCCCAGGCAGACCAGCGGAGCGCGGCGCCCTGCCGGCAGCAACGGAACCAGTTTCGGCTCCAGCAGGTAGCCCGCCTCGTACGAGAAGTAGCCGGCAAGCCATTTGCCGGCGTCATGCGCGGCCTGGGCCGCCTGGAGCGCGGCCGAGAAATCCCGGGCCTCGTGCGCCGTGATGATGTCGTCCGGTCGGTCGAAAACGAGCTGGCGCGCGCTTTCGTCATTGCGGAAAATTGCGGCGGGCAGGGGCATGGAACTCGGCGCGTGGATCGATGAAGCCAATGATGGCTCTATATGGGGGGCCAGCCGCGCGCAATCGAGGGAGCGGCACCTTGCCACTTAAAGCCGACTTCTGGCCCAACCTCCGGCCTGATCCGTGGGCAGACCTTGCGGCCAAAAGCAAACCGGCGGCGCATCGTTCGCGCCGCCGGCCGCAATCGTCGGATCTGCCCTGTCGCTCAGGTGTTGCTGGCGGTTCCGGCCGACGGAAACTGCCTGGCGAACTCCGCCTCGTTGCCGGCGGCGAGCAGCTTGGCCTGTTCGATCCAGCGCTCGCGCGCGATACGGCCGTCGAAATTCATGACGTCCTCGATCCGCTTGATATCAGCGGCTGTCCAGGCGGCGATCTGGGCAAAGCTGGTGACGCCTTGTGCCCTGAGCAGCTTCTCGTTGACCGGGCCGATACCGATCAGCCGACGCAGATTGTCGGGTTTGCCGGAAGCCGCTTTGGCCGGCGCGGACTTCGCCGGTGCCGCCTTCCTGGGCGCCGCGCTGGCCTTGGGAGAGGCCTTGGCGGCAGCGGCCTTCGGCGCGCCGGTCTTCGCGGCGCTTGAAGCGGCCTTGGCCGCAGCCGGCTTCCTGGGCGCCGGCTTGGCCGCCGGAGCGGATTTGGCAGGGGTGGGCGTCGACATCAATGCGGCCGGCGCCGGCGCCGCCGCCTTTGCCGGGCCGGAGCCGGTCGAGGCCTCGCGCAGCCGGCGCTCGAGGTCGGCGCGGGTGCGCCTACCGGCATCCAACTCGCCGGTCAGGCGATCGCTGTCGGCCCGCAGCCGGTCGCGCTCGCTGCGTGTGCGGTCGAGGTCGCCGCGCAAGCTGTCGAGCTCACCGCGCAAGCGTCCCCAGATGAACCAGCCAACCAGCACACCCACAAGGAACGCCACGAGCATGTAGAAAAAAGTGCCCATTGTCTCTCTCCAGTCAGATCCGTCTGCCGCGGCATTGGACTTAATGACCTTCGGCGAAGGACTACTCGATGATGGTTCCGCCGCCTGCGGAACAGCCGGCTTCAGTCGAGCCGTCGGCATCGGCTTTGCAAGCCATGGCCAATGGCCGTCGTCGCGTGCACCGGAACGCCGCGGTCGGCTGAGACTTCCCCGCCCGACCCGCATGCTCCGGCTGAGCTTGGCGGGGAGGCTATCATAGAGCTTACGGAAAGCTATGGGAAAACTACGAAAGAGAGTTATTCAAGAACAGATATTCAGACCAAGAATAGTGTGGTCCCAATATGCATTCCGGCTAAACTGTTCTGAGCGGGTGGGGACGGCGTACACAAGACGCCTCAGTTGTCGAGCGCTTCCAGCTCGTCGATCAGGCCGCTGATCACGCCAAGCCCGATCTGCCAGAAGGCGGGATCGGTGGCATCGAGGCCGAAAGGCGCCAGAAGCTGCGAATGATGCTTGGTGCCACCGGCGCGCAGCATCTCGAAATATTTGTCCTGGAAGCCGCGCTCGGCGTTCTGGTAGACCGCGTAGAGCGAGTTCACCAGACAGTCGCCGAACGCATAGGCGTAGACGTAAAAGGGTGAATGGATGAAGTGCGGGATGTAGGTCCAGAACACTTCGTAGCCGTCGCGCAGCTTTATCGCCGGCCCCAGACTTTCCGCCTGCACCTCCAGCCAGAATTGGCCGAGCCTGTCGGATGTCAGTTCGCCGTTGCGGCGCTCCGCATGCACCTTGCGCTCGAACTCGTAGAAGGCGATCTGGCGCACGACCGTGTTGATCATGTCCTCGACCTTCTGGGCGAGCATGGCCTTGCGCTCGCGCCTGTCGGTGGTCTGCTCGAGCAACGAGCGGAAGGTCAGCATCTCACCGAAAACGGACGCCGTCTCGGCCAGCGTCAGCGGCGTCGAGGCCATCAGCGCGCCCTGGCCGCCGGCCAGTACCTGGTGCACGCCATGGCCAAGCTCATGCGCCAGCGTCATCACGTCGCGCGGCTTGCCCATGTAGTTGAGCAGCACGTAGGGGTGCGCCGAAGGCACGGTCGGATGGGCGAAGGCGCCCGGGGATTTGCCTGGGCGCACCGGCGCGTCGATCCAGTTGCGGTCAAAGAAAGTCCGCGCGATCTCGGCCATCTCGGGCGAGAAGCGCTGATAGGCGGACAGCACCGTGTTCCTGGCCTCGTCCCAGCCGATCACGGCCTGCGGCGTCTCCGGCAGCGGCGCGTTGCGGTCCCAGTGGTTCATCACCTCCATGCCCAGCCAGCGGGCCTTCATCCGGTAATAGCGGTGTGACAGGCGCGGATAGGACTCGCGCACCGCCGAAGCCAGCGCATCGACCACACCGCGCTCGACGCGGTTGGCGAGATGGCGTGAATCGGCGATGTCCTCGAAGCCGCGCCAGCGGTCCGAGATTTCCTTGTCCTTGGCCAGCGTGTTGGTGACCAGCGTGAAGGTGCGCAAATTCCTCCGGAAGGTCTGGGCGAGCGCCTCGGAGGCGCGGCGTCGCACCTCGCCGTCGGCATCCTGCAATCGGTTCAGGGCCGGTTCCAGCGTCAGCTCCTCGCCGTCGACGTCGAAGCGCAAGTCCGTCATCGTCTCGTCGAACAGCCGGTTCCAGGCACTGCGCCCGGTGATCGACTTCTCGTGGAAAAGCTGCTCGACGCGATCCTCGAGCTGATATGGCTTGTCCAGGCGCAGATCGAGCACCCAGGGCCGGTAATGACCGAAGGCGGGGTCGGCGGCGAGCGCGCCCTCGATCGCCGCGTCGTCGATCAGGTTCAGTTCGAGCGCGAAGAACAGAAGATGCGCGCTGGCGTCGGTCATCTTCTCCTGGATGTCGCCATAGAGCTTGGCGCGCTGCGGATCGGCGGTGTTGCCGGCGTAGATGAGGCCGGCATAGGAGACGATGCGGCCGATCAGCTCTTCCAAGGCCTCATAGGCGACAAGCGCTTCGCCCAGCCTCCCTGCGCTGCCGCGCTCGGCCTCGGCGGACAGCGTGCCCTTCCAGCGGCTCTCGAAGGCGACTGCATCGGCGGCGGCTTTCGCGATGTCGCGCTTCAGCTCCGGCGCCTCCATGCCCGCATAGAGGTCGGCAAGATTCCATTCCGGCAGATCGCCAAGCTCGGCAGCGCCCTGACCGGAAGCTGGCGCCGCAGGCCGCCGATCAAACATCACGCGCATCGACAATACCTTCTTTTAAATCAAGTGGCCGGCCCTGGGCCAGGAGAACGGAGAAGCCGGTCAAATCCTAAGGAATTCGTTCACCGGGTTTTTTGAAACCTTATTTAGAACCCTGTGCCAAGATGGTCCATGGGGATATCAGGCGGGCGGCTCAAGACAGTCATGACAGGTTCCATACTCATAGTCGATGACGATCCCGTGCAGCGCCGGCTGCTCGATGCGGCGGTGACGCGGTTCGGCCACACCGCAATCGTCGTCGACGGGGGCGCTGCCGGCCTCGACGCCCTCGACGGGCCCGGCGCCCGCGGCGTGTCGGTGGTCATCCTCGATCTGGTCATGCCCGATCTCGATGGCATCGGCGTGCTCAAGGCGATGCGCGAGCGCGGCATCACCATCCCCGTCATCGTGCAGACCGCCCAGGGCGGCATCGAGACCGTGGTTTCGGCGATGCGCCACGGCGCCTTCGATTTCGTCGTCAAACCGGCCTCTCCCGACAGGCTGCAGGCCTCGATCGCCAACGCGCTCAAGGTCGAGGCTGTCGAAGGCGAGGTCAAGCGCACGTCTCGCCGGCGCGGCGGGCTGCTGACCTTCAGGGACATGATCACGCACAGTCCCGCCATGGACAAGGTGATCCGCCTCGGCCAGAAAGCGGCGGCATCCAACATCCCGATCCTGATCGAGGGCGAATCCGGCGTCGGCAAGGAACTGGTGGCGCGCGCCATACAGGGCAGCGGCGACCGCCGCTCGAAACCTTTCGTCACCGTCAATTGCGGCGCCATTCCCGACAATCTGGTCGAATCGATCCTGTTCGGCCATGAGAAGGGCTCGTTCACCGGAGCCACGGAGAAGCACACCGGCAAATTCGTCGAAGCGCATTCGGGCACGCTGTTTCTGGACGAGATCGGCGACCTGCCGCTCGACGTGCAGGTCAAGCTGCTGCGCGCCGTCCAGGATGGCGAGGTCGATCCGGTCGGCGGCCGCGCCACGGTCCGGGTCGACATCAGGTTGATTTCGGCGACGCACCGCAATCTCCTGCAGCAGGTCAAGGACGGCAAGTTCCGCGAGGACCTGTTCTACCGGCTCAACGTCTATCCGATCTATGTGCCGCCATTGCGCGACCGCCGCGACGACATTCCCGATCTGGTCGCACATTTCATGGAGAAGGTGGCTCCGGCAGACCCGCGCCATCGCCTGCGGGGCATTTCGGCGGCGGCGCTCGCCGTGCTCCAGGCCTATGACTGGCCCGGCAACATCCGGCAGCTGGAAAATGCCGTCTTCCGCGCCTCGGTGCTGTGCGAAGGCGATGTGCTCGGCGTCGAGGATTTCCCGCAAATCCGCGCCCAGGTGGAGGGCACGGTCCGTCTCGATGTGGACATCGCGCCGACCGGCCCGGCTTTGGCAGTAGAACCGCGCGATGAGCCGGCGCTGGCCGGCGAGGGCGTTTCGGCTGCCGAACCCGAATCGCCGATGCGGCTTCAGCCACGCTTCGGCACGCTGCGCGCGCTCGACGAGCGCGGCAATGTGCGCGCGCTGGCGGATGTCGAACTGGAGATGATCAAGCTCGCCATCGATCACTACAACGGCCAGATGAGCGAAGTCGCCCGCCGCCTCGGCATCGGCCGCTCGACGCTTTACCGCAAGCTCAAGGAATACGGCATCGATCCGGAAACCGGCAGGCTCGACCAGCTCGCTTCCTGAGAGCGCCATCGCGCACAGCCGCCCGATGTCCGACCTGAGAGCGGTCGGCCCGAGTGCGGTCACGCAAGGCCGGGACCAGCTTGCGCTGCCATCATGTCGCCGGTGCATTGACTGGACCGGAGTGTGGCGCGCCGATGGCGACGTCCCCGACGGTCCCGTTCACGCATTAAGGCTAACGGTAACAGATCGTGTTTCGGCCAAACGAGGAATCATGATCTAAACCAGCGGTTTACCAAGAAACCTTGTGGACAATTTTTGGCGGGATATCGCCACGGTGTTACCGCATTTCGGCTTCAATAAGCGATGATTAACCATTAGGATCGATATTCGGATGTGACAACGACACGTCCGTTTGGGCAAATCCGGGGACAAACGGCAGCCTGCAAGGCCTTTTGATTTGAACAGAATCGAACGACACACAAACGGGCGGCACTATCATTTGAGCGTCTGGCCGAAGTGGCTGGCGGCCATGATTGTCGCATTTGGTTTTCTTGCCGCTGCCGCAACCGGCGCCAGGGCCGAAGTCCGTTCGCTGAAGCTCTACCACCTCCACACGCATGAGAAGGCGGAGATCGTCTACAAGCGCAACGGCCGTTACGATCAGGCCGGGCTGAGGAAGATCAACATCATCCTGCGCGACTGGCGCCGCAACGAGCCGACCAAGATGGACCCGCGCCTGCTGGACCTGGTCTGGGAAGCCTATCGGGAAAGCGGCGCCACCGACTATATCCAGGTGGTTTGCGGCTATCGCTCGCCGTCGACGAACTCGATGCTGCGCAGCCGCAGCAAGGGTGTCGCCGAGAAGAGCCAGCACATGCTCGGCAAGGCGATGGACTTCTACATTCCGGGCGTGCCGCTGAAGAAGCTGCGCAATATCGGGCTCAAGATGCAGGGCGGCGGCGTCGGCTACTATCCGAGATCCGGTTCGCCGTTCGTCCACATGGATGTCGGCAATGTGCGCCATTGGCCCGGTATCAGCCGACAGGAACTGGTGAGCCTGTTCCCGAACGGCAAGACGCTGCACGTGCCGAGCGACGGCCGGCCGCTGCCCGGCTTTGAGCAGGCGCTTGCCTCATACAAGGCACGCAAGGGTTCCGGCGGCGCCGCCATCGAACTGGCCAGCGCCGGCGGCGGTTCGAAAAGGTCCGGTGGTCTGCTGGCTGCCTTCTTCGGCGGTGGCGACGACGAGGCCGACGACAGCGCCGATGTCGCATCGGCAGAGCCGGCGCCCAAGCCGAGAAGCGTGAAGCCGGCACCGGCGAGCACCGCCAAGAGCGGCACCCTGCCGGGGATCGCGATCGTGGCGCCCGAGAACGCCAAGCGCGCCGAGATTCCGCAGGTCGCCGAGGAGCAGGCTCCGGAGCCGGAAAAGGATACCCCCGAGACGATCATCGCGGCGTTGCCGGCACGCAGCATCCCGCTGCCCGATTTCGCGCCGCGGCCGAAAGTCGATGTCGGGGCGCAGCCGCCTGAGAATGTTCCCTTCGGCATGGCGGATGCGACGGCCAGCACCGAACAGACCGTGGCAACCGTGCAGACGCCGGCGAATATGCCTTTCGGCAAGGCTGATCCCTCGGCGGTTACGGCCGATGCAGCGCGGGTTGCCGCCAACAACATACCTTTGCCGACATGGCGCCCCGAACACACGTTGCCGGCAGTGCTGGCGCCTGCGCCCAGCAAGGATGTGCTGATGGCGCTGGCCGAGACGGCCGAGCGTAGCAAGACCGCGACCGATGCCTTCTCGGTGCTGCCGAGCGCGCGGCCGGATATGACCAATATCGATGCGGCCAAGCCCGATGCGGTCAAGCCCGATGCGGTCAAGGCCGTGCTCGACGAGGCCGAGGCGCCTCCCGTGCAGGCTGACTATTATCGGGTTGCGTCGTTGTCCGAGCCTCGTTCGGCGTTCAACGACCCGTCCGGCGTCGATGCCGCATCGCCGCGCGAGGCCGTCGTTGCCCGCGCCGCCGGTTCCGATCCGGTCGCCGCGATCGGCGCCGGCGTGAAGACGACCCGCAAGGAGGCCAGAGCCACCGCCCGCGACCTGAAACCCGGTCCCAAGGCCATCGTGGTCGCCGCCGCGCCGCAGGCCGCCCGCTGGGCGCTGACCAGCGGCGAGAATGTCGCCACGGTTTCGAGCGCCACGACGGCGCCGGGCTACGCCTACAATGTGGTCCACACGCCGCCGAGCGAGGTCTACACAGCCGGCTTCCAGCAGGGCGACCAGATGGCGGATGCCAACCGTTTCACCGGCAATGCCGTAAAATTCCTGTCCGTCGCGCGCTTCCAGACGAAGTAGCGTAAAGACCGGGCATTCCGAAAGCCGCGCTGGGTAACCGGCGCGGCTTTTTTGTTGTCACCGGCTGTGTGCGGGAACAACCGGCATGCATGAAGCCGGCCCTGCGGGATCACGGGCGCCTGAACTTCTCGTGAAAACGTAAAAGCTGCCTATTTCCGGGCTAGAATGGCTGCGTTCCAACCTGGGGATATTCATGAAGAAGATTCTATTGGCATCCGTCCTGGCGCTGGTGGCGGCATCGGCGGCTATTGCTCCCTCGCAAGCCGAAACCGTGATCATCAAAAATGGCAAGCATCACTGCCGGACCAAGGTGGTCACGCATTGGAAGCATCACCACAAGGTGGTCGAGAAGGTCAGGGTCTGCAACTGACCGCCAAGGCTGACTGCCATGGCACCAAACTAGCCCGATCGGCGCAAGCCGGCCGGGCTTTTTCGTGCCGCCGGGACGGTTCAGTCGATGTCCAGCGCGGCCGCTTCGCCCCGCGCCAGAAGCCGCGCGGCATCGCGTGCAGGCGGCAACCCGAACTGACGCGCATATTCCCGGCTGAACTGTGAAGCGCTTTCATAGCCCACGGTAAAGGCAACCCGCGCGGCGTTTCCCGGCTGGGCCAGCAGCAGGTGGCGGGCCTCCAGCAGGCGGACCTGCTTCTGGTACTGGATCGGGCTCATCGCCGTCGCCGCCTTGAAGTGGCGATGAAACGCAGCGCTGCTCATATTGGCGAGCTCGGCCAACCGCCGCACCTCGATCGGCTCGTCATAGTGAGCGCGGATCCACGCGGTCGCCCGGCGGATCTGTGACAAGCGGCTGTCGGCGCCGGCGAGATGGCGCAACTTCGCGCCTTGCGGGCCTTGCAACAGGCGAAACAATATCTCGCGCTCGAGCAGGGGAGCGAGCACGGGAATCTCGGCGGGCCTGTCGAGCAGCCGCAGCATCCGGCGCCACGCGTCGAGCAGGTCGTCATTGGCCAGGTAGGTCTTGAAATCGTCGCCACCGACGGCCGGCTCGTGCTCGATGAGCAGGGCTGCGATCGCCTTGACATCGAGGGCGAAGCCGAGGGCCACATAGGGATGCGCGGTGCTCGCCTCGATCAGCTGGCTGGTGGCGGGTGTCTCGACCGCGTAGACGAAATAGCTGCCGGCTTGATAACGAAGCGTACGCTCGCCGATCAGCACCGATTTCGTGCCTTGCAGCACGAACAGCGCCGTCGGCTGACAAAGCTCGGGCATCGGCGGCGTCGGGACCTCGCTGCGGCCGATCGTAACGCGAGGGATCGCCGTCCTTGTCCGCCGTCCATGCGCATGGCGGGCGGCGATGGCGATCAATTCCAGCAACGCTTCTCTCATCGTTTCAGCATTGCCGATCCGCGTGGGCCGCGCAACCAGGTGAGAGGATCAGGCAAGAGCAAGAGAGTTTTCGGCGCGCGAGGCGGGCTGCAATCCGCCATCTCTAAGGCGCGTCGCGTTTGGCGACGCGTCTTGGGCCTTTGTTTTATGCATGTCGTTCTCCCAGACCGGGCCACTTCCAGGCGACAGGCATCAGGCCTCCACAAAGGAGATTTGGACATGACGACATCGAAGCGCGCGCTGGTGACCGGCGCCAACAAGGGCATCGGCCTGGAGACCGCACGGCGCCTGGCGGCAACGGGATTCAAGGTCTGGCTCGGCGCCCGCGACGCCGCACGCGGCTCCGCGGCGGCACAGACGCTGCGCAGCGAAGGGCTCGACGTCGAGTGGCTCGAACTCGACGTTGCCGATGACGAAAGCGTGGCGGCCGCCGCCAGGACCGTCGCGGCGCGGGCAGCCAGCCTCGACGTGCTGGTCAACAATGCCGGCATCGCTCCCGCCTATGTCGACGCGCTCGGTCCCGACGGGCGCTATGAGCTGCCGCCGAGCCGGGAAAATGTCGCCGACATTAAGGCCACCTATGAGGTCAACGTCTTCGGCCCGGTCCGCGTCACCCAGGCATTCCTGCCGCTCTTGCTGGCATCGCCCGCCGGCCGCATCGTCATGGTGAGCAGCTATATCGGCTCGATCGCACGCGCGCAGGACGCAACAGGCGAAACCCAGTCACCCAACATAATGGGCTACGGCAGCTCCAAGACGGCGCTCAACGCCATCACGGTGGCGTTCGCCAGGGAGCTCGCGCCGCGCGGGATCAAGGTGAATGCGGCTGCTCCCGGCTACACCGCGACCGATCTCAATGGGCACAGGGGCGGTCGCACGGTGCAGCAGGCAGCCGAGATCATCGTGCGCCTGGCGACGCTGGATGCCGATGGTCCGACCGCCGGCTATTTCGACGAGAATGGCCCGCTGCGCTGGTGAACGCGAAACCGCTTATCCGGCGAGCTTGCTCGCGGCGCGTGCGAGAGCTTCGATCTCGTCCCACCTGCCGGCCTTGACCATGTCGTCGGGGGCGACCCAGGAGCCGCCGACGCAGATGACATTGGGCAGGCTGAGATAGTCGGCCGCGTTCTTGCCGGTGATACCGCCGGTCGGGCAGAATTTCACGTCGGCGAGCGGCGAGGCGAAGGCCTTCAGCGAGGCGATGCCGCCGGACTGCTCGGCCGGGAAGAACTTCAGGAAGCGCAAGCCTGCTTCGCGCGCGGCCATGATCTCGCCGGGGGTGATGGCGCCGGGCAGCAACGGAACCTCGCTGTCGGCGGCGCCTGCCAGAAGCTCGCGGGTTATGCCCGGGCTGACGATGAATTGCGAGCCGGCGGCGGCCGCCTCGTCGAACTGGCGCGCATCCAGAATGGTGCCCGCACCGACGATGGCTTCCTCGACCTCGCCGGCCACGCGGCGGATCGCTTCCAGCGCATCCGCGGTCCTGAGCGTGATCTCGATCGCCGGCAGGCCGCCGCGCGCCAAAGCGCGGGCCAAGGGCACGGCATTGGCAACTTCAGCGATCTTCAGCACCGGGATGACCGGCTGACCGTTGAGCAGCGACAGGAGTTTTTCGGTCTTGCTGGGCATCTTCTTCTCCATATCGTCGTCAATTCAACCGATTAGCAGACTGATATTTTCCTGTCCACGCAACCGGGCGTGTCGTGATGTCACGCACGCCGGGCAGCTTACGGGCACTTCCGGAACAGGGCCATGACAGGCCGTCAAACCCGTTTCACCTTGAAACGGCTTTTACGAGCGTCTAGTTGCTCTGGCAATGACACCGTCCGAGCCATCCCAGCCTGTCCGCGTCGCCGCGCTCTACAAATTTGCGCGGCTCGACGCCTTCCAGGCGCTGCGGGCGCCGCTGGCCGCCTTCTGCTGTGGACGCGGCATCAGGGGTACGCTGCTTCTGGCGCATGAAGGCATCAACGGCACTGTCGCCGGCAGCGATGCGGCGATTGCCGAACTGATCGACCATCTCGAAGCCATCGACGGGCTGTCCGGCCTCGAGGTGAAATACAGCAGCGCCGCGCAAACGCCCTTCCACCGCATGAAGGTGCGGCTGAAGCGCGAGATCGTCACCATGGGTGTCGAAGACATCGACCGGGCGAAGAGTGCCGGCACCTATGTCGCGCCGGCCGACTGGAACGCGCTGATTTCCCAACCCGACACGATCGTCATCGACACGCGCAACGCCTACGAAGTGTCGATCGGCACCTTCAAGGGCGCCATCGATCCGGCGACCGCGAGCTTTCGCGAATTCCCGGCCTGGGTGGAAGAGCACCGCGCGGAGCTGGAAGGCCGCAAGGTCGCCATGTTCTGCACTGGCGGCATACGCTGCGAAAAGGCGACGGCCTATGTCAGGTCGCTCGGCCTCGAGGAGGTATTCCATCTCAAGGGCGGCATCCTGAAATATCTCGAAGAGGTGCCGGCCGAAGACAGCCTCTGGCAAGGCGAGTGCTTCGTCTTCGACGAACGGGTTTCGGTGTCGCACGGCCTCTCCGAGGGCGACGCCGAGCTGTGCCGCGCCTGCCGCCATCCGCTGACCTTAGATGAGCTGACATCGCCGAAATTTGCTGCCGGCGTCTCTTGCCCGCATTGTTTCGACGCTCGTTCGGACGCCGACCGCAAGCGCTACGCCGAGCGCCAGCGGCAGGTCGAGCTGGCGCAGGCGCGGGGCAGGGGACCGCATATCGGATCCTGATCAAGGCGCCTGGGCCGGGACAAAGCGACGTCCGTCATTGCAATGCCAGGTTTCGGACCTACGTCTTCGGCATTCGAAACCTGCCCGTTCGGCCGGGCAATCCTGGAGGCATTGATGTTCGATCCCAAGAAGCTTCTCGACGATCTGCTCGGCTCGCAAATTCCCGGCACCGGCGGCACGGTCCGCGACAAGGCGGGACAGGCGGTGCAGATGGCCAAGGACAATCCTCTTGCGGCGGGCGCGCTGGCCGCGGTGCTGCTTGGAACCGGCGCCGGGCGCCAGGTCACCGGTGCCGCCGTCAAGCTCGGCGGGTTGGCAGCGATCGGTGGCCTCGCCTACAAGGCCTACCAGAACTACAAGGCCGGCAATGCACCCGAGCAGGCGCCGGCGGCCGGCGAACCGGAATTGCTGCCGCCGCCGAAGGACACTGCCTTCCACCCGTCGCAAGCGCCGCAGGGCGAGGACGAATTCACGCTGACCCTGGTGCGGGCGATGATCTCGGCGGCCAAGGCCGACGGCCATGTCGACGATGAGGAGCGCAAGAAGATCGCCGGCAAGCTGAGCCTCGCGGGAATCGGTTCCGATGCGGAAAAATTCCTGATGGCGGAGCTGGAGAGCCCGCTCGACCTCGACACGCTGGTGGCCGGCGCCAAGACCGACGCGCAGAAGCTTGAGCTCTACACGGCGTCGCGCCTCACAATCGATCCCGACACACGTGCCGAGCGCGGCTATCTCGATCTGCTCGCGGGCCGGCTCGGCCTGCCGGATGCGCTGATCGACCATGTCGAGGCGACGGTTTCGGCGGTCAAGGTGCCGGCTGCCAAGGCCGGGACCTCACCCAATCCACGCTGGTAGGTCAAAACGGAACAGGCGGGCCTTGGTGGCGTTAACCTCTCGTTAACCCAGGAAGCGCATGATTCTAGACAGTCGGATCGGCTTTCCTCCTCCCAAGTCCGGTCCAGATCAGGGCGGTCGCCAATGACCGCCCTTTTTGTCGGCCCTCCGGGCTTCTCCCAACAACGAATTGCACTTTTCGGCACCCGGCCAGGCTCCGAACCCTTGATAGGAATTTTTTCCTTGACTGGGTGTAGGCAACTATGGTAGATATTTGGTTATGGTGCTGAGTTGCGCCAGGGACCCGCCGCACAGGCGGGGTTTTCCGTTCGAATGCTCCCTCGACAGCGCGTCGTCAAAGGCTCCGAAGAGACCTGTCGGCTCGGATTCGTTGCCCTGGACACCAGCGTCCCGCTTGCCATCGCCGCCGTCATTTGCGATGCCTTTTGTCCCACCTGAAAATCAGTCGAGCAATGCGGCGCAGCCGGAGGATATCTGCCATGACCGAAAAAACCGCCATCGTCACCGGCGCCGGGACAGGCATCGGCAAGAGCGTCGCCACCGCGCTGCTCAAAGCCGGCTGGAACACCGTGTTCTGCGGACGCCGGAAGGCGCTGCTGGACGCGGCGATCGCCGCGGCCGGGCAAACGGATGCCAAGGCACTGGCTGTCGCCTGCGATATCAGCAAGCCCGGCGAGGTCGACGATTTGTTCGAGACGGTGGCGGAGGCGTTCGGCCGCGTCGACCTGCTCTTCAACAATGCCGGCATGGGCTACAAGTCAGCGCCGATCGACGAGATCCCGGTCGAGGTGTGGAACGATATTGTGGGCGTAAACCTCACCGGTTCGTTCCTGTGCGCCCGCGCGGCCTTCCGCGCCATGCGCAAGCAGAAACCGATGGGCGGCCGCATCATCAACAACGGCTCCATCTCGGCCTACGCGCCGCGCCCGGGATCGGTGCCCTATACCGCGACCAAGCATGCCATCACCGGGCTGACCAAGACGCTGGCGCTCGACGGCCGCCCTTACGACATCGCCTGCGGCCAGATCGACATCGGCAATGCGCTGACCGACATGGCGCAACCGATGACGGTCGGCGTGCCACAGGCCAACGGCTCCATTGCCGCCGAAGCGGTGATGGACGTCCAGCACGTGGCCGACGCCGTCGTCCACATGGCCAGCCTGCCGCTCGAGGCCAATGTGCTGTTCATGACCGTGATGGCGACCAAGATGCCGTTCGTGGGCAGAGGCTGATTAGGCGCCCGTCAGCGCCACGCCGGGCAGATAGAGCGCGATCGGGCGGATCTCGTAGACGGCGGTCGGGTTGACCCGGCGCAGATCGCGCGCGATGGCGATCGCGTCATCGCGCTTGGCGCAATCGACGACGTACAGGCCGAGAAGCTGTTCCTTGGTCTCGGCGAAGGGGCCGTCGATGACGATCCCGTCGCCGGGTCCGCGCAAAGTGCAGGCCGACTGGGTCGCTCCAAGCCGCGCCGAGGGACCAAGCATGCCCTGCTGGTAAAGCCGGTCGTTGACCTCGAGCAGGTCGGCCATCAGTGCCGCGTCCTGCTCAGGCGTCAGATCCGCGATCGCTGCTTCCGCATGGTAGGCGAGGATGGCGTAAAACATCTGGCGCGACCCCTTCTTCGATCCTGGTTGCAAGGGTACGACAGTAGCCGTTCCCGACATGCTCGCCCAGCCTCCGGCCACGCGCATCCCGACGGCTCATGACAGCGAGGAGCTGCGTTCGATCACGGCAAGCTATGTGAACCGGCCGAAGGTCCGAGCTAAGCCTCACTTCCCCAGGAACGCTCCGATCCTGTCCAGCGCGCGTAAAATGTTCTCCTCGGAATTGGCGTAGGAGAGCCTGACATAGCCCTCGCCGAGAATGCCGAAATCGGGGCCGCCGATCAGTGCCACGCCGGCGTCGTCGAGCAGGGCCGAGGCCAGTTGCTTCGCCTTCCAGCCGGTCTTCGACACGTTGGGGAAGGCATAGAAGGCGCCCTTGGGCGTGATACAGGATATGTTTGGCAGGGCGTTCAGTCCCTCGACCACGATCTTCCTGCGGCGGTCGAAGGCGCGCATCATGTTGTCGACGTCGTCCTGCGGGCCGTCGATGGCCGCGATGCCGGCAAACTGGCTCGGCGCGTTGACGCAGGACCAGCAATTGACCGCCAGCTTGCGCACCTTGTCGTAGAGATGGGCGCCCTTGTCGCCGTTCGGCCAGATCGACCAGCCCATGCGCCAGCCGGTCATCGCCCAGGTCTTCGACCAGCCGTTGAGCACGATCAGCCGGTCGCGGATTTCGGGAAACCCGAGCAGCGAGCAGTGTTTTTCGCCGTCATAGGTCATCACGTCGTAGATCTCGTCGGAGAGGATGGCCACCTGCGGATGAGCCTCGAGGCCCTTGACCAGTTTCTCGATCTCGGCGCGCGGCGTGACGCCGCCGGTCGGGTTGGCCGGCGAGTTGAGGATCAGGAGCCGCGTCTTCGAGGTGATCAGCGCCAGCGTCTCATCGGCCGAGAAGGCAAAGCCGTTCTCCTCGCGCATCGGTACGGGAATGGGTGCCGCGCCGGTGAACTCGATCATCGAGCGGTAGATGGGAAAACCGGGATCGGGATAGAGGATCTCGGCGCCGGGTTCGCCGAACATCAGGATGGCGGCGAACATGGTCGGCTTGCCGCCGGGCAGGATCATCACCGCCTCGGGCGATACCTCGACCCCGGTCGTGGTCAGCGTGCGGCGCACCACCGCCTCGCGCGTCGCCAACAGGCCGTTCGCCGGCGTGTAGCCGTGGTGGCCGTCGCGCAGCGCCTTGATCGCCGCCTCGACAATGTGCTGCGGCGTCTTGAAGTCGGGCTGGCCGATGCCGAGATTGACGATGTCGCGGCCTTGCTGGGCGAGTGCCGTGGCCCTTGCGAGCACGGCGAAGGCGTTTTCCTCGCCGAGACGATCGAAGGCCGAAATCGTGTGGAGCATTTTTCCCGTCCGTGTGGTTCTTGCTATGCGGTTGCGTTTTTGTGAGCTTCGGCCCGCAAAAGTCAAACGGATTGGAGCTTTCGGTGTCGGAAAATCTCAAGGACTGGCAACCGCGTCCGCGCCCGGAGCGCAAGGTGCTGGAGGGCCGCTATGTCAGGCTTGAGCCGCTGAGCGCCGCGAAGCATGGCGACGGCCTCTATGAAGCGTCTTCCGTGGCCGACGTCGATGGCCGCTTCGCCTGGCTGCCCGACTATCCGCCGGAAACCCGCGCCGCTTTCCAGCCATGGCTGGACAAGGTGGAGGCGAGCGGGGATCCGCTGTTCTTCGCCGTCATCGACAAAGCGAGTGGCAAAATCGCCGGACGCCAGACCTTGATGCGCATCGATCCGGCCTATGGCGTCATCGAGATCGGCAACATCTACTGGGGGCCGCTCATCGCGCGCAAGCCGGCGGCGACGGAAGCGCAGTTCCTGTTCATGAAATACGTCTTCGACGAGCTCGGCTATCGCCGCTACGAATGGAAATGCAACAACCGCAACGAGCCGTCGAAGCGCGCCGCGGAACGGTTCGGCTTCAAGTTCGAGGGCGTTTTCCGCCAGCACCTGATCGTCAAGGGTGAAAACCGCGACACCGCATGGTATTCGATCATCGACAAGGAATGGCCGGCCTTGCGCAAAGCCTACGAGGCGTGGCTCGATCCGGCCAATTTCGACGGTGCCGGCCAGCAGAAACGACGGCTCGAGGATTTTCGCGCGGAAGTTGGCGCCTAGGAGTTTTATCATTGGCGCACAGTCACGACGACAGCCGGCACGACCACAGCGGGCCCGGCCACAGCGGGCATAGTCATGGCTCGACCGACAAGAAGCGCGTTCTGATCGCGGCCTGCCTGACGGCAGGCTTCATGGTGGCCGAGGCGCTTGGCGGTCTCTTCACCGGCTCTCTGGCGCTGCTGGCCGATGCCGGCCACATGCTTGCCGACGCCATTGCGCTCGGCCTGGCCTGGTATGCGTTTCATCTTGCGGACCGGCCGGCGACCGTCCGCCTGACCTATGGCTTCGGCCGGGTCAAGACGCTGGTGGCCTATACCAACGGCATTGCCATCTTCGTCATCGCGCTGTGGATCGTCTACGAGGCGTGGGAGCGCCTGCAGACGCCGGCGCCGGTGCTGGGCGGGCCGATGCTGGTGGTGGCGATCCTCGGCCTGCTGGTCAACATCGGCTCTTTCCTGGTGCTGCATGGCGGCGACCGCGAAAGCCTCAACATGCGCGGCGCCATCCTGCATGTGCTCGGCGACCTGCTCGGCTCGGCCGCGGCAATCGTGGCGGCGATCGTCATTCTGGCGACCGGCTGGACCCCGATCGATCCGATCCTGTCGGTGCTGGTCTCGCTGCTGATCCTGTCCACGGCCTGGTCGCTGATGCGCGCGGCCGCCCACGTCCTGCTCGAAGGGGTGCCGCCGAGCCTCGACCGGGACCTGATCGCCAGCGACATCGCGACGACGGTCCAGGGGGTGCGCGAGGTGCACCACATGCATATCTGGTCGATCGACGGCACCAGCAGCATGGCGACGCTGCATGCCTGCCTCGACGAGGGCGTGGACGCGCACAGGGCGGTCAGCGCGATCAAAAAGCGGCTTGCGTCGGAGCATGGCATCAGCCATGCCACGGTGGAACCTGAATTCGGCCAGTGCGCCGACGACGAGCACGATCATGACCATGACCATGATCACCACCAGGGGCATGACGCGGCTTTGCATCATGGCCACCATCACTGACGCAGGGAACCCAAGCGCCTTGAATCCGAGCTCGACGACCCCTGGCCACCCCGGGACAGCATAATGGATCGCGATACCAAGAACGCCGCCATCGCGGCGCTGTCGATCATGCTGCTGTTCGGCATCGCCGTCTATTTCCTGCCAAACATCATGCTGGCCCTCGGCGACCTGTCGACCGCGCTCGCCGGCATCTTCGGCACTGCGTTCGTGCTGGCTTTTTTCTTGGTGTTCTGGCTGCGCGCGCGCAGCCAGAACAAAAATCAGGGCAAATAAGGGATATCAGACATGCGCATTCTGATCACGGGCGCCGCCGGCATGGTCGGCCGCAAGCTCATTGCACGGCTGGCAAAGGACGGCAGGCTGCGCGGCCAGAAGATCACCGCGCTCGACCTGCACGACATCGTACCGCCACAGGCGCCGGCCATCGATGGCGTCAGCATCCACAGCCATACCGGCGATCTCGCCGAGGCGGGCGCCGCCGAGAGGCTGGTCGCGTCGCGGCCCGACGTCGTGTTCCATCTCGCCGGCATCGTGTCGGGCGAGGCGGAAGCCAATTTCGATCTCGGCTACCGCGTCAATCTCGACGGCACGCGCGCCTTGTTCGATGCCATCCGCCTGGCGGGGTTTGCGCCGCGTGTCGTGTTCACCTCGTCGATCGCGGTGTTCGGCGCGCCGTTCCCGGACGTCATTCCCGATGAATTCCACACGACGCCGCTGACCTCCTACGGCACGCAAAAGCAGATGAGCGAGGCGCTGCTGGCCGACTATTCCAGGCGCGGCTTCTTCGACGGCATCGGCATCCGGCTGCCGACCATCTGCGTACGGCCGGGCAAGCCGAACAAGGCGGCCTCCGGCTTCTTCTCCGGCATCATCCGCGAGCCGCTGAACGGTCAGGAGGCGATCCTGCCGGTGCCGCGCACCGTCGTCCATACCCACGCCAGCCCGCGATCGGCGGTGAATTTCCTGATCCATGCGGCCGGGATCGACGGCGCCACTGTGGGACCGCGCCGCAACCTGACGATGCCAGGCGTCGCCGTCACCGTCGGCGAGCAGATCGAGGCGCTGGAACGCATCGCCGGGCCGAAGGCGGTGAGCCTGATCCGCGAGGAGCCGGACGAGACGATCTGGGCGATCGTCAAGGGCTGGCCGACGCGGTTCGAGGCGCGGCGGTCAAGGGAACTCGGCTTCAACGCCGAGAAGAGTTTCGACGAGATTATCCGCACGCATATCGAGGATGAACTCGGCGGCAAGGTGGATTGATATTCAGGTGATGCCGGGCTGCCAACGGCTGATAGCTGCGCTTCCGGTGCTCACGTACTTTAATTACGCTCCGCTCCGGTTCTCGATATCAACCGTTCTCGGCACGGCCTGACCTGAATCTCAACACACCTTGGGGCGCTACTTCCGGGTCAAACGCCACCCGTCAGGCTCGCCGACAGCAGCAGCAGTCCGAACAGGAACACGAAGGCGGCACCGCCGATCTCGACGATCGAATGGATGCGGTTGCCCATGCGGCCGTCGCCGGCGAAATACACCGCCCAGTTCTTTGCGGTCACCGCGATCGTCGCCAGCGCCGAGACGGTTATGGCGGTGCCGATCGACATCGCCAGCACCGACAGCAGGCCGCCGAGCCACAGGCCGTTGAGCAGGGCGAAGCTGAGCACGATCAACGCGCCGGAACAGGGGCGGATGCCGACCGCGGCCACCGCCGTCCAGGCGGTGCGCCAGTCGAAGCGGTCGCCCGACAGCAGGGCCGGATCGGGCGCATGCGAATGGCCGCAGGTTTCGCAGACCTCGCCCGCAGCGTGATCGTGATGCGCATGATCGTGCGCGCCATGATCGTGGTGATGATCATGCGTGCCGTGATCATGATGATCGTGCGAATGGCCATGCCCGTGATCGTGACGATCATGCCCATGCAGCGCGTGCGCCGAATGGCTGTGAGCGGCATGCGACGAGCCCGTGTGACCTGTAAGGCCGGCATGCGAATGGCTTGCGTGAGAATGCCCGGCGTGAGCCGCCGACAGGCTGTAGGCGGGACCTCTGCCGAACAGGCGCAGGATGGAAGGGCCGAGCTTGCGCCACAGCAGCCAGGCGCCGAACAGGGTGACGAAGACGAAGCTCATGATCTCCATGAACCAGGCCGCATCGGTCATCGAGACGGCGGTGCCGCGCAGGACGAAATAGGCGACCGCCATGACCGCGACAGCGGTCAGGCCCTGCAGCAGGGCCGAGACAAACGACAACAGGATGCCACGCCGCAGCGCCACTTCGTTGGCGACCATGTAGGACGAGATCACCGCCTTGCCGTGGCCGGGGCCGGCGGCGTGGAAAATGCCGTAGGCGAAGGACAGGCCGATGAGCACCCAGAGCTTGCTGTTGTCCTGCCGCATCGCCTTCATCGCCGTGGCGAGCGCGCGGTAGAATTCCTGCTGCCTGAGATTGATCCACATCAGGACGTGGGCGAACGGGCCGGTGGTCGGCGCCATGCCATCGTTGACGCCAATGCCGAGCGAGCTCTGGGCATGAGCCGTGCCGGCGAAATGCATTGCGGCAAAGGCGAGGGCCAACAGGCCGAATGCCAAACGCAGGGAGGGTTTCACTGCATTCATCCTTCTGGCTGACAGGTCAGTTCGAGCTTGGTGGCGAAGATCTTGCTCATGTCGGTGCCTGTCGGGTCGTTGAAGAAGGCGTCCGTCAGGGTCTTCTGGTTTTCCTTGATGGCCTCATCCGGGTCGGGGCGGACCACTTTGTCGGTGCAGTTCGGGGGCAGGCCCTCGACCGTGATGTTGGCGTCCTCGGTGAAATCGATCGCCGTGTAGAAGGTCGGATCGTAGACGCCGATATCGATCTTGCCGGCGAGCTTGATCGGCGCCTTCGGTTCGGACTCGAACAGGATGATCAGCTGGTCGTTGTCGAAATTGGCCATCAGATGCGGCGGCGGCGTCATCGGCACGTCCTTGCCGTCCTGCGTGACCAGCTGGAAGTAGTTGAACTCGGCCAGCGAGGCGTGGACCGTTTCGGCGACCTCCTTCAGTTCCTTATCGTCAAGCTTCAGGTCGGAATTCTTGTCGAACTCCATCATGACGGTACTGGAAAACAGATCGTCGAAGCGCCAGAGATGGCGCAGCGCTTTCACGCTTTGGTGATCCGGGGAGAGGATCACGTCGAGGCGGGCCTCGGCGAAAACGTGCGGATGCACCTCGGCCGGTCCAACGGCGGCCAACGTCGCCGCCAAGGCCGAAGCCAGCATGATTGCGTGCCGTTTCAGATGCATTCGCGGTCGCGATTCCCTTGGCTTCGGAGAGAAGTCGACAGTTACCAGAAAGGGGGCGAAAATGGGACCGCGCCGCAATTGAAGCCGGTCATGCGGTTTCGCGCGTCCTGAACCACTGGACCAGGAAATCGACGAAGACACGCACCTTGGCGGGCAAATAGCGCCGGTGCGGATAGACGGCGAAAATGCCGGCACCCGACAGGGTGCGGTCATCCAGCACCGTTACCAGCCGGCCGCTCGCAATATCCGGCACGGCGATGAAATCCGGCAGGATGGCAAATCCCAACCCCGACAGGGCAGCAGCCCGCGCCGCCATCGGGCTGTTGACTTCGATCGGGCCGGAGACCGAGACGCTTACCGTTTCCTCGCCATCTCCCTTGAATTGCCAGTTGTTCAGGCCGCGGCCATTGGTGTCGACGATGCAGGGCATGCGGCCGAGGTCCTGCGCGCGCACCGGCATGCCATGTTTTGCGATGAGTTCGGGAGATGCGCACAGCCGTGTCGAAAACGGCGCCAGACGCCTGGCGATCAGCGAGGAGTTCTCCAGGCGCGAGATGCGCACCGCGAGATCGAAGCCTTCCTCGACGAGATCGACGAAGCGGTCGTCCAGCTGGATGTCGAGCACGATGTCGGGATATTGCTTGGCAAAGTCGATCAGCGACTGGCCGATCGGCGCGTCGGCGAAGGTGCGCGGCGCAGACAATTTGATCCTGCCGCGCACGTCGCCGGAGGATTCGCGCACGGCATCGGCAAGGCTGTCGACCTCGCGCACGATCTCGGAGGCGCGACGATAATAGGTATGGCCGGCCTCGGTCATCGAGAACTGGCGGGTGGTGCGGTTGAGCAGCAGCGCGCCGAGCTCGTCCTCCAGCTCGCGCACATATTTCGACAGCAGCGCCTTGGAGCGGCCGATCTTGCGCGCCGCCGCCGAAAAGCCCTCGGCCTCGACCACGTCGATGAAGGCGCGCATGCGGGTCAGTGTGTCCATGAATCAGGCCTTTCGTGCGGCGTCGAGTTTCGGCCGAGCCGTATCAGGGCAATGTCGCCGCCGGAAGGGCCAGCGACAGGCCGGACCACCGGTATCTTGCGGGGGTGCAGAAGGGCGTCGAAAGGGCCGTGCGTGCCTGTCATCGTTCGATATCCGGATACGGTGAAACCAACATTGTTCGATGCCGGAATTTTTACAACCTGCGATACGATTTTTATTGATTGTGAATCTCTCTGCCCCTATATCGCGCTTGCCCAAAGTCGCACGTGCCTGTGGGTGTCCGCCGATCCTCTGAATGGTGAGGGAAATCGGTAAGGTAACTGGAGCTAACCCCTCCAGTCGGTTTAGCGGCCAACCGCCAGACCGAGGACACCTTGAAGCAACGACGGTGCGGGCCTTTCTGGTTCTCTGCCGGTTGTCCAAAGACCGGGGTTACTGAAGAGGCACACCATCATTGCCGGCAGTGCGGAACGGGGTTCTCCCAATCCAAGCCAAGGCAGACAAAGCGAACCGAAGCCGGGCAAGGCCAAGGTTCATCGCCGCGAGACGGCGTTTCATGGTTCCGGGGTCTCCACCGGCTGGTTCCATGGATTTCCGTCCCGCCTTTGTCCACCGCGTGTTCGCGAGGCCGACAGCCCGCGTCCGCACCCTTGTGCGCGCCGAAAGGCGTGATGGAGAAACCCGATGGCCACGCAGCGCATCCTCGACTTCCTCGCCACCCGACGTCCGACCGGTCCTTGCCTCGTCGTCGACCTCGATGTCGTGCGCGACAATTTCCGCGCCTTCGAGAAGGCGCTGCCCGATTCCAGGATCTACTATGCGGTGAAAGCAAACCCGGCGCCGGAAATCCTGCGCCTCCTTGCTGCGATGGGCTCGTCCTTCGACACCGCTTCCGTTGCCGAAGTCGAGATGGCGATGGACGCCGGTGCGCCGGCGGACCGCATCTCCTTCGGCAACACCATCAAGAAGGAGCGCGACATCGCGCGCGCCTACCAGCTCGGCATCAAGCTGTTCGCCGTCGACTGCGTCGAGGAGGTCGAGAAGATCGCCCGCGCCGCTCCAGGCGCCCGCGTGTTCTGCCGCGTGCTGACCGATGGCGAGGGCGCCGAATGGCCGCTGTCGCGCAAGTTCGGCTGCGTGCCGGCGATGGCCGTCGACGTGCTGCGCCATGCCAAGGCGCTCGGGCTCGACGCCTATGGCGTGTCGTTCCATGTCGGCTCGCAGCAGACTGACCTGACGGCCTGGGACCGCGCGCTGGCCGACGCCAAGACCGTGTTTTCGACGCTCGCCGAGGAAGGCATCGTCTTGAAGATGGTCAATATGGGCGGCGGCTTTCCGACACGCTATCTGCGCGACGTGCCGGCGGCCCAGGCTTACGGCCAGGCCATCTTCTCGGCGCTGCGCAAGCATTTCGGCAACGCCATTCCCGAGACCATCATCGAGCCGGGCCGCGGCATGGTCGGCAATGCCGGCGTCATCAAGTCGGAAGTCGTGCTGATCTCGAAGAAGGCGGACAACGACAATGTGCGCTGGGTGTTCCTCGATATCGGCAAATTCGGCGGCCTGGCCGAGACGATGGACGAGGCGATCCGCTATCCCCTAGTGACCGCGCATGACGGCACGGAGACCGCGCCTTGCGTGCTCGCCGGCCCGACCTGCGATTCGGCCGACGTGATGTATGAGAAGACGCCCTATCCGCTGCCTCTGTCGCTGACCATCGGCGACGAGGTGCTGATCGAAGGCACCGGGGCCTACACGACCACCTATTCGGCGGTCGCCTTCAACGGCTTCGAGCCTCTCCGATCCTACGTGATCTGACGGTTCGAAAGAACCGTCGGATCATCCCAGGTGGGCGTTTGTCGCCCATCCGGGCTCGCCTGTGGAACAGTCTCCGCTCGTGAAGGGATCGCGGAAATGGATATTGCAAATTTCGTTGTCGAAGGCGCTGCGCGCGACATCTCCCCCTCGAGGGAGGAGAGTGCCCGTGCTTTCGCCATCGTTGCCGAAACGCCTGATGACATCGTGGCGCGCGAGGCGTTGCTCGATGCCGCCATGGGGCCGAAGCGCAAGACGAAGTCGTCGGAGAAGCTGCGGCGGGGCCGGCGGCCCTCGGAAGGCCTGGCTTTCGTCGCGCGCGACGCATCGGGCGCCGTGATGGGCACCGTGCGGCTCTGGGACGTCACGCTGGGCGAGGGCGGTCCGGCAGCACTGTTGCTTGGGCCTCTGGCGGTCGCCCCTTCGCTCAAGAGTGCCGGCATCGGCTCGGCGCTGATGCGCCATGCGGTCGCCGAAGCCGCGCGTCTCGGCCACGCCGCGATCCTGCTGGTCGGCGACGCGCCCTATTACGGCCGCTTCGGCTTCTCGGCCGCAAAGACCGGTTCGCTGGCCATGCCGGGCCCGTATGAGCGGCATAGGCTGCTCGCGGTGGAACTGGTGGAGGGCGCGCTCGCCGGCGTCCATGGCACGCTGAAGGCCGCGGGGCGCAAGCTGAAGGCGCCGACGCTGGCGGCCTGAGACGCTGAGCCCCGAACGAACGAAAAACGCCGCCCGAAACGGCGGCGTTTTCGTTCCGAGAACAATCTCGGCGGTCTTCTATCTCAGCCGATCAACTGGCTGAGCGCCATGGCGACAGACATGTCGCCTTCGACCTTTATCTTGCCGGTCATGAAGGCCATGGTCGGGTTGAGATCGCCCGATATCAGCGAGTCCAGATCGTCGAGCGAGAGCTTGATGGTGCAGTCGGCGGGGCCATCGGTGGTCGAGACATCGGCACCGTCGATGACGATGACGCCATCGCTGCCGGTGTCGAACTTCACGGAACGATCGAACCCGCTGCTGGCCACGCGCGACCTGATCTTGTCGGCAATCTCCTGAACGCTCACGCTGTTCTCCTGTCTGGTTGCATCTGCCTGTTCGGTTGCATCTGTCGCGCCACGGCATGATCCGCCCGAGGGCCATGCATCTTCGCGGCCACGGTCGCTGCCGCATATAGCTTTGGATTGACGTTTACGTCAACGCGGATTGCAGGGCCTGGTTCCGATCGCCGCACCGGGCGAGGAACCGGTCACCGTGCCTGGTCAGTGTATCCCCACGGCTCAATGCGACTTGAAGGCCTTGGTCATCTCGGATGCCGTGGCGCCGGCCTCCTGCCGGCGGCGCAGCCAGTTGTCGCGAATCTCATCCTTGCTCAGGAAATTGACCTGGTCGACCAGAACCTCATGCACCAGTGTGGCGCCGACGCGTGTGTTGACGGTATCGCGGATCGCGGCGCGGAAGGCGTCGAGGTCGAGCGTCTCCTTCTTGGTGAAGTCGATCTGCGGGTTGGAATAGAGATAGGAATAGACCTGGTCGGTGATCAGCGCCTCGGCCGGGATCGACAGTTTCTTAATCTGCTCGGGTTCGACCGTGTAGACCAACTTGGTCAGGAAATAACCGTCGATCCTGGCGTTGCGGATCAGCGGCACCGAGATGACCTCGGTCTTGACGTAGTCCAGCCCGCCCAGCATCGGCTTCGGCTTTTCGCCGACGCCGCGTTCGCCGGCGGCCTGGAACGAATAGAACACCGCGCCGAGCGTGGCGACGCAGATCCAGACCGCGATGGCGATGACCTTGACCATTCAGGCACCCGAGCCGGCGAGCATCGCGCGCTAACCGCGCGCCCGGCCGAACTCGCCGGCGGAATAAGTGCCGTCGGTTTCGGCGCGCTGGATCGCGGTGCGCAACAGACCTGCGACCTCGTTGACGGCGCTCAGATGCGCCAGGAGCGCCGCCTCGTTCTTCGCCAGCTTCTGCCGAAGCCGGACAAGACCTTCGCGGTGCTGTTCGAGGAACTCGGCTTCGCTGCCGCCGCGCATGGCACGGGTCAGTTCATAGAGATAGCGGCTCTTGCGCGCGTTCGATGCCTTGAGGTCGTAGCCGGTGTCGCTGCGCAGCCCGGCCGTTTCTTGCTCGACGACTTCCTCGATGCGGCCGATGATGGCGGCAAGGTTTCCGGGCCGCGCGAGTGCGACCGGGGCTTCCGATGTGGCCGTGCGCGCCGGCAGGTTGGCGGTGAATTCCGAAAAGTCGGCCATGGCGTTTCCCAGTCTAGATCTTGATGTCTGTCTTTGTGGTCGTTTCATCGCCGGTCATGGACCTGGCGGCCTTGCGCTGCAGTTCCTGGACGAGCGAGGTGGACAGACGGCTCTGCCGGTCGATCTCGGTCTTTTCAGGCCCGCCGGAGACCGGGCCGATCGGCACCTTGCGCTTGCCTTCGAGGTAATGGTCGGCGAGCAGCGACTTGGCGATGCCGATGCCGCCGCGCTCGGCCATGACGTCGGCGACGCGCTCGGCGAGCTGCGATTTCCACATGTCGCCGGCCAGGCCCGTGCCGTACACGCCCTCGGTATCCTTGGGCATCATGTTCTGGATGAAGGTCTGGAGCACCATGGCTTCGAATTTCTTGAATTTTTTCGCCGGATCGGCTCCGGCCGCATGCTCGGCGCTGGCGCGCGACAGGATCGAGCCGGCATCGACCGACGCGGCGGTGTCGACCGAGAACGTGCCGGCAGCGCCGCCCGCCCGCTTCGTCAGCGCGGCGCGGGCAGCCTCGATGTCTGCCGGTTCCGCGGCTCGGGCGACATCCATAACGATGTCGCTGGGTGGAGAAATCGCCAAGAAAGTCCGCCTTTTGCCGGGTTTCCTTGAGAGACCATGCCTCAACAAGCTTGTGGCAGGCTTGCGAAGGGGAGGGGAGGTGGAAGACAGGCGTGCGTCATCGATCTGCCAGGCGCCAGGAGCGGACGTTCCGGACCGATGATCGCACCGGCGTGGCTGGGGTTGCCTGCCCAGCCGGTTGCACCACCTATCGATGTGACGTCTGCGCAGACATTGCGGGAGGTCAGACGATCGAGGAGAGGAGCCCTCACATGCACGCGGCGACCCGGCAACGACTTCGCCTGTCTGGCGGCACGGAGTTGTCGGTCATCACGGCAGGCGAGGCGTCCAAGCCCGCAATATTGCTGTTGCACGGATTTCCGAGTTCCGCCCGGACATTTCGGGAGGTCATACCCGCTTTGTCGCAGGCCGCCTATGTGATCGCGCCCGATCTGCCTGGCTTTGGAGAGTCCGACGTCCTACCCTCGGCGTCGTTTCCCGCCTTCGGCCGGGCAATCCTGGAGTTGCTCGACCAACTCGCGATCGGGCCGCGCTATATCTACCTCCATGATTTCGGAGCGCCAGTGGGATTCCACATCGCCATGCAGGCGCCGGAAGAAGTTCTGGGCCTCATCGTTCAGAACGCCAACGCTCATCGAACGGGGTTCGGGCCGGAATACGCGGCAACCCAGGCCTACTGGTCGCGGCCGGACCCGGAAAACGAGGCGGCGGCGACCGCACACCTGACATACGAAGGCACGCGCGATCAGTACATCGCCAAGATCCCGCCTGATGTGGCCAAGCGGATCCCGGCCGAAGTCTGGGAGGAGGATTGGCGGATGATGCAACTTCCCGGCCGGCTGGACACACAGCGGGCGCTCATCGCCGACTATGGGAACTATGCCGCCCGGTTCGACGCCATCGGCGAATATCTCGCGCGCCGGCAGCCGCCCGCCTTGATGCTCTGGGGACGGCACGATGCATTCTTCGACCTGACCGAGGTCCTGTCATGGATGCAGGCTCTGCCGAGGATGGAAGCCCATATTTTCGACGCCGGCCATTTCCTACTCGAGACGCACGCGGCACCGGCCGTCTCGCTCATGCTCGACTTCATCAAGGGCAGCCAAAGGGAACGCAAAGGAACGCGAGCGACTGATGACGCCGGCTAAGCATATGGTGACAGGGCCAACCACGCGCCGTCCGCGCCATCTTAGTCGAGCATCTGAGCGATTGCTGCGTCCGCTTGGGGTCGATAGCAGAACCTTGCCGGCTACCCGTCAGTCCGCTTCTGCGCGATCAAATCCAGCCGTTCGCGGTCTGAGCGTTCACGTTCGTCGCGATTGCGAACGTCCTTGTAGGCGCGCTCGACCATGTTGGTGCGCGCGGTTGCCGACGCGACGAGGCCGGCTTCCTGCCTGGCGCTTTCGAGGTTCGCCTCCTGGCGCACGACGGCCTGTGCGATGCGGCGGTGGTAGAGATCGGGGAAAAGGCCGGAGAGGGAATTGTCCTTATCGAAATGCTCGACCAGTGCCTTGGCCTCGGCTTCGGCGGCATTTGCGGCAGCGAGGAGGGTGGCGTGGCGCGTCTCGTGCAGCGCCTTCAACTGTTCCTGCACCTTGACCAGCTTCTTCAGGCGGTCCTTGCGCGTGCTCATGTCACCTCGCCAGCGTCAGGTCGACAAAGCCGTCGACGAACAGCGACAGCATGGAGCCGACGGCGAAATAGAAGATGAGCATGCCGCCGGCGATGACGAAGGGCTGGGAGATGAAGTAGATCGGGATCTGCGGCGTCAGCTTGTTGACGAAGCCGATGGTCAGATTGACGAGAATGGCATAGGCGACGAAAGGGCTGCCGAGGCGGATGACCAGGAAGAAGGTGTCCGACACGGTGTCGGCGACATCGAGCAGTGCCGCCTGCGGGTTGAAGAAGACGTTGACCGGCGCGACCGTATACGACGTCACCAGCGCGCGTATGATCTCATGGTCGAAGTCGAAGACGAACAACAGCAGCAGCGCCGAGAACGAGATCATGGCGGCGAGCGCCGCCTGCGGTTCAGGCTCCTCGATCGCTGGCCCGCCCGAGCCGCCATAGCCGATCAGCATGGCGATGGCCGACCCCATGAAGCGCAGGGCTTCCATGTAGAGCCTGGTCATGGCGCCGATCAGGCCGCCGACCAGGAGTTCGGAGACGATCATCGGCACCAGGATCTGCGGACGCGGATCGACGAAGGGAAAGATCTTGTCCCACAGGAAGGCGAGCAGGCCGCCGGTCGCGGCGACCGCCACGAACAGCCTGACCTGCACCGGGATGCGGGCGCTGGACAGGCCAGGCATCAGCATGAAGCAGGCGCCGATGCGGCAGAAGGCGAGGAACGCCGCGATGACGACCGCTTGCGAGAGAACGCTCACGATATCGTCCCGAGCACCCTGATCTCGACGCCCTTGGCGATTTCGACATGCGAGAGCACCGGCAGCGTGGTGAACAGCCGCTCGATGATCATGCGCACATAAGGGCGTGCGTCGGGCGCGGTGACGAGGACGAAACGCTCGCCGGCTTCGAGGAATTTCTTGATCGCCTTGGTGGCGTCCTGGCCGAATTCTTCCAGCTGGCGCGGATCGATATCGAACTCGCGTACCTCGCCCTTGGCGTCGCGCTTGAGGCTCTGATGGAAGGCGAGGTCCCAGCGGTTGCCGAGACGCAACACCTTGAGCACGCCGCCCTCCGAAAGATCGCCGCAGATCTGCTGCGCCATGCGGATGCGGACATGCTCGACGATCTGCTCGGTGCGGCGCACATGCGGTGCGATCTCGGCGATGGCTTCGATGATAAGGTGCAGGTTGCGGATGGAGACACGCTCGGCGAGCAGCAGCTTCAGCACTGCCTGCAGGCCGGGATAGGAGATGTGCGTGGTGCAGATCTCGTCGGCGAGCTTGCGGTATTCCTGATCCTGGCGCTCCAGCAGCGCCTTCATGTCCTTGTAGGACAGAAGCTGCGGCAGGTTGTTGCGGATGACCTCGGAGAGGTGGGTGAGCAGCACCGACATATTGTCGGCGAAGGTGTAGTTCTCGCGCTTCAGATCCTCGGCGAATGTTTCCATGACGGAATAGGCGCGCATGCCGAAGGCCGGCTCGCGGATCTCTTCGCCCGGAATTTCGGGAACGTCGCGGTTGCCGAGCAGCACCATGATCTCCCCGACACGCATAGAATATTCGGCGACCACCGTTCCATGCACCTTGATCTGATAACTTTTCGGCGGGATGGCGAAATCGTCGGCGACGCGCACTTCGGGCACGACGAAGCCATATTGCTGGGCGAACTTCTTGCGCATCTTGGCCATGCGGAAGACCAGCTCCTGATGCGAGACCAGCAGCCGGGTCGAAAGCTGCTTGCCGATCAGAAGTTCGATCTCGGCGGTGGCCAGCGAGGCCTTGACCGAGTTCTTCTCTTCCTCGGCCTTGGTCGCCTTCTCCTGGTTCTTCAGCGCCTCGGCCTCGGCCATGGCCCGGTTGTGGCGCATCGGAATGACATAGCCGAGGCCGGCCATGCCGCCGGCGAGCGCGAAGAAGGGGAAGAAGGGCAGGCCGGGCATCAGGCCGAGCAGCACCAGCAGCGCCGCCGCCACATAGAGCGCGCGCGGATGCGCGCCGAGCTGGCCGAACACGGCCTGGTTCGTCGAACCGCGCGTACCGCCCTTGGAAACCAGCAGGCCGGCGGCGAGCGAGACGATGAGCGCCGGGATCTGGGTGACCAGACCGTCGCCGACCGACAGCTTGATGAACACGTCGGCGGCCTCGCCCATGCCCATGCCGTGCCTGATATAGCCGATGGCGATGCCGCCGACGATGTTGATGGCGGTGATGATGAGGCCGGCGATGGCGTCGCCGCGGACGAATTTCGAGGCGCCGTCCATCGAGCCGAAGAAGGAGGATTCCTCTTCCAGCTCGCGGCGGCGCAACTGCGCTGTCTTGTCGTCGATCATGCCGGCAGAGAGATCGGCGTCGATCGACATCTGCTTGCCGGGGATGGCGTCGAGGGTAAAGCGGGCGCCGACCTCGGCGATGCGGGTGGCGCCCTTGGTGATGACGATGAAGTTCACCACGATCAGGATCATGAAGACGATGAGGCCGATGACGAAATCGCTGGCCATCACCAGTTTGGAGAAGCCGGCAATGACGTAGCCGGCGGCGTGCGTGCCTTCATTGCCGTGCGACAGGATCATGCGCGTGGTGGCGATGTTGAGCGATAGCCGCAGCATGGTGGCGATCAGCAGCACGGTCGGAAACGAGGAGAAGTCGAGCGGCCGCTGGATCCACAGCGCCACCATCAGGATCAGCACCGAAAGGGCGATCGAGAAGGCAAGGCCGACGTCGATGAGAAAGGCCGGGATCGGCAGGAACAGCACGGCCAGGATGATGACGATGCCCAGCGCGAAGAAGACGTCGCGGCCGTTCTTGGCCACGGCGTCGGGCTGGATGCTTTCGCTTATCGCCATTCTGGTCCTCGAAAACCGTGAGGCTGCCGAGCATGCGACAGCCCGGCGAGGGTAGCTGGCCAAGCTTGCGCGAGGGTGGGAGAGTGAGTCTGCCCAACCATCGAAAGGAAATCTCGTGCTGCTGATCATTGGCACGGTTCGTCTGCCACCCGACAAGCTCGAACACGCAAGACCAGCGATGGAACGCATGGTTGTTGCCAGCCGTGCCGAGCCCGGTTGCCTCGCATACTCCTATGCGCAGGATGTCCTCGATGCCGGGTTGATCCGGGTCACGGAAGTCTGGAGTGACAGGGCGGCGCTCGACGCGCATTTCGCCGCGCCACACCTTGTGGACTGGCGCGCAAGCTGGCCGGCGCTCGGCATCGGCGAGCGCAATCTCGTGCTCTACGAGGCCGGCGACCCGAAGCCGACCTGACCATCGGCGGCCGGACGGGGCCCTCCCAAATGGCGCGCAGGCGCCGTCATTGTGGTTGCCATGCGGTGCCGCTCGGCGTATCAGCACGGCAGTGTTTTCAATGCCTTGCTGATGTCGGCGAGCCGCTCCGGTGCTTACCAAAAACCAATCGCCCAGGAATCAACCGCAAGTCTACGCTCGCCGGCTGCGCGCGGTGCTCATCAATTCGATCCCGCTGCTCGAAGCGCGAGGCATCGCGGTTGTCGTCCTTGCCGGCATCGTCGGCGTCATGGCGGGCATACTGGTCACCGCGATGAGCCAGATCGTGCAGGACCTGCACGGCCTGTTGTTCGGCGTACAGCCCGGCGGCCGGCTTTCCGGCATGTTCTCGCTCGCCCACCCCATGCAGGCCCTGATCCCGGCGATCGGCGGCATCCTGCTCGGGCTGACGGTGATCTGGCTGAGAAAGCGGAGATTCCGCACACCTGTCGACCCGATCGAAGCCAACGCGCTCTATGGCGGTCGCATGTCGCTGACCGATACGTTCATCATCGCCGGCCAGACCATGATCTCCAGCGGTTTCGGCGCCTCTGTGGGGCTGGAAGCCGGCTATACGCAGGTCGGTTCCGGCCTGGCTTCGCGGCTGGCGCGGCTGTTCAAGCTACGCCGCAACGATGTCCGCATCCTGGTCGGCTGCGGCGCCGCCGGCGCCATCGCGGCGGCTTTCGATGCGCCGCTGACCGGCGCTTTCTATGGTTTCGAACTGGTCATCGGCATCTATTCGGTCGCCAATGTGGTGCCTGTCATGACCGCGGCGATCTCCGCCTCGCTCACCGCCGAGATGTTCGGCGGCGTGCCGTTCCCGCTGGAGCTTGCGGGCCTGCCGGCACTCACGGCCAGCCAGTACGTGCCCTTCCTGCTGCTTGGGCTGCTTGGCGGGGCCGCCTCGATCGCCATCATGCATCTGGTGACGCTGGTCGAACGCGCCTTTGCCAAACTGTCGGTCGACGCCTCGCTGCGTCCCGTCATCGGCGGCGTCATCGTCGGCCTGCTCGGGCTGGTCACGCCCCAGGTGCTGTCGAGCGGCCACGGCGCGCTGCATCGCGAATTCGCCATGAACTATGGGCTGAGCGTGGTGGCCAGCGTCTTCGTGCTGAAGCTGGCGGCTTCCGCGATCTCGCTGGGTTCGGGGTTTCGCGGTGGACTGTTCTTTGCTTCGCTGTTTCTTGGCGCCCTGCTCGGCAAGGCATTCGCCGATGTGATGGCTTTCATCTCGCCGTCGACCGGCATCGATCCCGCCGTCGCTGCCGTTGTCGGCATGACATCGCTGGCGGTCGGCGTCGTCGGCGGGCCGCTGACGATGACGTTCCTGGCGCTGGAATCGACCCGCGACCTGACGCTAACCGGCGTCGTCCTGGCGGCCTCGATCATGGCGGCGATCCTGGTGCGCGAAACCTTCGGCTACTCCTTCTCGACGTGGCGCTTTCATCTGCGCGGCGAGACGATCCGCAGCGCCCATGACGTCGGCTGGATGCGCAGCCTGACGGTCGGTTCGATGATGCGCAAGGACATCAAGACCATCAATGCCGACACGACGCTTGGGGCCTTCCGCAAGCAGGTACCGCTGGGTTCGGCCCAGCGCGTCATCGCCGTCGACGCGGGTGACCAGTATGTCGGCGTGCTGATCGTTGCCGAACTGCACAGCGACCTGTCCGACGGCGAGACGGCGGTGCGCGATCTGGCGCAATACAAGGATGCCGTCCTGGTGCCGAGCATGAACGTGCAGTCGGCCGCCGAGACCTTCCAGCGGGCAGGCGCCGAGGAGCTGGCCGTGGTCGAGGATTTCACCGACCATATCGTGCTCGGACTGCTGACCGAGGGCCATCTGATGCGGCGCTATGCCGAGGAGCTTGAAAAAGCGCGCCGGGACTTGTCGGGCGAAGGGTAGGTCGGGCGAAGGTAGGCTGCCGAGCCGGCCCGGCTGAGCTCGTGCAAGGCGAAGCTGCCGTGGCCAAGCTTGTTCTCCATCCTACATCAGCAGACCATGGCCGACGGCACACCATATCCGCCGCTCAACACGTTAAAGCTGGTTTCGAAGGACATCTGGATCGTGGATGGCCCGGTCATCCGCTTCGGCATGCCTTGGCCGAAAATGCTGTTTCCGACGCGGATGACCATCATCCGCGTCAACGGCGGCGATTTGTTCGTCCATTCACCCACCTTGCTGACAGAGAGCATCGAGGCCGAGATCGCGGGATTGGGCAAGGTCCGCTACATCATCGGGCCGAACCGGATCCACTATTGGTGGATTCCGATGTGGCGCAGGGCCTTTGCGGATGCGGGTATCTGGCTGGCACCGGGAATTCGCGAGCAGGCGGGCGACAGGATCGATTTCGAGGCGAACGAGCTTGGTGCCGAGAGGGGCTACCCGTGGGACGATGACCTCAAGTCGCTGCCGGTGAAAGGCAGCTTCATGACAGAGATGGTGTTCTTCCATTCCGTCAGCCGAACATTGATCCTGACAGACCTGATCGAGAACTTCGAACTGCGGAAGCTTGGCTGGCCATGGCGCTGGCTTGCCAGGGCGGCTGGTGTCGTTGATCCGGATGGCAAGACGCCGCGCGATTTGCGATTGACCTTCCCCAGGGTGCAGCTCAAGGCGGCGGTCGAAAAGATGATAGGATGGAATCCGGAACGCGTGATCATGGCGCACGGCCGTTGGTATGAACGCGATGGCGTCGCCGAGCTGAAGCGCGCGTTTCGCTGGCTGGGTCCGCTCTAACGCTTTGTCTTGATGCAAGCCCGGACGAAAACGTCTTCGCGCTTTCCTGCACTCCTTGAGCGGTTCGCCGTTTCACGGAACGGAGAACCACTCTAACTCTTTGTTTTGACGCAATTCCCAAGGGAAAGCGCTACGCGCTTTTCCCGGGAAAACCGTATACACTTTTCCTGGAATTGCTCTAATGCTCGATCGGCCCCTTTGCCATGACCAGCGCTGTGCCTGCGGTGGTCGGGCGCTCGATCACGCGGCGCACCCGCGGCGGCTCGTCGCCGCTGTGCAGTGCCCGCAGGCGCTCGCCGACCATGGCGTCGGCTTGGGTGATGCGGCCGTTGTGCCTGACATATTCGAGCCAGGTCGGCGTGTGGTAGTGCTCGATCCAGATCGCCGGATTTTCGAGATCGCGCGCCAGGGTCCAGTTGCGGGCACCGTCGCGGCGGCGGATGCGGCCGCGCTCGGCCATGGTGGCCAGGAACTCCGGCACGTCCTCCTCGCGGATGATGTATTCGATCATGATGGCGATGGGGCCGCTGCGCGGCTTCAGGTCGAGCGCGAGATGCGGCTCCTTGAAGCGGTTGAGCGGATCGAGGTTCAGCACCTGCTGCTGCGGCAACGGCAGCACGAGGCCGATCGCGCCGCCAGCCAGCATGGCGATGGCCGCCGCGATCAGCGCTGTCCCGGCGCCATGCGCGTCGGCGACGATGCCCCAGATCCAGCTGCCGAGCGCGATGCCGCCGAAGGTCGCGGTCTGATAGACCGACAGCACCCGGCCGACGACCCAGCGGGGCGTTGCCATCTGCACGGTGACGTTGAAGTGCGAAAGCGCGATCACCCAGCACGCGCCGCCGACCAGCAGGCCGAGCGATGTCTGCCAGGCATTGTGGCTGACGGCGGCATTGAAGGCGCAGACGGCGAAGCCGGCGAAGGCCGAGCGCACCATGGTCTCGCTGGACAAAAGCTGGCGCAGCCGCACGCTGATCAGCGCGCCGCCGACCGCGCCGATGCCGAACGCGCCCAGCATGATGCCATAGGTCAAGGCATCGCCCTTGACGACGTCGCGCGCCACCAGCGGCAGGAGCGCCAGCACGGCGCCGGCGCTGAAGCCGAAGGCGGAGCCCCTGACCAGCACCTTGCCGATATTGGGCGACATGGCGACATAGCGCAGGCCCGCGCCCATGGCCGCGCCAAGCGATTCGCGTGGCAGCGTCGACGGCTGCACCTGCGGCTTCCAGCGCGCCAGCACGACGATGAGACCGATATAGCTCACCGCGTTGGCCGCGAAGGCGGCCGCCGCCCCGGCTGCGGCGACGATGATGCCGCCGATCGCCGGACCGACGCTGCGGGTCAGGTTGAAGCCCATCGAGTTCAGTGCGACGGCGGCCGGCACTTTGTTGCGGGGCACGATGTCACCGACGGAGGCTTGCCAGGACGGGCTGTTCAGCGCCGTGCCGCTGTCGATCAGGAAGGTGAAGGCAAGCAGCGTCCACGGCGTCATCAAGCCGGAATAGGTGAATAGGGTCAGAAGCACCGAGACGACCAGCATGAAGATCTGGGCGACCAGCATAACCTTGCGCCGGTCGAAGCTGTCGGCGATGGCGCCGGCGACGAGCGCGAACAGCATGATCGGCAAGGTGGTCGAGGCCTGGACCAGCGCGACCTGATAGGGCGAGGTGGCGATCGTGGTCATCATCCAGGCGGCGCCGACGCCCTGGATGAGGCCGCCGAAATTCGACACGAGGCTGGCCGACCACACGGCGCGGAAGATGCCGTGCCGGAACGGCGCCAGCGCCGAAACGCTCTCGCTCTCCGGCTTTTCGTCAATCATAGGAAAGGCCCTGCCATGGCTTGCCGATCGTTGCGGTGATCCGTTTCCCCGGATGGTTTGCCGAAACTATGGCATCGTGCCGCAAAGAGCGAACGTCTTGAAAAAAAGATCATGGTCCAACAAGGGGATAGAGGAGGACCACGCAGCCGTGCGGCGTTGCTTCGACGCCGCGCCGCGGATGCAACCCTATGCCGTACACGGTCCGCATGGCGACAGCAGGCTGCTGCCGGTAAGTCGTCGGGACAGAACGGGCCGGCTCGCCGCAAGCAGCGGCTAGAATCCGTTTTCAATGCGCTCGAAGACGACGTTGGTGAAGGCCGATATCTGGCTGCCGATGAAGGGACCGGTCAGCGCCGCCACGAGCATGATGGCGACGATCTTCGGCACGAACGTCAAGGTGATCTCCTGGATCTGCGTCAGGGCCTGGATCAAGGCGATGCCGATACCCACCGCCATGGCGACCAGCACCACCGGCGCGGATGCGGTCAGCACTGTCCACACCGCGTACTGGACGATGTCGAGCGCGTCGGCCTCGTTCATGGGATCGGCCCGCCGGAGCCGTCAGCTTGCCGCCTTGACCGAGACGCCGGGGCCGACCGCGATCTCGGTGCCGTTGCCCAGCACGGCGATGAGGCCGCTGCTGGCAAGGCGCACGGACGCGACGGTGCCTGTCGTGTTGCCGTCGGCGGACGTTATCGAGCGCCCGATCAGCGCATCGGCCTGCGACAGCGCCGAGGACTGCATGATCTGGTCCAGCTTGGTATTGGTCTGCACAGACTGCTCGACCTGCGAGAAGGTGGCGAGCTGGGCGACGTACTGTGTCGAATCCATCGGCTTGGTCGGATCCTGGTTCTTCATCTCGGCGATCAGAAGCTTCAGGAAGGACTGGTAGTCGACAGCGGTCTTGGAGGTCTGCTGGCTGGCCTGATTGGCGCCAACCGGTATCGTCGTCGTCATGTCCACGGTCATCAGCGTGCTCCCACAGCCAGCGGACGCGAGGCGCCCGGAACGTCGTCATTGCCGCCAAGCGCGCGGCGTTCGAGCGGATAGAGCGACCGGATCGCCTTTAGTGCCTCGTAGATGTGATCCTCGCCGACCATGCGGTCGATCTGTTTCAGCGCACTGCCGATCTCGGCGTCCTCGAAACTTGCAAGCAGCAGCGGCAGGGAGCGGCGGAACATTTCGCGCGCCTCGCCGGCGCCAGCCGGATTCATCAGCATCACCTGCAGGATGAAATACAGCTGCTTGAGCGGCGTCGACGCGTCATCGGCCTGGATCACATGGCTTTCGAGCAGGAACTGCACGTCGTTCATCAGTTCGACGGTGACCTTGCGGTCGACGCGGATGACCGCACCGTTGATGTAGATCTTCTCGTTCGGCTTCAGCGATATCTTCAGCGTATTGGTCATTGAATGCCGTCGCGGATGATCTGGGATACCTCGATCAGTCCCTCGAAATTCTGGGTGCGGCCCTGGCGGATGTCTTCCGCCTCGCGCAGCAGCCAAAGGCCGATCGAAATCAGGTTGGCGCGCAGTTCCTTGGGAAGCGCGTTGTCGTTGGAGCCGAGATCCTCGACAAAGGCGGTCCAGACGCGGTTGGTGAAATGCAGCGCCTCCACTGCCTCCATCGAAGCCGGGCCAAGGGCGGCGGCCGCCGCCAGCATGTCGATCGAGCGGGTCAGCAGCTCCCGTTCACGGTCCTTCGCGTCGGCGACAGAGGTGCTCTGGATGTCGGCGTAGGAGAATTGGTACATCGTTGGCTCTACCGTTCCGGTTCAGAGTTGTCAGGTCAGGTAATTCAACAGGCTGAGCTGCTGGAGCCGCGCCGTCAATGCGAAGGAGGTCTCGATGTGCTGCGTCAGGTCCGCGACGCGGGTCGCGGCTTCGGCCGGGTCGACCGCTTCGAGATCGAGGATGTGGCGCTCGAACAGGTCGACCTGCGTCTTCATCCGGTCGACGGCGTCGGACACGCGCTTCTGGACGATGCCGGTTTCGGACTGAACCTGGCCGATGCCGCTCAGCGCTTCGCCAACCAGCGACTGCGAGCGGCCGACGATGGTGTCCTTCGCCGCCTGGCTGATGTTGGTCGACATCAGGCTGGAGACCATGGCCGCCGCCATGGCGAGCTTCTTGATGCCGTCGCTGTTGGCGCTGGTCGAGGTCGCGGTGGTTTCGTTGAGCGCGATGCGGCTGACGATCTGCTGGTCGGTGGCGTTCGACCAGTTGGCCTGCCAGCCCGAACCGAAGAACTGCGGCTCGACGTCGTTGGTGATGAAATCGTCCATCTGGGCCGCGGTAATGTTTGCCGCGGCGGGGTCATCCGGCGTGAAACCGAAATTGGCGACGAAGGAGGCGTCGAAGGCGGCCTTGGCGGGCGATCCGGCCGCGGTGAAATCGTTGATCGGCTTGACGTCGGTGTTGGTGCCGGCAAACAGATACTCGCCGTTCACGCTGGTGTTGAGGATCGAGGCGAGCTGCTGGACGGCCGTCTTGCCGGCCGACTGGGTGAGGTTGGCGGAAGAATCGCCCGACGTTGAGGTGGTCAGGCTCGACAGCAAGGTCTGCGCGACGCTGGAGAGCTGGCCGAGCGAGGTCTGCGTCGAGGAGAGCCGGGCGGCCACCAGGCCGTTGGAATCGATAATGACATTGAGCCGGTCGAGATCGCGCGAGAAGGTGACGGACTGGGCGGTGCGTCCGCCCAGCGCCAGGCCGACATCGGCGACCCTGCCGGTCGAGGACTCCTTCGTGGCTTTGACGAGCTCGGCCTGCATGCGCATCTGCTGATAGCGCATGGCGTTCGAGAGAGCGGCCGAAGAGACTGAGGTCATGGATTATCCCACCGCGCTGAGCAGAGCCGCCAACATGTCGTCGACGGTTTTCATCATTCGGGCCGATGCCTGATAGGTGTGTTCGAGATCGAGAAGCAGCGACATTTCCTGGTCGACATTGACGCCGGTCGCGTTGGACAGCGCCTCGGCGCTGCGCGACGCCAGGGCTTGCTTGGCGTCGGCTGCGGTCGAAGCCTGCTGGCGCACGCTTTGGAGCCAACCGATCGAATTGGCGGCATAGTCGGCAACGCTCGACGTCGCCGAAATCCCGGCGGCGGGGTCGAATGTCATCGGCTGATCGAGCCGGTCGCCATAGGCGACCAGAAGGCTGGAATAAGAGGCCCCGCCAGTGTTGACGACATAAGCCGCGCCGTTGGCGCCGCCGTCGCGCAGCAGTGCCGGATTGCCGCCGGCGCTTGGATCCATGGCGGCATTGACGCTGATCGTGCCGGCAAGGCCATTGACCAGCGTGCCAGCGGCCGGCACCGCCGGCGCGCCTGACCAGGTAAACAGTCCGGCGGCGTCGGGCATTGACGGCGCGGTCTCGGCAAAGGCCGTGATCAGGCCGCGCGCGGTCTCGTCGAGCTGACTCTGCATGGTCGAGGCGACGCCATCGCGCAATTGCAGCAAACCGGCAAGCTTGCCGCTGGCGCTGGTGTTGCCGCCGGTTCCCGCCGAGATCGGCACGTTATCGATGTAGATGGCATTGCCGACGGTACCGGCGCTGTAGCCGGAGGACGGGGCGAAGCTGACCGTGCGCGGGATGGTTTCGAACAGCGTCGTGCCGTCACCCGTGGTGATGACCATGTCATTGTCGCCGCGCGTGAAGGTCGAGACCGGAACATAGTCCGAGATCTTCTTCAAAAGCGCGTCGCGCTGGTCCAGCGCATCGGAAACGTCGGTGCCGGAGCGCGTGCCTGATATGACAGCCTGGTTGGCATCCTGGAACTGGCTGAGCAGCGAGTTGAGATCGTCTACCGCGGTGGCGATCTGGCCGTCGGTCTGGGTGCGAAAGTCCTGAATGGCCCTCGAACCTTCGTTCAGGGAGCGCACGACCTGCTTGGCCGCGTCGATAACGCTGGAGCCGAGATTCTGGTTGGACGGCGAGGTGGCATAGAGCTGCAGCGCCTGCTGCAAATTGCCGATCGCGGTCGAGGGAGAGGACGCATTGTCGACGCCATTGACCGAAACATCCAGCTGATCCAGGCCGCTATAGAGCGCGTTCTGGCCGCTGTACGCCGACAGGGCGCTGAGATTCTGGCGGAAGAGCAGGTCGTTGGCTACGCGCTGGATATCAACCGAGCGCGCGCCCGGCGCCGTGCTGGTGACGACGGCGATGCGGCGCGTATAGTCCGGATTGGAAGCGTCGGCGACGTTGCGCGAGACAACGCTGGTTTGCCGAGCGGTGTTCATAAGCGCGGATTGGGCGATGCTCAATGCGGTGGAAAGCGACATGCGGGTCTTTCACGGGCGTTGCCCGGTTTTATCTCTTCAGGTTGACAAGGACGTCCATCAGGTCGGAACCCGTCTGGAAGACTTTCGAATTGGCGGTGTAGCTGCGTTGCGCCGCGATCATGTTGGTCAGTTCCTCGGCGATATCGACGTTCGAATTCTCGAGCGCGCCGGAGATGATGGAGCCGAGCTTGCCTTCATTGGCAAAGCCGACGCGGACCGCGCCGGATTCGGTGCCCTGCGAGTACACATTGCCGGGCAGCGCGGTGAGCTGGTCGGGACTCTGCACATCGGCCAGCGGAATCTTGTAGAGCGGCTTGGTGGAGCCGTCCTTGTACTGGGCGTAGATGGTGCCGTCCTTGCTGATCTGCACCTTGTCGATGGTGCTCGGCGCGTTGCCGTTGACCTGGGCGTCCGAAACCGTGAAGCCGGTGCCGAGCTGGGTCAATGCCGACAGATCCAGCGAAAAGGCGCTGCCGTTGGGCACGGTGAGCGAGACGCTGTCGACGGCGCCGGTGAGCTTGCCCGTGGTCGTGTCGAAGGTCAGGTTGGCCGAGCCCAGCGCGCCGCCGGCGTAGGGGAATGACGTTCCGGCGGTCGCCTTCGACTGGTCGAAGACCGACACCTGCCAGGTGCCGGCGCCGGTGTTGGTGAAATAGACGTCGAGCAGCTTCTTGTTGCCGAGATTGTCATAGGCGACCATCGAGGACTTCGAGGTGTACTGCGCGCCTGCGGCGTTGGTGGTGGGCAGGTTGCCGGCCGCGACTGGCGTCGCGCCTGCGGGCAGGTTGCCGCTGTAGAGACCCTCGGTGCTCGGGGTCGCGGTCATTCCCTGGTCGGAGATGACGACCGGGACCAATCCTTCAAAACCGTTCACCGTCGCCGCCGGCACGCCATTTTCGTAGCTGTAGGCCATCAGCTGGAAGCCGGCCGAGTTGACCAGCCTGCCCTGTCCATCGGGAACGAAGGCGCCGGCGCGGGTCAGGAAAGGCGTACCGCTCGGGTCCTGGACGACAAAGAAGCCGTCGCCGCTGACGGCAAGATCGGAGACAGAGGTGGTGTATTGGAGCACGCCGGGATCGCTGACCGCCTGCCGGATCGTGGTGGTGATGCCGCCGGAATTATAGGCGCCGCCCGTCGAGGGCATGACCAGCGTTGAAAATTCGGCGGAGGACCGCTTGTAGCCGGTGGTATCGGAATTGGCGATGTTGTCGGCTGTCGTCGACAGACGGTTGGCCTGCGCGTTCATGCCGGAAACGCCGGTCCGCATCATCCCGTAGAGGCTCATCGAAATGTCTCCGCAATGTCCATGCCACTGGCAGCGAGGCTACGCGTCCTGTCTTGCGCGAGGCTGGCGCGGCGGCGCATCAGAACACCAGCCGGTAGCCGAGGAAGCGCTTGGAATCGATCGGATCGGTGCCCAGCTTCTCGCGCAGCTTCTTGCGCAGCTTGCTGATGTGACTTTCCACCACGTTCTCCTCGACCTCTTCGTCGAAGATGCCGTAGATGGCGTTGAATACTTGGGTCTTGGTGACGCGGCGGCCGCGATTGCTTGCCAGATATTCGAGGATGCGGCGCTCACGGCGCGGCAAGGGAAGCGGCTGGCCATCGATTTCAGGGTCGCGGCCATCCATGAAGATGCGCATGGCGCCGATCTCGGTAAAGGCGGCATCCTCGTTGGCGCGGCGGCGGATGGCTGTTATGCGAGCCAGGATCTCGCGGATATGGACCGGCTTGCGGATGACGTCATCGACACCGCTCTCGAACAGCCGCAACGTGTTTTCCAGCGAATGCTGCTCGCTGAGAGCAATCACCGGGGCTCCGGTGCGGTCGCGGATCTGGCGCGGAGAGATCGCGCCTTCGCGGCAGTCGCCGATGAGGAAGGCCCGGACCGAGCGCAGATCGGCATCGGCGGCCGAGTTCACCCACTCGCCGAATTCGCCGGAAGCGAAGCCGGCGCAGGCGATGCCCTCGCGGTCAAAAAGTGAATTGTATCCGTCTGTCACGAGCTCTCGCTCGTCAACGATAACGATCATCGGCCCCGCCTCCGAATCAGCTCATCTGCCCCGTGGGGAAAGCCGTATCCGCTGGCAGGAATCCTGAACAACCATCATTTCTTGTAACTAGTTTCTTGGGAGTCCGGAATCGCATCGGTTGCATTAGCGTGGGGTGAGATATGCTTCGTGCTCCAAGTCCCGGCCAAGTCGAAGCGCAACGCCGAGACTTTGCGACTGATTGCATGAGATGCAAGAATACGCTCATGGGTTGCAGAACGTGCGGGCGTTGCCGGTCCATTTGCCGAAGCCGGTGGCCACCATGTTTGATATCACGCGGCAGACATAGACCTTCTGCGCCGGGTCGTTGTCGGGCCCGGCATGATAGCGGGCGACGGCCATCGACCAGGTCACGTGACGGGCATGAAGGCTGGCCAGGAAACGCGCTGCATAATCGACATTCTGACGCGGATCGAGCATGTCCTCGACGCTGCGGAAATGCGCGCCGTGGTAGTGGTGATTGATTTGCATGCAGCCGAGATCGATCAGCATCTTGCCTTCGCGTCGGGCATTGGCGAAAGCGGCAAGAGCTTCGGCGCGGCTTGTCGGGAAGACCGCTTTTCCTTCTATATTCAATGCGTTCGGCTGCAAGCTGCCCTTCTTGCCGGTCTCGGTCAAGCCGACGGCATAGAGGATGCCGGCCGGCACGCCATAGCGGTCGGCGGCGCGTAGGATCTCCGGTTCGCAAGCATTGGTGGCGGCAGCGGCGGCACCCGCGAGACTAGATAAAGATATCGCCGCCAGCGCGCTCGCGAGAAGGCGAAGCGGGGCGGCCGTGTGTTTGCGCGTCATCATTGTGCCTTCCCGCGGATTGCTGGCCCGGTTGCTGGCCGCCGGCGCCGCTGTTGCCGCCGCCGGAATTCCCGGGTTGAAAGGACGACTGGTCGCGGCCCACTGCCGTCTGCAAGGATGCGGTTGCATCAGTGCGGGTCGTTGCGGGGACCGCTACCGAAGGTTGCAATACCATGACCTTGTCAACCTCAAAGCCGAGTCCGCGCAGGGACTTGACGATGGCATCGCTATCCGAGGACAGCCGGTGGTAGGCGTCATGTGTTTGAGGCTTCAACTCAATCGAAAGTTGTTCTCCGGAGAGGCGAAGATTGGCGGTGACCATGCCAAGCTCGGCCGGATGAAGTTCGATCTTCAACACATGTGTCGCGGCGGCAACAGGGCCTGTCAGTTGCGCGGTTGCGGAGCTTGTCGAAAGTGCCGTTTTCGGGCCGCCATCGGCTGTTATGGCGCCAATCACGTTGAGGGCCGCCTGGCTCATCGGCGCCTGCGGCGGGGCAGGGAAGCTGCGCTCGGAGACCACGTCGATGCGCCCTGCCGCCGACAGTTGTTTTCCGGGCCCGGACCGCAAGGAGGACTGCACATCGGCGATGGACTTCAGCTGTGGTGCCGCCTGCTTCGGATCCACGTCCGGCACTTCGGCCGGCGCTGTCTCGGGCAGCGGCCCGGCCGCGATCGCATTGTCGCGTTTCGGCGTGCCGGCGGCTTCGCGGATGGACTGGCCATCGAGCTTGGTCAGTGACCCATCGACGAGCGATGCCCGCTCGGGCTTCGACATCGGCTCGGGATCGTCATGCCCGGCGGCGGATTTCGGCCGGTCGGCTTTCGGCAGGAGCTGCCCGTCGAGCGCCGGTTCCTGCCCGGTTTCGCTCGTATCGGCCGGCCTGGCCGATGTCGAGAAATGGCGCAGGTCATGGAACGCGATCAGCAACGGCAGATGGTCCTTGAGCCGCATCGTACCTGTCTCGGCCGCTGCGCCATCGGCGTCCTTGTCCGCGGTGTCCTTGTCCGGCTCGGCGGTCTTGTCGTCCCTGGCTGTTTTCGCGGCCGGCATTCCGCTGGATGGGATCCTTGCCTTGCCAGCCGGCAGTGGCTCGTCCTTCTGCCCGGCAGTGCCGGCGGCAAGCCTGCTCCAGCGCTCATCGCGCGATCCGGCCCCGGCTGCCGGATGCTTGTCCGGGTGGGCCGGGCCGGCCTTGTCGTCCAGCATCTTGCCGAAATCCGTGTCGTCATTCTTCCCGGTCGCCGCCGGCTGTTCCGCCGTCGTGCGCGCGGTGGTGATTCCCGGCAGCGCCGGACCGAGGCTGGGGGTCATTTCGGAGCGGCTCCAAGCATCTGGTCGATCAGGTCGAGCTGTCGACGAGTTTTGACCATGGCGGCATCGGTCGGGTCTGACGTGTCGGTGCTGGCCGCGGCCGCCGGCGCCGATGCCGGCAGGACAGTTGCCGCATCGTCCGGAGCCGGCGCGTTCGGCGCAGCTGCCACTGCATCGCCGGATGGCGCGACGGCCGGCTGTTCGGAGACAGCACCCTCGACGGGCGGCAATCCGGCGGCGTCGGCGGCCTGCGCGGCGGCAGGCTCGGGCTCGTGCGATGGCATGGCCTCGGCAGGCGCCGGTCTGGCGGTCGGAAGGGAAGCGGGCGGCGCCACCACTTCGCCGGCGATGGCCTCGGCGGCGTCGAGCAGCGCGCGGTCACCGTCCGACAACCGGCTGCGGTCGATCTTGCCCAGCTTGGCGCGCACGTCCTCGATGGTACTCGATGTCACGGTGGACAGGCTTGAGTAGAGCAGGGCACGCGGATCGCCCTGATTGGTGTTGCCGTCGCGGCCTTGCTCGGCCCGCGCCGAGGCGAAGGCGGACAATTCGTTCAGGCCATCGATCGCGGCGCGGCGTGCGATGCGAAGATAAATGACCTTCTCGCGCTCGGGATCCATCATCGAGGTGATATCGGCCAATTTGTCCTGGCTGATCGACATGTGCAGCTCAATCACGCCCGAGACGAAGGAGTCGGCGAACTGGCTGGCATAGGGCGAATAGAGATAGCGCTCGACATATTGTGTGGAGGCAAGCGCAAAGCGCGCCGCGTCGCGCTGCGCGACCGCAATGCCGACCGAGCGCCGCAATGCCGCCTCCTCGACCAGCGTCCCGGGGCCGAGCAGTTTCGCCTCGTCGAGCAACACCAGCGCCGCGGCCGGCTGGTCGCCGGCGAGCAGCGAACCCTTGACCAGGGCAAGGAAGGCGCCCAGGTCGCTGGGCTCCGCCATCGGATCGACAGGCTTCAAGGCTTCGATGGCCTCGCCGGGGCGGCCGTTCAGGTAATCGATGACGCCCCTGGCAAGGGCTAGGTCCCGCGCATCGGCGGCGGCGCGCGATACGGCCGCCTCGACGGTCACCGGGTTGCCGCCGCTCATGCCGTAGACCAGCAACGCGCGAAAATTCTTCGGATCCTTGAAATCGTCCTTGTCCGCCTCGCGCAGGCGCGTATCGATCATCTCCAGCAGCTTGGACTGCATCGGTAGCGCGGCGTGGTCGCCGACGGCGATACGGTCTTGAATAAGCTGCAGCGAGCGCACCAGCTGGTAGGGCTGCAACGGATCCTGGGCGAGGGCGGCCGTAGGCTGGCCGGCCAACAGCAAAAGGCCCATCAAGCGGCTGGTGAAGACCGCCCGCCTCATCCGCCGGTCGCCATCAATATCTCGATGCGGCGGTTCACGGCCGACAGCGGATCGGCGGGGTCCTTCGGCTGGCGGTCGGCGAAGCCGGCGACCTCGGTGATGCGGCGTTCGTCGACGCCACCGCGCACCAGCATGTAGTACGCCGAATGCGCGCGCGCCGTCGACAGCCGCCAATTGTCGTAGCCGGCGCTGCGGAACGGCCGCGCGTCGGTGTGGCCATTGATGCTGATCGTGCCCTTCTGGCTGTTGACGATGCGGCCGATCTTTTCCATCGCCAGCACCAGTTCACGGCGCGGCATCGCCGAGCCGACCTCGAACATACCGAAGTCGAGCTGGTCGGTGATCGAGATGACGACGCCCTTGTCGGTGGCTTCGACGGAAACCCCATCATGCAACTTGTCGCCAGGTTTGAAGGCATCGGCCAGTTGCTGCCTGACATCGGCCGCAGCTTTGAGCGCGGCTGCACCCGGCGCCTTTTCGCCGGTGTCGGGCTTGGCGGCCTGGGCGGCCTGGGCGGCGGCAACCTTGGCGTCCGCGAGCCCGGCAGCGCCGGCTTTCGCATCACCCGCCTCGGCGATTGCCGATATGGGTTTGCCGTCCTTTGCCAGAGGTTCAAGCGGCGCCGCGATGACCGGCGGCGCAGGCGGCACGGCCTTGACCTTGGCGACCTGCGCCTCGGCGGCCTTGTCACCGGGTTTCACCGGATCACCTTCGATCCTGGCGCGCTGCGCGCTGGCCTCGGCGCCTGGCGAGGCGACCTGCTGAGACCAAAAATCAGGCTCGAACGGATCGCGATAGGAGGCGCCGCCGGAAGCGCCCGTTGCCGGGCCGGCACTTTGCGCGCCGCCATCGCCCTTCTGGCTGACGTTCTGCATGACGCCGGTGTTGGTGGCGATTTCCGAAAGCACCGCGTAGGGATCCGCGAACAGGTGTTCGTCGGACTGCTCCGACTGCTGTGGCTCCTGCTTTTCCTTTTTGGGATCGGATGAACCCGCGCCGCCGGTTCCGTCCTGTCCGGCCTTGGTGGCCGCCTCTTCCGGATTGTCGGCGGTCAGCCCGATGGCGCGGGGACCGTCGCCGAGATCTTCCAGGCCCTTGCGGCTCGACGTGCGGTCGACCAGCTTCACCGGGTTGAAATAGCTGGCGACCGCCGCCTTGGTCTGTTCGTTGGCGGCGTTGATCAGCCACATGACCAGGAAGAAGCACATCATGGCCGTCATGAAGTCGGCGAAGGCGATCTTCCAGACGCCACCGTGATGGCCTTCCTCGTGGTCGTCATGGCCGCGACGCACGATGATGATCTCGTGCCTGCCCTGATCGGCATCGGCGACGCTCATGCCAACACCTGGGAGAGCGTTGCCGCCCATTCGGCCATGCGCGTCTCGAACACCGCTTCGTCGATGGAGACCGTGAGATCGAAGCCGGGAGCTTCGATGAAGTCGAGATTGGCGGCGCGCGCTCCGAGCGATGCCTTCAGCGCTTCGAACAGGGAAAGCGGTCCGCGAACGACTATGCGCACCGCTTCGCCATCGCCGACCGCTTCGCGGACCGCACCGGCAAGCGCTTCAAGCGAGCGCTTTTGCAGGTCGTCACTGACGATGCCGCCGATGATGCGGGCAACCGTGGCGGCGACGAGGTCCGTCACGCGCGCCTCCATGGCATCGATGCGCAGCGAGACCGCCTCGCCGACATCGCCGCCGAAGCTCTCGAGAAAGGCCTTCGCTTCCTCGGCATTCGCCCGGCGTTCAGCGTCCATCGCTGCTTCGTGGGCAGCCGCAAGCCGTTCGCCAAGCGCTACCTCCGCCTGGGCGACCGCTTCGGCGATCAGCGTGCCGATATCGGCTTGCGGCGCGGCTGCTTCCGGTTCGTGCTCGGCGGCGGCCTTCGGTTGGCTGACACGTTGCGGGCGCGTGCCGAAATCCGGCAGGAGATCGAAAAGGGCTAGGGAAGGCATGGACTACACCGCAACTTCCTGGGCCGCCCATTTGCGCAGGATCTGCGCTGTGCGCTCCTCGTTGAGGTCGACCATGCGGGCAAGCCGCTCCTGCGGTGCGGGCCTGATCTTCTGGCGCAGGTCGTCGAGCGGCGTGGAACCGGCCCGCACGCCCGGCAAGGTGCCGACCGCCGAACCGGCTTCGGCGGAAGCCGTGCCCTCCGGCGTCGGCAGCGAGCGCTGGACCTCGTCGAAATTGGGACCCGCTATGGCCGGCGTCGCCTTTGCTGTCAGGGCCGCCGCCATCGGGCGCAGGCCGAAGAAGGCCACCAGGAACACCACGACGATGAAGGCGCCGGCATTGATCAGCGTGCCGACATGCTGGCCGACGGAATCGAGCATTCCGGCCTGCGGGACCGCCTCGCCGTCGAGCCCGTCGATGAACTCGACCGCCGAGACGTCGATGACATCGCCGCGCTTGTCGTCGAAGCCGGTGGCAGAGGTCACCATCTTCTGGATGTCGGCGACGCGCTTGGCGATCTGTTCGGGTGTGGCGTCCTTGCCCAGGATCGCCTTCAGCCGATCCTGGTTGACCACCACGGCGATAGACATCTTGGTGACGCTGTAGCCGTTGGAGACGGTGGCGATCTTCTTGGAGTTGATCTCGTAGTTGGTGATCTCTTCCCTGCGGTCGTTCTGCGAGGAGGATTGCGGACCCTCGGTGGCGGTCGTCTGCGTCTCGGGCAGGTTCTGCTCGACGCTCGCCGGAGTGGAGGCCTGCTTCTGGTTGTTGTTCTCGTTGGCGCGCACCGACTGCACCGAACGCTCGACGCGCGACTCCGGATCGAAGATCGTCTCCTCCGTCTGGCGGGTATCGGTGTTGACGTCGGCCTTGACGCTGGCGCGGAAATTGTCCGGGCCGAGATAAGGGGTGAGGGCGCGCCGGATGTTGTCGCCGATCTGCGCCTCGACGGTCTGCTCGACGCCAAGCGTGCGGGCGGCACTTGTGTTGGAGGGATCATCTCCCGCCGCCAGCAGATTGCCGTTGGAATCGAGCACCGTCACCTTGTCGGCCGACAGGCCGGGAACGGCGGCGGCGACGAGATGGCGGATCGACATGGCGCTTTTCTCGGCGTCGATGCCGGCGTAACGGATGACGACCGACGCGGAGGGCTGCTGCTCGTCGCGGCGGAAATTGGCACGCTCGGACATGACGATATGGACGCGCGCAGCCTTGACGCCCGCGATCGACTGGATGGTGCGCGATATCTCGCCCTCCAGCGCGCGCACACGCGTGATCTGCTGCATGAAGGAGGTCAGGCCGAGCGAGCCGACATTGTCGAACAGTTCGTAGCCGGCATTGGCGCTGGTCGGCAGGCCCTTTTCGGCCAAGAGCATGCGCGCCTGCGCGGTGGTGCCGGCCGGGACCAGGACCGAGGTCCCGTCGGAGCCGACGTCGAAGCCGATGCCGGCCTCGCCCAGCACGAGGCCGATCTGGTTCACGTCGGCGCGGTCGAGCCCGACATAGAGCGTGTCGTAGGCCGGACGGTTGAGATAGACGGAAGCGACACCGATGACGCTCATCACCAATGCGGCGATGCCCGCCAGCATGGCGAGGCGCTTCACGCCAAACCCGCGGAGATTCGCGATGATGCTCTGGATCTGTTCCGGCACGGTCGACTACTCCCAGCATGACTGTCCGCTGGAACAATAGCCCTCGAAGCTTGTGCGAAAATGAAATCGGGCCGCGCTCGGCGCGCGGCCCGTCAACCTTGAGGTGAAGACGTCGAGCGGGCGGTCAGCTCTTGAACAGCGACAGGATCGACTGCGAGGAACTGTTGGCGATCGACAGCGACTGGATGCCGAGCTGCTGCTGCACCTGGAGCGCCTGGAGGCGGGTCGATTCCTTGTTCATGTCGGCGTCGACGAGCTGGCCGACACCGCGGTCGATGGAGTCCATCAGGCTCTGCGTGAAGGTCTTCTGGAGATCGATCGAGCTCTTGGCCGAACCGAGGATGGTGGCGGAATCGGTCAGCTGGCTCATGACGTTGTCGATCTTGGTGATCATCTGGGTGATGATGTCGTCGGTTACGCCCGCCGCAGTGATGTCGAGATTGTAGGCGGAAATGTTGTCGACCTTGGCAACCGCCCCCGCCGCGGTCTGGCCGGCGGTGTTGGCTGCGATATCCGTTGATCCACCCGCGATCGATGCCGCATAGGCGGTGTCATACAGGGTCTGCGCGGCCGCGGTCGAATAGACCGATGTCTTGCGGTCGAGAATGCCCTGGTTCTTGACGTCGCCGGCGAGACCGGAATCGAAAAGCTTGGTGCTCTCGACATCGATGTCGATCGTCCCGAGTTGGACGGCGCCGGACGAGGTGCGGTTGAACGAGGACACGATCTTGGAGTCGGGCTGGACGCCGTCATTGGCGGCCGACACCTGCTTGGAGATCACCGACAGGAAATTCGAACCGGAGAAGGTGGCGGCGTCGGCAAAGGATTTCATCTGCGCCTGAAGCGCCGTGATTTCGGTCTGCGTCTTTGCCTTGGCGGCATCCGTCTGGCCGACGGTCGAAAGCAGCTTGGTTTTGATCTTGCCGATCGTGTCCAGCACATTGTTCATGCCGGTATAGGCGGTGTCGACCTTCGAGGCGCCGAGGCCGAGCGCATCCTGCACGGTCGAGAGCGCCTGGTTGTCGGATCGCATGGTGGTGGCGATCGACCAGTAGGCGGCGTTGTCGGAGGCCTCGGAGACGCGATAGCCCGTCGAGACGCGGGCCTGTGTCTGCTCGAGCGACTTGTTGGTGGCGTTGAGGCTTTGAAGTGCAGTCAACGCCGCAGCGTTCGTCATGATGCTCGCCAAGAAACTCGCTCCTTCTCTAAGCCGGCATGCCCACAGGCCTGGTCGGCCTGCCCATCGGCTGCGATCGTGCCGGTCGGGCCGATTCGACAACCTGTCGTAAGCTATTGGTTAACCATAGCTAGCGCGATATGGTTAACGCCCTGTTAAAAGTCAGCTTTCGACAGTTAAGGAACGAGGATTGCGCGGGGCTGGAGCAAACGCAAATCGGGCCGCGCTTTTGGCGCGGCCCGATTTTTGGTGCTGTTCGTGGATGGTGAAGGCGATCAGCCGCGGAAGAGCGACAGGATCGACTGCGACGAGCCGTTGGCGATCGACAGCGCCTGGATGCCGAGCTGCTGCTGAACCTGCAGGGCCTGGAGGCGGGTCGATTCCTTGTTCATGTCGGCATCGACGAGCTGGCCGACGCCGCGGTCGATGGAGTCCATCAGGCTCTGCGTGAAGGTCTTCTGCAGGTCGATACTGCTCTTGGCGGCGCCGAGCGTGGTGGCGGCGTTCGTCATGTCCTTGAGCGCGGCGTCAACCACCTTCATCTGGTCGGCGATCTGCGAGTCGCTGAAACCCTTGCCGGTGGTCGAGTCGAAAACCTTCAGCGTGGCGACGGAATAGGTGTCGGTGGCCGCGGAAGCGACGCCCGCCACAGGGTTCGACGCGGTGGCGACGACGCTGCCGTCGGTACCGAGACGGTCGGCATCGAGAATGCCCTTCGCCGTGCCGGCGGTGGTGCCGGCCTCGTAGAGCTTAGTGCTTTCCACGTTGACGTCGATCGTCGAGATCGATACCGCGCCGGAAGCGTCACGGTTGAAGGCCGAAACGATCTTGACGTCCGCCACGGACGTGCCCGTGCCGCTGTCCACGGACAGCATGTTGGTGCCGGAGAAGCTGGCGCCGTCGGCATAGGCCTTCAGCTGCTTCTGAAGGGCGGCGATTTCGGTCTGGGTCTTTTCCTTGTCGGCATCCGTCTGGCCGTAAGAGGCGGTCAGCTTGGTCTTGATCTGGTTGATGGTGTCGATCGCGCTGTTCATGCCGGTGTAAGCGGTATCGACCTTCGAGGCGCCGAGGCCGAGCGCGTCCGAAACGGTCGACATCTGCTGGTTGTCGGAACGCATCGTGGTGGCGATCGACCAGTAAGCGGCGTTGTCCGAAGCCTGGGAAACGCGATAGCCCGTCGAGATGCGGGCCTGGGTGGTTTCGAGATTTTTGTTGGTGGCGTTCAAGCTCTGCAGCGCGGTCAGCGCCGAGGCATTGGTCATGATACTGGCCATGTCTACTCGTACCTTACTTTTTACAGGTGTTTTTTGACATACCGGATTGGCCGGTATGACGGAGCGGCATCATGCCAATGATCTGTCTGAGACCCGATCACCCGCCATCTGCGGGGAATATGGCGGCAAGTCCCTACCAAAGGACTAAACCGGACGGTTAATCGAAAATATTGTCGAAAAAAAACGGGAGGGTGCGGCCGGCGCCGGCGCGATCAGTTGAAGGAGCGCACCAGGCTGCCGACAAGCAGGTTCCAGCCGTCGATCAGGACGAAGAACAGGATCTTGAACGGCAACGATACCACCGTCGGCGGCAACATCATCATGCCCATCGCCATGGTGATGGTGGCGACGATCAGGTCGATGACCAGGAACGGCAGCACGATCAGGAAGCCGATCTCGAAGCCGCGCCTGATCTCGGAGATCATGAAGGCGGGCACCAGGATGCGCAGGTCGACGGTTTCCTTCGCAACGGTCTGGCCGCGTTCGCGGGCGAGGTCGGCGAACAGGTCGAAGTCCTTGTCGCGCACATTGTGCAGCATGAAGGTGCGGAAGGGATCGGATATCTTCTCGAAGGCCTCGGTTTGGCTGATCTGGTTGTCCATCAGCGGCTTGACGCCGGTATTCCAGGCCTGGTCGAAGGTCGGCGCCATGACATAGAAGGTCATGAACAGCGACAGCGAAATGAGGATAAGGTTCGCCGGCGTCGACTGCAGGCCGATGCCGGCGCGCAGGATCGAGAAGGCGATGACGAAACGGGTGAAGCTCGTCACCATGATCAGCAGGCCCGGCGCCACCGACAGCACGGTGAGCAGGCCGAACATCTGGATGATGTAGCCGACGGTGGTGCCGTCGGCCTTGCCGATGCCGCCGAGGTCCAGTTGCTGGGCCGTTGCAATCGATGTGGCGGCGCCGAGCAGCGCCGCGGCAAGAAGAAATTTCTTCATTCGAGCAGCAACGTCCTGATGAGTACCTGCTTGGCATGCCCCTGGCTGCGGATCGAGGCGCGCTCCTCGATATCGGCCTTCAGGTGCTGATAGCCGCTGGCGCCTTCGATCTGGTGCATCTTCAAGGTGCGCACGAAGGCCAGAAGATCCTGATGGATCTTATCCGACATTGCCGGCGGCTGCGGCGCGTCGTAGACCACCGACACCTCCATCCTGATCCAGGTCTCGGCGGGCGAGGCGATGTTGGTGGTGATCGGCGCCAGCGCGACGAGTGACGGTCCCGTGCCGGGCTCTTTCACGTCGGCGGCCTTGGGCACCTTGCCCTCGTTCTCCGGCGCGACGGGTACCGATGCCGGTGCCCCCACACCTTTGAGATAGCCGCCGGACAACCAGCCCATGCCGATGGCGGCAGCCGTCACCAGGAGCAGCATGGCGCCCTGGACGGCAAGGGAAGGACCCTTGCGAGACGGAACCTGTTCGACGCTGGCCACGGTGCTGCGGTCTCCAATGCCCTAGAACGGAAGAACCTGGTCGAGGATCTGCTGGCCGTAGGCCGGCTGCTGGACCTCGCTGACGCGGCCACGGCCGCCATAGGAGATGCGCGCCTCGGCGATGCGTTCATAGGAGATGGTGTTTTCCGCGCCGATATCCGAGGGGCGCACCATGCCGGCGATGGTGAGCACCCTGAGCTCATAATTGACACGTACTTCCTGCGAGCCCCTGATCATCAAATTGCCATTGGGCAGGACTTCGGTGACGACGGCAGCAACGTTGAGTTCCAGGTTCTCCGAGCGCTTGATCTCGCCGTCCGCATTGGTTTCGGTGCTGGAGTTCAGGCCGGCGTCGCCCTTGCCGCTCGTGCTCTTGTCTTCCCATCCGAGCGTGACGTCGTAACCCAGCTTGCGCGAGGCGGTGCGGCTCCTGTCGTTCTGGTTCTTGAAGTTGGCCTTGTCGTTGAGCTTGATCCTGACGGTGAGAATGTCGCCTTCGCGCAACGCCCTGGGATCGGTGAACAGCCGGCTCTGGCGATCGTCCCACAGCGAGAATTTCTTGACCGGCGCCGCAGGCGGCTCGGGATAGCTGTAGGGCGAAGCTCCTTCATTGCCGATGCCGGAACCGACCGGCGACAGTGAAGGCTCCCTGCCGATCTCCTTGAGATTGGTGCCGCAGCCGGACAAAGCTGCGACCGCGCACAGGATAAGCGTTCTGCGGATCATGACGGATCTACCCTTCGGGCTGCGCTGGCCATGATGCCGGTGAGCGTCGCCGCCGCCTTCTGGTCCATTTCGTTGAGGATGACGCCGGCCTTGCGCGAATCGAGCTTCATCAGGATGGCCGCGGCGAGATCGGCATTGACGATGGCCAGGCGCTCGGCCGCCGCGTCGGGCTTCATGCCGGCATAGATCTTGACGACGCTGTCCTCGGCCCGGGCCAGGAACACCTCGCGCCGCTTCAGCCAGGTCTCGTATTCGGCCCGCTTGTCGTCCAGTGCCTTCATGCGTTGGTCGATGCCGGCCTGGAGCTGTTTCAACTCCTCCGCCTGCAAGACGTAGCGGCGGTCGCGGGCGGCGTCGGCTATGTTAGAGCAGAAGCGCTCGATCTCGCTTTGGTCGGGAGCCTTCTCCCGGGCCAACAGCTGCGGCGCGGGTGCGGGCGGCGCCCCCGGCAGGACCTGGCGGACGGCTTCTTCGGCATGCACGCCGCTGGAAAAGGCCGTCAGAGCGCAGGCCGCGAACAGGATCGCGGCGGGGCGCCATCCTTGATGGAATGAGGGGAAGGAGATCATCTGCATCGCCTATTGGAGAACCAGGTCGGCTTGCAGGGCGCCGGCCGACTTGATGCCTTGCAGGATGGCAATGATGCCGTCGGGCTTCACGCCGAGGCGGTTGAGGCCGGAAACAAGGGTTTGCAGGTCGGGGCCGTCGAGCACGGCGACGCGCGCGTCGGGCCGGCTGGCGTCGATGGCGGTGAACGGCTCGACGGCGGTTTCGCCCTTGGAGAAGGGTTCGGGCTGCACGACGCGCGGCGCTTCGGTGATGCGCACCGTCAGCGTGCCGTGGCTGATGGCCACGCGTGAGATCTTGACGTCGTTGCCGATGACTATGGTGCCGGTGCGCTCGTCGATGACGACGCGGGCCGGCGTATCGGATTCGACCACGAGGTTCTCGATCTCGGCGTAGAAGCGGGCCGCCGAGACGCTTTTCGGCCGTCTGATCTGGACGGTGCGGGAATCGCGCTCGGCCGCCACACGCATGCCGAAGCGCTGGCTGGTGTAGTCATTGATCGCGTCGGCGATGCGAATGGCGGTCGAGAAATCGGGATTGCGCAACTGCAGCGTCAGTATCGGCTGGTCATCGAACTCGGCCTTCACGGCACGCTCGATGATGGCGCCGTTCGGCACGCGGCCCGCGGTCGGGACGCCTTGCGTCAACTGCTCGGCCTGACCTTGGGCGGTAAAGCCCGACACGATGACCGCGCCCTGGCCGACAGCATAGATTTCGCCGTCCGCCGCCTTCAGCGGCGTCATGATCAGCGTGCCGCCGGCGAGCGAGGTAGCGTCACCCATCGAGGAAACGTCGATGTCGATGCGCGCGCCCGACTGCACGTAGGGCGGCATGTTGGCGGTTACGATGACGGCGGCGACGTTCTTGGCACGCGCGCTGCCGCCTTCGGTGGCGATGCCGAGATTCTCCAGCATGGCGCGGATCGACTGTTCGGTGAACGGCGAGTTGCGCAAGCTGTCGCCCGATCCGGCGAGGCCGATGACCAGGCCGTAGCCGACGAGCTGGTTGTCGCGCGAACTCTGCAGCTGCGCGATGTCCTTGATGCGCGAGGCGACTTGGCCCGGCGGCAGCGAGCTTGGCCCGGGCGAGACGCGGAACATGCGCGTGGTGGTGGCCGGATCATATTCAGGATCGTCGTACACGCCGCCATTCCTGGCGGCGAGTTCGCGCTTGGCCTTGGGCGTGAGGCCGTCGGCCAAGGCAGGCTGCAGGCCGAGCGCGGCCGCAAGCAGGAGAATAAGCGGACGCGTCATGAAGCGCTGACCTGGATGGTTCCGTCAGCCATCACCCTGCCGGAGAGAATCTTGCCGCTGTCGCTGTTGCGAACCTTGATGAGATCGCCGGCCGAGCCTGGCTGCAAGGTCACGGCGGTGGCCGATATCGTCAGTCCGCCGGCGATGAAGAAAACCTGCACGGCAGCGCCCTGCTCGACCAGCCAGGCGTCGCGAATCGCGGCGGCGGGGATGTAGCGGCCGGGCAGCAGCGTGCGCTTGGCGATCTTGCCCTGGAGTTCCTCGGCAAGGGTCGCCACCGCGTCGGGCTTGTGCTTGCCGGGGATGAGGGTCACCTGCTTGAGGGCCGCAAGCTCGATGGTCTCGCCGGGATAAATGACCCGGTTTGGGATCAGCACGACCTCGCCGGCAGGCTGGCTGCTGGCGATCTGCGTTGCCGACCGGTTGGCCGCGTCCTGCGCGAAAGCCGGCATGCCGCCGGTCACCAGCGCAAGGACGAGCGCGGTGCGGCGGAACGCGGAGCAGGAGACCGGAGCGGCCATTGTCGTTACCTGATGTTCTTGGAGACGACCGAGGCCATGTCGTCGGCGGCCTGGATGACCTTGGAGTTCATCTCATAAGCACGCTGCGCCGAGATCAGTTCGGTGATTTCCTTGACCGGGTCGACGTTGGAGGCCTCGAGATAGCCTTGCTGGATGGTGGCGAAGCCTGGATCGCCGGGCACGCCGGCATTGGCCGGGCCAGAAGCGGTCGTTTCCTGGAACAGGTTGTCGCCGAGCGGCGCCAGTCCCGCTTCGTTGGCGAAGTTGACGATCTGGAGCTGGCCGAGATTCTGCAGGTCGGTCTGGCCGTCGATGCGGGCGAAGACCTGGCCCGTCTTGTTGACAATGACCTCGACGGCGTCGACCGGGACGTTGATCGCTGGAATGACGCTGGCGCCGTCCACCGTCACCAGCTGGCCTGTGGCGTTGGTGTTGAAGGCGCCGGCGCGGGTGTAGAGCGTGCCGCCATCGGCGCCTTCGATCTGGAACCAGCCCCTGCCGGTGAGCGCCATGTCGAAACTGTTGCCGGTGCTGGTCAGTTCGCCCTGGGTATGGACGTTGCGCACGGCGGTGGTCTTGACGCCGAGGCCGATCGAGACGCCCTCCGGCACCAGCGAAGCGTTGGAGCGGTTGGGCACGCCTTGCGTGCGGTCGACCTGGTAGAGCAGGTCGGAGAATTCGGCCCGCGCCCGCTTGTAGCCGGTGGTGTTGATGTTGGCGATATTGTTGGCGATGACTTCCAGATTGGTCTGCTGGGCGTTCATGCCGGTGGCGGCGATGGCGAGTGCTTTCATGGCCGAACTCCTCAGATGCCCATGCGGCTGACTTCGAGATAGGCCGAGACGACCTTGTCGCGGATGGCGACGGCAGTCTGCAGCGCCTGCTGGGCGCTCATCACGGCATCGACGACCTGGCGGGTGTCGGCGTCGCCCTTGAGCGCCTGGACCGAAACCTGCTCGGCGTTCTGCAGCGTGTTGACGGTCTTTGTGGCCGCCTGGCTTAGCGCTTCGGCGAAGGAGGTGCCGAGGTTGCCTGCGGTCGCGGGCGCAACGCCGCCCTGAAGCAGCTCAGTCGCCGTGTCGCCAAGTCCAGGCTTCAGGTTGAGCGCGCCGATGCCGTTCACGATCATTGGTTCCTCATCAGGTCGATGGTCATTGAAATGAGATCGCGCGCCTGCTTCACGACTTGCAGGTTAGCCTCGTAGGAGCGGTTGGCCTCGGTCATATCGGCCATTTCGATCAGCACGTTGACGTTGGGCATCTTGACGTAGCCCTTGTCGTCGGCGGCCTCGTTGCCGGGCTGGAATTCCACAGGAAAATCGCTGGGATCGCGGTCGATCGAGTTCACTTCGACCGTTGAGCTGCCAGTGGTCCGGTCGAGCTCGGAGACGAAGCTGATGGTCTTGCGGCGATAGGGGTCGGAACCGGGGGTGGTGCCGGTCGACTGGGCATTGGCGAGGTTTTCGGAAACCACGCGCAGCCGCTCCGACTGGGCGCCGAGGCCGGAGGCTGCTACTTTGAGGGCTGCTGTGAGCGCGTCCATGGTCAGCTCTTCACCGCCATCATCATCATCGAATGGAATGCCTTGACGATTGCCGTGTTGAGCTCGAAGGAGCGGCGCACCTCACCGGCCTTGAGAAGCTGGTCCTCGAGCACGACGGTGTTCTTGGACGGCATGACGACGCCGTCGTCTTCCTGTGGCTTGATCGCGAAACCGGCATTGGTCGCGGCGCTGCCGAGGTGTCCGGCCTGTGTCGTGTGCAACGACACCGCCGCGCGGTCGAGCACCTTCTCGAACGGCTCGACATCGTTTGCCGTATAGCCCGGCGTGTTGGCATTGGCGATGTTGCCGGCGACCGCCGACTGACGCACGGCCAGCCATTGCGCTTGCTTGGCGGCGAGATCGAAAAGAGAAACGGGCTCCATGGGAATCTCCGGGCGTGTGCCCAAAGACTAGGCCGCCAGTCTTGCGCGGACCTTGCGGGCGGACGCAACCGGCATGCGCGGCGAACTTACCTGGAAAGCTCGATCACCTGATTGGCGCTGGTGACCATCACCCATTTGCCGTTGCGTTGCTCGATCGACGACACCTTGTTGGAATCCGGCAGGATCGAGCCACGCTGGACCATCCACAGCCCGGTGTCGTCCTCGATCATGGCGCGGCCATTGGCGACGTGGACCATGCGGAATTTGGTGACGTCGGCCGGAAAGGGCTGGTCATCTGGCGCCGGGGCGGCGCTGGGATCATCCTGCACGGTTCCGGTGGCAAGCAGGTCGATATTGGCATTCGGAACGTCCTTGGCCGTCAGCGGCGCGCTGCGCTCGGCAACCACGCCGCCGCCCTCGCGTCCAGAATTGGTGCCGGTGCCGCCGAACTTGATTGCCTGAACGCCGAACTGTTCCTGATTGAAGAAGATATACCAAGGGAACAGCGCGCAGATCAGGCCGAGCGTGATGCCGAGCGCGGCGATGACGAAATCGCTGCGCCGGCCGGCCTTCTTGCCCAGCCTTGGAAACGCGGCCTTGGGCGGCTGCGGCCATTGCGGCGCGGCGAAGAGCCCGTCGATGGCCGAGTTGCGGCTGGCTTCGATCTCTTCTTCGGCTTTCGCCTCCGCGATCATTTCACGCAGGATGCGCTCGGTATGCTGGAGCTCAGTCCCCTTGTTCGGCATTCTGCTTTCCCTTGAGATGGCGAGCGAGATCGGAGAATGGATCAGCGGACGGGCGGTCCTTCGGCGATTGCATCAGCGCCTCGTAGATCAGGGGCACCTGGCGCACCGCCATGTCGAGTTCGGCGTCGGCGCCGCCCTGGTAGGCGCCGAGCAGGCGGATGTCGCGCGTGTCCTCGAAGCGGGAGATCATCGACTTCAGCCGCGTCACCAGCGCGCGCTGCTCGACGCTCCAAGCCTTGCCGGCCAGGCGTGATATGGACGACAGCGGATTGACCGGCGGATAGCGGCCTTGTTCGGCGATCGCGCGGTCGAGCACGACATGGCCGTCAAGGATGCCGCGCACGGAATCGGCCACCGGATCGTTGTGGTCGTCGCCGTCGACCAGCACGGAAATGATCGCGGTGATCGATCCTTTCCCCTCCACTCCCGGCCCGGCGCGTTCGAGCAGCTTGGGCAGCTCGGTGAAAACCGAAGCGGGATAGCCGCGCGCGACCGGCGGCTCGCCCGTTCCCGTCGCTACTTCGCGCAGGGCGTGGGCAAAGCGGGTGATCGAATCCAGTACCAGAAGCACGCGGTGGCCCTGGTCGCGAAAATGTTCGGCGACGTGCATCGCGGTGTCCGGCGCGCGCCGGCGCATCATGGCGCTTTCGTCACTGGTGGCGACAACCGCGACAGTCTTGGCCATGCTGTCGCCGATCGTGTCCTCGAGGAATTCGCGGACCTCGCGGCCGCGTTCGCCGATCAGCGCCACGACCACGGTGTCGAAAGCGTCTGCGCCGGCGAGCATGGCCAGCAGCGTCGACTTGCCGACACCGGAACCGGCAAAGACGCCCATGCGCTGGCCGAAACAGAGCGGCGTGAAAATGTCGATGACCTTGACCCCGGTCATGAAGGCGGTGCCGACGCGCTGGCGCGCCATGGCGCCGGGCGTGGCGGCCCCGGACATGCCGTCGCCCCTGATCAATGGCGGGCCACCGTCGATCGCCCGGGTGAGTGCGTCGATCGTGCGGCCGCGCCACGAGGCATGCGGCGCCACGGTGAGCGGACCGCGACGGAAAACGGCGTCGCCTATGCCGGCATCGGCACTGCGTTCGAAGGGGGCCACGACAATCTCGTCGCGGCTGATCTTGACGATCTCGCCGCGGCGCGTGCCGGCATGGCCGCGCTGTTCGACAAGATCGCCCAGCCTGGCGAAATCCGAAAGGCCGCGCACCTTGTAATGCGTCGATGTGACTTCGCTGACGAGGCCGCCGCGTTTGAGCAGTCCCTCGGCATCGCTGAAGCGCCGCCATATCCGCTCCAGCGCGGCAAGCCGGTCTTCCGGCGTTGGCTGGGGCAGTCTTTCGGGTGCGCGCAGGGTTGGCTGGTCGAAAGACATGCTACTTCGAGCCGAGCGTCTTGATCGCCTCGTCGGTAGAGGAATCGGTCTGCCGCATCAGGGCGGCGGTGTTCTCGAAAGCGCGCTGGACCATGATCAGCCGCGTCATCTCCAGCACCGGATTAACGTTGGATTCCTCGACGAAGCCCTGGGCGACGCCGATATCGGCGCGATCGGTCACCGGCTCGGGCGTGCGCGCCGGCACGATGCCGGAATTGCCGTAGCGCACGAAATTTTCGCCCGGATCGAAATTGTACAGGCCAATGGAGCCTACCAGCTGATCATTCTGGCGCAACGAGCCATCGGCTCCGGCCTTGGGTGGGCCGTTGCGGGGGTCGAGCTGGATCGGTGCGCCGCCGGCGTCGAGCACGGGATGGCCCTCGACCGACATCAGCTCACCATTCTCGTTCATCGAGAAGCGGCCATCGCGGGTCATGACGGTGCCGACCGGCGTCTCGATGGCGAACCAGGCGTCGCCCTGTATGGCGAAATCGAACGGATTGCCGGTCTCGGTCAGGGAGCCATGGGCGCCGGAAAGATAGGTCTTGCCCGAGGAGGCGAAGGACACGGATTTCGGCCCGGTGCCGGACACCACGTCCTCGAACTTCACCCCGGTGGCGCGAAAGCCGACGGTCGAGGCGTTGGCGACATTGTCGGCGATCGTGTCGAGCCGGCGCTCGAGCGCGATCTGCGAGGAAAGGGCGACGTAGAGACTGTCCCGCATGGTCAGAACTTCAACTTTTGCATGGCCATCATCAGGTCGGTGGAGATCCCCGCCGTGACCGGCTTGGCGAAGAGCACGCTGATCGACGACACGGCTGACGAGGTCGGGTGGTTGATCTCGTACATGGAGGTGAAGCGGGTCAGGAACTTGCCGAGCTTTTCGGGGTCGGAGAAATCAGAAATGTCGAGCTTCTGCTCGAACAGCTGCGCCTGCTTGTCGACGTCGGCGGTGGCGAAGGAATCCGGCAGGCCGAGCACGGTGCGCACCACGCTGGCAAGAGCGGTGTCGGCGAGCACATCGTACCAGCTGGTGATATCAGGCGCCTTGCGCTGGAAATAGAGCGCCAGCCGTACGCCCTCGTTGGTTTGGCCGGCATCCTCCTCCAGCGTCTGGCGCATGTATTTGTCCACGGTCGGCTGCTGTGCCGGATTGGTCGTGGTGGCCGCTTCGCCGTATTGTTCGAAATTGAAGGCGGAGGCGAGCCCGGCATAGGCTTTGTTGGTCATCTTGTTGGCGACGCTGTCGGGGTCGCGGACGCCACCGGCCAGGACGCTGCGGATGAGGTCCTTGCTCTCTGTCGCCGGATCGAGCGCGTAGGCCGAGAGCGCATAATTGTACAAGCGGCTGTTGGCCATCAGATCGTCGATGGACTTCACGTTCGTGATGTTGGCCAGGTAATATGCGGTCTCCGACTTGATGTAGTCCGCATTCGGCTTGATCAGGCCAAGCGCCGACCCTGTCGTGTAGATTTTCGGCGTATCTTTCAGCACTGCGTCGCGCGTGGTTGTCTGATCGCCATATTGGGCAAAATCGAAGGCCGTGACGAAGTTTGCGTATCGTTTATCGGTCAGCTTGTTTGCAGGGCTGTTGGGATCGCTCACGCCGCCCTCGAGCATGGCGCGGATCTGCCGCGGGGTTTCGGTCGACGCATCCAGTCCATAGGACGCCATGGCGAATGTAAGCAGGCGCTTGTCCGCCATGAGATCGTCAATCGACTTCACGTTGGAAATGTTTGCCGCGTAGTAATCGGCCTCGCCCTTGACGTACTGCGCGCTCGGCTTGACCAACGTCAGCCCGGCTCCGGCCATGTAACCCTTAGGCACCGCCTGCTGGACGTTGTCGCGCGTGGTCGTCTGATCGCCATACTGGACGAAGTCGAACGCCGAGACGAAGTTGGCGTAACTCTTGTCGGCCAGCTTGTTGGCGGGACTGTTGGGATCGCTGACGCCACCTTCGAGCATCGCCCTGACCGTTGCGGCCGGTTCGGTTTCGGCGTCGAGCCCGAATGCGGCCATCGCGTATGTCAGCAGACGGCTGTCGCCCATCAGGTCGTCGATCGACTTAACCTTGGAGATGTTGGTGACATAATAGGCGGTTTCGCTCTGATAGTAAGAGAAGCCCGCCTGCGAGGCGCCGATCTGGACTTGCAGCGCATAGTTGCCGGTCACCAGCTGCTGCGCCTTGTTGTAAACGGTGGTATTGGCGCCGTTGGCGGCGAAGTTGAAGGCGCTGACAAATTCGGCGTAGCGCTTGTCGGTCAGCTTGTTGGCGAAACTGTCGGGGTCGGAAACGCCTTCCTTGAGCGCCTTGACCATGAACGCCTTGGCGTAAGCCATGTCCTCCAGGCCGTAGGCCTTCATGGCATATTTGAACAAACGGTCATTGTTGACGAAATCGTCGATCGATTTCACCTTGGTGATGTTGTCCAGATAATATTTGGTGTCGCGATCGACCGTCGGCTGCTTTTCGATGCGGTCGATCGACTTGTCGATGTCCCTGGTGATCAACTGGTAGCTGGTATAGGTACTGAGCAAGGACGCGCCTCCGGCCGAAGCTATGCCAGCACAATAAACTCACTTCCTTGCGCGAAACTGAATCGCGCCGATCGGCTCGATGCCGCTCCGATTCAAGCCTCACACAAGGCACGGGGACTATCCCTTGCAGCTGACTTGAAATGCGGAAGGACCTCTCGTGGGCATTCTGATTGGACTGGTGGTGACGCTCGGTTGCGTCCTTGGCGGCTTCATGGCCATGGGCGGGCATCTGCATGTGCTGATGCAGCCCTGGGAAGCGGTGGTCATCTGCGGCGCCGCGCTCGGCACCTTCCTCGTCGCCAATCCGATGAAGACGGTCAAGGACACCGGCAGGGGCATCCTCGAAGCCTTCAAGCAGGCCGTGCCGAAGGAACAGGATTATCTGGAAACGCTCGGCGTGCTGCACAGCCTGATGCGTGAACTGCGCTCGAAGTCGCGCAGCGAGGTCGAGGCGCATATCGACAATCCGGAGGAATCGGCGATCTTCCAGGCGTTTCCCACCGTTCTGAAGAACCACGACCTGACGCATTTCATCTGCGACTATTGCCGCATCATCATCATCGGCAACGCCCGTTCGCACGAGATCGAGGCGCTGATGGATGAGGAAATCCAGACCATCAAGTCCGACAAGATGAAAGCCTACCACGCGCTGGTGGCGGTCGGCGACGGCTTGCCGGCGCTCGGCATCGTCGCCGCCGTGCTCGGCGTGGTCAAGGCGATGGGCGCGCTCGACCAGTCGCCGGAAATCCTTGGCGGCCTGATCGGCGCGGCGCTGGTCGGCACCTTCCTCGGCATCTTCCTGTCTTACGCGGTGGTCGGGCCCGTCGCCACCAAGATCAAGACGGTGCGCGAGAAGAAGAACCGCCTCTACATCATCGTCAAGCAGACGTTGCTCGCCTACATGAACGGCGCCCTGCCGCAGGTGGCGATCGAGTTCGGCCGCAAGACCATCTCGTCCTATGAGCGGCCGACCATCGACGCCGTCGAGCAGAGCACGATGAACACCGGCTCCGCCGAGAAAAGGGCCGCCTGAGCGATGCGCGACAGATCGGTGCCGACATTGTCATGACCAGTCCCGGCAGTCCCTCACAAGCGCGCTCGCTGATCATCGAGCGTCTGGTCGGCGACAGCGGCGAGGCCGCCCAGGTCATCGGCACCGGTCGGGCGATGGCCGAACGCGCCGCGCCGCTGCTGCAGAAGAGCCTGACCAGTGAGCTTGGAGTTCCGGTCACCGTCGATCTCAGGGGCGTCGACGTCAGCCGCGTCGCGGAGGCCCGCTCCCGTGCCGGCGAGACATTCGCCATGACCATCGTTGCGTCAGCCACGTCCTCCGATGCCATGACCCTGGTGATCGATGCGCCGGCGATCGCGGTCACGCTTTGCACGCTGTTCGGCGGCGACCCGGAGATGCCGGCATCGCCGATAGAGCGTGATCTGTCGCAGATCGAGATCGATGTTTCGACCATGGTGTTCCAGCAGGTCGCGCAGGCATTGAACGGATCGGGACGACGGTCGCTCGACCTGCGCCTGCCAGTGCCGCGGGCGATATCGGGCAGCGAAGCCAAACGGCACGTGTTGCGCGATGGCGCTGCAATCCGCATCGTCTTCGGCATCTCGACGCCGGCCGACAGCGGCACCGTTACGGTGACGATGCCGCAGCGTGTCGTGCTGGCCAGCCGGGACAGCGCTGCCGCCGGCGGCGAGAACGATCAGGGCGCCAACTGGCGCGCGCGCTTTTCGGAAGAAGTGATGCGTTCCACGGTGGCGCTCGAGGCGACCATGCCGCTGGCCCGACTGACGCTCGGCGATCTTGCCGATTTCGAAATTGGCCAGATCATCGAATTCGAGGAAACGGCGCAGTCGCAAGCGCGTCTCGGCGCGCGCGGCAAGACGCTGTTCGTATGCGAGTTCGGCAAGCTGGGACAGAATTACACCGTCCGGATCAAGCATCCCTATGATGCCGGACAGGATTTTATCGACGGGCTCATGCCGGCTGGTGCCGGGCACGCCTGAGCTTTTGGAGACGATGCATGGCCAAGACCAAGGCAGAAGCCGAAATCGACCAGCCGGACGAGCAGCTCGACCGCGCCATCGAGGAATTGCGCGGGGTTCTGCATGAAGAGGAACAGCGCCCCGATATCGCGTTCAAGGCCGCGTCCGCGGCCAATTCGAGCGTCATCATGAACATCCCCGTCGACGTCCAGATCATCCTCGGCAGCACCGAGATGCCGGTGTCCGACCTGATGGGGCTGCAGAAGGGCTCCACCGTGGCACTCAACCGCCGCATCGGCGAACCGGTCGACGTGGTGGTCAACGGCCGCAGAATAGCGCGCGGCGAGATCACCGTGCTCGAAAGCGACCCGTCGCGCTTCGGCATCAGGCTGACCGAAATCATCGCCGGCACGAAGGGCGCGTGAAGATGCGTCGCGGGTCTTGCCGGTGGCAGCGGGAGCGAAAGGCATGACAACGTCCCTTTCCCTGACGCGTCCGCAGAAGGCGGCCGCGATACTGGTGGCGATGGGCAAGCCGTCGGCCAGCCGCCTCTTGAAATTTTTCAAGCAGGAGGAATTGAAGGCGCTCATCGAAGGCGCCCGGCTGCTCAGGACCATTCCTCAAGGCGATCTCGAGCGCATCGTCGCCGAGTTCGAGGCGGAGTTCACCGAAGGCGCGGGACTGCTCGATTCCGCCGACAGGATGGATACCATCCTCAACGAATCGCTCTCGCCCGAAGAGATGAGCGCGATCATGGGCGACAAGAAATTCGAGGTTGCGCCGGAAGGTCCGCCGCCGATCTGGCCCGAGCTCGAGAAGCTCGAGCCGGTGCGGCTTGGTACTTTCCTGGCCGGTGAGCATCCGCAGACTGCGGCCATGGTGCTGTCGAAGCTGGGGCCGCAGGCGGCGGCGAGCGTGCTGTTGACGCTGAGCAAGCCGACGCGCGGCGAGATCATCAAGCGCATGGTGACGATGGCCAATGTTCCCGACGCCGCCAGCAAGATCGTCGAAAACCGGCTGCGCACCAGCGTGTTGGCGGAAACCGCGACCAAGGATACATCGGCCGGACAGGCGCGCGTCGCCAGCGTTCTCAACGAATTGGACAAGCCGCTGCTCGAGGAGGTCATGCAGGATCTGGAGGCCGCCGGCACGCCCGATCTCGACGGCGTCCGGGCTCGGCTGTTCGCCTTCGAGGATTTGCCGCTGCTTACCCAGAAAGCGCGCGTGCTTCTATTCGACGGGCTGTCGACCGAACTGGTCACGCTGGCGCTGCGCGGCACTTCGGCGATCCTTGCCGAAGCGGCGCTGTCGGCGATCGGCGCGCGCTCGCGGCGCATGATCGAAGCCGAACTCGGACAAGGATCCGACGGGGTTCCCCTCGCCGACATCATGGCGGCGCGCAAGACGATCGTGACGACGACAATCCGGCTGGCGCGCGAAGGCGCGTTCGAGCTTCCCGCGACCCAGAACGCCGCCGCCTAAGGCCGGATCATGGCAGAGGCGGTCGACAAGGATTCCAAAACCGAAGAAGCGACGGAAAAGAAGATCCGCGACACCATCGAACAGGGCAAGCTGCCCCATTCGAGGGAGACCGCGCTCCTGGCCTCCTTCGTCGCCATACTGGTGTTCACCGTCTTCTACGCCAAGGATGCCATTGTCGATCTCGGCATGTTCCTGTCGATGTTCCTGGAGAAGCCGGAAGCCTGGCCGATGGACACCGAGACCGACGTCATCGCGCTCTACAAGATCGTCATGCTGGAGGTGGGCCGTGCCGTCCTCAGCCTGCTGGTGCTCCTGACCATCGCCGGCATCGGCGCCTCGGTGTTCCAGAACATGCCGCAATTCGTCGGCGAACGCATCAGGCCGCAGCTGTCGCGCATCTCGATGGTCAAGGGCTGGAACAGGCTGTTCGGGGTGCAGGGCTGGGTCGAGTTCCTGAAGGCGCTCGGCAAGGTCGGCTTCGCCATCGTCGTGCTCGCCTTCACGCTGTCCGAGGATCACCGCAAGCTGCTCGCCGGCATGATCACCAATCCCGTCGCCTTCGGCCTCGTCATCCGGGGCATCGCGGTCGACATACTGGTGGCGATCGTCTTCGTCATGGGCCTGATCGCGGCGATCGACATCGTCTGGTCGCGCTTCCACTGGAAGCAGGACCTGCGCATGAGCAAGCAGGAGGTCAAGGACGAGTTCAAACAGTCCGAGGGTGACCCGATCGTTAAGTCGCGGCTGCGCTCGCTGGCGCGCGATCGCGCTCGCAAGCGGATGATGACGGCGGTGCCGCGCGCGACGCTGATCATCGCCAACCCGACGCACTTTTCGATCGCGCTTAAATATGTGCGCGACGAGGATTCGGCACCGCTGGTGCTGGCCAAGGGGCAGGATCTGGTGGCGCTCAAGATCCGCGAAATCGCGCGCGAGCACAACATCCCGATCTTCGAGGACGTGGCGCTCGCCCGCTCCATGTACAAGCAAGTTTCGGTCGATAGTGTGATCCCGTCGCAATTCTACCAGGCCGTCGCCGAACTGGTGCGGATCGTCTATTCGAAAAAGGCTGAGCGCAGACAGATTTCATGAACCGCCAACCGCACGCCAACTCCCGCGAGATCATCGTCGCCAGCGCCATCGAGCAAGTCGTGGCGGAGCTCAGGCTGATCGATGTCGCCGATTATATCGCCTTCATCCGGCTGGAGCATTTCGCCTGCCTGTCGGATCTGGTCGATTCCGCGGCGGAGCTGTTCTTCAAGCCGGGCACGCTGAGGCTCGGCCATGGCGGCGAGGCCCATGTCGACTGGAGCGGCAGCCCGCGCATCGTGCTCGATCTCGAGCTTCGGCCACCGGGCGTCACCGTCTATTTCCAACTGACGCTGAGCGAAAAGGGCGCCTCGGTCGCCGTCAACTACGTGTCGTTCGAAAAGCCCGGCGAGGACCCCGAGCACAACACCGCCCTGCTCGAGGCGGTGGTCGAACAGGCGCGGATCCGCAAGGTCGAGCCGCTGGCGTTCTAACTATTCGATCAGGCCGAGCCGCAGCGCCTTGGCGACCGCCTGGTTGCGGTTGACGGCGTTGAGCTTCTGGGTCGACTGGGTGAGATACTGGTTGGCGGTATGCACCGACAGTTTCAGGAGCCGCGCGATCTCCTCGCTGGTGTTGCCGTTGGCGGTCAGTTTCAGGCATTCGAGCTCGCGCTTGGAGATCGCGCGCGTCTTGCCGACATCGCCCGGACGCATGCGGGCGACGGCGGCGAACAGCGAAAAGCAACGGGCGTGGATTTCATAGAGCGCGTCCTGCGGCAGGGCGATCTCCGAGCCGAGGAAGACGACGAGGCCGCACTGGCCGCGATCGGCATGGACGGGAAAGGCGATGCCGCTGCTGCCGGGCGCCAGCGGCGCCATCTGCTCGGTCCAGGCAAGGCCGGCGAACATCTCGCCCATGGCCGCCACACCGTCATCCGTCCACCAGCGCGGTTCGGTCGAGATCCTGCTATGGCGCACGATCTCCTCGCCATTGGCGCCCGAGATGAACTTGGTCGCCACCGATATGCCGGGATAGTCGGAATCGAAGCACGGCACCAGCCGCGCCCGCTCGAGCGACGGGCTGACGAAGAACAGGCCGAAGGCCGAGGCATTGATGTCGACGGCGATCCACCGGCAGCGCCGCACAGCATCGGAAATGGTCACGGCGTGATGCGTTTCGGAGCCGAGCGAGAAGGCGCCGAACGGATTGCGCTGGTCGTTGAAAAGGGCCTCGGCGGCCTGCTTGACGTCGGCCTGTTTCAAATGATGCCGCTCCTGATCGCCGTGGCGATAGCCATCGCGCGGTTGCTGGCCGCGAATTTCTGGATGGCGTGGGTGATGTAGCTGTTGACGGTGTTGGAGGACACGCCAAGGATGAGGGCAACCTCGTCCGTGGTCTTGCCTTCCGAGACCCAGAACAGGCATTCGCGCTCGCGGTCCGACAGCGGATCCTGCATGGCGGCGGCGGCGATCAGTTGCGGAATATGCGAGAGCGCGTAGCAGCACTTCAACTGCGCCTTCATCAGCGCCGGCTGGTCGATCCGGCCGGCGGCTGCCGCCGAGAACAGCGCGAACAGGCGTTGGCGGCCGACATTCAGCCTGAGCGAATAGATCTCGGCATGGCCTAGCACGTCGAGCAGGCGTGCCTCTTCGCCGGAGACCAGCCCCTCGGCCTGTGGTGCCTGCGCCGACACTAGCGGCCTTGGACGCATGCCCGGCGCAACGGTGAGCGCGCCTTGGGCAAGGCCAGCGATCAGCCGCTTGCCGATCAGTTCGATGGCGTCGAAAATCCAGTTGGACGAGACGATGCGCGCGTCGTTGCGGTCCTGATCGTGGACGATGGCGACCAGCATATAACTGTCGGCACCGATCTCGGCGGTCAACTCCATGAAAAAGCTGGTGAGATCGCCGCGCGACGTCAGGCGCGAGCCCAATGTGTCGGATTGAAGAAGCGCGGCGGGACTGCTCATTTGCTGTTTTTGGCCGGAATCGATGCTGATGTCCGGATGCTGGAGAGCCAGCCGCCGAACCTGAAAACGCGTTACATTTACGAGACACACACAAGCGCGGGGTCGCGCCCGATCAGACGGAATCCATTCAGGGAACGCGAAGCCGTCCGCGTCTGGCGCCAGAAAATTCCGGCACTTGAGACTTTGGGTGGTCGCCGCGCCCCCCGAGGACCGGCTGATTCGGGTCTAATCTACCCCCAGATGAATCTGACATCAAACGCGATTTGACAAAATCGAATCAAGTGGACTCAAGCCGCGACTCAGGCGCCGATTTTCGCGCGTTTCGGTGCGTGGAAATACCCGAGCCGTGCAAGCCGGTCATCTCGGCCGGGGCTGTTTCGGTCGCGCCCACCAAGGGGCCGGATGTCGCTGGAGGATGTCAAAGAGCGGCTGACGCCGCCCTTTTTCGTGGTTTCCCTCAGAGCTGCCGCGCTTCGGGCAGCCGGTGTCACCGGCCCTCGAAGCCGGTCAGCACGCCGACGGCATTGATGCCGATTTCCTCGACGGCGTAGCCGCCTTCCATGACGAACAGCGTCGGCAGGCCGAGCCTGGCGATGCGGCGGCCGATCATGGGATAGTCCGACGACTTGAGCTTGAACTGGCTGATCGGATCCTTCTCGAACGTGTCGACGCCGAGCGAGACGATGACGATGTCTGGCGCGTAGGCGGCGAGCCTGGCGCAGGCGTCTTCCAGCGAGGCGCTCCAGGCGTCCCAGCCGGTGCCGAACGGCATGGGATAGTTGATGTTGAAACCTTCGCCCGCGCCGGCGCCACGCTCATCGGTATGGCCGAGGAAGAACGGATATTCGACCATCGGGTCGCCGTGCAGGTTGAGGACCTGCACGTCGGCGCGGTCGTAGAAAATCTCCTGTGTGCCGTTGCCGTGATGATAGTCGACATCGAGGATCGAGATGCGGCTGGCCCCCTGGTCGCGGAACCATTGCGCGGCAACGGCCGCGTTGTTGATGTAGCAATAGCCGCCCATGAAGCCGGCTCCGGCATGGTGGCCGGGCGGACGGCAGAGCGCGAAGGCAGACCTTTCGCCGGCCTTGACCAGGCCGGCTGCCGTCAGCGCGACGTCGTAGGACGATTTGATCGCGGCCCATGTGCCTTCGACGAAGGTGGCGCCGCCGTCGAAGGAATAATAGCCGAGCAGGGCGTCGACTCGCTTGGGCGGCACGTCGCCGCGCAGGCCGCGCGTCGGCCAGGTGAAGGGCATGGCTGTGCCTGTGTGGCCCTCGGCGATCCATTGCGGCCAGACCGTCGGCAGGAAATCGACGTAGTCGGCCCTGTGGATGCGCTTGGCGGCGGCAAGATCATGCTCGGCCGGCGCGATGATTGGTCCGAGATTCTCGCTCTCGACCCGCGCCTTGATGAATTCGGCTCGCGAGGGCTTTTCGAACCCCGGCACGATCGCCGATGTGACCAGTTCCATCTGGCCGGCATGGCCGGCATGAAGCGGCGAATAGACAGTCTTCATGAAATTCCTCTCGAATGCGAAATCAGTCAAGGTTGAGATAGGGGGTCACCAGAGCGAGCCACATGCTTTCGACATCGTCCTCGATAAGGTCGTATGTCCGGCGATCCTTTTTCAGGCCGACAAGACGGCAAGCGTGCCCGACCTCCATCATCAGCAGGCCGAGCCGGCTGGCGACCTTGTCTTCGAGAGCCGGGTTCACGTGCCGCAGCCATGCCGCGTAGAGTGCGACGATCTGGTCGTCATACTCGTTCTGGATCGGTCTCAGGTCGGCGTTACCTGAAATCGCCTCGATCACCGGCATCAGGCTGGCATTGTCGAGATAAAGCCTGGAAGTGTCCGTGAAAAGCTTGCGTACCTCCCGCCGAAACTCCTCGCGGTTGGTGGGCGGGTCGACCCTGATGCGTCTCGCGATCACTTCGGGAAAGGATGACAACCAGCGCCGGGCGAGGTCCAGGAGAATGGCTTCCTTGTTGGGGAAGTATTGGTAGACCGAACCGACGGACAAGCCCGCGCGCTGCGCTATGGCGAGCGTCGTCGGCGTCCTGGTTCCTTGCTCGCGTGTCAAGGTCAGCGCCGCGTCGAGAATCCGGTCTACCACCTTGCTCGACCGTTGTTGCCGCGGCTGCTTGCGCGGTTCGAGCGCTATCCTGGTTTTGCGATCAAGACTGCGCTTCACGGCTTGACGTCCTCGTTCCCCGGGTCCCAACATTGGGGCGGGGTGTTGTCCACAATACATTGCAAATTCCGCATGTTGACAAACGCGAATGATTAGTCGCATTCTTTTATCCACGCTGCCTTGGGGATAACAAGGGGAATTTCGAAGACAGCGCACCGGCATCATCTTTTCCTAGCGCCCCTCCCGCGGAGCGGCAGCTCGTGGGCAGTGGTTGTCGGTCTCAGTCAAAAGCGCGGAGTCGCGATGTCTGTCACGGGTGCGGGTCACAAGGCGGATCTGATCGTCATCAATGGTCGTGTGTTGACCATGGACGATGACAACCCGGCCGCCGACGCCGTTGCCGTCAAGAACGGCGCCATCGTCGCCCTCGGCAGCCGTGCCTCCATCGAAGAGTTCAAGGGCCCGGCCACCAGGGTCATCGACGCCAGGGGCGGTTCGGTGCTCCCGGGTTTCATCGAAGCCCACATGCATCTGTTTTCAGGCGCGGCCGAGCTTGCCCATCTCCAGTTGTCGGGCGTCCACGGTTTTGAGGCGCTGCAAAGGGCGATCCGCGACTACGCATCGACGCACCCCGATGCCAAGATGCTGGTGGGACAGGGCGTCGACTACACCGTGCTCGATGACGAGCGAGTGATGCGCCATCATCTCGATGCGATCCTGCCGGACCGGCCCTTCGTCATGGCCGCGCCCGATCACCATACGATGTGGGCCAACACCAGGGCGCTGGACATGGCAGGCATCCTGAGTGGGCGCACGCTTGGCCCGGGCAACGAGATTGTCATGGGTGACGACGGCCTGGCCAATGGCGAACTGCGCGAGGGCGAGGCTTTCGGCCCGGTGCTCGATCTTGCCGGGGAGGGCCGGGTGCGGCTCGGGCTGGCGACGGGCGGCGAGCCGGACCCGATGCCGTCAGCGGAAGAACGCGCCGCCGACCGCGACATCATGCGGCGCGGGCTCGCCTGGTGCGCGCGCCACGGCATCACCTCGATCCAGAACATGGACGGCAATCTTTACCAGCTCGAACTGCTGGCCGAGATCGAGGCCGAGGAGGGGCTGCCCTGCCGGGTGCAGATACCCTTCCACTACAAGAATTTCATGAAGCTCGACATGCTCGACAAGGCGTCCGCGATGGCTGAACGCTACAACAGCGAATGGCTGTCGTCAGGCATGGTCAAGGTCTTCTACGACGGCGTGCTCGATTCCTGGACGGCTGTCATGATCGAGCCCTATGCCGATCGTCCCGACTGGGTCGGCGAGCCGCTGTTCACGCCGCAGCAGTTCATCGATCTGGCCATTGCCATCGACCGGCGCGGGTTGCAGATCGCCGTGCACTCGATCGGCGATGGCGCCGTGCGCGCCGTGCTCGACGGCTACGAGGCGGCGCAAAAGGCCAATGGCAAGCGCGACAGCCGGCATCGTGTCGAACATATAGAGGTCATCGCCGCATCTGATGTGCCGCGTTTCGCCGAACTCGGCGTCATCGCCTCGATGCAGCCGCCCCATCCGCCCGGCGCCATGGATTTTCCGCTGGAGCCGACCGTGTCGCGCATCGGGCCGACGCGCTGGCCGCTGAGCTATGCCTGGCGCACCCTGAAGAATGCCGGCGCGCATGTCGTCTTCGCGTCGGACTGGCCGGTGTCGCCGATCGATCCGATCCTGGGCATCCAGGCGGCAGTGATGCGCAAACCATGGGCATCAAGCGATCCGGACCAGAGCTTCTCGCTGCGTGAATCGCTTGCCGCCTACACGGTCGAGGGCGCCTATGCCGAATTCGCCGAGCACCGCAAGGGCACGCTGAAGCCAGGCTATATGGCCGATCTTGTGGTTTTGTCGGCCGACATCGAAAAAACGGCGCCGGCCGACCTGCACAAGGTGCGCCCGGTAACGACGATCTGCGGCGGCAAAGTCACCTACCAGGCCTGACATGGCATGCGGCTTGCCTGCTGAAATGGCGGACTGAAATGACCGACTGAACTGTGATTCAATGCCGGACTTGCCAACCCTCCGGCCGTGTGGTCACATCCAACTGGGGAAAAGCTCCGCCAGCAAGAGCGGGGTCAACAGTGAGGCGTAATCGTGCCGGACAAACCGGATCGGAATGCGATTGAAGTAGTAAACGTCAGCAAAATTTTCGGATCGGGTGAGGGGCAGGTCGCTGCCCTCGACACAGTCTCGGTATCCATCCGCGAGAACGAGTTCTTCACACTGCTGGGACCATCCGGCTGCGGCAAGACCACCTTGCTGCGGCTGATCGCCGGCTTCGACTTTCCAACCGCCGGTGAAATCCTGCTCTACGGCCAGGACATCGCGCCATTGCCGCCCTTCAAGCGACCGGTCAACACCGTCTTCCAGTCCTATGCGCTGTTCCCTCACATGACGGTGGCCGACAATATCGGCTTCGGCCTGGAGATGCTGGGCAAGCCAAAGGCGCAGATCAAGGCGCGCGTTGCCGAGATGCTGAAGCTGGTCAAGATGGAGGCGCTGGCGGGCCGGCGCACCGGCCAGATTTCCGGCGGCCAGCAGCAGCGCGTGGCGCTGGCCCGGGCGCTCGCGCCGCAACCGAAGGTGCTGCTGCTCGACGAGCCGCTCTCGGCGCTCGACTACAAGCTGCGCAAGGAGATGCAGATCGAGTTGAAACGGCTGCAGCACGAGACCGGAATCACCTTCATCTTCGTCACCCATGACCAGGAAGAGGCGCTGACGATGTCGGACCGCATCGCGGTGATGTCGTCGGGCAAGATCCTGCAAGTCGGCTCGCCCTGGGATATCTACGACAAGCCTGCCGAACGCTTCGTCGCCGACTTCATCGGCGAGACCAACTTTCTCACCGCGGCCATATCGGGCACCGGCAACGGCAAGGCGCGCGCGACGCTCAAATCCGGCACCACCATCGAGGCGACCGTCGCCGAAGGCTTCCAGCCGAAGGACAACGCCACCGTGGTGGTGAGGCCGGAGCATGCCAAGCTGACCAAGAGCAAGGGCGACCTGTCGGGCACGGTCGACAACATCGTCTATTTCGGCACCGACACGCACATCCATGTCCGCCTCGACAGCGGCGAGGCCTTCACCGTGCGCCAGCAGAACACGCGCAGCGCCGGCTGCGGTTTCGAGCGCGGCGACAAGGTCGGCATCCTGATCGGCAACGACGCCGCGCAAGTGCTGAGGGACTGATGGCCACCGCCGAAGAAGTCGCCAAGGCAGCGGAGCGGCGCGACGTCCGCGACCGCTGGCTTTTGTCAGCGCCGGCGCTGCTGGTCATTTTTCTCGCCGCGACCGGCCCGTTGCTGATCGTGCTCGTCTATTCGTTCCTGACGCCCGGCGCCTATGGCGACGTGAAGTGGCAATTTTCGCCGGAAGCCTGGGTGTCGGTGTTCATGGAACGCGACATTTTCGACGACACGCTGTCGCTCGCGGCCGCCCACGTCACCATTTTCCTGCGCTCGATCAAGCTCGCGGTGGTGACGACGCTGGCGACTTTGGCGCTCGGCTTCCCGACCGCCTATTTCATGGCGACGCGCAGCGAGAAGACCAGGGATCTCTGGCTGTTCCTGATCACCATTCCGTTCTGGACCAACCTTCTGATCCGTACCTTCGCCGTGCTGCAGATCATCCGCAACGAAGGCATCGTCAATACCATTCTTCTAAAGCTCGGCATCGTCTCGGCGCCGGTCCAGATCCTCTACACCGACACGGCGATCCTGATCGGCATGGCCTATGTCTACCTGCCGCTGATGGTGCTGCCGATCTATGCCAGCATGGAAAAACTCGATTTCCGGCTGGTCGAGGCTGGCTACGATCTCTACGCGACGCGCTTCAAGGTGCTGCGCAAGATCATTTTCCCGCTGGTCAAACCCGGGGTCATCGCCGGCTCCATCCTGGTCTTCATTCCGGCCCTTGGCGCCTATGTGACGCCGAGCGTGCTTGGCGGCGGCAAGAACATGATGCTGTCCAACCTGATCGAATTGCAGTTCGGACAGGGCCGCAACTGGCCGCTTGGCTCGGCGCTGTCGATCACGGTCATGATCATCGTCATGGTGGCGCTGCTGGCCTATGTGCGCAACGCCGGCAAGTCGGGGGTGCGTCATGGCTAGCAATTTCTCGATCAAGCACCAGCCGGGCTTCACCGCGATCGCGGCGACCTGTTTCGTCGTGCTCTATCTGCCGATCATCGTGCTGGTCATCTACGCGTTCAACGCGGCGAGCTCGACCTCGGAATGGGGCGAGTTTTCGCTCAAATGGTTCCAGTCGGCCTGGCAGAACACGCAGGTCATCGATGCGACGCTGCGTTCCTTCCAGATCGGCGCCATAGCGGCGGCCCTTGCCACCATCTTCGCCACCATGGCCGCGCTCGCCACCACGCGCACACCGCCCTATCCCGGGCTGACCTTCAAATACGCGGCCATCAACCAGCCGCTGATGGTGCCCGAAATCGTCACCGGTGTGGCGCTGCTGATCTTCTTCTCGCGCATCAAGATCTTCACCGGCTATTCCGGCCTTGGCTACCTGATCGCCGCACATACGGCGTTCTGCATCCCGTTTGCCTACCTGCCGATCCGGGCGCGGCTGGAGAATATGGACCTGACGCTGGAACGCGCCGCCGCCGACCTCTATGCGACGCCGTGGAAGACCTTCCGCCGCATCACGCTGCCGCTTTTGTGGCCCGGCATCCTCGCTGGCCTGATGCTGGCTTTCGTCATCTCGCTCGATGACGTCGTCATCACCGAATTCGTCAAGTCGGGCGGCCAGGACACGCTGCCCACCTACATGCTCGGCCAGATCCGCCGTGGCATCACACCCGAGATCAACGCGATATCGACCGCCTTCCTGCTGCTTTCGGTCGCGATCGTCACGTTGTTTTTCTTTGTCAGCAGGAAACGAGACTGAAACCGATAATGGGAGCTAAAACGATGAACTGGAAGACAACGGCGTCCGCCATGGGGTTGGCGTTGCTCGCTTCGACGGGCCTTGCCCGCGCCGACGGCGTGCTCAACATCTACAATTGGGGCAACTACACCAGCCCCGACGTGATCAAGAAGTTCGAAGCCAAATACAACGTCAAGGTGACCATCACCGACTACGATTCCAACGATACCGCGCTTGCCAAGGTGCGCCAGGGCGGGACCGGTTTTGACATTGCCGTGCCTTCGCAGACCTATGTACCGATCTGGATCAAGGAAGGCCTCGTTCAGGAAACCGATCCGGGCAAGATGGAGAACTTCAAGAACGTGGCGCCGGAATGGGCCAATCCCGACTTCGATCCGGGCCGCAAATACACGGTTCCGTGGGCCTGGGGCACGATCGGCGTCGTCGTCAACACCGACGCCTACAAGGGCCCGGCCAACACGTGGGGCATCATCTTCAACACCCCGGACGAGCTGAAGGGCAAGGTCAACGTCGTTCCGGAGATGGGCGACGTAATGTTCGCCGCGATCAAATATGTCGGGGGCCAGCAGTGCACCGACGACAAGGCGGTCCTGAAGAAGGTGCGCGACCTCCTGGTGGCGGCGAAGCCGAACTGGATCGCGATGGAATACAATACCATCGAGAAGATGGGCGCCGGCGACTTCAAGGCAACCAGCGACTGGAACGGCTCGGCTTTGCGCCAGCGCCTCGCCAACCCGGCCATTCACTACAATTATCCGAAGGAAGGCTTTGGCCTGTGGAGCGACAACGTCGTCGTCCTGAAAGAGGCCAAGAACGTCGAGAACGCCAAGCTGTTCCAGAACTTCATCATGGATCCGGAAAACGCGGCCGGCCTCTCGGCCTTCCACCGTTACGCCAATGCCATCGCCGGTTCGGACAAGTATATGCCTGCCGACATGAAGGACGCGCCGGAAGTCGTCATTCCGGCCGACGCCAAGCCGCTTGGCGAACTGCAGCAGATGTGCGCACCAGAGACGCAGGAACTTTACACCAAGATCTGGACCGAACTGCAGAAGTAATCGCTGCGTGACGGACCCGGCGGCACATGCTGCCGGGTCTTTTCCGTTTCCGGGAATGGCTTTCATGGACTCCTATCGCAACAGCGATCTGCGGCCGCCGATCATGCAGGGCTCGCCGCCCGCCAAGGTGCCACCAAGGCTCGACTGGGACAGGCCGCCCTGGAACCGCTGGGCCTTCCAGCACATCAGGGAAATTCTGCCGACCGTCGAAGTCTGGCGCGGCAGCGGCCATCGTCACCGCCTCGAACGCGCCGAGGTCGATCTCGACGGTCTGCCGGTCGAGGACAGCACGGGACGGAAGACGACGCTCGCGGGCCTCCTCGACGAGACCTATACGGATGGTTTCCTGGTGCTCAAGGACGGCAAGATCGCCTATGAGCGCTACTTCAACGGCATGGACGAGCGCACGCTGCATCTGTCGCAGTCCATGGCCAAGTCGGTCACCGGCTCGGTGTTCGGCATACTGGCCGGGCGCGGGCTGGTCGATCCGGCAAAACCGGTCACCGACTACCTGCCGGAGCTGAAGGCAACCGGATGGGCCGGCGCCAACGTCCAGCACGTGCTCGACATGACGAGCGGGGTGCGTTTTTCCGAAGAGTACACCGATCGCTATTCCGATATAGGCCAGGTCGATGTCGCCACCGGCTGGAAGCCAGTGCCGCCGGGGAGCGATCCGGACTTTCGCTGGCCCACGCACATGTTCGAGCTGATCCTGGGCTTGAAGGACGTTGTCCGGCCACATGGGGCGGCATTCGAGTACCGCTCGGTCGAGACCGATGTGCTGGCCTTCATCATGGAGCGCGTCACCGGCAAGCGGCTGGCGCAGTTGGTTTCGGAAGAACTCTGGCAAAAGCTCGGCGCCGATGAAAGCGCCTGCTTCACCGTCGACAGCGCCGGCTACGCGCTGGCCGATGGCGGCTTCAACGCGACTCTGCGCGATTATGCCCGCTTCGGCCAGCTGATCCTCGACAATGGCGGCGGCGTGATACCGGCCGACTGGATCGAGGCGACGCGCAGCGGCAGCCACGGGCCGGGCTTCAGTCCGAGCCTGCCGGAGGGCAGCTACCGCAACCAGTTCTGGATCGAGGATCCGCATTCGCAGGCGCTGATGTGCCGGGGCGTGTTCGGGCAGATGATCCACATCGACTGGGATACGCGGATGGTCGTGGTCAAGCTTTCGAGCTGGCCGGATTTCAGCAATGTCGCCTACTCCATGGCGACGCTGAAGGCCGTGCATGCCATCGCCGCCGCGCTGAGCTGAACCCCCAAGAAACGACCCGGAAGGAAATGCCATGACCGGCAAGACGACGTTCGAGGGCAAATACGGCTTCCGCCGCAACCAGGTGCTGCTCGCCAATTGGCGCGAGAACCCGTTCAACCGATGGTCGTTCCAGAACGTCGGCGAGCTGGTGCCGAGCGCGCGCGTCGCCGCCCTGCCGGTCAACGAGGCGCCGGCGGAGGATTTCGGCGGATTGCTCAATGAAAAGGTCGTGCTGGCGAGCACGCCGGAAACCGTCGCGGCTTTTCTCAGCCGCTCGCACACGGACGCGCTGACCGTCATGAAAGGCGGCAGGATCGTCGGCGACTGGTTTGCGCCGCATATGGATTTCGGCGCCCGCCACATCATCTTTTCGATCAGCAAGTCGGTGACGGCGATCGTCGCCGGCATATTGGAAGGCGAGGGCGTGTTCGATCCGGAAGCGCCGGTGACCGCCTACATGCCGGAAGCCGGCGATTCGGCCTATGGGGAGGCTACCGTGCGGCATGTGCTCGATATGAGTGTCAGCCTCGATTTCGAAGAAGCCTATCTCGATCCCGAAAGCGCCTTTGCTCGTTACCGTCGGGCCACCTTGTGGAACCCCGGCGGCGGCACGGAAAGCCTGCGTGAATTCCTCCTGACCCTGCAGCGCCTCGCCGAGCCGCATGGCCAGACCTTCCGCTACCGGTCGCCCAATTCCGACCTGCTTGGCCTGCTGCTCGAACGGGCGTCCGGCCAGCGCTTCGCCGACCTGATGCGCGAGAAACTGTGGCTGCCGCTGGGTGCTGCCGGCGAAGCTTCGGTGGCGGTCGACATGGAGGGCACGGCGCGCACCGCCGGCGGCATCTCGGTGACGCCGCGCGATCTGGCGCGCGTCGGCGAGATGATGCGGCAAGGAGGCACTGCGAATGGCCGCCGCATCGTGCCAGAGGTCTGGGTGCGCGACACCACGGTAACCGGCGGCAGCTCTGAAGCATGGCAGCGCGGTGCCATGCTGCCGCTGTTTCCCAAGGGCCGCTACCGCAACAAATGGTACCAGACAGGACATGAGAACGGCGCCTATTGCGGCATCGGCATCCATGGCCAGTGGCTCTATGTCGATCCTCGAAAGGAAGTGGTGATCGCCAAGATGTCGTCGCAGCCCGAGCCGGTCGACGATCCGCTCGATCTCGAGATCGTCGCGTTCTTCGAAGCGCTGAGCCGGATGGTCTGAGCGGCCGCAACATCGGTGCGCACTTTCCTGTGGACCTCTGTCGCCGGCGAAAACGTCACGGTTGGCGGACCGGATATCTGCGCCTATGGTCGCCGCTCTTTTCGAGAAGAGCAGGAACGGCATGGCATCCGACATCAAGCGCATCGCAGCCATTATCGCGACCGAGATCACAGCGCGGCCCGAACAGGCTGCCGCTGCCATCGGGCTGCTCGATGAAGGCGCGACCGTGCCGTTCGTGGCGCGCTACCGCAAGGAGGTGACAGGCGGGCTCGACGACACGCAACTGCGCCTGCTGTCGGAGCGTCTTGCCTATCTGCGCGAACTAGACGCCCGGCGCGACACAATCCTTGGCTCCATCCGGGAGCAGGGCAAGCTCACCGACGAGCTCGAAACCAAGATCGCCGCCGCCGTCACCAAGGCCGAGCTGGAAGACATCTACCTGCCCTACAAGCCCAAGCGCCGCACCAAGGCGGAGATCGCCCGGGAGCGTGGGCTGGGACCACTGGCGGAAGCCATCCTGGCCGACCGCTCGCTGGTGCCGGCGGAACTCGCACTGGCCTATCTGACCGAGGACGTGGCGGACGCCAAGGCGGCACTTGAGGGCGCGCGCGACATCCTGTCGGAACAGTTCGCCGAGAATGCCGATCTGGTCGGCAAGCTGCGCGCCTACATGAAGGAGCACGCTTTCATGCGCGCCAGGGTGGTCGACGGTAAGCAGGAGACGGGTGCGAAATTCTCCGACTATTTCGACCATGTCGAGCGCTGGGCCACCGTGCCGAGCCACCGCGCGCTGGCGATGCTGCGCGGCCGCAACGAGGAGGTGCTGTCGCTCGATATCGAGGTCGATGCGGACGACTCGTCGCCGGTGAAGCCGGTAGAGCGGATGATCGCCAATGCCTACGCGATCGGCGGCAGCCTGCCGGGCGACCGCTGGCTGATGGAGGTTGCGGGCTGGACCTGGCGCATAAAACTGTCGCTGCACCTGACGCTTGACCTGATGCGCGACCTGCGCGAACGGGCCGAGGAAGAGGCGATCCACGTCTTCGCCCGCAATTTGAAGGATCTGCTGCTCGCCGCCCCCGCCGGGTCGCGGCCGACGATGGGGCTCGACCCTGGCATCCGCACCGGCGTCAAGGTCGCGGTGGTCGACGGCACCGGCAAGCTGGTGGCGACGACAACGGTCTATCCGTTCCCGCCCAGGAACGATGTGCGTGGCACGCAGGCGGAGCTGACCAAGCTCGTTCGCCTGCACAAGGTCGAGCTGATCTCGATCGGCAACGGCACCGGCAGCCGCGAAACGGAAAAGCTGGTCGCCGACATGCTGTCCGACATGCCTTCCGACGGCGGGCCGAAGCCGCTCAAGGTGATCGTCAGCGAGGCCGGCGCTTCGGTCTATTCGGCTTCGGCGACGGCGGCGGCCGAATTCCTCGGCCTCGACGTGTCATTGCGCGGTGCTGTGTCGATCGCGCGCCGCCTGCAGGATCCGCTGGCCGAACTGGTCAAGATCGAACCGAAATCGATCGGCGTCGGCCAGTACCAGCACGATGTCGACCAGTACCGGCTTGGCCGCTCGCTGGAGGCGGTGGTCGAGGACGCCGTCAACGCGGTTGGCGTCGATCTCAACACGGCTTCGGCGCCGCTTCTGGCGCGGGTTTCAGGGCTCGGGGCGTCGCTCGCAGACGCCATCGTCGCGCATCGCGATGCCACCGGCCCGTTCGCCAGCCGCAAGGATTTGCTCAAGGTCTCCCGCCTCGGGCCGCGTGCGTTCGAGCAATGCGCCGGCTTCCTGCGCATCCCGAACGGCTCCGAGCCGCTCGACGCCTCGGCCGTGCATCCGGAAGCCTACGGCGTGGCCAAAAAGATCGTCGCCGCCTGCGGGCGCGATGTGCGTTCGCTGATGGGCGACAGTGCGGCGCTGAAGGCGCTCGATCCGCGCGTTTTCGTGGACGAGCGGTTCGGCCTGCCGACGGTGCGCGACATTTTGGCCGAGCTGGAAAAGCCCGGCCGCGATCCGCGCCCCGGCTTCAAGACGGCAACCTTCGCCGATGGCATCGACGACATCAAGGATCTGAAGCCCGGCATGCTGCTGGAAGGCACCGTCACCAATGTCGCCGCCTTCGGCGCCTTCGTCGACATCGGCGTTCACCAGGACGGGCTGGTGCACGTTTCGCAACTGGCCGACCGTTTCATCAAGGACGCGCATGAGGTGGTCAAGGCCGGCGACGTGGTCAAGGTGCGGGTCGTCGACGTCGACATCAAGCGCAAGCGCATCGCGCTTTCCATGCGCAGGGATGGCAGCGAGGGCGGCGCATCGCGCGGCCCGCGCGACAATGGCGGCGGCAAGCCGGCGCCACGCTCGCCCGCGCCGCAGCGCCAGCCGGAGCGGCCGACACAGCAAGGTGCGTTCGGCGCGGCGTTGGCGGATGCGTTGAAGCGGAAGTAGCTACCACGCCAGAACAGCCGGGTCCTTTTCAACCTGGCTCGTCAGCCAATCTCGAAAACTCGCGACCGGCGGATGGCCGCGCTTGTCGTGAGGGACGACGAGATAATAGGCGCTGCGGCTGTGCATAGGCTGGCCGGGCGCGAGCACCAGCTGGCCGCGCTGCAACTCGCCTGAGATGAGGATTTGCGGCAGCAGAGCCACGCCCAGACCCGCCATGCAGGCCTGGACGGCGGTGCCGAACTGTTCGAACTGCATACCCGGTCCGGTCGGCGGGCTCAGGCCCTGATGCTCAAACCATTCTGTCCAGGCGCCAGGCCGCGTCGCCATGTGCAGCAGCGGCAGACGGCCGATGTCGGCCGGCGTGGCGATGGAACGCTCGGCGAGGAATTCGGGCGACACCACCGGGGCCACCACCTCCCGCACCAGCAGCGTCGAGTCTGCCTCGGGCCAGTCCGGCAGACCATAATGGATGGCGGCGTCCAGCCGCTCTCTGGCGAAGTCGAAGCGGCCGACGCGGGTGACGAAGTTGATGGTGATGTCGGGATTGTTGTCGACGAAGTCTGGGATCATCGGCATCAGCCAGCGCGTGCCGAAGGTCGGCAGGATTGCGAGGTTCAGGATGCCGCTATGCCGATTGCTCATCAATCCAAGCGCTGCGTCGCGCAATTGGCCAAGCGCCGAACGCACCGCTTCTGCGTAGGTTTCGCCCGCCGCCGACAACCGGACATTGCGGCTGTCGCGCTCGAACAGCCGGCGGCCGAACTGGTCCTCAAGGAGCCTGATCTGCCGACTAACGGCGCCCTGGGTCAAATCCAGCTCCTGGGCTGCGGCGGTGAAACTGCCAAGCCGGGCCACCGCCTCGAAGGCGGCAAGCGCGCTGATGTTGGGCAAAAGGCGGCGTTGAACACTCATGATCCATTCCTAACGCTCATTGATCGGTGAAGCAATTTCGTTTGATTTTTTCAGGCTGTGGGCCGATAAGCCGGGCTTCACCCCGTTTTTGAGGATCGAGACGCCATGGCCGCCGACAAGAATGCATTCGTCTGGGAAGACCCGTTCCTGATCGAGGACCAGCTTTCGGAAGACGAGCGCATGGTCCGGGACGGGGCGGCGGCCTTCGCCGCCGACAAGCTCGCGCCGCGCATCGAGGAAGCCTATCTCAACGAGACCTTCGACACGGCGATTTTTCGGGAGATGGGCGAGGCCGGCCTGCTCGGCATCAACATTCCGGAAGAATTCGGCGGCCTCGGCGCCAACTATGTCACCTACGGCCTGGTCGCCCGCGAAGTGGAGCGCGTCGATTCCGGCTATCGTTCGATGATGTCGGTGCAGTCGTCGCTGGTCATGTACCCGATCTACGCCTACGGCTCGGACGAACAGCGCAGGAAGTACCTGCCCAAGCTCGCCAGCGGCGAGTGGATCGGCTGTTTCGGCCTGACCGAGCCGGATGCCGGTTCCGACCCCGGCGGCATGAAGACGCGCGCCGAGAAGACCGCCAATGGCTACAAGCTTACCGGCTCCAAGATGTGGATCTCCAATGCGCCCGTCGCCGACGTGTTCGTCGTCTGGGCGAAGCTGAAGGGCGAGAACGGCAAGGACGAGATCCGTGGCTTCGTGCTGGAAAAGGGCATGAAGGGGCTTTCGGCGCCGAAGATCGGCGGCAAGCTGTCGCTGCGGGCGTCGATCACCGGCGAGGTGGTGATGGAAGGCGTCGAGGTCGGCGAGGATGCTCTGCTGCCCAACGTGTCGGGGCTGAAGGGGCCGTTCGGCTGCCTCAACCGGGCCCGCTACGGCATTTCCTGGGGTTCGATGGGCGCGGCCGAAGATTGCTGGCATCGCGCGCGCCAGTATGGCCTCGACCGCAAGCAGTTCGGCAAGCCGCTGGCCGGCACGCAACTCTACCAAAAGAAGCTCGCCGACATGCAGACCGAGATCGCACTTGGGCTGCAGGCCTCGTTGCGCGTCGGGCGGCTGCTCGACGAAGGCAAGATGGCGCCGGAGATGATCTCGGTCGTCAAGCGCAACAATTGCGGCAAGGCGCTCGACATCGCCCGCCAGGCGCGCGACATGCATGGCGGCAACGGTATCCAGATCGGCTATCACGTGATGCGCCACGCGCAGAATCTGGAGACGGTCAACACCTATGAGGGCACGCATGACGTGCACGCGCTGATCCTCGGACGGGCGCAGACGGGGATCCAGGCGTTCTTTTGATCCGCGGCTTCGTCATCCTAGGGTCTACGCCGCGTCGCTGCGCTCCTTGCTGCGCCCTAGGATGACGAAGGACAAGAAGGCTTCGCCAATGGAGGGTAGCGAATGACCCAGTCGACCCCGTTCAACAGCCATTTAAGTTAGGTGCAGCGCAACATCCGCTTGGAGAATGACGGCCAGATGTGTCAGGGTTCGGCCAGCTAAACGCCGATCTCCGGGGCTCCATGGCAATTCTGGCCGCCGTCTATCACCTGACCCATTACAAATACGACCGGCCGGTGGTGCTTGGTCCGCAGGTGATCAGGTTGCAGCCGGCGCCGCATTCGCGCACCAAGGTGCTCAGCCATTCGTTGAAGGTCGAGCCGGCGAACCACTTCGTCAATCTCCAGCAGGACCCTTACGGCAATTTCCTTGCCCGTTTCGTTTTTCCCGAGCCGGTGAGTGAATTGAAGATCGAGGTCGACCTCGTCGCCGACATGACGGTCTATAATCCGTTCGATTTCTTCGTCGAGGAGACGGCGGAAAATTTCCCGTTTGAATATCCGGAAGAGACACGCGACGACCTCGCCATCTATCGCACACCGGAACCGGCGGGCCCGCTGCTCTCGGCGTTCCTGAAAACCATCGATACCAGCCCGAAAAACACGGTCAGTTTTCTCGTCGACCTCAATGCCCGGCTGCAGCGCGAGATCGCCTATATCGTGCGCATGGAGACCGGCGTGTTCTCGCCCGAGGAAACGTTGGCCGCTGCCAAAGGCTCTTGTCGCGATTCGAGCTGGCTCTTGGTGCAGATCCTGAGGCATCTCGGCATCGCGGCACGCTTCGTCTCGGGCTACCTGATCCAGCTTAAGCCCGACCTCGTCGCGCTCGATGGGCCGGCCGGTACATCAGTGGACTTCACCGACCTGCATGCCTGGTGCGAGGTCTATCTTCCCGGCGCCGGCTGGGTCGGTTTCGACCCGACTTCGGGCCTGCTCACCGGCGAGAGCCATGTGCCGCTTGCCGCCACGCCGCATTTCCGCAACGCGGCGCCTATTTCTGGCATGGCGAGCTTCGCCAATGTCGAGTTCGGCTTCGAGATGCGGGTCGACCGCATCGCGGAGCATCCGCGCATCACCAAGCCGTTCTCGGATGAAAGCTGGCAGGCGCTCGATGCGCTGGGCAAAAACGTCGACGCCGCGCTCGATGCCGGCGACGTGCGGCTGACCATGGGCGGCGAACCGACATTCGTGTCGATCGACGATTTCGAGTCCGCCGAATGGAACACGGCGGCCGTCGGCCCAACCAAGCGCGAAAAGGCGGACGCACTGATCCGCCGCTTGCGCGAGCGCTTCGCGCCGGGCGGCTTCCTGCATTACGGCCAGGGCAAATGGTATCCCGGCGAAAGCCTGCCGCGCTGGACCTTCTCGCTTTACTGGCGCACCGACGGGGAGCCGGTGTGGAGCGACCCGTCGCTGATCGCGCGGGAGAAGAGCGAAGCCGATATCGGTCCGAAGCAGGCCGAGAGCCTGCTGACCGCGATCGCCGGCGAGCTCGGCATCGAAACGTCCATGGTCAGCGAAGCCTATGAGGATCCGGCCGAGTGGCTGCTCAAGGAAGGCAAGCTGCCGGAGAATGTCGATCCGTCCAATTCGAGGCTGGAGGATCCCGAAGAGCGCAGCCGCATGGCGACGGTGTTCGAACGCGGGCTGACCAAGCCGTCGGGCTATGTGCTGCCGGTGCAGCGCTGGAACAGCCAGGCGTCGGGCCAGCGCTGGCGCTCGGAGAAGTGGAAGACGAGGCGCGGCCGCCTGTTCCTGGTGCCGGGCGATTCACCGGTCGGCTATCGTCTGCCGCTGGGCACGCTGCCCTATGTGCCGCCAGAACAGTTTCCCTATATCGTGCCAGTTGACCCCTCCCTGCCGCGCGGTTCGCTGCCGACGCGCGACGCGATCGTGCCGGGTGCGGCTCCGGCCGAGCTGGAAGGCGCTGACGAGATGGCGCGCCGGCAGCAGGCGGCGTCGTTCACGGCGGCGACCGCACAGCAAGACCGCGTCGAGCAGGAGATCACCGAGATCGGCGGCGCGGTGCGCACGGCGCTTTCGGTGGAGCCGCGCGATGGGCGGCTCTGCGTGTTCATGCCGCCGGTCGAGGCGCTAGAAGACTATCTCGAACTTGTGGCCGCTGCCGAGAACGCGGCAAGGGCGATCGGCTTGCCCGTGCATATCGAAGGCTACGGCCCGCCGCACGATCCACGCCTCAACGTCATCCGCGTGGCGCCCGATCCCGGCGTCATCGAGGTGAATATCCACCCCGCCTCGAACTGGCAGGATTGCGTGGCGACGACGACCGCGATCTACGAGGAAGCGCGGCAGACCCGGCTTGGCGCCGACAAGTTCATGATCGACGGCCGCCACACCGGGACCGGCGGCGGCAACCATGTCGTGGTCGGCGGCGCGACGCCCAATGACAGCCCGTTCCTACGCCGGCCCGACCTGCTGAAGAGCCTGGTGCTGCAATGGCAGCGGCACCCCTCGCTATCCTACCTGTTCTCAGGCCTGTTCATCGGCCCGACCAGCCAGGCGCCGCGCTTCGACGAGGCGCGCCACGATACGCTTTACGAGCTCGAAATCGCCATGGCACAGGTAACGCATCCGGACCAAGGCAATGCACCCCTGCCGTGGTTGGTCGACCGACTGTTCCGTAACCTGTTGACCGACGTCACCGGCAACACGCACCGCTCCGAAATCTGCATCGACAAGCTGTTCTCCCCGGATGGACCGACCGGACGGCTGGGGCTGGTCGAATTCCGCGGCTTCGAGATGCCGCCCAATGCGCGCATGAGCCTGGCGCAGCAACTGCTGGTCAGGGCGATCATCGCTCGCGCCTGGAAGAACCCACTAGACGGCCGTTTCGTGCGCTGGGGCACGTCGCTGCACGACCGCTTCATGCTGCCGCATCATGTCTGGGCGGATTTTCTCGACGTTCTCGATGACCTCAAGCTCAACGGTTTCTCGTTCCGGCCCGAATGGTTCGACGCCCAGCTCGAATTCCGCTTTCCCTTCTGCGGCGAGGTCCAATATGCGGGCGTCAAGCTGGAACTGCGGCAGGCGCTGGAGCCGTGGCATGTGATGGGCGAGCAGGGGGCCATCGGCGGCACCGTGCGCTTCGTCGATTCCTCGGTCGAGCGGCTGCAGGTCAGGACCGAGCGCCTCAACCCGGAGCGCCATGCCATCGTCTGCAACGGCCGCATGGTGCCGATGAAGGTGACGGACAACCGCGAGGTCGCGGTGGCCGGCGTGCGCTTCAAGGCCTGGCAGCCGGCTTCGGGCCTGCATCCGGCGCTGCCGGTCAACACGCCGCTGGTTTTCGACATCTACGACCGCTGGACGGGCAGGGCGATCGGCGGCTGCGTCTACCATGTCGCGCATCCCGGCGGGCGCAACTACGACACTTTCCCGGTCAACGGCAATGAGGCGGAGGCGCGCCGGCTGGCCCGCTTCGAGGCGCGCGGCCACACGCCGTCGACCTATGTGCTGCGCGAAGAACAACCCACGGAAGATTTCCCAATGACGCTTGACCTTCGGCGCCCGCCAAGACTCTGATCAGCGATGGCAAAGGGGAATCACAAGCAGGTACGAGGCAAGGCGCAGATCCATCGCCTGCTGGAGCAGTACCAGCCCATCGACGGCGTCGTCGACGAGATGGTCGACGCGTCGGGCAATCCCCGTCCGGCCTGGAAGCATTTCATCGAGGCGCTCGACGATCTCGGCGCCGAAGAACTCGCCCATCGTTTTGCCCGCGCCGACCAGTATCTGCGCGACGCCGGCGTCTACTACCGCGTCTACGACAAGGCCGGCGCCAACGAGCGCGAATGGCCGCTGGCGCATGTTCCGGTGCTCATCGAGGACGGCGAGTGGGCGGCGATCAGCGCCGGCCTTGTGCAGCGCGCCGAGCTGTTCGAAGAGATAATCGCCGATATATACGGGCCGAACCGGCTGGTGGAAAAAGGCATCCTGCCGGCCGGACTGGTCGCGGCGAGCCCCGAATATCTGCGGCCCGTCGTCGGCACCATGCCGGCCGGCGGTCATTTCCTGCATTTCTGCGCCTTCGAACTCGGCCGCGGGCCGGACGGCCGCTGGTGGGTGCTGGGCGACCGCACTCAGGCACCATCCGGCGCCGGTTTCGCGCTGGAGAACCGGGTCGCAACGACGCGCGCGCTGTCCGATATCTATGGCGAGATGCATGTGCATCGCCTTGCCGGCTTCTTCCGGCGCTTTCGCGATGCGCTGATCGGTATGGCCAGGGAAGCCGACGGCCGCGTCGCCATATTGACGCCTGGACCGCTCAACGAGACCTATTACGAACACGCCTATATCGCCCGCTATCTCGGCATCATGCTGCTCGAAGGCGAGGACCTGACCGTTTCCGGGGGCCGGCTGATGGTGCGCACCGTTTCCGGGCTGATGCCGATCAGCGTGCTGTGGCGGCGGCTGGACGCGGCGTTCGCCGATCCGTTGGAACTGCGCTCGGAGTCGCAAATCGGCACGCCGGGCCTGGTCGAGGCGATCCGGCAAGGCAGCGTCTCCACCGTCAATGCGCTCGGCTCGGGCCTGATGGAAACGCGCGCGCTGCTTGCCTTCCTGCCCAAGATCGCGCGCGAATTGCGGGGCGAGGAACTCAAGCTACCCACCGTCGCGACATGGTGGTGTGGGCAGCCCTCCGACCGAGCGCATGTGCTCGCCAATATCGACCGCATGGTGATCGGGCCGGCGCTGTCGACGCGGCTGGCCTTCGAGGACGACGACCAGACCAAGCTCGGCGCGGCGCTGTCGGCCGGAGAACGGGCGGAACTGGTGGCGCGCATCGAACGCGACGGCGACGCTTTCGTTGGCCAGGAAGCGGTAACGCTTTCGACGACGCCCGTCTATGTCGGCGGCTGGCTGGAGCCGCGGCCAGCAAGCCTGCGTGTCTATCTGGCGCGTACGCCCGAGGGCTGGACGGTGATGCCGGGAGGGTTCGCCCGCATCGGCCTGTCGCTCGATCCGACGGCGATCGCCATGCAGCGCGGCGGCCAGGCTGCCGACGTCTGGGTGGTGAGCGACAGGCCGGTGGAGCGCGAGACGCTGCTGCCGCAAGAGGGCGACAGCTTCAGCCGCACCAAGCCGGGCAGCCTGCCCAGCCGCGCGGCGGAAAACCTGACCTGGCTCGGCCGCTACATCGAACGCTCCGAGGACACTGTGCGCATCCTGCGTGCCTATCATGTGCGGCTCGCCGAAACCTCCGATCCGGATATGCCGTTGCTGGCCGACATCAGGGATCATCTCGAACCGTTCGGCATCGATGTCGAAACAGCGATCCCATCGGGGCTGATCGGCACGCTGGACAGCGCCGTCTACAGCGCCGGCCAGATCCGCGACCGTTTCTCGCCGGATGGCTGGTTGGCCCTCAAGGACCTGTCGAAGACCATTCATCAGTTCGCGACGACGGTGGCGCCGGGGGATGATGCGACACGGGCCATGACCGTCATCCTGCGCAAGCTCGCCGGTTTTTCCGGCCTGCTGCACGAGAACATGTACCGCTTTGCGGGCTGGCGCTTCCTTGAGATCGGCCGGCGGCTGGAGCGCGGCATACAGATCGCCAGCACGCTCGCCCGGCTGACCAGTGACAAGGCGCCGGACGGCTCGCTCGACATGATGCTGGAGATCGGCGACAGCGTCATGACGCACCGGCGGCAGTACCCTGTGCAAGCCGGCCGCCGCACGGTGATCGACCTTCTGGCGCTCGATCCGCTCAATCCGCGTTCCATCCTGTTCCAGCTCGAACGGCTGAAGGCCGAGATCGGACTGCTGCCGGCGATCGGCGGCGAAGGGCACATGTCGCCTGCGGCCAAGGAGATCCTGCAGCTCAACACAGCCATCGCCATCAAGGAGCCGGCGGACATGACTGTGAAGGCGCTGAACGATCTCGCCGGCGAGATAGGCGGGCTCTACAGCAGCCTCGCCAAGGCCTATTTCGGTTAAGGCGACTCCGGCATGCTCTACGACATCAGGCTTCACCTTCATTACGATTACGCCGCCGTCGCCGGCGGCGGTCGTCACCAGGTGCGCGTGCTGCCGCCGACCATCGACGGCGTGCAGCGCGTCGTCGCAGCGTCGCTATCCTTCGCGCCGGCGCCCAACGAACGCTCGGATTTTTCCGATTTCTTCGGCAACAACGTCACGTCGATCGCCTTCCGCGACGCGCATGACGCACTCGACATCAGGATGAGCGCGCGCGTGGCGGTGTCGCGGCCCGAGCCTGGGCTCGACGTGTCGCCCGACCTTAGCCGGCTGCGTCAGGAGATCGCCGCCGTGCGCTCGCTGGCGCCTGATACACCCCACCATTTCCTGGCCGCCAGCGGTCACGCCGGCATCGATGCGGCGATTACCGCCTATGCGCGCGACAGCGTCGGCGGCTCGGCCGCCGGTACGGCGATGAACCTCTGCAATCGCATCCACCGCGATTTCACCTATGACAACGAGGCGACCACCGTCCGCACCAGGGCAGGCGATGCCTTCCGGCTGAAGCGCGGCGTGTGCCAGGATTTCTCGCATATCATGATCGCCGGCCTGCGCGGGCTCGGCATACCGGCCGGCTACGTCAGCGGCTTCCTGCGCACCATTCCGCCCAAGGGCAAGCCCGGGCTGGAGGGCGCCGACGCCATGCATGCATGGGTCAAGGTGTGGTGCGGGCGCGATGCCGGCTGGCAGGAGTTCGACCCGACCAACGGCATGCGGGCCTCCAACGATCACATCACCGTCGGCTATGGCCGCGACTATTCGGATGTCGCGCCGATCGTCGGCGTTCTCAAGACCACCGGCGGACAGGTCGGAGAGCAAGCCGTCGACGTCATTTCGGTGGTGCTGGAGAAGGCCTGACGTCAGGCCTCCTTGCGCAACGCCCCATGCAGGGTCCGCCGCCGGCGTGGGTGGCCGCCGACTTTTCGGACAGGAGTGGAACCAGTGCTCGGCCTAGAGGCTTATCTACGGGTGTTTCCGTGGGGCCAGCATGCTGCAGAAATCCGGATTGACTATCGACGGCGACGCCGCACCAAAGAACGGTGCTCAGATCTCTGCCGAGCACGCCGCACTGGTTTATGTCAGCGATACCGAGCCCGGTATCCGCCGGCTGAAATCGGGCAAGGGATTTTCCTACAGGGGACCTGATGGCGGGCCGGTCTCGGATGCCACCCGAGCGCGCATCGAGGCGATTGTGATCCCGCCGGCCTGGACGGATGTTTGGATCTCGGCCGCGGCGGACGGACATATCCAGGCGACCGGCAGGGACCAGCGGGGGCGCAAGCAATATCGCTACCATCCGCATTGGGCCGAGGAGCGCGACAGCGCCAAATATTCGAGCCTTGTCGCCTTCGCCGAAAGCCTGCCGGAGCTTCGGCACAGGATCGACAGCGACCTGCGCCGCCACGGCCTGCCGCTCGAACGCGTCGTCGCCGCGATCGTCTGGCTGCTCGACAACACCATGATCCGCGTGGGCAACGCCGCTTACGCCCGCGACAACAAGAGCTTCGGCCTGACGACATTGCGGGACCGCCATGTCGACATCAAGGGATCGAGCCTGCGGTTCGCCTTCAAGGGCAAATCGGGCAAGGAATGGAAATTGAAGCTGGTCGATCGCCGCATCGCGCGAATCGTGCGGGGCGCGCAGGACCTGCCGGGCCAAAAGCTGTTCCAGTATCTCGACGAGGACGGCAGCAGACACCCGGTGCGCTCCGAGGACGTCAACCGCTACATCAGGGAGGCCATCGGCGATGCATTCAGCTCGAAACATTTCCGTACATGGGGCGGCACCATCCACGCCGCGTCGCTGTTTGCGCAAACGGTGCTGCCCGACAGCCAGGCACAGCAGAAACGGGCGATGAACAGCGTCATCGACAGGGTCGCCGAGCGGCTGGGCAACACGCGCGCCGTCTGCCGCCAATGCTATATCCATCCGCAAGTCTTCGAAGCCTGGCTGCAGGGACGGCTGCTTGCCGAGATGGCGGAAGCCAACAAGCGCAAACGGTCGATAGACGGTCTCGATGATGAGGAAGCGCTCGTGCTGCGATGGCTGAAGACGCACGAAAGCGGACCCGCGGCGACCACCGGCCGCTGAATCCGCGGCGCCTCGATTTTTTTATCGACGCCGTGTCGGGATCGGTCCTAATGTTTCGTCCTTTGACACAGAAGAGGACAAACCATGCTCTACGCGATCTTGTGCTATGCTTCCGAAGACGTCGTCTGCTCCTGGAGCAAGGAACAGGACGACAAGGTCATGGCCAACATTCTCGATGTCCAGCAGAAATACGCGGACGCCGGCCGGCTTGGCCCGGTGGCGCGGCTTTTGCCGACGACGGCGGCGACGACGCTGAGGAAGGTCAAGGGCGAATCGATCGTCATCGACGGGCCGTTCGCCGAGACCAAGGAACAGTTCCTCGGCTTCTACACGCTCGAATGCGCCGATCTCGACGAGGCGGTGGAGTTCGCGCGCGAACTTTCCGAGGTCAATCCGAGCGGCGGCTCCTACGAAATCCGGCCGGTATCCATCTTCAACCCCGCTAGGGTCGCCGTATGACCGAACTTGCCTGGATCAGCTCCGCGATCAGCGCCGCCCGCCCGCAGGCGATGGGTGCGCTGTTGCGCTATTTCCGCGACCTCGATACGGCGGAGGAAGCTTTCCAGGACGCTTGCCTCAGGGCGCTGAAGAACTGGCCGCAGAACGGTCCGCCGCGCGATCCGGCGGCCTGGCTGATCTTCGTCGGACGCAACAGCGGCATCGACGCGGTGCGCAAGCGCGCCAAGCAGGCGCCGATGCCGGAAGAGGACCAGATCTCCGATCTCGAGGACGCAGAGAGCGACATCGCCGAGCGGCTCGATGGCGCGCACTACCGCGACGACATATTGCGGCTGCTATTCATCTGCTGCCATCCCGACCTGCCGGCAACGCAGCAGATCGCGGTGGCGCTGCGCATCGTCTCGGGCCTCACCGTAAAGCAGATCGCACGCGCCTTCCTGGTCGGCGAAAGCGCCATGGAGCAGCGCATCACCCGCGCCAAGGCACGTATCGCCGACGCCGGCGTGCCGTTCGAGACGCCGGGCGCGGTGGAGCGCTCGGAGCGGCTCGCCGCGGTCGCGGCCATGGTCTACCTGATCTTCAACGAGGGCTATTCGACCAACAGCGGCGAGGCGCCGGCCCGCGCGCCGCTGTGCGAAGAGGCGATCCGGCTGGCCCGGCTGCTGCTCAGGCTGTTCCAGACCGAGCCGGAGATCATGGGGCTGACGGCGCTGCTGCTGCTCCAGCATGCGCGCGCACCGGCCCGCTTCGATGCGGACGGCGAGATCGTTCTGCTCGAGGACCAGGACCGTAGCCTGTGGAGCCGCAAGATGATCGATGAAGGGCTGGCTCTGGTCGACAAGGCGCTGCGCCACCGCAAGCCAGGCCCTTACCAGGTGCAGGCGGCGATTGCCGCGCTGCATGCGCGGGCCGAGAAGGCCGAGGACACGGACTGGGTGGAGATCGACCTGCTCTACGGCCTGCTCGAACAGATGCAGCCGTCGCCTATCGTCACCCTCAACCGTGCGGTCGCAGTCTCCAAGGTGCGTGGCCCGGAGGCGGCACTTGCCATGATCGAGCCGCTGGAGCAGAGGCTTTCCGGCTATTTTCATTTCTTCGGCCTCAAGGGCGGGCTTTTGATGCAGCTCCACCGGGGCGAGGAGGCGCGGGTCGCCTTCGACCGCGCCATCGCGCTTGCCAACACGGCGGCGGAAGCGGCCCATATACGCATGCATATCGACCGGCTGATGAAGGACAGCGCAGCGCGCACCGCAAGCTGACCCTGGTTCAATGGTCTGGCCCGAGCTTGGACCATGCCGGGGTGGCGATTTTTCCCTGGAACCGCTATTGGCACGCCAAGACAGCGCCTCCTTGCGCCTGACCGCATAGGGAACGCATGGCGCAATGCTTTGACCACGCCACATGAATGGCGGGATCTGAAAGGGACAGACATGACGATAGCGAAGGAAACCGCCGAGCTTCTGGCGAAACTGGGTGTTGCCAAGGAGGCGCTTGCCGGCGGCGACCTGATCGTGCGCAGCCCGGTGACGGGCGAGCAGATCGCGGCGTTGAGCACGATCTCGCCTGCCGACGCGGCCAGGACCATCGATGCCGCGCACAAGGCGTTCCAGGCCTGGCGCCTGGTACCGGGGCCGAAGCGCGGCGAGCTGGTGCGGCTGCTCGGCGAGGAATTGCGCGCGCACAAGGCCGAACTTGGCCGGCTGGTGTCGATCGAGGTCGGCAAGATCCCCTCGGAAGGGCTCGGCGAAGTGCAGGAGATGATCGACATTTGCGACTTCGCCGTCGGTCTTTCCAGGCAATTGTACGGGCTGACCATCGCCACCGAGCGTCCGGGACACCGCATGATGGAAACCTGGCATCCGCTCGGCGTGGTCGGCGTCATCTCCGCCTTCAACTTCCCGGTCGCGGTGTGGTCGTGGAATGCGGCGCTGGCGCTGGTCTGCGGCGACGCGGTGGTATGGAAACCTTCCGAAAAGACGCCGCTGACGGCGCTTGCCTGCGAGGCGATCTTCAAGCGCGCCGTCAAGCGCTTCGGCACTGATGCGCCGGAAGGGCTCGCGTCGGTGCTGATCGGCGACCGCGCCGTCGGCGAGATACTGGTCGATCATCCCAAGGTGCCGCTGGTCTCCGCCACCGGCTCGACCCGCATGGGCCGCGACGTCGGGCCGCGCCTCGCCAAGCGTTTTGCACGCGCGGTGCTGGAGCTCGGCGGCAACAATGCCGGCATCGTCTGCCCGACCGCCGATCTCGACATGGCGTTGCGCGCAATTGCCTTTGGTGCGATGGGCACGGCGGGCCAGCGCTGCACGACGCTGCGGCGCCTGTTCGTGCATGACAGCGTCTACGACGCCTTGGTACCGCGGCTGAAGAAGGCCTATCAGAGCGTCTCTGTCGGCAATCCGCTGGAGACCTCGGCCCTCGTTGGGCCGCTGATCGACAAGGCAGCCTACGAGGCCATGCAGAAAGCGCTGAAGGAGGCTGCCGCCCACGGCGGCAAGGTGACCGGCGGCACGCGGGTCGAGAATGGCCATCCGGACGCCTATTACGTGCATCCGGCGCTGGTCGAAATGCCCAGCCAAGTCTCGCCGGTGACCGAAGAGACGTTCGCGCCGATCCTCTATGTGATGAAGTATTCCGATTTTGACGCCGTGCTCGACGAGCACAATGCGGTGGGAGCGGGGCTGTCGTCGTCGATCTTCACCCGCGACCTGCAGGAGTCCGAGCGCTTTCTCGGCGTCGACGGATCGGACTGCGGCATCGCCAATGTCAATATCGGCACGTCGGGCGCCGAGATCGGCGGCGCCTTCGGCGGTGAAAAGGAAACCGGCGGTGGCCGCGAGAGCGGCTCCGATGCGTGGAAGGCCTATATGCGCCGCGCCACCAACACGGTGAATTATTCCAAGGCGCTGCCGCTCGCCCAGGGTGTCTCCTTCGACATCGACTGAGGGTTCCGGCTCGGGTGACCTTGCGCACCCGGGCCGTTCTGCGACCTGTGGTTCACTGCTGAGGCAGTTATGCTGTCATTCTTCGTATGGTGCTGACGTCCCGCCGCCGAGGCGGCTTTTTTTGTTTCGAGGATACGCAGCGGCACGGACCGCCTTCATAGTCTGGGCAGCGGCGAGTCTCAGTGGTCGGTGGAAAAACACGCTGCGAAGGCGGCATCCACGATCGCCAGCTTGGCGGCCTGGACGGTCATGTATTCCTGAAAGAAGCGGTGCGAGACCCACATCACGGAATTGCCGCGCTGGCCTAGCCAGCCGATGCTGCCGAGCGCCTCGGCATCGCGTAGTTTTCGGGCGAGGTGGGTGCGCGACAGTTTGAGCCAACTGGCGAATTCCGCCACCGAGACCACGCTGGTCGGAATCCGGTCTAGGCCGGCATGGTCGGGGTCGATGCCGGACATGAGCCGATCCATGACGATGCCGCCATTGTTGAGCCAGATGAACAGGGAAAAGGTCTGGTTGGGTTCGCGCACCGGTTTGGACGAAAGCAGGCCGTCGGCCACGAGGGGCTGCAGGGCGGCGAGCATATCGGGCCGCTCCAGGTATTTCGCCAGCCGGTCCGCGCCGTCGAGTCGGTCAAGAGTCCGTAGATGTGCGTGCACCCATCCGGTGAATGTCCGCACCGTGTCCGCTGTCGGCTGCAACGGGTGGGTGCGCCCGTCTCCGCCCGCTACGTATTCGGCGATGCGGTAGTGCAGCATCTCCTTGATGAAAGCGTCGGCGGTGTTGCGGCTGGCGACCTTGTGCTGATGCACGAACTCGATGAAGCGCGACACCGTCAAGGCGCTGCGGCGGTCGTCCGGGTCGCGCCTGAAATGCATGGCAAGGCCGACATGGCCCATCAGCCAGCGCTGCTGCGTGGCAAAAATGGAAGCAAGCCGCGGGCTGGCTTCGTAGATGTGGATCAGCGCCAGCGACTGCTCCTTGACGTGGCGGTGCAGATCCGGATGAGCGGCTATGTCCTCGATATCCAGCATCCACCTCCTTCTGGTTCGCCAACATTCCCGCGCTCCAGAGCGGGTCGCGTCGAAGCGGATTCATGCGACGCGCTTTTGGCTTTTTTTGTGCATGTCGTTCTCCCAAAACCGAGGTCACTTTTGGGCGACACGCATTTAGACATTTTCAGCCTTGCGCATTTGTGTCCAGATGAGGGGCTCGGACTAAAGTCCAGTTCTGTAGCCAATGATGGCGGCAAGACGTCGGCGGCAACCCCGCACGGGCAAGCACGGCGCGTTCAGCGATCTGGACAACCGCAGCTACGCCCGGGTGTCGTCCTGCAGCCCGGCTATGATGGGCTGACGCGGGGTCCGCCGGCTGCATGCGCATCGGGAGGCGCCGATGGCGGGTTCTGCCGCCTACTCGGCCGCCTGAACGCGATGTGCCTGGATGATGGCGCGGATCTCTGAACGGCAGGAGCCGCAATTGGTGCCGGCCTTCAGCGCGGCACCGATGGCTTCCACGTTCGTGCAGCCGGAAGCCACCGCCGCCGTGATCTGGTTGATTCCGACGTTGAAACAGGAGCAGACGGTCGCGCCGGCATCGGGCCGTTCGGCGCCGGAGCGGCCGGCGACGATGCGGAAGCGGTCGCGCTGGCTGGCATGGACCTCTTCGAGTTGCTGCGTCGCCCAGCCGCGCGATACGGCCACCGGGCCGGGCGCGACGAACAGGGCGCCCGCGAGCTGTGCGCCATTGAAGGCCGCGATGCGATGCTGGCCGGCATCGCGGTCGTGATAGGCGAGTATTTCGGCATCGGTCGAGGCGCCGAACAGGGATTGGGCAAAAACCGGCCAGTCGATGTCGTCGCCGGCAAAGGCGAGCTCGACCCGCCAGCCATCCCTGCAGCGGGCCACGGCCCAATAATCGGCGGCTATCGCTTCGGGCCTTTGTCGGGTCACGGCGAAGCCGAACGCCATCGCGGCGAATTTCTCGATGTGTACCGCAACGTGCTTCAGTGCCGGCTGGCCGGAAACCGGGTCGGTGAGTGGCGCAGTGAGCGTGTCGAGCCGGCCCTTGGCGGTGAACTGGTCCGTCCAGTGCATCGGCGCGAAGATGCTGCCCCGGCGCTGGCGGGACGTGATCAGCGCGCGCACGAGCACGGCGCCGCGCGGGCTGGAAACGCGCGCGATGTCGGCGTCGCCGATGCCGTATCGTGCTGCGTCGTCGGGGTGGATTTCGACGAAGGGTTCGGCCATGTGCTGCGACAGACGCGGGCTTTTGCCGGTGCGCGTCATGGTGTGCCAGTGGTCGCGGATACGGCCGGTGTTGAGGATTAGCGGGAAGGCGGCGGTGGTGCGGGTTTCCACGGTCGGGCGAATGGCGATGAAGCGGGCCTTCCGGTCCGAGGTGTAAAATTTGCCGTCTGCGAAGAAGCGGGTGGTTGGCTGGGTATAGACAGCCTGAACGCCCAAGCCTGGGCTCGGCGCTGGCCAATGGAGTGGCGCCAGCGCCTCATAATCCTCCGCATCAATCCCGCTGTAAGTACCGATATCGAAATCCCGCTCGCCATCATTCTCGAACCCAGACAGCGCGGCATGCTCGGTGAATATCCCGGCCGGCGCGTCATACGCGAACGCCTCGGCAAACCCCATGCGCCTGGCCACCTCGGCAATGATCCACCAATCCGGCCGCGCCTCGCCGGGCGCCGCCAGAAACGCGCGCTGGCGCGAGATGCGGCGCTCGGAGTTGGTGACGGTGCCGTCCTTCTCGCCCCAGGCCGTTGCCGGCAGCCGGACATGGGCATGGCGCACCGTGTCTGTGTCGGCCTGCACGTCCGACACCACCACAAACGGGCAGGCCTTGATCGCTGCTTCGACGGCGTCGGCATCCGGCATCGAATCGACCGGATTGGTGGCCATGATCCACAGTGCCTTGATGCGCCCGTCAGCCACCGCCCGGAACATGTCGACCGCCTTCAGGCCGGGCTTTTGCGCGATGTCAGGCGCGCGCCAGAAGCGCTGGACGCGGTCGCGATGCTTGGGGTTTTCGATCTCCATGTGGGCGGCCAGCATGTTGGCCATGCCGCCGACCTCGCGGCCGCCCATGGCGTTGGGCTGGCCGGTCACCGAGAACGGGCCTGCTCCCGGCTTGCCGATGCGGCCGGTGGCGAGGTGGCAGTTGATGATGGCGTTGACCTTGTCGGTGCCCGACGATGACTGGTTGACGCCCTGGCTGTAGACGGTGACGGTCTTTTCGGTCCTCGCAAACAGACTGTAGAAGCTGCTGAGCTCGTCCTCGCTCAGGCCCGTGGCGGCGGCGATGCCGGCAAGGTCGGGTGCCGAGGCGGCGAAAAGGGCTTGTCCGAAGCCGGTCGTATGCGCCGTGATGTAGGCGCGGTCCAGTGCGTTGTGCTGGCCGAGCCAGGCGAGCAGACCCGTGAACAGGGCGGTGTCGCCATCGGGCGCGATGGCCAGATGCTTGTCGGCGATATCCGAGGTCATGGTGCGGCGCGGATCGACCAGCACGATCTTCATCTCCGGCCGCTTTTCCCGCGCGGCGGCGATGCGCTGGTAAAGCACCGGATGGCACCAGGCGAGGTTGGAGCCGACCAGCACGATGAGGTCGGCCTGTTCCAGATCCTCATAGGTTCCCGGCACGGTGTCGGAGCCGAAGGCACGGCGGTGGCCGGCGACGGATGAGGCCATGCAGAGGCGCGAATTGGTGTCGATGTTGGCCGAACCGATGAAGCCCTTCATAAGCTTGTTGGCGACGTAATAGTCCTCGGTCAGCAACTGACCCGAGACGTAGAAGGCGACGGCATCGGGGCCATGCTCGGCGATGGTGCGCGAGAAGGTCGAGGCGACGAGGTCGAGCGCTTCGTCCCAGGAGGCGCGGCGGCCGTGGATTTCCGGTTGGAGCAGCCTGCCGTCGAGGCCGATGGTCTCGGCCAGCGCAGAGCCTTTGGAGCAGAGCCGGCCGAAATTCGCCGGATGGTCGGGATCGCCGCGGACCGACACCTGGCCGTCCGCGGCGACCTTCGCCAGCACGCCGCAGCCCACCCCGCAATAGGGGCAGGTGGTCCTCACCTCGCGCGCTTCGTCGATCTCCATGGTCAGGCGGCGGCCAGCGCTTCGAGCGCGATGAACAAACGCTCGCCCTCGACCTTCACCGGAATGGTGCGCACCGCGCCCTCGTCGGCGCCGAGCGCCTTACCGGTTTCCAGCGAGATGACCCAATTGTGCAGGGGGCAGGTGACCGCCGCGCCGTGCACGATGCCCTGGCTCAGCGGCCCGCCTCTGTGCGGGCAATGATCGTCAATGGCGAAGACCTGGTCGTCGGCGGTGCGGAAGACGGCGATCTTGCCTTGCGGTGTCGCGACGCAACGCGCGCCGCGGCGCGGGATGTCGGAGATGGTGCCGATGGCGATCCAGTTCATGATGTCACTCCGCCGCCTGTGCAAACTCAACCGAGGCCATCGGCCGGAACTCGTGCTTGTCCTTGCCCGACACGCGTTCCGACCACGGATCGACCTGGGCGAATTTCTGGGAAAAGACGAAGCGGTCGTAGAAGGCCTTGCGCTTGTCGCCATCGTCCATGATCTGGCGCTTGATCTCGGCGATGCCGACGCGCTTGGCCCATTTGTAGATGCGTTCGAGATAGCGGGCCTGCTCGCGGTACATCTGCGTCAGTGCCACGATATGCTCCAGCGCCTCGTCCTCGGTCCTGACCAGGCCGAGCACTTCGGTCCCTTTGATGTCGAGGCCGGCAGCACCCGCGAAATGGATCTCGTAGCCACTATCGACGCAGATCACGCCGACATCCTTGCAGGTCGCCTCGGCGCAGTTCCGGGGGCAGCCCGACACCGCCATCTTGACCTTGGCCGGCGTCCACGAGCCCCACATGAATTTCTCGATGCGGACACCGAGACCCGTCGAATCCTGCGTGCCGAAACGGCACCAGTCGGAACCGACACAGGTCTTCACCGTGCGCAGTCCCTTGGCATAGGCATGGCCGGAGACGAAGCCGGCCTGGCCGAGATCGGCCCATACCGCCGGCAGGTCCTCCTTGCGGATGCCGAGCATATCGATGCGCTGGCCGCCGGTCACCTTGACCATGGGGATCTCGAACTTGTCGACGACATCTGCGATGGCGCGCAGTTCGGCCGCATTGGTCACCCCGCCCCACATGCGCGGCACCACCGAATAGGTGCCGTCCTTCTGGATGTTGGCGTGGACGCGCTCGTTGATGAAGCGCGACTGATAATCGTCCGCATATTCGTCCGGCCAGTCGCAGACGAGATAGTAGTTGAGCGCCGGCCGGCATTTGGCGCAGCCGCACGAGGTCTTCCATTCCAGCTCCTGCATGACGGCGGGAATGGTCTTCAGCGCCTTGGCCTTGATCAGCCGGCGCACCTCGTCATGGGCGAGCGCGGTGCAGGAGCACATGGGCTGCACGGCGGCGGGATTGTACTTGTCGCCGATGGTCAGCACCATCAGCTTCTCGACCAGGCCGGTGCAGGAGCCGCAGGAGGCCGACGCCTTGGTGTGGGCGCGCACCTCGTCGAGCGAGGTCAGGCCCTTGGCCGTGATCGTGCCCGTGATCTTGCCCTTGCAGACGCCGTTGCAGCCGCAGATTTCCGCATCATCCGGCAAGGCTGCAACGGCCGCCATAGGGTCCAGCGGGGCACCCCCCTGGTAGGACTGGCCGAAGATCAACGTATCGCGCATTTGCGATATGTCGGTCTGCTTCTTCTTGAGGTCGTTGAACCAGGCGCCGTCCGCCGTCTCGCCGTAGAGCACGGTGCCGATGATGCGGTCGTCCTTGAGCACCAGGCGCTTGTAGACGCCGGCGGCGGCGTCGCGCAGCACGATCTCCTGACGGTCCTCGCCCTCGGCGAAATCGCCGAGCGAGAACAGCTCGATGCCGGTGACCTTGAGCTTGGTCGGTGTGTCCGAATGCACGAAGGCGGCACTCTCGTCGCCGGCAAGCTGGCTGGCCGCGACGCGGGCCATCTCGTAGAGCGGCGCCACCAGACCGTAGACCTGGCCGTTCACCTCGGCGCATTCGCCAAGCGCGAAAATATCGGGATCGTTGCTGCGCATGCCGGCGTCGACGACGATGCCGCGGTTGACGGCAATGCCGGCTTCCTTGGCCAGTGCCGCATTCGGCCGGATGCCCACCGCCATGACCACCAGCGTCGCCGGGATGACGGTGCCGTCGGCGAGTTCCACCCGCTCGACCTTGCCGTTGCCTGATATCGCCTGGGTGTTGGCCTTGGTGATGACCTTGATGCCGCGTTCCTCCACGGCGCGTTGCAGCAGGTAGCCCGCGGCCGGATCGAGCTGGCGCTCCATCAATGTCGGCATGACATGCAGCACGGTCACGTCCATGCCCTGCGCGCTGAGGCCGGCGGCGGCCTCCAGTCCGAGCAGGCCGCCGCCGATGACCACGGCCTTGGCGCGCGACTGGGCCGCGAGCATCATCGCCCTGACATCGTCGAGGTCGCGATAGGTGAGCACGCCGGGCAGATTGTGGCCGGGCACCGGAATGATGAAGGGCACCGAGCCGGTCGCGATGACGAGCTTGTCGTAGGGCTCGATGACGCCGTGGTCGGAGGTGACGGTCTTCGCCTGCCGGTCGATGGCGATGATCTTGTGGCCCTTGTAGAGGGTGATGCCGTGCTTGATGTACCAGCCGTCGCCGTGGATGATGATTTCCTCGTAGGCCTTCTCGCCCGAGAGAACCGGCGACAGCATGATACGGTCGTAATTGACCCTGGGCTCGGCGTTGAAGATGGTGACCTGGTAGCGGCCGGGCGCCTTTTCCAGGAGGTGCTCCAGCATGCGCCCGGGGGCCATGCCGTTGCCGATGATGACGAGTTTCTCGGTCATGTCCTGATCCGCTCCAATCTCACTCTGCGGCGTAGGAAAGGATCGACGCCTTGGTCGATGCGGCGCGCCCCATGCGCCTGACGCTGACATGCATCCAAGCAAGGCAGGCGACGACGATCAGGAAGAGCAGCATGAAACAGCTCGACCAGACGCCGGTGAGGTCGTTGAGCGCGCCGAAGGCGATCGGAAGGATGAAGCCGCCGAGCCCGCCGATCATGCCCACCACGCCTCCGACAGCACCGACATTCTGCGGATAATAGGCGGGGATGTGCTTGTAGACCGCGGCCTTGCCGAGGCTCATGAAGAAGCCGAGCACGCAGGCAACGGCTATGAAGGCGAGCGGGCCGATCTCGAAATGGAAGGCGATCGGCCCGCTAATGCCGCGCACGACGTAGTCTGCCGAGGGGAGAGACAGAACGAGGGTCGCGACGGCACTGACGGCGAAGGTCGAATAGAGCACCGTGCGGGCGCCGATCCGGTCGGAGAGCATGCCGCCATAGGCACGGAAGATGCTTGCGGGAATTGAATAGGCAGCGCCGATCATGCCGGCGGTCGCAAGCCCGAAACCATAGACGCCGATCAGATAGCGCGGCAGCCACAGCGACAGCGCCACGAAGGCACCAAAGGCGAAGAAGTAGTAGAAGGCGAAGCGCCAGACCTGCTGGTTCTTGAGCGGCGCGAATTCCTGCCAGAAGCTTCTCGCGGGCGCTGCCTTGCCGGCGCGGCGCTCACGGATGACAGGATCGTCGCCGGTGGTGAACCAGAAAACGACGGCCATGACGACCAGCGCGGCCGCCCAGATCTGCGCGACCGACTGCCAGCCCCAGGAGAGGAGCACGAAAGGCGCCAGGAACTTGGTGACAGCGGCGCCGACATTGCCGACACCGAAAATGCCGAGCGCCGTCCCTTGCTTGCCGGCGGGGAAGAAGCGCGAGACATAGGCGACACCGACGGCAAAGGAGCCGCCGGCAAGCCCGACGCCGAGCGCGGCGATCAGCATCTGCTCATAGGTGTGCGCAAAAGAGAGCAGGAAGGTCGCGATCGCCGCCGCGAGCATGGTCGCGGTGTAGACCAGCCGGCCGCCATAGCGGTCGGTCCAGATGCCGAGCACCATGCGCACGAGCGAGCCGGTGAGAATTGGCGTGCCGACGAGCAGGCCGAATTCCGTCTCGTTCAGCCCAAGCTCCTGCTTTATGCGGATGCCGATGATGGAAAAGATCGTCCACACCGCGAAACAGACGGTGAAGGCGATGGTGGACATCACAAGCGCCTGCCGGGAATCCTGGCTGGGCGCGGCTGGGAGATTTGCGGTCATGGTGGGACTGCCCTTTTTCGTGGCGATGTTCAGAGGTGCGGCATCTGTCAGCGTGACGAGGTCGCGACCGGCGGGATCATTTGCGGACCCTTGCCTTCCGTTTTGGTGCTGGCGGGAAACAGAAGGAGCGCGGCGACGAACAGCGCCGCCGTCATCGCGCTGCTGGCAAGAAAGTCGCGGCGCGTGAAATCCTTGAGGGCTGTTCCAGTTCCGATCCGTTTCGTCATCGTCGTCTCCGGTTGGGCGCTTTGGGAGGAGCGCCGTCGATTGCGTGTTCGGCCAAAACAAAAAAGCTGCCGGCCAGATCCGCGCGACCGGTGCATCCGGATCGCGTCGTAACCTGAGCGGCAGCTTTGCCTGCGGCGCCCGCCATTGGACGCCTGTTTCGTTGCCCGAGAAGGGCTCGTTTATTTCAAAGCAGGAACTGTGCCAGTTTCGCTTCGGAAAGGAATTTCGAATGAATTCAGTTGAATAGCCGAATCATGCGTAGATCCAGATGACCAGCGATAAGGTCAAACATTGGTCAGCTATGCGATCGTTCCGCATAATTTTTGTGCAACGCACAAGAATGGCGCGCAAATAATCAGGCCGGCTTCTGCGCCTCGATATAGGCGTCGATCCGGTCCGGGTCGAAGATGCGGCTGTCGAAGAAACCGTCGGGGCCGAGCACCAGGCTTGCCCCCGCCGAGCCGACGGGCGTTGCGATCTTCAGCGCGCCCTCGACCTTGGCATTGGCGCCGGGCAGCGCCACGCCGAGCGGCTTCAGCGCCGCCCGATAGAGGTCGGGCCGGTAGCAGTCGCGGGCAACGGTGAGGTTTTCAGGCGTGTGCGCGACATCGCCCCAGCGCACCATCTGGGTGTAGAACCACAGCGCATGGCTCTTCCAGGGAAAGTTGGCCGCCTTGTCGAAAGGCAGGAAGAAGTCTTCGACGCTCCTTTCCGCGCCGCCGCCAAGCTGGAGACGTCCGGTCAGGACCGGCATCTGGAGAGCCGCCTTCTGGCCGAGGAAGCCGGGCTGCGCCATCAGCGCCGCCAGTTCGCCCCGATTCTTCGGATCCTGGCACCAGCGGGCGGAGTGGTGCAGGGCCCGCAGCAGCGCCGCCAGCGCCTCCGGGTTTTCCTCGGCCCAGGCCTTGCGCGCGCCGATCACCTTTTCGGGGCTGTTGCGCCACAGCAGCGCCTTGACGGTGACGATGTGGCCGGTGCCGGCCGAGACGGAGACGCTGTTCCAGGGTTCGCCGACGCAATAGCCGTCAATGCGGCCGGCGGCCAGCGCGTCGGCCATGAAGGGGGGCGGCACGATGACGATCTCGATCTCGCCGTCGGGGTCGATGCCGCAGGCGGCGAGCCAGTAGCGCAGTTCGTAATTGTGCCCGGAATGCGGATGCACGACGGCAAAGCGCAGCGGGTCGTGGCCGGCCGCCGCGCGTTCGCGGATAAACGCGCCAAGTGCGGCGCCGGCGCGGGCCGGATCGAGATCCGATACGGCGCCATGCGCGGCCATGCCTTCCCAGACGGCTTTGGACATGGTGATGCAATTGCCGCCGAGACCGAGCGAAAAGGGCACGATCGTCTCGGATGCCAGCGGCGTGAGCCCGAGGTTGCAGGCGAGCGGCATCGGCCCAAGCATATGCGCGACGTCGAAATGGCCGATCGCGATGCGGTCGCGGATGTTGGCCCAGGAGGTCTCGCGGTGGAGGACGAGGTCGACGCCTTCGCGCGCGGCAAAACCCATTTCGCCGGCCGCGACCAGCACCGCGCTGTCGAACAAGGGCATGAAGCCGGCGGTGATCTGATGCGCAGCGGCCATGCTCATTCGTCCTCCAGCGGCCCGAGCAGTCCGGCGGTCGTTACCAGGCTGTGGGCGATGTCGCTGATCTTGCGGTTCTGGTTCATCGCCGTCTTGCGCAGCAGCGTGTAGGCCGCGTCTTCGCTGAGACCCCGCGACTTCATCAATATGCCCTTGGCGCGGTCGATGACCTTGCGATTCTCGAGCTCGCTGCGCGCTTCCTCCAGTTCGCGCGCCATGCGCGAAAAGGCGTTGAAACGGCTGACGGCCATGTCGAGGATCGGCTTGACGCGTTCCTGCCTGAGACCATCGACGACATAGGCGGACACGCCGGCATCGACCGCGGCCTCTATCGAGGCCTGGTCCGAGCGGTCGACGAACATGGCGATCGGCCGCTTCACCGCGCGCGACAGCTGGAACATGTTCTCCAGCATGTCGCGATTGGGGTTTTCGAGGTCGATGACGATGACGTCGGGTTCGATCTGGGCGATGCGGCGCGCAATGCCGGTCACGTCATGGATGACGGTGACCCGCTCATGGCCGGCCTCGCGCAATCCCGCCTCGATGATCGAGGCGCGGATGCGATTTTCGTCGATCACCAGGACGGCGAGTGAGGTTCGGACCATGTCCGCATTGTGACCAAGCGAAGGAATTGTGCAATGCGGGATAGCCCGGCGACCGCAACATTCGCCGAGAGTCGGAACGCAAGTTGCACAGCGGATATTGTCGCCCGCGACTTCGAAGCGTTCAACCGGGTTCGCAGGACCGGAATCCTTTCGACCGCTCAGCCGTGCGCAGAACGCTGATGCAAACCAGAATTCGGAGTTTGTGACACAATGCTCAGAACGCCGCCGGCGGCAAGGATCAGTTGAGCGGGAAACCAACGCTGCCGATGAAGTTCTGGTTTTCGATCCTCCAGCCATTGCCGAAAGAAAGCTGATATTTCGCACGCATATTGACCGTGCCCACCTTCGCGGACAACCCAAGTCCGGTCGTGACCTGATTTGTCGAGTTCGCCTCGCCGGTTACCGAATAAAAGGGTCCGGTTGTAAGATCGGCATAATTGAGGATCTGGTTATAGTCGCCGGACAGCCGGTACGAATCTTCGAAATCGGCGTCCAGCGACAGCTTGCCCCAGTCGACCGGTACGTCGTAGCTCATGTTCAGACCGAGTGCCGTTCGAACCGAAGTCGTGTTCATGCTGTCGTAGTTGAGCGCCCAGGTTGACGACCCGGTCTCGGCATACGAGTCCAGCTTCCAATGCACGGCATCGACACGGCCGAAGGGTGAGACCAGCCAGGCGCCTGATTTGAATTCCCTGGACAGCGCTGCGGAACCAAACCATTCCTCACCGCCCCGCGCGCCTTTCAGCAAAACGTCGCCGTCCGACGAATAGCGCTCGGAATCAAAGTTTGCGTGGCCGTAGCCGCCGACGACATCAAGGAAAGTCGACGGGAGGAAATTGTAGCTGCCATACAGCGCGACCGAGATGCTCTTGCCGTCGCTGCGGGTGCCGTCGTCTCCGATCGTGGTCTTGTCCGATGCGTAACCGACGGCGATACCGGCTTTCAGATGTTTCATGACCTGGGTGTCGATGCCGGCGGTGAGGCCGGGAGTCGTGAACGAATTCTCCGTTCCTCCAGATGGTGTGACGGAACCGAAGCTCACCGAGCCAGTGGTCCACAGGTGAAAAAGCGGCGACTCCTGCACCGACCCTGTGGGCATGACGGCCAACGCTTGAGCAGAGCCATTGGTCTCGTCCGGAGACCCGGCATAGGCCTGCGCGTCATCCTTGTTCTCGTCGAACCATTGCTGGGCGGCCTTGCTCTCCGACTGATTGACGGTCATGCCAAAAGCGACTGGCCCGCTATCGTCGTCATCGCCGTGCAATCTGGTGAGTCGATCCCGAATATTGTCGATCTGCGTCTGGCCGAAACGTTCCATGGCCGAAGCCTGGGCGTTGATCAGCCCGATGACATCAGGATCCTGGGAAGGGTCGGGCCGCAAATTCACCATGATCGAAACGACGCTGGACATCGTCGGCAGGTTGCTTGCGTCGCCGCTATAGCTGGCGGAGAGATCGTGGCTCCCCGCAGAGAGGCCCGACGTGATGAATGTGGCAGTGCCGCCACTCAGCACAACCGTTGCAAGGGTTGCACCCCCGTCACGGAAAGTAATGGAGCCAGTCGGAGCGACACCGTTGACGGTGGCGCTGAGGGTTAGCGGATAGCCGTACAGATTGGTCGCCGGAACATGCAGCGTGACTGTGGTTGCGGCCTTGGCAACCGAGAAACTCTGGGCGACAGGCACCGCAGCCATGTAGCTTCCATTGCCGGCCTGACGAGCTTCGACGGTACATTGTCCGACTGAAAGCAGCGAAACCGTCGCGCCGGAAACACTGCATACCGTCGTCGTCGTGGAGACGAACGTTACGGTCAGGCCCGAGCTTGCGGTGGCTGAAAGGCTGAAGCTCCCGCTGCCGAGAGCCCGGTTCGGCAAGGTATTGAACGTGATGACGTTCGTCCCCTGGGTGACGGCGAAGCTGCGCGACACCGTGGTGGCGGCCTGGTAGTCGGCGTTGCCGGCCTGGTCGGCGTCGATGGTGCAGGTGCCGG
>NZ_JAIUIH010000007.1:0-341410 GCF_020165515.1 Mesorhizobium sp. BR1-1-13
CCCTCCCCCCCCCCCCACCCCCCCATAACGCGACCCGTAACGCACCGTAACGCGCTGCCTGTAAGCCATTGATACGGCTTTTCTATTTTTCAAGCTACGCTAACAACGCGTTAACCAAGCTTAAGAAGTTGCGACGAAGTTCGCGGTGAACCGCCCGCTGCGGCATAAAGCGCCGCCCGCACAACGCCCTTGCGTCATGAGAGGGCTATCGGTATAGAATTGACGTAAACGTAAAAGGCGCATCAAGCGTGCTGTTTGCGATTTGTTTGTCGAAACCACGGCTGGAAGCACGCCCCCGCTTTCAGTCAGGCATCGCTTGGTCCAGGACCGCGACGCCACAGACGGGGAAAGCCAGTGACCATGAAGCTTATCTCGGCCGGCGAGACCGCGGCCAATACCAACACTATATCCGTTGACTCGGGCGAGGACCTCGTCCGCATCGGCGAAATGGCCAAGAAATACGGCGTGACGCTGCGCACGCTGCGTTTCTACGAAGACAAGGGCCTGCTCAACCCACAGCGCGACGGTTCAACCCGCCTCTACACGCGCCGCGACAGGGTTCGGCTGAAACTGATCCTGCTCGGCCGCAAGGTCGGGTTCTCGTTGCGCGACGTCAAGCAGATGATGGATCTCTATGATCCCACCGGCTCCAACACCAAGCAGTTGCGGCTGGCATTGGACAAGTCGGAGAAGCAGCTTGCCCGCCTCCAGAAGCAGCGCACGCTCATCGATGACGCCATTAGCGAGTTGAGCACCTCCATGGCTGCCGTCCGGCAGATGCTGGTCGAGCGCTCGGCGCCGCAGGCGAGCGTCGCCGGCTGATTTGGCCTCGCCGCCTTGCGGCGCAACATCCGTGATCGACAAAAGCCGTGTGGCGAGCGCCACGCGGCTTTTTCATTGAGGGTCCTCCACATGAACTGCATCGCGTCCCGTTTGCTGCGGTGCAGGAGAAATTTTGTCGCATTGGCTGAATTGACGTTTACGCAAACGTCAATTTTTGTTATCTCCCGCTGCAACATGGGTCCGCATGCCGCCCTGACATGAATTTGGGGGTTTCGGATCAGGTTCCGCAGGGTGGAGGAAGAGCATGCCGATCTACAGGGCGCCGGTGCAGGATACGCTGTTCGTGCTCAACGAGGTGCTGGGCTACCAGCGCTATTCCAATCTCCCCGGCTTTTCCGATGCAACGCCCGACGTGCTGGAAGCGATCCTCGCCGAGGGCGCCAAGCTCGCGGAAAACGTCATGCATCCGCTCAACCGTGTCGGCGACATGGAGGGCTGTGTGCGCCATGACGACGGCTCGGTGACGACGCCGAAGGGCTTCAAGGAAGCCTTCGACCAGTATCGCGACGGCGGCTGGATGGGGTTGGCGGCGCCCGTCGAGTTCGGCGGCCAAGGCCTGCCCTATGCCGTGCATACCGCCGTGGCCGAGTATATGGTGTCGGCCAATATGTCGCTGATGATGTATCCGGGCCTGACGCAGGGCGCGATCGCGGCGATCATCACCCATGGCACCGACGAGCAGAAAGCCAAATGGCTGCCGAAGATGGTCGAGGGTGCCTGGACCGGCACCATGAACCTGACCGAGCCGCATTGCGGCACCGATCTGGGCCTGCTGCGCACCAAGGCCGTGCCGAATGGCGACGGCACTTACAAGATCTCGGGCCAGAAGATATTCATCTCGGCCGGCGAGCACGACATGGCGGACAACATCGTCCACCTGGTGCTGGCCCGCATCGAGGGGGCCCCCGAAGGGGTGAAGGGCATCTCGCTGTTCATCGTGCCGAAGCTCAAGCTCGATGCTTCTGGCAATCCCGATGAGAGGAACACCGTCTCCTGCGGTTCGATCGAGGAGAAGATGGGCATCCACGGCAATTCGACCTGCGTCATGAATTATGACGAGGCGCAAGGCACGCTGCTGGGTGAGGCCAATGGCGGTCTCAGGGCGATGTTCACGATGATGAACGAGGCGCGGCTCGGGGTCGGCCTGCAGGGGCTGTCGCTGTCCGAGATTGCCTACCAGAACGCCGTCGCCTACGCCAAGGACCGCTTGCAGGGCCGCTCGCTGTCGGGGCCGAAGGCGCCGGACAAGAAGGCCGATCCTATCATCGTCCATCCCGACATCCGCCGCAGCCTGATGACCATGAGGGCCTTCAATGAGGCCGGCCGCGCGCTGGCGCTGTGGACGGCGATCAAGTCGGACATCGCCCATCGCTCCGCCGACGACAAGGACCGCCAGGCGGCCGACGACTACACAGGGCTGATGACGCCGGTGGTCAAGGGCGTGCTCACCGACAAGGGCTTCGATCACGCCGTGATGGCGCAGCAGGTGTTCGGCGGCCATGGCTACATCGAAGAGCACGGCATGAGCCAGTTCGTGCGCGATGCCCGCATCGCCATGATCTATGAAGGCGCCAACGGCATCCAGGCGCTCGACCTCGTCGGCCGCAAACTGGGTCTGAACGGCGGCCGCGCCGTGCAGGCCTTCTTCAAGGAAGTCGGCGAGTTCTGCGAAGAGAACCGCGCCGACGAGAAGATGGCCCCCTTCACCAAGGCATTGAAGAAGAGCCTCAACGATCTTCAGGCGGCGACCATGTGGCTGCTGCAGAACGGCATGGCCAAGCCCGACAACGCCGGCGCCGCCTCGACCGACTACATGCATCTCTTCGGCCTCGTGGCGCTCGGCTATATGTGGGCGCAGATGGCGAGGGCCGCTCAAGGTAAGGCGGGCGCCAACGGCGTGTCGTCCTTCTACGACAACAAGCTGGTGACGGCGCGCTTCTTCATGGAGCGGATCATGCCGGAAACCGCGACGCGTCTCGCCCGCATCTCCAGTGGCGCCGATACGTTGATGGCACTGCCGGCGGAAGCGTTCTAGAAATAGTCCCTCTCGCTTGAGGGGAGGGCGGTCCAAAGGGCCGGGAGGGGTCGCCGCGACAGTGCGCGGATTTCAATTTCGATGGCAGACCTTGGGAGGAAGATCATCGCATGACCAACCCAGCCGAAATCCTTGGCCTGCCGAAGCCCGCCTGGGCGGCGGACGAGGTCGGCATGCTCTACGACATGGCGCACCGCTTTATGTCCGAAGAGATCGCGCCGCGTTACGACGAGTTCGAGAAGAACGAAATGGTCGACCGCGAGAGCTGGCTGAAGGCCGGTGCCGCCGGCCTGCTCTGCGCCTCCATGCCGGAGGAATATGGCGGATCGGGCGGCACCTTCGCCCATGAGAGCGCCATCATCGAGGCCATCGGCCATGTCGGCGTCGACGGCTTCGGCATCGGCCTGCACAATTCGATCGTCGCCCCCTACATCCTCCACTACGGCTCGGAGGAGCAAAAGAAGAAATGGCTGCCGAAGCTCGCCACCGGCGAACTGATCGGCGCCATCGCCATGACGGAGCCCGGCGCCGGCTCCGACCTGCAAGGCGTCAAGACGCGGGCCGAGAGGGACGGCAACCAATACAAGATCAATGGCTCCAAGACCTTCATCACCAATGGCCAGCTCGCCAATTTCATCATCGTCGTCACCAAGACCGATCCGGACAAGGGCGCCAAGGGGACTTCGCTGATCGTCGTCGAGACCGACGAGGTCGACGGCTTCGAGCGCGGCCGCAACCTCGACAAGATCGGCCTGAAGGCCAATGACACGTCCGAACTGTTCTTCAACGATGCGCGTGTGCCGACCTCCAACCTGCTCGGCCACGAGGAGGGACAGGGCTTCATCCAGCTCATGCAGCAATTGCCGCAGGAGCGTTTGCAGATCGGCACCGGCGCGATTGCCATGGTTGAGCGCGCGCTGGCGCTGACCATCGATTACGTCAAGGAGCGCAAGGCGTTCGGCAAGGCGGTCATCGATTTCCAGAACACCCAGTTCAAGCTGGCCGAACTGAAGACCGAGGCCACGATCGGTCGCGTCTTCTACAATGATTGCGTGGCGCGCCACATCGATGGCGGTCTCGATCCGGTGACCGCGTCGATGGCCAAGTACTGGCTTTCCGACCTGCAAGGCAAAGTCGTCGACGAATGCCTTCAATTGCATGGCGGCTATGGCTACATGAATGAATATCCGATCGCCCGCATGTTCCGCGACGCCCGCGTCCAGCGCATTTATGGCGGCACCAACGAGATCATGAAATTGCTGATCGGCCGCTCGCTCTGAGCATCGATCGGCAAACCCAAGGAGCAGGAAAATGGCCGAAGCTTACGTCTATGACGCCGTTCGCACGCCGCGCGGCAGGGGCAAGAAGGATGGCTCGCTGCACGAAGTGCCGGCAGTGAGGCTCGCCGCCAGGACGCTGGAGGCGTTGCGCGACCGCAACGGGCTCGACACCGGAAATGTCGATGACATCATCTTCGGTTGTGTCGACCCGGTCGGCGAGGCGGGGTCGGTCATTCCGCGCGCCGCGGCCTTCGAGGCCGGCTACGCGACCTCGGCGCCCGGCATGCAGATCTCGCGCTTCTGCGCCTCCGGCCTCGACGCTATCAATTTCGGCGCCGCCAAGATCGCCCAGGGCGCCGACGAGATCGTCATTGCCGGCGGTGTCGAATCGATGTCGCGTGTCGGCATGGGCGCCTCGGGTGGCGCCTGGTTCATGGACCCTTCGGTCGGCCTGCCCGGCTGGTTCGTGCCGCAAGGCATTTCGGCCGACCTGATAGCCACCAAATACGGCTTCAGCCGGGATGATGTCGACGCCTATGCCGTCGAGAGCCAGAAGCGCGCGGCAAAATCCTGGGCCGATGGCCGCTTCAAGAATTCGGTGATCCCGATCAAGGACCAGAATGGCCTCACCATCCTCGATCACGACGAGCACATGCGCCCGTCGACCGACATGCAGTCACTGGCCTCGCTCAATCCCTCCTTCGTCATGCCCGGCGAAATGGGCGGCTTCGACGCTGTCGCGGTTCAGAAGCATCCCGAGGTCGAAGAGGTCAACCACGTCCACCATGCCGGCAATTCGTCCGGCATCGTCGACGGCGCGGCGGCCGTGCTGCTCGGTTCGAAGAAGGCCGGCAAGGCCATGGGCCTGAAGCCGCGCGCCCGCATCCGCGCCTTCGCCAACATCGGCTCCGAGCCGGTGCTGATGTTGACCGGCCCCGTTGACGTGACCGAGAAGCTGTTGAAGCGCGCCAAGATGAAGCTGTCGGACATCGATCTGTTCGAACTCAACGAGGCCTTCGCCTCCGTGGTGCTGCGCTACATGCAGGCCTTCGATATCGAGCACGACAGGATCAACGTCAATGGCGGCGCCATCGCCATGGGCCATCCGCTGGGCGCCACCGGCGCGATGATCTTCGGCACCGTGCTGGACGAGCTCGAGCGCCGCGATTTGAACACCGCGCTGGTGACGCTGTGCATCGGCGCCGGCATGGGCACCGCAACCATCATCGAACGCGTCTGACGGGGAGAGAAACGATGAGCTACACCAATTTCGCCCTGGACATCGACGCCGACGGCATTGCACTGGTCACATGGAACATGCCGGACCGCTCGATGAACGTCTTCACCGAGGAGGTGATGCGCGAGCTGAACGCCATTATCGACAAGGTGGCGGGCGACGCCGCCATCAAGGGCGCGGTCATCACCTCCGGCAAGGATACGTTCTCAGGCGGCGCCGACATCGCCATGCTCCAGAAGATGCTGACGACCTTCGCGGCTGAAAAGGGCAAGGATGTCGAGAAGGCCACCAAGGCGCTGTTCGAAAACGCCGGCACCATGACCGGCCTGTTCCGGAAGCTGGAAACATCGGGCAAGCCGTGGGTTTCGGCAATCAACGGCACCTGCATGGGCGGTGCATTCGAAATGTCGCTGGCCTGCCATGGCCGCGTCGCCGCCGATTCCGACAAGGTGAAGATGGCGCTCCCCGAGGTGAAGATCGGTATTTTCCCGGGCGCCGGCGGCACCCAGCGGGTGCCGCGTCTCACCGACCAGCAGCAGGCGCTGCAAATGCTGACCTCCGGCCAGAACCTGTCGCCGCAGAAGGCGAAGTCGATGGGCCTGATCCACGAGGTCGCCGAGCCGGCCAAGCTGGTCGAGACTGCGAAGGCCATGATCAGGAACGGCCTCAAGCCGGTAGCGCCGTGGGACGAGAAGGGGTTCAAGCTGCCCGGCGGTCCGGTCTATTCGGCGGCGGGCGCCAATCTGTGGCCGCCGGCCATCGCCATCCTGCGCCGCGAGACCTATGGCAATTATCCGGCCGCCGCGGCGGTCCTGAAATGCGTCTATGAGGGCCTGCTGGTGCCGTTCGACACCGCGCTCAGGATCGAACAGCGCTATTTCACGGAGATCATGCAGACCAAGGAAGCGGCGGCGATGATCCGCTCGCTGTTCGTGTCGTTGCAGGAACTCAACAAGGGCGCGCGCCGCCCGGCCGGCGTGCCGCAAACCAGGTTCAAGAAGATCGGCATTCTCGGCGCGGGCTTCATGGGTGCCGGTATCGCCTATGTCACGGCCAAAGCCGGCATCCCGGTCGTGCTGCTCGACCGCGACATGGAGTCCGCCGAGAAGGGCAAGGCCCATTCGGATGGCCTGATCTCGGATCAGGTGAAAAAGGGTCGTGCCAAGCCCGAGGACAAGGACAGGCTCCTGTCGCTGATCACGCCGACATCGGATTATGCCGACCTTGCCGGCTGCGATCTCGTGGTCGAGGCGGTGTTCGAGGATTCCGCGGTGAAGAAAAGCGCCACCGAACAGGCGGAAGCGGCGCTGAAGTCGTCGGCGATCTTCGCGTCGAACACCTCGACCATTCCGATCACCGCCCTGGCCAAGAATTCGGCGCGGCCGAAGAATTTCATCGGCATCCATTTCTTCTCGCCGGTCGACAGGATGATGCTGGTCGAAATCATCCTTGGCAAGAAGACCGGTGACAAGGCGCTGGCCACCGCGATCGACTTCGTGCGCGCCATCAAGAAGACGCCGATCGTCGTCAACGACACGCGCGGTTTCTACGTTAACCGCTGCGTGCTGCGCTATATGTCGGAAGCCTACAAGATGTTGATCGAGGGCGTTCCGGCGCCGATGATCGAGAACGCCGCCAAGGCCGCCGGCATGCCGGTCGGCCCGCTGGCGTTGACCGACGAGACGGCCATCGACCTCGCCCAGAAGATCATGAAGCAGACCATCAGGGATCTCGGCGACAAGGCGGTCGACCCGAAGCAGATGGCGCTGATCAACACCATGGTCGACGACCACGGCCGCTTCGGCCGCAAGAACGGCAAGGGCTTCTACGACTATCCGGCCAAGCCGGCCAAGAAGAAGCTGTGGCCGGGCCTCAAGGAGCTCTATCCGCAGCTCAAGCCGGAGAAGGTCGACTATGCGGAATTGCAGCAGCGCCTGCTGGTTACCATCGCGTTGGAAGCGGCTCGGGTGATGGAGGAGGGCATCGTCACCGATCCGCGCGAGGCCGATGTCGGCTCGATCCTGGCCTTCGGCTTCGCGCCCTATACGGGCGGCGCGCTGTCCTACATTGACGGCATCGGCGCCGGGCAGTTCGTCAAGATCGCAAAGGGCTTGCAGAAGAAATACGGGGCCGAGTTCAAGGCCCCCAAGTTGCTGCTCGACATGGCAGAGAAGGGCGAGACTTTCTACCAGCGCTTCGACCCCCACGCGAAGGGCGACGTGAAGCAGGCGGCCTAAGCGTGGCCGGAATCAAAGGTGTCGCGACGCGTCCGAAAAGACGCGCCGCGCCCTAATGTATGTCTGGGGGCGCCTTGCGCGAATGATGGCCACGGCGCGCAGCCGTGGCTCTTACCAGATGGGTGACGAAAGCCGGTTGGCCTTTCGCTGCCTGCCGACGGACATCGATTTCAACCGCCATCTCAACAATGCCCGCTATATGATGCTGGCGGACCTTGGCCGCATCGATATCTTCATCCGCGCCGGCCTCATCACGCTGGCGAGAACGAATGGCTGGGCGCCGATGATCGGCGGACTGCAATCGGCCTATGTGCGTGAAATCAGACTGTGGCGGCGTTTCGAAGTGGTGTCTTCGATCGAGACCTGGCAAGGCAGCCAGGTCATCGGCAAGCACCGTTTCGTCCTCGACAATGGCGAGACCGCCGCATTGATCATGACGACGGCCGGCGTCTACGACCGCAACGCCCGGCGCTTTCTCGATATTGACGAGGTCGTCGCCGCGCTTGGCCGCTCCGCCCAGCCGCGTCCGCCCAGCGAAGCCGAGCGGGCGTTCATGGCCTCGCATCAAAACCTGCGCGATCAGGCCAAGCGGACCGGTTGACCTGGAAGCCGGAATTGGCGCGGCCAGCAAAGATGTGGTGCGATGGCACAGCCGGTGGACAAACCTTCATTCGAAGACTAGAAAGGAAAGGCATTTTTTCCTTTTTGCAAGGAGAGCGGAATTGCTCTCGCATGACCGTGTTTGGGCCGCCATCGACGCTCTGGCCGAGCGGTATTCGCTCTCGGCTTCCGGCCTGGCGAAGCGGGCCGGCCTTGATTCGACTGCCTTCAACAAGTCGAAGCGACTGTCGTCGGACGGCAGGCCACGCTGGCCCTCGACCGAATCGCTGGCCAAGATCATCGAGGCGACGGGCGCTTCGCTCGACGAATTCACCGGGCTGATAGAAGGTCGGGCCGGCCACGGCGCGATGCCCGCCCGCGGGCGTGCCGTTCCGCTGCTCGGCTTTGCCCAGGCCGGCGCCGGCGGTTTTTTCGACGATGCCGGCTTCCCGGCCGGTCAAGGCTGGGATCTGGTGGAACTGCCGGCGCAATCGACCGAGAGTTCCTATGCGCTTCAGGTGCAAGGCGATTCCATGCTGCCGCTCTACCGCAATGGCGACGTGCTCATCGTCGAGCCGGCAGCCCTCATCCGCAAGGGCGATCGCGTCGTCGTCAAGACGACGGGCGGCGAGGTGATGGCCAAGGTGCTCGATCGCCAGACCGCCAGGTCGATCGCACTGGTTTCGCTCAATCCCGATCATCCCGACCGCGACATTCCCATGCGCGAGGTTGAATGGGTGGCGCGGATCGTCTGGGCAAGCCAATAGGGTGCGGGCGGGTGCGGCTTCCTCATCTTGTCCTTGCGGTTCTGATGATCGCGGTGATGGCCACCCTGGTGGTCGCCGGCGGCCGCGCGCTGAAGGGCGGCGAAACTGCCGTCGCGGTGGAACAGATCGATCCGAGCGCCGATACGGTCTCCGAGCCAGGCACCGACGGCGTGCCGGAGGAGCCGGCCACATCGGCCATTGCCGCTCCGCCGCCGTCTGCCGCTAGGCCGCACTCGCGTGCGATCGATCCCCAAGTCGTCGCGCCGCCGGAGCTTCCCGGCAAGGAACTGGAGCGGGTGGAGCCGCGTGCGCCGTTGAGCAAGCTGGCGCTGGCCATGCCGCCCAAGCCGAAAATGCCGGACGACTGGAAAGGGACGAAGCTGTTCCAGCCGGTCGCGCCCGCCGCCGGACTGATCGAGGCGAAGGGCTATTCGGTCGCGGTTTCCGGCATCGAGATCATCGGGCAGGACGAGACCTGCACCTCGGACGGTAAATCCTGGCCCTGCGGTGTCCGTGCGCGCACGGCGTTCCGCGCCTTCCTGCGCGGCCGGGCGGTGGTCTGCGCCGTGCCGCCGGAAGGCGGCCGCGACCTGATCGCGGCCGACTGCCGGATCGGCAAGCAGGATGTCGGCCAATGGCTGGTCGAGAACGGCTGGGCGCGCGCCGCCAAAGGCGGCCCTTACGTCGAAGCCGGGGAAAAGGCGCGCAGCGAAAGGAAAGGCATTTTCGGATCGGCGCCAAGCCTTTCAGGCGTGCCTTCGATGCCGGCCGTGCCCGCCCAGGCCCCGCAAGCGCCGGGCTCGATCCTGGAAGAGGTCGGCGGCATTCTCAAGCCAGCTGACCAGCCAACGCCTTCTGAATGAGCCCGCGCGTCTCGGCGATGCCGTAGAGTGCCGCGAACGAGCCGAAGCGCGGTCCGCGCTCCTGGCCGATCAGCACCTGGTAGATCATCTGGAAGAAGGCGCCCGAAACGCCGGGACCACCTTCGGGGCTCTTCTTGGAATGATCCTGATAGCGTTCCACCTTGCGGGCGACATTGAGCGCGGCGTTCTGGATCGCCTCGCCGTCCGAGCCCGCCGGCAGCGCGCCAAGCGCCTGATCCAACGCTTCCAGCGCCTGCCGCTCGACGTCGTCGGGCGCGCGGAAGGTCTTCGTCGGCTTCACGAAATCGTCGAAATAGCGGATTGCATAACCCGTCAGCCTGTCGAGCTCAGGGTGGGTCGCCGGCGTCACGCCCCGCACATGGCGCGAGATGAAGCCCCACAGCACGTCCTTGTTCTGCGCATTGGAGGCGCTGACCAGGTTGAGCAGCAGCGAGAACGGAACGGGCATGTCGATGGCGGGCGGATTGCCGTCGTGCATGTGCCAGACCGGGTTGCCCAGCCGTTCCTTCCAGTCCTGCCTCCGATAGGCTGAAAGGAAGGTGTAATATTCGTCCACGGCCCGCGGGATGACGTCGAAATAGAGTTTCTTGGCCTGCCGCGGCCGCTGGTACATATAGAGGCCCAGGCTCTCCGTCGGCGCATAAGTCAGCCACTCGTCGATGGTCAGCCCGTTGCCCTTGGATTTGGAGATCTTCTGGCCGTTCTCATCCAGGAACAGCTCGTAGACGAAATGCTCCGGCGCGTGCCCGCCCAGGATGTTGCAGATGCGGTCATAGACCACCGCATTGGTCTGATGGTCCTTGCCGAACATCTCGAAATCGACCCCAAGGGCCGCCCAGCGCATGCCGAAATCGGGCTTCCATTGCAGCTTCACCTTGCCGCCGGTAACCGGCAGCGTGGTCTCGGTACCGTCATCGTCGAAGGTGATGGTGCCCGCCTTGGCATCGACATGCTTCATGGGAACGTAGAGCACGCGGCCGCTCCTCGGCGAAATCGGCAGGAACGGGCTGTAGGTCGCCTGCCGCTCCTCGCCCAGCGTCGGCAGCATCACCGCCATGATCTGGTCGTAGCGTTCGGCCGCGCGCAAGAGCATCGCGTCGAAGCGGCCGGTCTTGTAGTACTGCGTCGCGCTGGCGAACTCGTAGTCGAAGCCGAACGTGTCGAGGAAGCGGCAGAGCATCGCGTTGTTGTGGTCGGCGAAACTCGCATAATCGCCGCCGAAAGGGTTGGGTACCGAAGACAGCGGCTTGTGCAGATGCGGCTCCAGCGCCGCGCGATCCGGCACGCTGTCGGGTATCTTGCGCATGCCGTCCATGTCGTCGGAAAAGCACAGCAGCTTGGTGGCGACCTTGTCCTGCGTGATGACGCGGAAGGCATGCCGCACCATCGAGGTGCGTGCCACCTCGCCGAACGTGCCGATATGCGGCAGGCCGGACGGGCCATATCCGGTTTCGAAGAGCACCGTCTGCGGGAGTTCGCGACCCTTGTAGCGCTCGATGATCTTGCGGGCCTCCTCGAACGGCCACGCCTTGCTTTCGGCGGCCGCCGTCAGCACTTCGGGATTGAGATCGATGATGTTTGATCCCGCCATGTCACTGTTTTCCAAAATTAGACGCCGGCAAAGCCGCAAATGAGGATTTTCAACCGGTCTCTATGCGCGCCTGACCGGAGCGTCAACGAGCGCGGCGCTTTTTCCTTGCAGCGCAGGGAACGCGTTCCTACCTTCGCAGCCCGTATCGAGGAGTTGTTGAATGCCGACCCCGCATGAAGCGCTGATCTACCTGATGGTCATCACCTCCGCCTCCGACCGCGACATGACGGATGTCGAGCTGGCGCGGATCGGCGAGGTCGTCCGCTCATGGCCGGTGTTCGAGGATTTCGACCACGACCGCCTGGTTGGCGTCGCCCAGGCCTGCCAGAAGAAGCTGCATGAAAAGGGCGGGCTGGAGGGTGTCCTGGCAGGCGTGGCCGAGGCCCTGCCGGAGCGCCTGCGCGACACCGCCTATGCGGCCGCCTTCGAGGTCGCGGCCGTCGATCTCGAAATGCGGATGGAGGAGGTGCGGGTGCTCCAGCTCATTCGCCTCAAGCTCGATCTCGACACGCTGACCGTCGCGGCGATCGCCCGCGCGGCCAAGGCGCGCTTGCGCACGTTGACCTGAGGGGCGACATTCAACCCGACCGGAAGAAACTGATCGGGACCGGATCAGAAAAAGCTGACCGGGACCGGATCAGAAGAAACTGACCGGGAAATAGCGCAGGTAGAACTCGGCGAACGTGCCTTTCAGCGAAATCTCCTGCAGCGCGTAGTCGAGAGCGGCGGCCAGCGCCGGGTCATCGGATCGGGCGGCGATGGCCATGCCTGAACCCAGATATTCCGGCGCCAGATAGGGTCCGCCGGCAAAACGGCAACAGCCGGCAGCATCCGAACCGCCCAGCCAGAATGCGAAACGCATGCCATCGCCGAAGGCGGCATCGATCTTGCCGGCCTTGAGGTTGGCGTAGAGGTCTTCCGGCCTGTCGAAGGTGACGACCTGAACGGTGTTGAAATAGTCGCGCAGCATGCGCTCATGCGCCGAGCCTGATATCACGCCGACACGCTTGCCGCGCAGCTTGGCGAACAGCGGCTCGGTCAGCGCCTCGCCCCTCGGCATGATGAAGCGCGCCGGAAATTGCAGGTAGGAGCGCGAGAAGGCGTATGTCTGGCGTGACTGCGGCGTCGCGGCGATGCCGGCGATGATCGCTTCGCCTTCGCCTTTCTCAAGTGCTCCTTCGAGCTCGGCCCACGGCAATGCCTGGATCTGACATTTGTCGACGATGCCGAGCTCGGCGCAGATGGCGCGCGCCAGGTCGATGTGGAAACCGGACAGTTTTCCCGCGCCGTCCAGGAAGTTGAAGGGCGGGAAATCGGTTGTGGTCAGGAACCGCAGCCGCGGCAGTGCGGAGAGATCCGGTTTCGGCAGCCGCTCCTTGGCATCCCACAGCACCGGCACCTGCGGCTCGGCCGCGCGCGCGTCCTCACCCGACGCCAGCGACGCGATCAGCATCGACGCAAGGACGAGGGACCTCCGCTGGAACGCCATGATAAATTTCCACCGCACCTGTGTTCGCATCGGTTCTGGTACGAAAATAGTACAGGCACAATGCTTTTTGATTTCAACGCGCCGATTTCAGGATATGCTTTAGCAGGTTTGCAAACAGCAGTGGCTGCCCTGGTGGGGGACCAGGGTCGAGAACCACAACCACAAGGGAGCGCTTTGCAATCCATGGTCGGTGGCGAAGTGCCAACAAGGCACGGATCATCGATCTCAACGAGGCAACATGGGGTTTGATGTTGCGATGGGTCAGTTCGATCGCACGTTGGAATACATAGATCACCTGCAGCATGCCGGAACGGCGGCTGCGGTTTGCGAGAGGCTGTTGGGCATAACGTCGGATTTTGGCCTGACCGCTCTGATGGCGGGCACCGTGCCGCAGCCGGGCACGCCGACCGGCCAGCAAAAGCAGCATGTGCTGCTTTGCGACTGGCCTGTCGAATGGCTGGAGCGCTACGTGGCGCGCAACTATGTCGATCACGACCCGATCGTCAGCCACATGAAACAGTTGCAGGCGCCGTTCCAATGGCGGGAAGCGGCCCAGGGCGTTAGCATCGACAGAAGCAGCGGCGAAGTGATGGGCGACGCCGTCGTGTTCAAGCTGCGCGACGGGCTGGCCTTTCCGCTGATCACGCTCGATGGCCAGATCGTCATGGTATCGCTGGGCGGCGAGGCCGTGGAACTGTCCGCCGCCGAGTTCGGCCTGGTGTCGCTGGTGTCGACCTATGCGGTGGGCCGCGCCATGCAGCTTCACACGAAGGCCAGCAAGACCATTGATAATGTCGAGCTGACGCCGCGCGAACGCGAATGCCTGCAATGGGCCGCCGTCGGCAAGTCTGAATGGGAGATTTCGCAAATCCTCGGCATCTCCGAACACACGTCGGAGAAACACCTCCTTAACGCCAAAAGCAAACTCGGCGCCGTCAACCGCGTACAGGCAGTCGCTGAAGCGATAAGGCGCGGCTACATTAGTTAGGTCGGCCGGGTCGGCCTAGAAATTCCTGCCTACGTGATCGCGTAATTTTCTTGCGAGGGCACGGCCGTATCTTCCTCTTGAACAGGAGACGGCAAAATGATTTTTTCCCTTACAACAAAAGAACTGATGGAACATCCCGATCTGTGGGAGGCCGTGCATCGGCTGCGCTACAGGATCTTTGTCGAGGAAATGGGGTGGGAGGACCTGCGGCGCCCCGATGGCTTCGAGATCGACCAGTTCGATCATGACGAAGCGGTGCATCAGATCGTCATCAGAGGCAACGAGGTCGCGGGCTATCAGAGGATGTTGCCGACCACGCGGCCACATCTCTTGACCGAGGTGCTGGCCGATCTTTCCGTGGGAACGCCGCCCTCGGGTCCGAACATCTGGGAACTGACCCGCTATGCGGTGGCCCCCGGCTTTCGCGACGGCCGCCGAGGCGTCTCGACCGTCGGCACCGAGCTTATTGCCGGCTTCGTCGAGTGGGGTCTGAAGCGCGGCGTCGACAAGGTGATCATCGAGTTCGAGCCAATGTGGGTGCTGCGTGCGCTGCAGCTGCATTTCCTGGCCACGCCGCTGGGCTATCAGCGCACCTATGGCAACCAGCAGGTCGTCGCGACGCTGCTCACCTTCAACGAGCACACGCTGGATGTGGTGCGTTCGCGTCGCAATCACCACGCTCCCGTTCTGGCCAGGGGATATCCCGATATGTTCGGGCAAAGGCGGGCGTCATGAGATCGGAAACGGCCATGAACGCGCACCCGCAACCCGAACTGCGCAACCACACGCTGATCGTCACCGTATCGTCGACCGACGGCCGGCCGGTGCTCGACAGAAGGGCCTATGAAAGCCTGGCAAGGACGTTCCACGAAGCCGCCGACAATGACGACGTTCGTGTCGTCGTGCTGCGCGGCCTGGCGGGCTGCTTCTGCCTCGGCGGCGATTTTTCCGAATTCCTCGACGCTACCAAGCACCAGAAGCTGATCGCCGCCGTCACCGACATGTTCCGCACGCTGGCGACGTTCCCCAAACCCATACTGGCCTGTGTCGACGGCGATGCGGTCGGCGTCGGCTGCACCATCCTGTTCCATTGCGACATGGTGATCGCGTCCGCCGAAAGCACGTTCCGGGTGCCGTTCGTCGATTTCGGCCTGGTGCCGGATGCCGCGACCAGCATTCTGGCGCCGCAGAAGCTCGGCTATGCCGGCGCCTTCCGCTTTTTCTGCCTCGGCGACACGCTGCGCGCCGACGACGCCAGGGCGCTCGGCCTAGTCGCCGAGATCGTTTCCGAAGGCAGCGTCGAGGAGGCAACGCTCGGCCGGGCAAGGCAGCTCGCCAGGAAGCCGGTCGCCGCCCTGCTGCAGACGCGCGGCCTGCTCAAGGGGAACCCCGCGGAACTTTGCGAACGCATCGATCAGGAGATTTCGCTGTTCCAGCAGGCGCTGCAGGACGACACCACGCTGCGGCGGCTGCAGCGGATTGCCCGGTTGGCAGCCTGAGCGTCGCGCCGAAGGCGTTGCGCCACGCGGTCCAGTGCCGCGTGGCGCAGGCACCGTCAGTCCTGTTTTGCCAGGAATGACGGCCCTTCGCCGATGATTTTCTTGTCTTCCTTGCCGATGATGTCGAGGTCGCGGCCGTCATAAGGCAGCGACAGGAGGATGCGCCGCATCACCGCCAGCCGCGCGCGGCGCTTGTCGTTGGCACGCACGATGATCCAGGGAGCGAATTCCTTGTGGGTGCGCTCGAACATGGTATCGCGCGCCCTGGTGTAATCGTCCCACTTGGTAATGCCGGCAATGTCGATCGGCGAAAACTTCCAGCTCTTCAGCGGACTGTGGCGGCGATCGTGAAATCGCTCGAGCTGCGTTTCCCGGCCGATGTTCAGCCAGAATTTGAAGAAGTGGATGCCGTCATTGACGATCATCCTTTCGAAGTGCGGCGTCTCGTCGAGAAACTTCTCGTGCTGTTCGGGCGTGCAGAAGCCCATCACCGGTTCGACGCCGGCGCGGTTGTACCAGGAACGGTCGAACGTGACGAATTCGCCCGCGGTCGGGAAGTGGTCTGCATAACGCTGGTAGTACCATTGCCCCAGCTCGGTCGGCGTCGGCTTGGTCAGCGCCACGTTGCGTGCCGTGCGCGGGTTGAGGTACTGGCGCAGGACGAAAATCGTGCCGCCCTTGCCGGCCGCGTCGCGGCCCTCGAACAGCGCCATCATCCGCTTGCCTGTCGACAGCAGCCACGCCTGCGCCTTGACCAGCTCGATCTGCAATGCCTCGAGCGTCTCGTCATACTCGTCGCTTTTCATCTTCTTGTCGTAGGGATAGCCGCCCGCGGTCAGCTTACGCTCCTCGACCCAGTCCGGCAGTGCCGGATTCTCGATGTCGAACTCCCGCTCCTTGCCGTTGATCCTGAGCTTCAGCGGCCCCGGGGTCGGCGCGGCGGTGTTTTCCTTGGCTTTTTTCATCGAGACGAACCTTTCCAGCTTACGGACTCGTGCTATTGAGCCATTGCAGTGCCGCGCGCCGCTTCAGACGCAAGGGGCGCTGCACTTTTGGATTTTGCGCATGATCCTTTCCGAAAATCGATTCTGATTTTTCGGCGTCATGCGCCAGGCCGGTCCAGCGAAATTGCCGGACCGGGAGCGGGGCGCAGGCGCGAATGGCGGACCAGGGCGCAGACGAGAAGGGTATGGCGCAAGCGCTTGCCGCGCGGCTGTGGAACAGCCGATGGCTGCTCGTCGCCGGTCTTGTCGCGGTCATGGCGGTTTATGCCTTTGCGGGCATTTCCGCCTATGTGCTGCTGCCGGCGCTGGCTTTGCTGCTGGTGGCGGCGATGATACCGGCTGGAGCCACGCGCCAGCCCGGCGAAAGCGGCGCGGCGATCGAGGCCATCGGCCTGCAACGCCTGTCCGGCGAATATCTGGCGGCGGCCGTCGCCGACCCCTTGATCATCTTCGACCATGCCGCGGCCATCGTTCATGCCAACGCCGCCGCCTTCGCCGCCTTCGGCGGCATCGCGCCTGGCGTATCGCTGTCGCTGAAATTCCGGGCGCCGGAAATGCAGGCTCTTCTGGACGGCGTGCTGTCGGGCGAGGTCGCGTCGGATGTCATCGACTACACCGAGAGGCTGCCGGTCGAGCGGACGTACCGGGTCAGTGCCTCCTCGGTCGGTCACGGCACCGATCTCTATGTAATGGTGTTCAAGGACCAGAGCGAAGCGCGCCGCATCGACCGCATGCGCGCAGATTTCATCGCCAATGCCAGCCACGAATTGCGCACGCCGCTCGCCTCGATATCCGGTTTCATCGAAACGCTGCGCGGGCCGGCCCGCAACGATCCGGCGGCGCGCGAGCAGTTCCTGCAGATCATGCAGAACCAGACCGGCCGCATGGCACGCCTGATCGATGACCTTTTGTCGCTGTCGCGGCTGGAGATGAAGCCTTATCTGCGGCCGGGGACGGAGGTCGATCTGCGCCAGACCGTCGACAGCGTTATCGATTCGCTGGCCCCGCTGGCGCGCGAAAACGGCGTCGTCATCGAGCGGGATTTCGCCGGCGGCCCTCTCGAAGTGCCGGGCGACCGCGACGAACTGTTCCAGGTCTTCGAGAACCTTCTGGAAAACGCCTGCAAATATGGGCAGTCGGGCGGCCGCGTGGTGGTGTCGATCGCGCGCCGCGACCCCGAGGGCGAAGCGGGCATCGACGTGACGATCAGGGATTTTGGCCCCGGCATTCCCGAGGAGCACATTCCGCGCATCACGGAACGCTTCTATCGCGTCGACGTCGAGAGCAGTCGAACCCAGAAGGGCACAGGCCTTGGCCTGTCGATCGTCAAGCATATCCTGACGCGCCACAACGCCAGGCTCTCGATCAAGTCCGAAGTCGGCAAGGGTGCCGCCTTCTCGGTTCATTTGCCGGCGGCCTGAGCCGCCCTAGTTTTCAGGGTGCCATTTCTTTTTTCTGTCATCCGGTTAGCGTATCAGCGGGGATTCGAGGAAACGACTCAAAATCAGATCATCCGTGGGAAGGCATTCGGTCATGCAGTCCGTGCACATAGTCAGCGCCTATGACGAGGAGCTGAAAGATCTGTCGAAGCGCATCGCCGCCATGGGCGGACATGCCGAACGCATGGTCGAACAGGCGATCTCCGCTCTGGTCAACGCCGATCCCGGCCTTGCCCAGAAGGTGATCCGCGACGACGCCGTCCTCGACGAAGGCCAGCGCGAAATCGACGACAGGGCAATCATCATCATCGCCAGGCGCCAGCCGATGGCGACGGACTTGCGCGAGATCGTCGGCGCAATCCGCATCTCGGCCGATCTCGAGCGGGTCGGCGATCTTGGCAAGAATGTCGCCAAGCGTGTGGTGGCGGTTGCCGACGGGCGCCAGCCGACCAGCCTGTTCCGCGGCCTCGAAGCCTTGGCCGACCTGGCGTTGACCCAACTCAAGGAAGTGCTCGACGTCTACGCCTCGCGCTCGGTCGAAAGGATCGGCTTCGTACGTGACCGCGACGACCAGATCGACGCCATGTACACGTCGCTGTTTCGCGAATTGCTGACCTACATGATGGAAGATCCGCGCAACATCACGCCTTGCACGCATCTGCTGTTCTGCGCCAAGAACATCGAACGCATCGGTGATCATGCCACCAACATTGCCGAGACGATCTACTATATCGTCACCGGCGACCAGATGCCGAGCGAGCGGCCGAAGGGCGACAAGACGGACAAGATCGGCCTTTCCGCAACGCAGCCGGTCAAGTGAACGCACTTTCTCTCGAACGCTTGGTCGTATTGCGCTAGACTATCCCCAGGCAAGCCTGCTGTTCCCCAGGGAAGGCAGTGCTTCGGGAGGCTGCGATGGAATATGTCCGGGATTTCAAGCCCGCGCCGCCGACATCGGCCGTCATCGCCTCCAGCGTCTACACGGCCGGGCGCCGCATCGCCGACATCCCGATCGAGGAAGCCGGCGAGTGGGCCAGGAAAGCGGGCCACGTCGTATGGATCGGGCTGCTTGAACCCGATCGCGAGCTCTTGTTGCGCGTCCAGGCTCAATTTCATCTGCATGAGCTAGCAATCGAGGATGCGGAGCATCCGCACCAGCGGCCGAAGATCGAGCAGTATGGCGATGCGCTGTTCATCGTCGCCCGCACCGCGCAGCTGATCGAGGGCCGCGTCACCTTCGGCGAGACGCATCTGTTCGTGGGCAGCGGCTACATCGTCAGCGTCAGGCACGGCCCTTCGACATCCTATGCTGCGGTGCGCCAGCACTGGGAAAGCTGCCCGCATTCACTGGCCAAGGGCGAGGATTTCGTCCTCTATGCCATTCTCGATTTCATCGTCGACAACTACATGCCGGTGCTCGAGCAGATCGAGGATGAGGTCGAGGCGATCGAGGACCGGGTCCTGCTGAAGCCGATGAGCGGCCCCGATATCGAACGCCTTTATATGCTGCGCCGCGATCTGTTGCGGCTGCGCAATGCCGCACTGCCGCTGGTGGAGGTCTGCCGACGGCTGACCAGCGCCGACCTGCCGCAGATCCATTCAGCCATGCACCCGCTGTTTCGCGACGTGACCGACCATATCCGCACCGTCCAGGAAAAGATCGACAGCTTGCGAGAAGTGCTGGCCTTCGCCTTCGAGGCGAGCCTGCTGGTGGGCCAGAGCCAGGAAACGGCGATCTCGAAAAAGCTCGCCTCATGGGCGGCAATCCTGGCTGTGCCGACAGCCTTCGCGGGCATATACGGCATGAATTTCAGCGACATGCCGGAACTGAAAATGGAATGTGGCTACCCGATGGTGCTGCTGGCGATCGCGCTGATCTGCAGCTTCCTCTACTGGCGGTTTCGCAAGAATGGATGGCTGTGAGAGTAGGGCAGTAGGGCAGTAGGGCAGTAGGGCAGTAGGGCAGTAGGGCAGTAGGTTAAGAGAACGCTCGGGAGCGGAAATTCAAAACATACTGCCCTACTGCCCTACTGCCTTAGCCCCTTATCGATTGCGCCTCCGCTCCGCGGCCGGCTGGAACGCCACGCGGGCATGGTATTTACAATAGGGGCCGGTTTCGGCGGCTTCGTTGCCGCAGAAATTGAAGTCCTCCGACAGCGGATCGCCGTTCGGCCATTTGCAGGTGCGCTCGGTGAGTTCGGTGAGCTGGAGGTGCCGCGAGATCGGCACCACCACATTCTCGACCGGCCGGATATAGTGGCGGGCCACCGGCTCGGCATCGAACTGCGCCTGCAGCGCCGTTGCTCCGATCGACGTCGTGACGTGGCGGGTCGCACTCGCGGCGCGCGGCACCGATTTCTGCGCGCCCGACCCTTGCGCCGTCTTCTTCTGGCGTGCCGGCGCCGCCGTGGCGCGCCCGCGGCCCGACAATTTCAGCCGGTGCACCTTGCCGATGACGGCATTGCGGCTGACCCCTCCAAGCTGGGCAGCAATCTGGCTTGCGCTCAGACCCTCCGACCACAGTTTTCTCAAGAGTTCGACCCGCTCGTCAGTCCAATTCATGACCGCGCTCCTGCTAAGCGTACGGCAATCAGAATCCCTTCCCGGCCCAGCACCACTGCTGGGGCAGACACCACATATATCTGGTGATTAGGTCCGCCGCACGAAATCTAGTTATTTCCCGACTACAACTACCTTATGCGCTGACTCGGTGACAAGAGTCCGAAGTGCAACACGAATCGGTTTTTTCGGTTTTCCCCAACTTGCCAGCTCACTTATGAGCCGGCGTCCCGTCGGGAGGCTTGCCGCGCGCCACTACGCGACGTTTTCGTTGACTTCATGGCTGAAAAACCCGATAAGCCGCAAAGGCCGCCGCTTTGGCGGCTTTTTTGATTTTCCGGTTCCGGAGACGCATATAATGAGCGGTTCGGCGCTTTTCGAGACCTTTGCTCGCGCACCCCTGGCCTTCGACCATGGGGAAGGCACCTGGCTGGTTACCGACAAGGGCGAGCGATATCTCGATTTTGCCGGCGGCATAGCCGTCAATTCGCTGGGCCACGGCCATCCGCATCTGGTTGCGGCGCTCACCGAGCAGGCTGCCAAGCTCTGGCACGTCTCCAATCTCTACGAGATCCCGGGGCAGAGCCGACTTGGCGAGCGGCTGGCCGACGCCACCTTCGCCGACAAGGTGTTCTTCACCAATTCGGGCGCCGAGGCGCTGGAATGCGCGATAAAGACGGCGCGGCGCTACCATTTCGTCAAGGGGCATCCCGAGCGCTTCCGCGTCATCACTTTCGAAGGCGCCTTCCATGGCCGCACGCTGGCGACCATCGCCGCCGGCGGCCAGTACAAATATCTCGAAGGTTTCGGCCCCAAGGTCGAGGGTTTCGATCAGGTCGGCTTCGACGATATCGACGCCGCCGAAAAGGCGATCACGCCGGAGACCGCGGCGATCCTGATCGAACCGGTGCAGGGCGAGGGCGGTATCCGCCCGGTGCCGACACAATCGCTGAAGCGGCTGCGGCAGCTCTGCGACCAGCACGGCCTGCTGTTGATCTACGATGAAGTCCAGTGCGGCATCGGCCGCACCGGCAAGCTGTTCGCTCATGAATGGTCGGGGGTCGCTCCAGACATCATGGCCATCGCCAAAGGCATTGGCGGTGGCTTCCCGATGGGCGCCTGCCTTGCCACCGACGAGGCGGCTGTCGGCATGACCGCGGGTGTCCACGGCACTACGTTCGGCGGCAACCCGCTGGCCATGGCGGTCGGCAATGCCGTGCTCGACGTGGTGCTGGAGGAGGGCTTCCTGGCGGATGTGCAGCGCAAGGCGCTGTTGTTGAAGCAAGGGCTGGCAGGGGTGGCCGACGAATTCCCCGAGGTCATCGAGGGCATCAGGGGCACGGGGCTGATGCTGGGCCTCAAATGCGCCATGCCCAACGGCAAGGTGAACATGGCGCTGCGCGACCAGCATCTGCTCGCGGTTCCGGCTGGCGACAACGTCATTCGCCTGCTGCCGCCGCTCACCGTCACGGACAGCGAGATCCATGAAGCGCTCGAGCGCATTCGCGCCGGCGCCAAGACCCTGTCCGAGGCCATCGCCGCTGAAGCCGCGAAGTAATTCGAAAGCTCCTGATGTCACTTCGTCATTTCACCGACCTCTCCGCCGTTTCCGAAGGCGACCTGCGCTCCATGCTGACCGACGCAGTGGAGCGCAAGGCGCGCCTCAAGGCGGGCGAGCGGTCGAAACCGCTCGAAGGCAAGGTGCTGGCGATGATCTTCGACAAGCCGTCGACGCGCACGCGCGTCTCCTTCGATGTCGGCATGCGTCAGCTTGGCGGCGAGACCATCATGCTGACCGGCACCGAGATGCAGCTCGGCCGCTCCGAGACCATCGCCGACACAGCCAAGGTTCTGTCGCGCTATGTCGATGCCATAATGATCCGCACCACCTCGCATGAGCGGCTGCTGGAGCTGACCGAGAATGCGACCATCCCGGTGATCAACGGGCTCACCGACGATACCCATCCTTGCCAGCTGATGGCCGACATCATGACCTTCGAGGAGCATCGCGGTCCGGTCGCCGGCAAGACCATCGCCTGGACTGGCGACGGCAACAACGTGCTGCATTCGCTGCTGGAAGCCTCGGCGCGGTTCCGCTTCAACCTCAACGTCGCGGTGCCCGAAGGCAGCGAGCCGGCGCAGAAGCACGTCGACTGGTCAACCGCACATGGCGGCAAGCTCTCCTTTACCCGCTCGCCAGAGGAAGCCGTCGACCAGGCCGACTGCGTCGTCACCGACTGCTGGGTGTCGATGGGCCAGGAGCACCGCGCCCGCGGCCACAACGTGTTTTCGCCCTACCAGGTCAACGCCAAGCTGATGGCCAAGGCAAAGCCCGACGCGCTGTTCATGCACTGCCTGCCGGCGCATCGCGGCGAGGAAGTGACCGATGAGGTCATCGACGGTCCGCATTCGGTGGTCTTCGACGAGGCCGAGAACCGGCTCCACGCCCAGAAGGCCGTGCTTGCCTGGTGTCTTGGGGCCTGAAGTGGACTTGAAGTGTCTTGGCGCTCGACGTGCCGGGGAACTTGATCTCCGGAGGCGCGATGCCTATCTGCGCGGCATCACGCAAATCAAGCGCGTTTAGACGCATGCTCCCCAAAGGGCGGCATGGCCGCGCCCTGGAGCTTTGTCATGCTGGAAACCCATCAAGTGGCTGAACATCACCCCAAACTCGGCGAATTCGGTTACGCTGGCGATGATCACGTCGTGCCCTTCGAGGTCGGTCCGCTCGATGTGCGCGGCCGCACCGTGCAGCTCGGGCCGATGCTCGATGCGATCCTTGGCCGCCATGACTATCCCGAGCCGGTCGCCCGGCTGCTGGCGGAAGCCTGTGTGCTGACGGTGCTGCTAGGCACCTCGCTCAAGTTCGAGGGCAAGTTCATCCTGCAGACCCGCACCGACGGGCCTGTCGACATGCTGGTCGCGGATTTTTCCACGCCCTCGGCGCTGCGTGCCTATGCGCGCTTCGATGCCGACCGGCTGGAGGCGCTGATTGCGGCCGGCGAGACCTCGCAGCAAACGCTGCTCGGCAACGGTGTGCTGGCGCTGACCATCGACCAAGGTGCCCACACGCAGCGCTACCAGGGCATCGTCCAGCTCGACGGCGAGACCCTGGAAGAGGCCGCGCGCACCTATTTCCGCCAGTCGGAGCAGATCCCGACCGATCTCCGGCTTTCCGTCGCCAAGCTTTTGACGCCCGGCCCCGGCGGCGCGCGCGAGCAGTGGCGGGCGGGCGGCATCCTGGCGCAGTTCCTGCCGCAGGCCTCCGAGCGCATGCGCGTTCCTGACCTGCCCGGCAGGGATGGCGATCCGCGCGAGGAGATCCACGATCCCACAGACAATTCCTGGCAGGAATTGCTGGCGCTGCTCGGCACCATCGAGCCGACCGAACTGATCGATCCGACCATCGGCGCCGAGCGGCTGCTCTATCGTCTGTTCCACGAGCATGGCGTGCGCGTCTTCGGCGGCGTTCCCGTCGCCGATCAGTGCTCATGCTCCCGCGACAAGATCCGCGGCATCCTCGAGGGCTTCTCCGCGCAGGAGATCAAGGACAGCACCGAGGACGGCGGCATCCACGTCGCCTGCGAGTTCTGTTCGACGCAATATGACTTCGACCCGGCCGAGTTTGCGGCGCAGTGAAGTGCTTCGTTCTCCTCGTCACTATACGGGGAGAAGGTGCCGGCAGGCGGATGAGGGGCAGCGCTGAGTTCGGCGTTAGGGCAGTCTTCATTCGGTGCGCGAGATAGATCTCCAGAGTCGGCGCCGCCCCTCATTGTCCTGCCGGACATTTCTCCCCCGTATAGTGACGGGGAGAAAGAGGCTGTCGCCGCCGCTTTCGCTAATTCACCGTTCGCCTCGTCCCTGGCAGATCCAGCGAAAACGCGGGGATAGCGATGTCGAATGTCTCGCCCCGCTCGTTGCGCATGGTGTAGTGGCCGACCATGATCCCCGACGGCGTCGAGAGCGGACAGCCCGACGTGTATTGGTAGCTGTCGCCGGGATTGAGTTCGGGCTGATCGCCGACCACGCCGGCGCCTCGCACTTCCTCGACCCGGCCGGCGCCGTCGGTTATGTGCCAATAGCGCGATAACAGCTGCACGAATTCGTCGGACTGGTTGTCGATCGTTATCTGGTAGCCCCAGACGTAGCGGTTTTCCGTAGGATCCGAGCGGTCCTCGAGATAGAACGGCCTGACCTGCACTTCGATGTTGCGCGTGACGGCGCGGTACATGAGCGGCTCCAAAACAAATCCGGTGTGGAACATTCGGCGCTCTTTGCGGTTCGATCAACCGTGCGCGTCCGAGTTGCCACCTCGAGGGGGCAAGTGCCGACAAACAATGTCATTTGAGTGACACATGACAATGATGGTGTGCACCAGCAATGCCGGGCGACTCGGGCGCTCTGTCGAACTGTCGAAAACGGCCGCCAGGCGGGCCGGTTTTTCTGGAGTGACCGGATATCGATGGAACTCGCTCTCATAACCGGCTCGCTTTCGATCGCTCTCATCGCCTCAAATCTCGCCAGCATCCTGCTCGCCTGTTCGCGCCTGAAACGGCGCGCCGCCATCGCGCCGCCGGCCGGCAAGCCGCTGCCTGTGTCGATCGTCATCCCGGCGCGCGGCGTCGAGCCGTTTACCCATGAGACGCTTGAGCGCGCTTTCTCGCTCGACTGGCCGCGCTACGAACTGATCTTCTGTGTCGCCCATGCCGACGACCCCGCGGTCAAGCCGATCCGCGCCGCCATCGCCCGCTTTCCAGCCGTGCCGGCCCGCCTGCTTACCGGCGACGACCGCATCAGCGCCAACCCGAAACTGAACAATTGCGTCAAGGGCTGGGAGGCTGCGCGCCACGACTGGGTCATTCTCGCCGATTCCAACGTGCTGATGCCGAAAGACTACGTCCAGCACCTGATGGCGGCATGGCGGCGGGACACCGGCCTGGTTTGCTCGACGCCGATCGGTTCGCGGCCCGACGGCTTCTGGGCAGAAGTCGAATGCGCCTTCCTCAACACGCTGCAGGCGCGCTGGCAATATGCCGGCGAGGCGCTTGGCCTCGGCTTTGCCCAGGGCAAGAGCATGTTGTGGAACAAGCAGATGCTCGACGCCAATGGCGGCATCCGTGCGCTCGCCGCCGAGATCGCGGAGGATGCCGCGTCGACCAAACTGGTCAACAGGCTGGGCCTGCGCGTCAATCTCGTCGCTTCGCCTTTCGAGCAGCCGCTCGGGCAGCGCATGCCGGGCGAGATCTGGTCGCGCCAGGCCCGCTGGGCGCGCCTGCGCCGCGTCACCTTTCCGCTGTTCTTCGCACCCGAGATCCTGACCGGCGTGGCGGCTCCGCTCGTGCTGGCGCTGATCGCCGCAGCCAGCGCCGGCGTCAGCCTGCCCATGACAGCGCTCTGCGTGCTGGCGCTCGCCTACCTGCCGGAATGCATGCTCGCCTCGGCAAAGGGCTGGTATCTGTCGCCGCGCATCGTCACCGCGATGATCGCACGAGACCTGATGTTGCCCGCCATCTGGGCGCGCGGCTGGCTGGGTCGTGCGGTCGACTGGCGCGGCAACGCCATGACCATCGGCACCAAGGCGGCTGAACTGGAAGAGACGCCATCGCGCGCCTGATCGACGCGGACGACGATGCCTCGACCGGCCTTATTTGGCGGCCTCAAGCGCCTGCGCGATGTCTTCCAGCAGATCGTCGGTATCCTCCAGCCCGACCGACAGCCTGAGCGTGCCGGGTCCGATGCCGAGCTCGGCGCGCGCTTCGTCGCTGAGGTTCTTGTGCGTCGTCGTCGCCGGATGGGTGATCAGGCTTTTGGCGTCGCCGAGATTGTTCGAGATCAGGACGATGTCGAGCGCGTTCTGCAGGGCGAAGGCACCCTGCTTGCCGCCCTTGACGTCAAAGCAGATCAGGGTGGAGCCGCCCGACATCTGCTTCTTGACGATATCGGCCTGCGGATGGTCGGCGCGGCCGGGATAGATGACGCGGGCGATCTCCGGCTGCTCGGCCAGGAAATCGGCGATCTTGCCGGCGCTCTCCGTCTGCTGGCGCACGCGCAGCGGCAGCGTTTCCAGGCCCTTCAGCAGCGTCCAGGCGTTGAACGGCGACAGGCTGGGGCCGGTATGGCGGAAATAATCGTGCAGGTTTTCGTCGATCCATTTCTTGTCCGACAGGATGACGCCGCCGAGACAACGGCCCTGGCCATCGATGTGCTTGGTCGCCGAATAGACCACGACATGCGCGCCGAGCTGCAACGGCTTCTGCTGCAGCGGCGTGGCGAAGACATTGTCCACGACCAGCCGCGCGCCGATCGAATTGGCAAGCGAAGCGACGGCTGATATGTCCACCACCTCAAGCGTCGGGTTGGTCGGGCTTTCCAGGAAAAACAGCTTGGTGTTGGGCCGAACCGCCTTTTCCCAGTTGGCAATGTCGGTGCCGTCGACCAGCGTCGCCTCGATGCCGTAACGCGGCGCCAGCGTCTCGACCACCCAGCGGCAGGAGCCGAACAGGGCGCGCGCCGCAACGATATGATCGCCGGCCTTGACGCTGCACAGGAGGGCTGCCGTCACCGCCGCCATGCCGGACGCGGTGGCGCGCGCGTCCTCGGCGCCTTCGAGCGCGCACATGCGCTTCTCGAACATGTCGACGGTCGGATTGGCATAGCGCGAATAGATGAAGCCCGGTTCCTCGCCCTTGAAGCGGGCTTCGGCGGCTTGGGCCGTCTCATAGACATAGCCCTGGGTCAGGTATATCGCCTCGGAAGTTTCACCGAAGCCGGAACGCAGGGTCCCGCCATGCACGAGTGCGGTCTGAGGCTTCCAGTTGCGCGTCTTGCTCGTCATCGTCCTATCCAAACACAAAAAAACCGGCCGCGAAAAAGTCGCAACCGGTCCATACGGCCTTGCGGCCCGACGGTCCTTTAGCGACTTGTTTAACGTGGCTGCAAGCCGACCGGCCAAATCACCACGGGATAACGACCCTTTAGACCCGCGCCACGCTTGCGTCAATTGCCGGCTTCATTAAGAGACTTGTACCAGCAGAGCGGAGCCAGACTTTGCGGCAGACAGGAATTCTTCCCGATCAGGACATTGCGGCGCTGTTCCAGTCCGGCGCGCTGAAGTCGTCGCGTGCGCTCGACGCCGACCAGATCCAGCCGGCCAGCCTTGATCTGAGGCTCGGCCAAAAGGCGTGGCGGGTGCGCGCGTCCTTCCTGCCGGGTCCCAACCACAAGGTCAGTGAAAAACTCGACCGGCTGAAGCTGCACGAGATCAGCCTGGCCGACGGCGCCGTTTTGGAAACCGGCTGCGTCTACATCGTGCCCCTGCTCGAAAGCCTGGCGCTGCCGGCGGAAATTTCGGCGTCCGCCAATCCCAAGAGCTCGACCGGGCGGCTCGATATCTTCACCCGCGTGATGACCGATCGCGGCCACGAGTTCGACAAGATCGCCGCCGGCTATCATGGTCCGCTCTATCTCGAAGTCAGTCCACGCACCTTCCCGATCGTCGTGCGCGCCGGCTCGCGCCTTTCGCAGATACGCTTCCGCACCGGCAATGCGCTGCTCTCGGAAGCAGAGTTGCATCAATTGCACCGGGCCGAAATGCTGGTCGCCACCGAACCGCCGAACATTTCCGGCGGCGGCATCGCATTGTCGATCGATCTCAACGGCGACAGTGACGGGCTGGTCGGCTATCGCGGCAAGCACCATACCGGCCTCGTCGATGTCGACAAGCGCGCGGCGCAGGAGATCGTCGACTTCTGGGAGCCGATCCACAAGAGCGGCGCCGGCGAGCTGGTGCTCGATCCGGACGAGTTCTACATCCTCGTCAGCCAGGAAGCGGTGCATGTGCCGCCGCTCTACGCGGCCGAAATGACGCCCTTCGATCCACTGGTGGGCGAGTTCCGTGTCCACTATGCCGGCTTCTTCGATCCGGGCTTCGGCCATTCGGCGGCCGGCGGCACCGGCAGCCGCGCCGTGCTCGAAGTGCGCAGCCATGAGGTGCCGTTCATCCTCGATCATGGCCAGATCGTCGGCCGGCTGGTCTACGAGCATATGCTGAAGCGGCCGCAGGCGCTTTACGGCACCGAGCTCGGCTCGAACTACCAGGCGCAGGGCCTGAAGCTGTCCAAGCACTTTCGCGCCGCGCCCTGAACGCTCATCACCGTCAGGCAAGATACTTGCCTGCGCCGGCTCGCCATGCTTGGCTGCCTCGCCGGCCGCCGACGTGGCGGCGCTCAAGGGGAATGAAAATGCAGATTTCGAAATGGATCATATCGGCGGCGGCCGCCGCCATGCTGACGCTTGGTGCTGGCGCCCTGTCGGCGCATGCGGCGGAGAAAATCAAGATCGGCACCGAGGGCGCCTATCCGCCGTTCAACACCATCACGCCCGACGGCAAGGTCGAGGGCTTCGACATCGACATCGCCAACGCCTTGTGCGCGCAGATGAAGGTCGAATGCGAGATCGTCACCCAGGACTGGGACGGCATCATCCCGGCGCTGCAGGCCAAGAAATTCGACGCCATCATCGCTTCGATGAGCATCACCGAGGAGCGCAAGAAGCAGGTCGCGTTCACCCACAAATACTATACGACGCCGCTGTCGCTCGTCGCCCTCAAGGACAGCGACATCGCCTCGACCGAATCGGCGGCACTCGCCGGCAAGACGGTCGGCGCCCAGGCGGCGACCACGCAGGCTAACTACGCCCAGGACGTCTATGGCAAGGCCGGCGCCGAAGCGAAGCTCTATCCGACCCAGGAAGAGGCAATCACAGATCTCCAGAACGGCCGCCTCGATGCCGTCCTTTCCGACAAGTTCGTGCTGATGGACTGGATGAAGAAGGCGAGCGACGGTTGCTGCAAGATGGTCGGCGACGTCAAGGGCACCGAGACCGAAGCCGGCATTGCCGTGCGTCTCGAGGATACGGCGCTGCGCGACAAGCTCAACGCAGCCATCGACGCCATCGTCGCCGACGGCACCTACAAGAAGATCCAGGACAAGTATTTCGATTTCGATATTTATTGAGATCTGAGACGCTTCTTACCTTCTCCCCTTGTGGGAGAAGGCGGCCTCGCGAAGCGAGGTCGGATGAGGGGTGTTCCAGGGAACGCCAACGCCTCACTCCGGCCAGCACCCCTCAACCGTCTCGGCGCTGCGCGCTGGTCCACTGCCCTGGGGCGAGCCACGGGTCTCGCCCCTCCCTTCGGACCCCACAGGGGAGAAGGAAGTGATGTCCACCCTCACAGCGCCTTCACCGCCACCTTCACCGGCTGCTCGATTTCGAGCGGATTGCGCAGCGGCAGGCCGAAATCGCCGGCCTCGATCTCGAACACGTCGCCGGCCTCGGTCTTGATTCCGTCGGCGAAGGACAGGGTCGCGGTGCCGAACATGTGCACATGCACGTCGCCCGGCTGGCGGAAAGCCGAATATTTGAAATGGTGGTGTTCGAGATTGGCGATGGTGTGCGACATGTTCGCTTCGCCCGACAGGAACGGCTTTTCCCACATCAGCTTGCTGTCGCGCCAGATGCGTGAGGAGCCCCTGATGTCGGCGGGCAGGTCGCCGACTAGGATCTCCGGTCCGAAGGAGGCGTTGCGCAGCTTGGAATGGGCGAGGAAGAGGTAGTTCACGCGTTCGGTCACATGGTCGGAGAATTCGTTCGACAGCGTGAAGCCGACCCGGAACGGCGCGCCGTCGTCGCCGATGACATAGATGCCGGCCACCTCGGGCTCCTCGCCGGCGTCCTTGGCGAAGGCCGGCGACATCAACGCGGCACCCGGCGCCACGGCCATCGTGCCGTTGCCCTTGTAGAACCATTCTGGCTGCACCCCGATCTGGCCTTTCGCGGGTTTGCCGCCTTCCAGCCCCATGCGGAACATCTTCATGGAATCGGTGAGCTGCTCCTCGCCGTCGGTGCTGAGCTTCTTGTGCATGGAATCGCGCGTCGCTGCCGAGCCGAGATGCGTTAGCCCCGTGCCGGTCAGATGCAGATGCGCCGGATCGGGATGATTGATCGGCGACAGCAGCCGCCCCTTCTTGTAGGCGGCGTCGAGATCGACGGTCTCGCCGAGCCCCTTGCGTTCGATCAGCGCGGCAAGGCCGACGCCGGTACGAGCGGCTTCCATCGCCAGCGAATAGACGCTGCGCGCGCCGTTGATGATCCGGGTCTTGCCGCCCGTGCGGGCAACGACACGGATGGTCTCGGCGTCGTCGAGAATCTGCGAGATCAGCATGATCAGTCCTCTCTCATATGTCTTGGCATGGCTGCCTTCTGGCAAACCCTGACCTGCGCGGCTCGGACTGGCCGTGCCACGGGTTGAACTCTTCGTCCGGATTGCGCTCGCGAGCCCGGTCCCTGAAGGACTTCTTCAAGCCGGCGAATTGCCGGCAGCGCCGCGACCGTATGCCTCCTGCTTGCCTCGCCTGAAATCTGTTCAGGCCTTGTTCTTGTTGTAGACGTCGAAGATAACGGCGCCGAGCAGCACCAGGCCCTTGACCACTTGCTGCCAGTCGACATTGACGCCCATGATCGACATGCCGTTGTTCATCACGCCCATGATGAAGCCGCCGACCACCGCGCCGATGACCTGACCGACGCCGCCCATCGCCGAGGCGCCGCCGATGAACACCGCGGCGATGACGTCGAGCTCGCTGCCGAGGCCTGCCGCCGGCACGGCCTGGCCAAGGCGCGCCGCGATGATCAGGCCGCCAAGCGCCGACAGCACGCCCATATTGACGAACACGTAAAGCGTCAGGCGCTCGGTCTTGATGCCCGACAACTGCGCGGCCTTGGCATTGCCGCCCATCGCATAGATGCGACGGCCGATCGTCATGCGCTTGGTGACGAAGACGAACAGCGAGATCAGCAAGCCCATGACGAGCAGCACCACCGGCAGGCCTCGATAGCTGGCGAACTGGTAGACCAGGAACAGCGCCAGCGCGCTGCCGACCAGCGTCTTGATGACGAACAGGGTAAAGGGCTCGGCCTCATAGCCGTGGCGTTCGCGTTTGCGTCGCGTCCGCAGCCCGAAATAGGCATAGGCCAGCACGGCGATCAGGCCCAGCACGATCGTCGTCATGTGCAACGTCAGACCGCTGCCCATAATCGTCTTGCCGGCTGCATTCACCGTTGGCGGGATCAGCGTCAGCGGTCCGATGACATCTGGAATGAAGCCGGAGCTGAGCGCCTTGAACTCGGGCGGCAGCGGTCCGACCGAAGATCCGCCGCCGAGCAGCGCCTGGCAGATGCCGCGGAAGATCAGCATGCCGGCCAGCGTCACGATGAAGCTCGGTATTCGGTGATAGGCGATCCAGTAGCCTTGCGCCGCGCCGATCAGCCCGCCCACGATCAGGCAGACGATGGAAACCACCAGCGGGTTACTGAATATGCCGAGAGGCCAGATCACCATCATCATCGCCGCCAGCGCGCCGATGAAGCCGGCCACGGACCCCACGCTGAGGTCGATATGGCCCGATACGATGACCAGCAGCATGCCGAGCGCCATCACGATGATGAAGGAGTTCTGCTGCACCAGATTGCTCAGGTTCACCGGCTTGAACAGCGTTCCCGAGGTGGTGAACTGGAAGAACACCATGATGGCGATCAGCGCCAGGATCAGGCCGTATTCGCGCAGGTTCGTCGCCAGCGCCGATACGGCGATGCGCGGACGCTGCCCTACATCTTCGGCGACGTTGCTTTGCGGGGCGGGGGCGCTTTCCGTGCTCATGCTGCTTTTCCTTCTCCCCGAACGATGGCGCGCATTATTCTTTCTTGGCTTGCGTCCGCCGCGGGCATTTCGCCGACGATGCGGCCTTCGTTCATGACATAGATGCGGTCGGTGATGCCGAGCAGTTCTGGCATTTCCGACGAGATGACCACGATCGCCTTACCTTCGGCGGCGAGGCGCGCGATGATCGTATAGATTTCATATTTGGCGCCGACATCGATGCCGCGCGTCGGCTCGTCCAGGATCAGCACTTCCGGGTCGGCGAACAGCCATTTCGACAGCACCACCTTCTGCTGGTTGCCGCCGGAAAGATTGCCGGTCATCTGATAGACGCTGGAAGCGCGGATGTTGGTCTGCTTGCGATAGTCGTTGGCGACCGCAAGCTCGCGCAAATCGTCGATCACGCTGTGGCGCGACACGCCGCCGAGATTGGCCAGCGTAATGTTGTGCTTGATGTGGTCGATGAGATTGAGGCCGTAGGTCTTGCGATCCTCGGTCACATAGGCAATGCCGTGTTCGACCGCCCTGCTCACCGAGGAGACGTCGATCGGTTTACCCTTGAGCAGCACCTCGCCGGTGATGCGGCGCCCATAGGAGCGGCCGAACAGGCTCATGGCGAATTCGGTTCGCCCGGCGCCCATCAGCCCGGCAATGCCGACCACCTCGCCCTTGCGCACATTGATGTCGATGCCCTTGATCACCTGCCGCTCGGCATGGAGCGGGTGATAGACCGACCAGTTCTTCACCTCGAACACGACCTCGCCGATATCAGGCTCGCGCGGCGGATAGCGGTCGTCTAGCGAACGGCCGACCATCGAGGTGATGATGCGGTCTTCCGAAATGTCCTTCCTGGACAGCGTCTCGATGGTTCGCCCGTCGCGGATGACGGTCACCTTGTCGGCGACCCGGTTCACCTCGTTGAGCTTGTGCGAGATCAGGATCGAGGTCATGCCTTGCCGCTTGAATTCGAGCAGAAGGTCGAGCAGCGCCTGGCTGTCCTTTTCGCTGAGCGACGCCGTCGGCTCGTCGAGGATCAGGAGCTTGACCTCCTTGCTCAGCGCCTTGGCGATCTCGACCAGCTGCTGCTTGCCGACACCGATATTGGTGATCAGCGTCTTGGGGTCCTCCTTGAGGCCCACCTTCTTCAGCAGGGCGCTGGTGCGGGCCTCATTGGCGTTCCAGTCGATGATGCCGTATCGGGCGTGTTCGTTGCCCAGGAAGATGTTTTCGGCGATCGACAGCATCGGCACCAGCGCAAGCTCCTGGTGGATGATGACGATGCCCTTGCGTTCGCTGTCATGAATGCCTTTGAACTGGCATTCCTGGCCCTGAAAGATGATCTGGCCGTCATAGGTGCCGGAGGGATAGACGCCCGACAGCACCTTCATCAGCGTCGATTTGCCGGCGCCGTTCTCGCCGACCACGGCGTGGATCTCGCCTTCCTCGACCCGAAGGTTGACGTTCGACAGCGCCTTGACGCCGGGAAACGTCTTGGTGATGTCCTGCATCTCCAAAATCGTCGAGGCCATGGTAAAAGTGCTCCTGCGAGACCCGCAACAATACCGGGGTCGCTGGTGAACGAAAAGGGGCCCTGCGTTGCGCAGGACCCCTGGTTATGCAACCGAATTTACTTCAGTTCGTCGGCCTTGATGTAGCCGGAGTCGACGACCAGAGCCTGGTAGTTCGACTTGTCGACCTCATGCGGCGTCAGCAGGATCGAGGGAACGACCTTGACGTCGTTGTTGTAGGTCTTGGTGTCGAGGCCTTCCGGCTTGCCGCCCGAGAGCACCTTGTCGACGAGCTCGACGGTGGCCTTGGCCAGTTCGCGGGTGTCCTTGAACACGGTCGAGTACTGCTCGCCCGAGATGATCAGCTTGACCGAGGCGGTCTCGGCGTCCTGGCCGGTCACGATCGGCCACGGCTGGGCTTCCGTGCCGTAACCGACGGCGCGCAGCGAGGCGGTGATGCCGCGCGACAGGCCGTCATAGGGCGACAGAACGCCGTCGACGCGGCTGCCGTCCGAGTAGTTGGCCGACAGCAGATTGTCCATGCGCGCCTGGGCGGTGGCGGCGAGCCAGCGCAGCGTGCCGACCTTGTCCATGCCGGTCTGGCCGGACTTGATCTTGATCGAACCGTCGTCGATCAGCGGCTGCAGGACGGAAATCGCGCCATTGTAGAAGAAGAAGGCGTTGTTGTCGTCGGGTGAGCCGCCGAACAGTTCGACGTTCCACGGCTTGGTATTCGGGAAGCGCTCCTTGAGGCCCTTGACCAGCGAATTCGCCTGGATCACGCCGACGCCGAAATTGTCGAAAGTGGTGTAGTAGTCGACATTAGGCGTCTTCTTGATCAGGCGGTCATAGGCGACGACGACGACGCCGGCGTCAGCGGCCTTCTGCAGCGCATCCGACAGGGTGGTGCCGTCGATCGAGGCGATGATCAGCGCCTTCGGACCCTTGGTGATTTCGTTTTCCAGCTGGCTGAGCTGGTTGGGGATGTCGTCCTGCGCATATTGCAGGTCGACCGTATAGCCCAAAGCTTCGAGCTGGGACTTGACGGCGTCGCCGTCGTTGATCCAGCGCTGCGAGGTCTTGGTGGGCATCAGCACGCCGACGAGACCCTTGTCGGCGGCGTGCGCCGAATAGGTCATGGCAGCGATGCCAAGGGCCGCGACGGCGGCCAGCGTCTTGATGATCTTCACAATTACTCTCCCTGGTTGATGGACGCGACACCTCGGGGCTTCGCGGGCCGCGCAGGCGAGCAGGAGCGCAAGCGCCGCTGTCGTCTATCGATCTCCGGTATCCTCCCAATCGGCCCTGGGACTGATTTCAATCGACACGATTTTCCTCGTCATCGACTGGCACGCCCCAGGACGCGCGAAGGGTGTGTCCCTTTGCCATAACTGTCAAATGCGATCTTTGATGATTGCTATACCGAAACTGGTATACGTTGACGCTGAACTCAAGGGCATTGGGAGCGTAGGGAAATCCATGGCAACGTTGCGCAATCCTGGCGGGATTTCAGAAGGTTACGAGGTGCTCCCCGGTGACGGCGAGACCCTGCTGCGCAGCGGCCTCAGCCTGCGCCATATGCGCATGATCGTAGCACTGGACGATCACGGCCGGGTCAGCTCCGCCGCCCAGGTCATGAATATCTCACAGCCGGCGGCCTCGCGCATGATCGCCGAGATGGAAGCCGTGCTGGACGTCACGCTCTGCGAAAGGCTGCCGCGCGGCGTCACCTTGACGCCCTATGGCAAGGCGTTGGCCAGGCGCGCGCGCTCCATCCTTTTGGAGATGCGCGAGGTCGATCGCGAGATCTCCGAACTCAAGGCGGGCAAGGGCGGCTCGGTGTTCCTTGGTGCGGTGACGGCGCCCGCGATCGAGCTCGCGGTGCCGGCGATCCGCGAAATCCGCCGCATCTACCCGCGCATCGAGATCACCATGCAGGTCGAGACCTCCAACGTGCTGGCGCGCGAGTTGATCGCATCGCGCCATGACTTCATCATCGCGCGCATCCCCGACGATCTCAACCCGCGGCTGTTCGAGTCCCGTGTGATCGGCGTCGAGAAAGCCTGCCTGATCGTGCGCCGGGGCCATCCGCTGACCGAGGGCAAGGCGGTGCGGTTGGAGGAGACCGCGGCCTATGACTGGGTTTTCCAGTCCGGCGGCTCGCCGCTGCGCCAGGCCATGGAGAGCAATTTCCTGAACCGCAACATCGCGCTGCCGGACCGCATCCTCAACACCAGCTCGCTGCTCCTGACCCTGGTCATGGTCGCGCACTCCGACGCCATCGCGCCGGTCTCGGTCCAGGTGGCGAAATTCATCCAGAATCCCGAAGGGCTGGCCGGCGCCATCGATGTCGTCCAGACAGAATTCGACATCGAGGTCCGGCCTTACAGCCTGATCACGGTGAAGAACCGCGCGCTGTCGCCGGCGGCGAAGATGCTGCATGACTTCATCCTGCGCGAGGTTGGGTGACCGGAACAAAAACCAGGTAAGTGCGTTCAAACGCCAGTCGGCGTTGGCGCCGGAGCTCGTTTTGAGCCGGGGAACGATACGCCGATGGCAAACAACTCGGGAGATTTTGATGGAACGTCGGTTGTTTCTTACTGGAATGCTTGGCGTCGCGGGGGCAGTTGCTTTTGCAGGCCTGGCCAGGCCCGGCAGAGCAGTTGCCGGGGTCCCGAACGGCAACGGAATCCTTGACGAGCTCGACAAGGACGACCTCGACAGGGCGGATGCGGCCGTCTTCGAAGGAGACGATCAAGCCGAGGTGGAGCAGATCTCGCATCGCCGGTGGCATCGTCCCTATGGACGGCGTAGGCGTCGCCGCGTCTGGCGCAGGGTCTGCCGCAGCTATTGGCGTCGCGGCCGCCGTCGTGTCCGCTGCTGGCGCAGGCGCGTCTGGGTCTGGCTCTGAAGCCATGCCGGGAAAACGGCTTGAGCGGTTTTCCCGGAATTGCGCACGAACACGATAGTTGAAGCGGCTTGGCAAGGGCGCAAGCCCCTTGCACCACAAGCTGGAGCGGGTAGCGGGAATCGAACCCGCGCGTTCAGCTTGGGAAGCTGACAGGCTACCATTACATCATACCCGCGCAGCAGGTTCGTTACCATGAGGGCTGGCCATCGGGCAATCGCAAAGCGGCTTACTTTCCACACGGTACCGTCCCCGCGACCAGCGCGCCGCATGCCGGTTCCATCGGCTATTTCACTTTCGCGATCTCGGTGCCGGCGGCAAAGCTCGGCCAGTATTTCGAGATGGCGAGTGCTGCGCCCGCGGAGGAGAAGTGACCATAGTCGAAATAGAGAAATTGCTTGTTGCCGGCATCGGCATACGAGCAGCCTGTGGCGTCGCACAGATAGGTCAGCGGGTCTATGAAGTCAGCGCCTTTGACGAAGGGCAGCACCCGCTTGTTGATGTCCGGGTCCATGGCCATCGGCCAGGACATGTTCGCGGTATCTCCCCGTCTTGCGAAGAAGGCGATTTTCTGGACGTCGGCGATGAATTCGGGCGACTGGCCGATGACGTAGACCTTGACGCCCATCTGGCGAAGCCGGTCGATCGTCTTCTGGAGACCGCCGAAGCCCCTGACCTGGTAGTCGGTCCATCGGCCACTAAGGATCACCGCCTGAATGTTGGCTTCGCGGATGATCGACAGGGCCCGTTCGTTGAAGCTGGTACAGGCAGGTCGGGCGTAGGAAAAATAGGTCAGGTCCGGAGGGCAGCCGGCATAGGTATATTGGATGACGTTGGCCTGGATTTTCTGGGCGTTGGCTTCAAGTCCCGAGACATAATGGGCGGCGAAGGAATCGCCCCACAACAGCACATTGGTGGCAAAGCCGCGCGTTCGGGTGCAGGCGGCAACATTCCAGTCCTCGATCCGGTTCGAGCCTTCGTTGAAACAGATGCCGTTGCGCCAGTCGCCAACCTGGATACGTTCCGTTGAAAAGTCCGGGAAGCGTTGCGGAAAACCGTTGCCGAGCGCCCCGGCCACGCCGCCGACGCACAGCAGGACGATCGCCGTCGCGGAAAAGGCGAAGATGGGCAGCGGCGCGGTGTAGGCCCGTTTCCGCCGAAACGGCTGCTCGACATATTTCCACGAGAACGTCGCCAGGGCGAAGCTCGCCACGGTCATGGCGATGATCGTCGGCACGCCGATGGCTTTCAGCGAAACGTAATGGACGAAGGAATTGATCGGCCAGTGAACGAGGTAGAGCGAATAGGAAATAAGGCCGATCCAGACCAGCGGCGGAAACTGCAACACCCGCGTGGCGATGGTTGCCGGCCGCTGTTCGCCCGCCCTGTCGTGGCCGGCATAGATGAGCAGGGCGGTGCCGATGCAGGGGAACAAGGCATTGTAGCCCGGAAACGGGTCGCTCTCCGAAATCGTGACGAAGCCGAAGGCGATCATGGCGAAGCCGGCGAGGCCGATCAGTTCCATTGCCGGCCGGCTGGCAAGTGCCGGCGGCTTTCTCAGCATCAGCATGGCTCCCAGCGCCAGTTCCCAGATGCGCGTCGGCAACAGGTAGAAACCCGCCGTGGGCGCCATCGAGGTCGCCATGACCGCCAGGGCGAAACTGCCGATCGCGATCGGCAGCAATATCGTCAGCCAGCGTTTCGAGGCATAGCGATAGATCAGGTACACCAGTATCGGCGCGAAGATGTAATATTGCTCTTCGACCGAGAGCGACCATGTGTGCAGCAGCGGCCGCAGCGCGGCATCGATCGAGAAATAGTTCGTCGTCTTCCAGAAATAGATGTTCGACCAGAAAGTCGAGGCAGCGATGACGCTGAGGCTGAATTCGTTGAGGTCCGACGGCAAAAGGATGAACCAGGCGGCAATGCTTGCTAGCACGATGACGAAGGTCAGCGCCGGCAGGATGCGCCGCGCGCGGCGCCAATAGAAGCGGCCGATCGAGAACTGGCCGCGTTCGAGATCGTCGAGCAGGCTGCCGCTGATCAGATAGCCTGATATGACGAAGAAGATGTCGACGCCGGTGAAGCCGCCTGGGATGGCGGACAAGCCGAAATGAAAGAGGACGACAGGCAGCACCGCTATGGCCCGCAGGCCGTCGATGTCGCGTCTGTAGTTCATGCGATCGGTTCGAGCGCCGTGGCCGGCGACAGTCGTGGCGCATCCGGTTCACCGGCCCATGCGGCGGCATTGCGGCGATGCGAGAAAGCCTTGGTTCTCGGTCCCACTTTGTTCGTCCTCTCCGGTGCAATTTGCTGCACCGCAACATCGGTGTCAAGGCGAATGCTGGAGGGCCGAAGCCGGTTTGGGCCGGCGCCGCAGATCAGGCACCGGGCAGGTAGATCACGGCGTATTCGTCCGCGTAGGCCCGCTTCCAGCCCAATTGCTCGAAGAAGGGAATGCGGGCGTCGCCGGCCGCCAGCAGCGCCCAGCCTATGGCGTATTTCTTCAGCCGGGCCTCGAGCAGTGGTTTGCCGTCACTGTGTCCGGTCGCGTCGTCGGTTTTCGTGAACCCGTCCAGGAACAGCTGGTCCGTCCTGCCGTCGATGTAGGTCTTGATCCCGTGGAAGATCAGCGTGCCGCCGAAATTGTAGGAATTCAGCACGTTGCCGGACAGGTGCTGATCCCTAGCGAAGGCGAGTGCTCCGCTGGCGGACGTCTTCGGGCTCGGCGCGATCTGTTGGACACTGCCGAGGACCGAGACCGCGCCGATCAGCAGGACGGCCACCGCGCCTGAGATGGCGTAGTAATGCCTGGCGAGGACTTTTTCCAATCCGTCGCGCTTTTGCGCTAGCCAGGTCGCGGCTGAAAGTGCGGGATATTGCTGTGCGATCTCAACCATGATCACCAGCGGAACCAGCAGGAAGAACAGATACATGAACCGCTGGTGGCTGAGATAGGCATGCAAGGTGAAGACGATGAATAGCGCCTTGGCCCAGCCGATCCGCAGCCGTGACACCAACAACCCGAAAAGCGCCAGCAGCATCACAGCTTCCTTGATGAGCTCTTCCTGAGCGTTGAAGGGCCGCCACTCCAGGATAAGCGGCACCGCCTCGTTGCCATAGGCGACGGTAAGCGTCGCCAGGATGGCCTTGACGCCATAGGGATGGACCAGGCTGACCACCGGGCAAAGCAGGCCGAACGCGATCCATTTCGCCAGGAGAACCGGTTTCGACAGGCCTGTGCGCGACAGGAGATACAGACCGGCAAAGCCGGCGATGACGAAGCTCAAGGTGAATGTGGCATGCAGGTTCGCCCACAACACAACGAGCGCGAGCAGCCACGGTGATGGCGCTCTTTCCTCCTGCGCCGCGCGAAACAGCATTGCCGTCCAAATGACGATGATCGGCAAAGTGAAGACGTGGGGGCGCGCCGTATAGATCGGGGCGACAAGGAAAGCCGCGACGAAAGCCAGCACTACCGCCAATACCGGCTTCAGCCATGCGCTGAGGAACCATCCCATCAGGAAGACTGTCAGGCCGATCGTGGCGATGATCAGCGTGACGACGCCATTCCAGCCTCCGGCGCCATAGGCGAGGGCCAGAAGCACCTGCCCCAGCCATTCCTTGGCGATCCAGGGCTGGCCGGCGAAGGTATACGAATAGGGGTCGACGGTCGGAAATGTCCGGTTCGCCAGGAAATCCAGCCCTACCTTCACCTGCCACCAGCTGTCAGGATCCAGAAGGAGGGAGTTGGCATGCCTCATCAGCACGTAGGCAACGGTGCAGGTGCAGAAAAGACAGAACAATAGTCTGCTGCGCTGTGCGTCTTCGAGCGACGGCGCAGCCATCGCGATTGCCGTGGCCTGATTCATGTCGCGGCTCCCGGCCATTTTCGCGTTCGTTCCGGTCGAGAGGTCCCGTTGCGGCCGGTCGGTCGTCGCCTTAGCCACGCGCGGCTCTCTTCACCATTTCCTGGAGGCGGTGGACAGGCAGGTCCTGGTTTTCGACGGCCACATCGCTTCGCGAAACGATCTCGTTGACGAAATAGAGCGGCCGCCGCTTCGTCTCCATGTACATCCGGCCGAGATATTCGCCGAATATGCCGAGCACCAGAAGCTGAACACTGCCCAGGATCAGCATGATCGCGGCAAGGCTGGTCCAGCCCGGCAGCACGTTTCCCAGCGACCATTCGAGCAGCGTATAGCCGAGCACGACCATCCCCAGCACGCCGGAAAGCATCCCCAGAAGCGAGGCGAACCGCAACGGCGCGATGGAAAAGCTGGTCATTGCGTCGACAGCCAGAAGAACCATCTTCTTCAGCGGATAGTGGGTGGCGCCGGCGAAACGCCGTTGCCGTTCATAGGAGAAGGCGGCCTGTCTCAGCCCGATCCAGCTCACCATGCCGCGAATGAACCTGTAGCGCTCCGGCATGGCGTTCAGATGGTCGAGGGCGCGGCGGCTCATCAGCCTGAAATCACCGGTATCCGGCGCGATCTCGACGTCGACCATCCGGCGCAGCAGCCGGTAGAACATCGACGCGGAAGCCAGCTTGAACCAGCCTTCGCCATCACGCTTGACCCTTTGACCGTAAACGACGTCGAAGCCTTCATCCATCTTCGCCATCATCGCGCCGAGCAGTTCAGGCGGATCCTGGAGATCGGCATCGAGAATGAGGATGCGCTGGCCCCGGCAGAACTCCAGCCCCGCGCTCAGCGCGATCTGGTGGCCATAGTTGCGGGCAAGGTCGATGGCGACGACATGGTCGTCCTTTTGCGCCAGTTCGAAAACGGCCTCGCGGGTGCCGTCGGTCGCCCCGTCGATGACGAGCACGATCTCGTAGGAAGGGTTTTGCGCCAGGCAAGCGGCGGTGACGCGTCGGTGAAGCTCAGCCACGCCGTCCCGCTCGTTGTAGCACGGCACGACAACCGAAAGCATGACCGCGCGGCGCGCGCCGATTTTTTCCGCTTCCATCAAAGCCTGGCTCCCGCTCCAGGAATGGCAATAGCGGCAATTGGTTAGAAAACAGATAAGCCAGCCGCGATCAGCCGCCGCCGCCGGCCCGCTCGCCTGCCATGCGCCTGTGGTCGCCGGCTTGGTACCAAGGCACGATCCGCGTTAACGGGTTCCTTCGGAGCTTTCGACGGCGTGCTGTTGACGGAGCCTTGAATGGAAAAACCCGCCTGTGCGGCGGGCCCTTGGCGCAACTCAGCACCATAACCGAATATCTACCATAGTTGCCTTCACCCCGTCAAGGAAAAAATTCCTACCATGAAAAGCTGCCGGCACAGTCGGGCCGGCCCTCACAGGGTTTGTCAGCCAAGGTTCGGCGCCTCGGCCCGCCCGGCTTGAAGCGGGGCGGCCAAGTGCGTATTTCTGATCCTGTCGCCGAATCGGGCGATCAGAGCCGGAGACAGGTCTTGTCCGCATTGACGCGCTTTCTCGGCGACACCCCGCTCAGGGTACTCCTGAAGTTGCTGGTGGTGTCGTTCCTCGTCGGCCTCGTCATGACCGCCTTCGGCTGGTCGCCGATGGACGTGCTCTACGGCATCCGCAAATTCTTCCTGGATCTCTGGAATCTGGGCTTCCATGCCATCGACCGCTTCCTGGGTTATATTCTGCTGGGTGCGGCGATCGTGGTTCCGGCGTTCATCCTGCTCAGAATCGCCAACTACAGGAAATAGCGGTCAGGCGTAGTCCGCCGCCGCCTCGAACAGAATGGCATGGCGCGCCGCGAGCGCGGCTACGTCGGTCGAATAGCCGCCGCCGATGACGCCGCATAGCGCGATGCCGCGCGAGCGGAAGTGACCGATCACCATGGCGTCGCGGGCACGAAGCCCGTCGTTTGAAAGCGCCAGCCTGCCGAGCCGGTCCTCGGCATGGACGTCGACACCGGCATTGTAGAAAACGATGTCCCAGCGCGCATGGGCGGACAGCTCCGGCAAGATGGCGGCCAGCCTTTCGAGATAGGCGCCATCGCCCGTGCCGTCGGGCAGTGCGACATCGAGATCGGAGGCGATCTTGCGCGCGGGATAGTTGCGCTCGCCATGCATGGAGAAGGTGAACACGCGCGGATCGGCCGCCAGGATATCCGCCGTGCCGTCGCCCTGATGCACATCCAGATCGACCACGAGTATGTTCCGCGCCGCGCCTTCGGCAAGCAGCACCAGGGAAGCGACGGCGACATCGTTGAAGGTGCAGAAGCCCGCGCCTTGCGCGCGGCGCGCATGATGGCTGCCGCCGGCTGTGTTGCAGGCAATGCCGTGGCGCAAGGCCAGCCGGGCCGCCAGTACGGTGCCGCCGGTGGCGAGTTGGGCGCGCGACGAGACGCGCGGGCCGACCGGAAAGCCGATCTCGCGTTCGATCTTTTCCGGCACCGAACAACTGATGACCTGGTCGACATAGTCTGCCGCATGGGCAAGCCTCAGCCACAGCGCCGGCGCCGCTTCCGGCATGCTGAGCGCCCCCTGCACGGCCAGTCCGCGTACGCGCAAAGCCTCCATCAGCAGCGGATATTTGCTCATCGGAAAGCGATGGTTGACGGCGAAGCCGGCGTCGTAGTCGGGGTGATGGACGATCTGGAGGGGCATGAACCGGATCCGGCGGCTCGCGCCAGACCGGAATTTCGGTTGGCCGCCATGGCAAGGATGGATTGCGCGGTGGCCGGAAAATGGGGCACACCGGCTGTTCGATCAAGCCGCAATCAGCAAGGCAGCAGTTCTTTGGACAAGGGTGCAATCCCAGCCGATGCCAGCTCTTTTGTCGTCACCAACCGCACGGTTCTCGTCATCGCCGTGCCGATGACGCTCGCCTACCTGACGACGCCGCTGCTCGGCATGGTCGATACGGCTGTTGTCGGACAGCTCGGTGACGCCGCCTTGCTTGGCGGCCTGGCGGCAGGCGCGCTGGTCTTCGACGTCGTCTTCACCACCTTCAATTTCCTGCGCTCCGGCACCACCGGTCTGGTCGCCCAGGCTTTCGGGCGCAACGACGCGCTGGAGGAACAGGCGGTCTTCTGGCGCGCCGTGCTGATCGCTGTCGTCGCCGGCATCGTGCTGGCGGCGCTTTCGCCGCTGATCGCGGCCGGCGGGCGGTGGTTCATGGATGCCGGGCCGCGCGTCAGCGAGGCGATGGGCGTCTATATCGGCATCAGATTGCTCGCGGCACCTTTCTCGCTGATCAACTACGCCATTCTCGGCTATGTCCTCGGCCGAGGCGAGGGCGGGCTCGGGTTGGTGCTGCAGCTGGTGCTGAACGGCATCAACATCGCGCTCTGCATCCTGCTTGGCCTGGAGCTTGGCTGGGGTGTCGCCGGCGTCGCCTGGGCAACCGTCACCGGCGAATTCCTTGTCATGCTGCTTGGCCTCGCCATCGTCGTCAGGCGGTTCAGGGCAAGCCCGCCCGTGCCACGCCAACGCCTGCTCGACATGAGCGCGTTCCTGCGCATGCTGTCGCTCAACCGCGATATCATGATCCGCTCGTTCTCGCTGCTTGCCGCCTTTGCGCTGTTCACCCGCCAGGGTGCGCAATTCGGCACGGTTACGCTGGCCGCCAACGCCGTGCTGATGAATTTTTTTCTCGTCGCAGGCTATTTCCTCGACGGTTTCGCCACCGCCGCGGAACAACTCGCCGGCCGCGCCGTCGGTGCGCGGGCTGAGCACCCGTTCCGGCGCGCGGTGCGGTTGACCTTGTTCTGGGGGTTCGGATTGGCGGGCGCCGCAACCTTGGTGCTTCTGCTGGCCGGTGTCAATCTGGTTGCCGTCGTTACAACGTCGCAGGAAGTCCGCTCGGTGGCCGACACCTATCTGCCCTGGGCGGCCTTCACCGCGCTGAGCGGCGTGCTGGCTTTCCAGATGGACGGCATCTTCATCGGCGCGACCTGGTCGCGCGACATGCGCAACATGATGCTTTTGTCTTTCCTGGCCTTCGCCGCCGCGCTGATTACGCTGGCGCCCGCTTTCGGCAATCATGGCCTGTGGGCGGCATTGCATGTCTTCCTGCTGGTGCGTGGCCTCAGCTTGGCTGCCATCCTGCGGCTGCGGCTGCGGACGGCGTTCAGTTGAGCGGCCTTGAAGCCCATTGGTCGAGATGGCGGTCGCGCAAGTCGCTGATGGAGTTGAGCCGTTCCGTGTCGGCGAAACGCGCCATGCCGGCGACGATGCGCCCCGGCAGCGCCGGCCCGGCATAGATCATGCAGGTGTAAAGCTGGACGAGATCGGCGCCTGCGCGGATCTTCTCGAGCGCCGCCTCGGCGGAGTTGACCCCACCCACGCCGATGATGGCCATGTCCGGCCCCAGCAGCCTGCGCATACGGGCCAGCACGATGGTCGAGCGCTCGAACAGCGGCCGGCCGGAAAGCCCGCCGGTCTCGCTTGCCGCGCCGCTGGAGCGTAGCGCCGGGCGAGAAATGGTGGTGTTGGAGACGATGATGCCGTCTATGGCCTTATGGGTGACCTCGGCGGCGATGTCTTCCAGCTCGGCTTCGACCAGGTCCGGCGCAATCTTGAGAAACACAGGCGGCTGCCTTGCCGCCACCGCGCGCGCGGCCATGACGCGCGACAAGAGCTCGCCAAGCTGTTCGCGCGCCTGCATGGTGCGCAGGCCGGGCGTGTTGGGCGAGGAAATATTGACGGTGAGATAGCTGGCGTAAGGCGCGAAGCGGATGACGCCGCGCTCATAGTCGCCGACACGGTCGGCGCTGTCCTTGTTGGCGCCGATGTTGATGCCGACGATGCCGGAGCGCCCCTTGCGGCCGACCAGGCGTTTCTCGGCGGCCGCATGGCCTTCATTATTGAAGCCGAGCCGGTTGATCACCGCTTCATCCGCCGGAAGCCGGAAGATGCGCGGCTTCGGATTGCCAGGCTGCGGCAGCGGCGTCACCGTGCCGACCTCGGCAAAGCCGAAGCCGAGGCCGAGCAGCGCATCGGGCACCTCGGCGTTCTTGTCGTAACCGGCAGCCATGCCTAGCGGATTGGGGAAATCGAGGCCGCAGAGGCTGACCTTCAGCCGCGCATCGCGCGCCGTCCGTGCGCCGACCGGCAAGCCACAGCGCAACGCCGCGATCGACAGGCCATGCGCGGTTTCCGGGTCGAACGTGAACAGCAGCTTCTGGCCAATCCGGTCGAGCACGCTCATTCGGCCTCCAGCGCCGGGAACTGGTGGGTGCCGTCGGCGCCGAGCGGCAGCGGCCGGACCCACAGCACGGCTTTCAGGTCGAGCACGCCGTAGAGGTGCGGAAACAGCGCGCCGCCGCGCGAGGCCTCGTATTTTAGCGCGTCGCCCAGGCTGGCCCCGTCTATGGCGGCCAGCAGAAGCCCCGCCTGGCCGGCAAAATGCTTCGCCGCCGTCTCCTTGACCTGTGCCGCCGTGGAGAAATGGATGAAGCCATCGGCGACATCGATCGGCGCTCCGGTGAAGCGGCCCTCCGCTTCGGCCTCGCGCCAGGGCGCTTGCGGGGTTATTTTGTAGATAATCTGAGACATGGTTGCGCTATAATCCGAACCAGCCGTGCGGGGAAGGCCATGCCAAGGATCTTCCCCATTTCCGGCGCAAACATGCGATATCTCAGCCCTGGCCATGGAGGACAACATGCGTCTGCAGCACATCTTGATCCCCGCCGCGCTCGTTTCGCTGGTCGCGGCGTCCGCCTTTTCCGAGGAGACCGACCGCTACCGTCTGGAGAAATCCGCCAACGGCTATGTCCGCATGGACACGCAGACGGGCGCGATGTCGATCTGTGAGGAGCGCTCCGGCCAGCTCGTCTGCAAGGTGGCGGCCGACGAACGCGCTGCCTTCCAGGACGAAATCGACCGCCTGCAAACCTCGATGAAGGCGATGGACGAACGCGTCACAAAGCTCGAGAATTCACTCTCCGCCCGCCTCGAATCGCAATTGCCGAGCGAGGAGGATTTCAACAAGACGATGAGCTACATGGAACGCTTCCTGCGCGGCTTCATGGGCATCGTCAAGGATATGGACAAGGATAGCGGCGACGGCGCCAAGCCCAACGCCCAGAAGACCTGAAGACAGGCTTCTTGGGGAAAATCCGGTGCGCCGGCTTTGCCGCTTGAAAACAGCGGCAAGCGCCGCATAATCGCCCGACTGGTCCCAAGAAAACAGAAGACCATCAAGGGGATCCGGGGAGGGATATTTGCCGTCAGGCTATTCTTTCGTCATCGCCGACGATCATCCGCTGTTTCGCGGTGCGCTGCGCGAAGCGCTTGCCGGCATTGGCAATGTCGCCGCCATCCACGAAGCCGGCGATTTCGAAAGCGCCAAGGCGCTACTCGTGGCCAACGAGGATGTCGATCTGGTGCTGCTCGACCTGTCGATGCCGGGCGCAAGCGGCCTCTCCGGCCTGATCTCGCTGCGCGGCATCCATCCGGCGGCGCCGCTGGTGGTGGTCTCCGCCCATGACGACCCGGCGACCATCCGGCGCGCGCTCGACCTCGGCGCGTCCGGTTTCATCTCCAAATCGGCCAGCATGGAGGAAATCCGCGACGCCGTGCGATCGGTCCTTGCGGGCGACATCGCCGCACCTGCCGGCATCGATCTCGGTGTCGAGCGCGATCCCGAAATATCGGACCTGATCAAGCGCCTGCAGGCGCTCACGCCGCAGCAAACCCGCGTGCTCGGCATGCTGGCGGAAGGCCTTCTCAACAAGCAGATCGCCTACGAGCTCGGCGTCTCCGAGGCGACCATCAAGGCCCATGTCTCGGCGGTACTACAGAAGCTCGGCGTCGACAGCCGCACCCAGGCGGTGATCCTGCTGTCCAAGATCGGCAGCGATCCGCTGCAGCCGGTGAGCTGAGCGCCCGAGCCTGGCGGATGGTTATTCGGATGTCGACCCGGCGACCAGTTTTTCGGAAAAGCCTCGCCCATCAGCAGAGATAGGCGCCATGATGCGATGGCCGAGATGTTTTGCGCCTATCTCCAAGCCTGGGCGCCGTCGGCGGGCCGAAATGAAATGAAATCTGACAACTACTCCGCCGCCGGCGCCAGCGGCCTGACCCTGGCCATCATCGAGCGCAGCACGGCCGGTTTGAGCGGCTTGTTGATCACCGGGATGTCGAGTCCGGCTGCTGCCGTGCGTACCTCGTTGGAGCGGTCGGCGGTGACCAGCACGGCGGGCAGGTCGTCGCCGTGGATCGCTCGCAGCCTGACGATGGCATCGAGGCCGGTTTCGCCATCGAGGTGATAGTCGGCAAGGACAACGTCCGGGCGGCGGAGCGCGATATCCAGGTTCTTTGTGCCGGACACGGTCTCGACGGCGCAGCCCCAGCCTTCGAGCAGCAGCCGCATGCCCTCAAGGATGCGGGCGTCGTTGTCGATACAGAGCACGCTCAGCCCGGACAGCGACGCCGCCACGCGGGCCGGCGCCCTGGTTTCGACCTCGCGTTTCGGTTCGTCCACGGCTGCCACCGGCAGGATGACGGAAAAGCGCGTGCCCTTGCCCGGATTGGAGAAAATACGGATCTCAAGCCTCAGCACCCGTGCGATGCGGTCGACGATCGAAAGGCCGAGACCGAGACCCTCGGCCTCGCGCGCGCCTTCGTCCAGCCGGGTGAATTCGCGAAACACCGTGTTCAGCTTGTCGCCGGCAATGCCGATGCCAGTGTCGATTACCTGGATTTCCGCCAGTTCGCCACGCCGTCGCACGCCAACCAGGATGCGGCCGCGACGCGTGTATTTGATGGCGTTGGAAACGAGGTTCTGGATCAGGCGGCGCAACAGGTTGCGATCCGTCACCACCGTCAGCGACGAGGGCATGATCGTCAGCTTGAGTTGCTTTTCCGCGGCAAGCGGCCGGAAATCGTTGCCGATCTGGCGCAGCAGCCCGTCGAGGTTGAAGGCCGTGTCGTCCGGTTTCATGGCGCCGGCATCGAGGCGGGAAATGTCGAGCACGGCGCCCAGAATGGTCTCGACCGATTCCAGCGAGGAGTCGATGTTGACCGCGGCCTTGCCGGCCGGGCCCTTGCCGGCCTTTTCGATCAGCGACGAGCAGTAGAGCCTGGCAGCGTTGAGCGGTTGCAGGATGTCGTGGCCGGCCGCGGCGAGGAAGCGCGTCTTGCCCAGATTGGCTTCCTCGGCCAGCATCTGCGCCTGTGCCAGTTCCTCATTGACCCGGGTCAACTCCTCGTTGACCCTGGTCAGTTCGATGGTGCGGGTCTTCACCCGCTGTTCCAGCGACTCGTTCGCCCGCTTCAGCGCCAGGTCCTGCTCGACGCGGCCGGAAATGTCGGCATAGGTGGCGACGATGCCGCCGTCCGGCATCGGGTTGGAGCGCAGCTCCAGGATCCGGCCGCTGGTCTTCAGTTCCATCTGCCAGGGGCTGACGAAGCTGGTCAGCCGGTTGAGCATCGTCACCCGCTGGTCGGTCGGGATATCGCCGCGCTCCGCCAGATGGCGCAGGATCTGGTCGAGCGAGACGCCGACCTGGCCCATGTCGTCGGGCAGGTCGAACAGCTCGCGGTACTGGCGATTCCAGCAGATCAGCCGGAAATCCCGGTCGAAGACGGTGATGCCCTGTTCCATCTGGTCGAGAGCGATCTGCAACAGGTCGCGATTGTGTTGCAACGCTTCCGTGGCGTCGTCGAGCAGCCGGAAGGCATCCCTGGATTCGCGGTCGTGGCGGCGAAACAGCAGCGACAGGATCAGCCGGGCCGACGAAGAGCCGACGGCACTGGCCAGAAGCTGCTCGGAAAAGCGGATGACGTCCATGCTGGCCTGCTCATTGCCATGCAGGATGACGTTGGTGGTCTTTTCGAAGGACTGGAACGACCGCTCGGTCCGCTGCACGCCGAGATAGCGCGCAATCGTGTCCTTCAGGTCGTTGACGGTGACGGCGGTGCGGAAGCGGCGCAGGCTGGGCATCGGCCCGGCCTCGCGCGGCACGAAGATCGACGCCTGGATGCGCTCCAGCGGCACCGCGGCGCGCGACAGCGAGCCCAGCACGAAAAACAGTGCGTTGATCGACAGGCTCCACAGCACGCCGTGGTTCAACGGCTCCGCGACGGTGCCGAACAGCGCCTGCGGCCGCAGCGCCTCGAAGCCGAACAGGCCGTGCACCAATATGCCGGTCTCGGGCGCGACGAGCGATGGCAACAGCAGCGTGTAGCCCCAGATCAGGATGCCGGCGACCATGCCGAGGGCCGCACCCCTGCCATTGGCGCCGCGCCAGATCAGCCCGCCGATCAGCGCCGGCGCGAATTGCGCGATCGCCGCGAACGACATCAGGCCGATCGACGACAGCCGCGCGCTGTCGGTACTCTCGCGGTAGTAGAGGAACGCGATGAAAAGCATGATGAAGATCGATGCCCGCCGCACGTTGAGGATGAGCGTCGACCAGTCCTCGTTTTCGGAAGACGTCGTCCTTAGCAGCCGCCGCACGAACAGCGGGATGATGAGGTCGTTGGAGATCATGATCGACAGCGCCACGCTCTCGACGATGACCATGGCGGTTGCCGCGGACAGGCCGCCGATGAAGGCAGCCATGGCCAGGAAATCGTGACCGCTGAACAAGGGCAGCGACAGCACATATAGGTCGCTGCTCGTCTTCGTGCCGACCAGCGACAGGCCGGCGAAGGCGATCGGCAGCACGAACAGGTTAATCGCCACCAGATAGAGCGGAAACACCCATGTCGCGGTGCGCAGTTCCGCCTCGCTGCGGTTCTCGACGATGGTGACGTAGAATTGCCGGGGCAGAAGGATGATGGCGAAGCCGCTCAGGCAGGTCAGCACCAGCCAGGTGGCGAGCGACGTCGAATAGCCCATCGCCTGCCGCACCTGGCCATTTTCGGCCAGCTTGCCGAACATGTCGCCGGGCCCGCCGAAGACCAGGAAAGTGACCATCAGGCCGATCGCCAGAAAGGCGGCAAGCTTGACCACGGTTTCGACCGCCACCGCAAGCACCAGCCCGTCCTGGTGCTCGGTGGCGTCTGCATGGCGTGTGCCAAACAGCACCGCGAACAGCGCCAGGAGCATGGCGACCACCAGCGAGATGTCGCTGACGAAGGGGTCGAACGAGGGCGGCGAGCCGGTGTAGTGCTCGACCATCAGGCTGACGGAACCGGAGATCGCCTTCAGCTGCAGCGCGATATAGGGCACCGCGCCAATGGTCGCGATCAGCGTGGCGATCGCGGCCACGGTGAAGCTCTTGCCATAGCGCGCGCCGAGGAAGTCGGCGATCGAGGTGATCTTCTCTGTCTTGGCCAGCCGCACGAGGCGGTTGAGCAAGGGAAAGCCGAACACGAACACCAGCACCGGGCCGGTGTAGATGCCGAGGAATTCCAGGCCGCGCTCCGAAGACAGGCCGACAGAACCGAAGAAGGTCCAGGAGGTGCAATAGATGGCCAGGCTGAGCGCGTAGATGAACGGGCGCGCCCGTCCAGGCCCGGAGCTGGCCGAGCGGCGGTCGCCAAGGCTGGCGATGGCGAACAGAAGCGTCACATAAGCGATCGCGATGACAACGATGAACAAGCCCTGCACGGCTCGCGCTTCCTCCCTGGCCGGCTCGACGTCCGCTCACCGCGCACGCAACCACAGCTTGGAAGCTGAGTCCATCGCGGCGTTCGGCGCATGGACGTCTGATGATGCGGGTAAAAACAAACCGGTGCCTTGGCCCTTTTTCCGGTTTTGCAACCGGAGGTTTTTGCTATTGTGGGCTTGGCCGGCGCTGGAGAACGGTGGTGAGGCGGCAGCGCGGCCGGTCATGACAAGGAGGGTCGAATGCTGAAGGAATTCCAGGAATTTATTTCCAAGGGCAATGTGATGGATTTGGCCGTCGGCGTCATCATCGGCGCGGCTTTCGGCAAGATCGTCGATTCCCTTGTCAACGACATCATCATGCCGATCGTGGGCGCGATTTTCGGCGGGCTGGACTTCAACAACTATTTCTTTGGGTTGTCCTCGACCGTCCATTCGGCCGCTCTGGCCGACGCGAAGAAAGAGGGCGCCGTTTTCGCCTATGGCAGCTTCATCACTGTCGTGCTGAACTTCGTCATCCTCGCATTCATAGTCTTCCTGATGGTCAAGGCCGTGAACAATCTGCGCAGGCGCCTGGAACGCGAAAAGCCCGCGCCTGCCGCCGCGCCGCCGCCTGCCGATGTGCAGCTTCTGACCGAAATCCGCGATCTGCTCGCCAGGAGATAGAGGCATCAGGTTCTTCTGGACCAAAACCCCGGTCGTCCACGGCCGGGGTTTTTTGCTTTCGCCCGTAGTAGAACAGCCGGCACGCTATCCCTATTGGAACGGACCTGCCCATGACCCTGATCCAGAACCTGCGTCCCGAGGCCCTGGCTGCGCCTGAAAGCGGCATCGTCGCCGTCGTCAACTATGGCAGGCTGCGCGACGGTTTGATCCCGCTCTGGGCCGGCGAGGGCGATCTGCCGACACCGGCCTTCATCACCGATGCCGCGTCGAAGGCGCTGGCCGGTGGCGAGACGTTCTACACCTGGCAGAGGGGCATCCCCGATCTCAGGCAGGCGCTTGCCCGCTATTACCAGAGGCATTTCGGCAAACACTTCGCCGAGGACGAATTCATCGTCACCGGCTCGGGCATGCATGCGATCCAGCTTGCGCTCGACGCGCTCGCCGGTGCCGGCGACGAGGTGATCTACCTGTCGCCCGCCTGGCCGAATTTCGATGCCGCCGCCGCCATCGCCGGTGCCGTGCCGGTGCCGGTCATGCTCGATCAATCCGGCAATGGCTGGTCGTGCGATGTCGAGAAGATCGCGGCCGCCATCACGCCCAGGACCAGGGCGCTGTTCATCAACACGCCGTCCAACCCGACCGGCTGGACCGCCGACCATGAGACCTTGCGCGCCATTCTCCATCTCGCCCGGGCAAATGGCCTTTGGATCATCGCCGACGAGATCTATTCGCTGTTCCACTATGGCCAAGGCCGCGCGCCGTCCTTCCTCGACATCGCGACCGGAGAGGACCGCATCCTGTTCGTCAACAGCTTCTCCAAGAACTGGGCGATGACCGGCTGGCGCGTCGGATGGATCAAAACCCATCCGAGTTTGCAGCAGGTGTTCGAGAACCTGATCCAGTATTCGAATTCAGGTGTCGCCCAGTTCATGCAGCGCGGCGCGGTCGCGGCGCTCGATGAAGGCGATGTCTTCGTCGCCGAACAGGTGGAGAGGGCTAGGAAGGCGCGCGATCTGGTCTGCGGCATTCTCGGCGCCACCGACCGCGCTCGGTTCACCGTGCCGCAAGGTGCTTTCTACCTGTTCTTCAGGGTCGACGGCATTACCGATTCGCGCAGCGCCGCCTTCGAGATCGTCGACAAGGCCAATGTCGGCCTGGCGCCGGGCACGGCCTTCGGCCCGGGCGGCGAAGCCTTCCTCAGGCTGTGCTTCCACCGCCGCCTCGACCAGCTCGAGGAGGCGGCGCACCGACTTGCGAAGTGGATGGCGGCTGTTTGAGAGATTGACGAAGCCCGAATTGAAAGTCGCTCCGGCGCGCCAGATGGCCGCCGGAGTGGAGTTCAAACGGCTTCAGCCGCCTGACTTGGGCACCAGCAAGGGAATGATCCGGTCAGTCTTGGCCACGGAAGGTCGTCCTGCTGAACCATAGGAAATGCCGAGCGCGTCCCAGGTCTCGACCAGGGCGTCCTGCAGCTCGGCGATCAGCGCATCCGAATGGAACGGCGTCGGCGTGATGCGCAGCCGCTCCGTGCCGCGCGGCACGGTCGGATAGTTGATCGGCTGGATGTAGATGCCGTGCACGCCAAGTAGCCGGTCGCTCGCCATCTTGCAAAGCTCGGGGTCGCCAACCAGCACTGGCACGATGTGGGTCGCCGATTCCATCACCGGCAGGCCGGCGGCGGAGAGGATCTGCTTGGTCCGCGTCGCCTGCTGCTGCTGGGCGTTACGCTCGGCCTGCGAGCGCTTGAGATGACGGATCGAGGTGGTGGCAGCGGCGGCGATGGCCGGCGGCAGCGCGGTGGTGAAGATGAAGCCCGGCGCGTAGGAGCGCACGGCGTCGATCACCGCGCTCGTGCCGGTGATGTAGCCGCCCAGCGTGCCGAAAGCCTTGGCCAGCGTGCCCTCGATGATGTCGATGCGGTCGGCGAGGCCTTCCCGCTCGGTGATGCCGCCGCCGCGCGGACCGTACATGCCCACGGCGTGGACCTCGTCGATATAGGTCATGGCGTTATAGCGCTCGGCGAGGTCGACGATCTCTCTGATTGGCGCGATATCGCCATCCATCGAATAGACGCTCTCGAACACGATCAGCTTGGCGCGTTCGCGGCCCGCTGCCTGCAGCAGGCTTTCCAGATGCGCGACATCGTTGTGGCGAAAAATCTTCTTTTCCGCGCCCGAGCGCCGCACGCCTTCGATCATCGAGGCATGGTTGAGCTCGTCCGAAATGATCAGGCAGTTGGGCAAAAGCCGCGCGATGGTCGAGATCGAGGCCTCGTTGGAGACAAAACCGGAGGTGAAGACCAGCGCGGCTTCCTTGTCGTGCAGGTCGGCGAGCTCATGCTCGAGTTCGACCAGCGGATTGCTGGTACCGGAGATGTTGCGGGTGCCGCCGGCGCCCGAACCCATCCGGCCCGCCGCGTTCTGGAACGCTGCGATGACATCCGGGTGCTGGCCCATGCCGAGATAGTCGTTGGAGCACCAGACGGTGATTTCCTCAGCGCGGCCGTTGGCGCGCCAGATGGCACGCGGAAATTTGCCCGCTATGCGCTCGAGGTCGGCAAAGACGCGGTAGCGTCGTTCCGCATGGAGCTGGTCGATCGCGTCCTCGAAGAACCGCTGATAATTCATGTCGGCTTCCCAGTTTTGCGCTGGATCATAATCATTGCCCGATTGGCCGTCCACCGGGCCGTTTTGGTCAAAATGCCACGCCCCGCACGTTCCTAACGAGGGCGGATCATGGCCTATTTCCTGGCAACACCGGGCTGTAGGCCGCTTTTGTTTCGACATGATGCCATATGCCGGCCAAGTCGGTTACGCAGGGTTTTATTGGTCATGGGGCGGGCTTTCCAGTAGAGCGGTTGTTGAGACAGTTTCCGATAGATCTTGAATGCGAGGACGCGGAATGACGGTTTTGGTGACGGGCGGCGCCGGCTATATCGGCAGCCATATGGTCTGGGAATTGCTGGATACGGGCGAAAGCGTGGTCGTTCTCGACCGGCTTTCGACCGGTTTCGAATGGGCGGTGGCACCGGAGGCAAAGCTGGTCGTCGGCGACGTCGCCGACAAGGAATTGGTCGGCTCCATCATCCGCGACAACAATGTCGATGCGATCATCCATTTCGCCGGCTCGATCGTCGTTCCCGAATCCGTCGCCGATCCGCTCGGCTACTACGAGAACAACACCTGCAAGACGCGCACGCTGATCGAAACCGCGGTGCGCGAGGGCGTGCCGAACTTCATCTTCTCCTCGACCGCCGCCGTCTATGGCGGCGCTGGGCTGGAACCGGTGCGCGAGGATGCCCGCCTGGCGCCGGAATCGCCCTACGGCCTCTCCAAGCTGATGAGCGAATGGATGCTGCGCGATGCGGCCATCGCGCATGGCCTGCGCCATACGGCGCTGCGCTATTTCAACGTCGCGGGCGCCGATCCCAGGGGGCGCACCGGCCAGTCGACGCCGGGCGCCACGCATCTGATCAAGGTCGCCTGCGAGACGGCGCTCGGCAAGCGGCCGTTCATGCAGGTGTACGGCACCGATTACCCGACGCCGGACGGCACCTGCATGCGCGATTATATCCATGTCAGCGACCTGGCCGCGGCGCATCGCCTGGCCCTTGAGCGGCTGCGCGCCGGGGGCACAAGCCTGGTCGCCAATTGCGGCTACAGCCACGGTTATTCGGTGCTGGAGGTGATCGAGAGCGTGCGCCGCGCCTTCGGCCATGATTTCGAGGTCAGGACGGGCGAGCGCCGCCCCGGTGACGCCGCCGCGGTGGTTGCCAATTCCGATCTCGCCCGGACGGAACTCGGCTGGACACCGCAGCGCGACGACCTCGATCAGATCGTTGCAGACGCGCTCGCCTGGGAGCGTATCCTGACGGGGAAGAATTCCGCACGCGGCTGAGCGGGTTTTCCCAAGGGCTCGCAAGCCATTCCGGGAAGCGTTATGGAAGGCGTTCGCGGAGGGCGCGAAAGCGCGCTGCCCGGTTCGACCTTTTTTGGGGGGACGACATGAAGATAACGGTGCTCGGGGCCGGCGTCGTCGGCACGGCGGCGGCCTACTATCTGGCCGGCGACGGCCATGAGGTCACCGTCATCGAGCGTCATCCGGCGCCGGCGCGGGGCACCAGCCAGTCGAATGCCGGGCTGGTGTCGCCCGGCGATGCCACCGCCTGGGCTTCCCCGGCGGCGCTGAAGACCTTCCTGCGCGGGCTCTACAACCACGATCTCGGCATCAAGGTGCGGCTGCGCTTCGATCCCTATTTTCTTGCCTGGAGCCTGCGCTTCCTGCGCCAGTGCACGGTGGCACGCCTGCGCGCCAACACCGACATCAAGTTGCGGCTCGCGCTCTATTCGCGCGACTGCATCAATGCGCTGTCGGAGGCGACCGGCATCCACTATGACGAGCGCAAGAAGGGCATCCTCTACTTCTTCCGCTCGCAGAAGAGCCTCGACACCGGGACCGACAATTATCGCTATCTTGCCGAGCATGGCTTGCCGATCGAGATCGTCGGACGCGACCGGCTGGTCGAACTGGAGCCGGGACTTGCCGGGGTGAAGGACAAGATAGCCGGCGGGGTTTATTCGCCCACTGACCAGACCGGCGATTCCAAACTGTTTGTCGACAGGCTCGCCGCCTACGCGGCCGAGAAGCTTGGTGTCGAGTTCCGGTTCGGCACCACGGTCGAAGGCTTCGATATCGAAGGCGACAGGGTACGGGCCGTCATCACCTCGTCAGGTCCGGTGGCCGGCGATGCGGTTGTTATCGCAATGGGCCCGGAAAGCGGCCTGCTCGCTCGCCGCTACGGCATCGACCTGCCGGTCTATCCGGTGAAAGGCTATACCGCGACGATTCCCCTGGAGGATGAAAGCAAGGGGCCGACCATGGGCGGCGCCGACGAGGACCGGCTGATTGGCTATTCCAGGCTGGGCAACCGCTTGCGGATGTCCTCGACGGCCGAGTTCACCGGCTTTGACCGAAGCTTCAAGCCCGCTGACTTCAACACCATCATCAGCACCGGCAAGGATCTTTTCCCGGGCGCGTTCGACGAGAAGAAGGCTGTGTTCTGGGCGGGCCTGCGGCCGATGATGCCTAATTCCGTGCCGGTCATCGGCCGGGCCCGCTACAGAAATCTCTATCTCGACACCGGCCACGGCCATGTCGGCTGGACCATGGCCTGCGGTTCGGGCAAATTCCTCGCCGACCTCGTCGCCGGCCGCAAGCCCGAAATCGATCCGCAAGGGCTGGTCTATGAAAATTAGGCGAGCGGATCCGTAGTCAGTCCCGCCTTTCGACTGCCGCGCGCCAGGTGCTTGCATAATCCGTCCAGGCGGGGTCGGCGGGCGGTTCTTGTCTCGAGCCCTTGCCATGCGCCTTTGCCTGGTCCGATGCCAGCAATGCGGCGCCGATGCTGGTGCCGGTCGCGGCTTCGGAGGCGACGACGCTTCTGGCGGTCGCCGCCGCCAGCATGCCGACAAACAGCCGGTTGCGGGCGAAAGGGCCTTCGACAATGGTCGGGCCGTCGGCGCCGATCAGATCGAGGCAGGTCGCCGTCATCAGCGCCAGATAAAAAGAGATGGCGGCAAAGCGCTGGCCGCTGTTCATGCCGTCGGCGTTGAGCCACGCCGCCGCATGATGCGGGAACGGTCCCGACCCCTGCTGCATCGACGGCAGCAGCAGCGTCCTTTTTGCCAGCACGGCACCGACATCGTCTTCGGTCCAGTTCTCCGGCTGATCTTCCGTCAGTATGGAAAATTCCCTGCCCCCCATGAAGCGCGCCGATGGCACGGGATCGCCCAGCGCGTTGACGTTGACCAGCGTATCGCGCGCCGGGTCGAGCGCCACCGATCTACCGCTGACCGCCATCGACACCACCCAGGTGCCGGTCGAGACGACGCTGAAAGGCGGCGCGTCCGCGAGAAGATGTGGCAACAGCGAGGCGTTGGAATCGTGTAGGCCGCAGAACACAGGCGTCCGCGGATCGAGCCCCGTGCGCTCGGCAAGCGCCGGCAGGAGCGGGCCGAGCCGGTCCCTTGCCGGCCGCACCGGCGCCATCAACGCGCGCCAACCGAGGCGGTCGATCATTGCCGAAAAATCTGCTTTCCACGGGTTCCACAGATCGGTGTGGCAGCCGAGCGAGGTCACCTCGTTGGCGGCGATGCCGGTCAGCCGCAGCGCCCAATATTGCGGATACATCAACATCGCCGTTGCCCTGGCGAATTCCGTCGGAAAGTGCTTCTGCTGCCAGAAGAATTGCGCGCCGAGATTGAGGCCGAGCGGCAGCCGCGGCGTGCCGGTTTCAGTGAAGGGCGGCCGGATCGCGTCGTACTCGGTCGCGAGTTCCTCGGGGCCGTCGAATTCGTAGTCGAGCACTGGCAACACCAGTTCGCCGGAGGCCTCTACCAGAGCGCCCGTCGCGCCATGCGTGGTGATCGAAACGGCGTCGATGGTCTGTTCGCGGTTGAGATCGGCAAGACTGCCGAGGATGAAGGCCCACAGCGCCTCGACGTCGTGATGCGGGTAGGGAGCTTGCCGCAGCGGCGCGTTCGCCATTCGGCGCAGCGCGACCTCGCGCAGCGTGGCGAGGTCGACCAGCGCCACCTTGGCGTTGGTCTTGCCGATGTCGATGACAGCGATGTGGCGCGGGGCACTCATGCCATGTGGAACATGGTTTCCAGGGGCACGGCCACCGGCTCATTGTCAGGCTTGGTCTCCATGAGGCCGGCCATGTCTGCCCACCAGCGCTGCATCACCGTATGCTTCGGCAGGTCGGCCATGCCATGGTCGTCCCGCCGCCACAGCACGCCGAACAGGATGTTGGTCTCCTCGTCGAGATGGATGGAATAGTCGCAAACCCCGGCCTGCTTCAGCAGCGCGACCAGCGATGGCCATATCTCGTCGTGACGCTTCTTGTATTCCGCCTTCATGCCGGGCTTGAGCATCATCTTGAACGCGTATTTTTCGGCCATCAGCGTCCCCCGCGCAGCCGCCGCCAGACGATCGGCAGCGCGATGACGATGATCAGGAGCAGGCCGATGAAGATCGACATGACGATGCCGGGCACATTGAGCAGGCCGAGCCCGAAGGTCACCAGCCCCATGATGAAGGCGGCGAGCACGACGCCGACAATGCTGCCGGCGCCGCCAAGGATGCTGACGCCGCCAAGCACCACCATGGTGATGACTTCCAGCTCATAGCCCTGTGCGATCGACGGCCGGGTCGAACCGAGCCGGGAGGTGATCACCACAGAGGCGATGCCGGACATCAGTCCGGTCAGGCAGAACAGGATGAATTTGATGCGGCCGACACGTACGCCGGAAAACTGTGCCGCGACCGGATTGTTGCCGATGGCGAAGACGCGCCGGCCGAAACTCGTGCGGTGCAGCGCGAACCAGTAGGCGACGGCGGCGATGAGGAAGAGCACCAGCTCGAACGACACCACCCACCAGACATAACCCTGGCCGAAGAAGGCGAAGCTCTCGGGATAACCCTTGTAGGCCTGGTCGCCGAGGATGATGAAGGCGATGCCGCGAAACAGGCTCATCGTGCCGATGGTGACGACGATCGAAGGCAGGCCAAGCCTCGTGACCAGCAGGCCGTTGAAGGCGCCGCAGCCGAGCCCGACGACGATGCCGATCGCCACCAGCACCGGCGTACCGGCGCCGGCCTGCACCGCCATGCCCATCATGGTCGAGGCCAGCGCGATGATGGCGGCGACCGACAGGTCGATCTCGCCCGAAATGATCAGCAGCGCCATCGCAAAGGCGATCAAACCCTTCTCGGTGAAGTTGAAGGTCAGGTCCGACAGCGAATAGGGGTCGAGGAAATAGGGCGAGGCGAAGCTGTTGATGGCAAAGATGGCGAGTGCCACCACGACCAGCAGCGCTTCCCAGGAAAAGATCGCCGAATGAAACGGCTTGTCGAGCCGGTCCGGAATATGGCGCGGGGCAGGGACGTCGGTCATGCCGCCTCCACTTTTCTAAGGATGATGCGGCCCTGCTGGCGTTCGCCGCGCGCATTGAGCACGACGGCGAGGATGATGGCGCTGCCCGAAATAGCCATCTGCCAGAAGGGCGAGATGTTGATGACCGGCAGCGCGTTGGAGATGATGCCGAGAAACAGCGCCCCCAACACCGCGCCCCCGACCGAACCGATGCCGCCGGCAATCGAGATGCCGCCGATGACGCAGGCGGCGATGATGTTGAGCTCGTAGCCATTGGCGACCTCGACCGAGGCGATCACGTAACGTGAGATCCAGAGATAACCGGCAAGGCCGCCGATCATGCCGGAGATGCAGAAGACGATGAATTTCGTCCGCCCGACATCGATACCGGCATAGACCGACGCCGTCGGATTGACGCCGATGGCATAGATCGAGCGGCCGAGCGCGGTGCGTGTCATCAGGATGAAGAACAGCGCGATGACCAGAATGGCGAGCCAGGACAGCACCGGAATGCCGAGCAAGGCCGCGCGTTGGAAGCCGATGAACTCGGGGCTCATTTTGTCGGCATTGACCCAGGCGCCGCCGGACAGGACGAAGGTGGCGCCGCGATAGATGGTCAGCGTACCCAATGTCACCACGATCGAGGGGATGTTCAGCCGCCACACCAGAAGGCCGTTGATGGCGCCGAGCACCAGGCCGACGACCAGCGCGATGACGATCAGCAGCGGGATCGGGATCGCCGGGTGGGCGGCGTTCAGCATCGCCACCACCATGCCGGTGAAACAGAGGTTCGACGCCATCGACAGATCGATCGAACGGGTCAGGATGACCACCATCTGCCCGAGCGCCAGGATCATCAGGATCGAGGTGTCGTTGAACACCTGGCGCAAATTGCCGGGGTCGGCGAAGGCGGGAAAACGCGTCGAGATCAGCCCGATCAGCACGAGAATGGCCGCCAGCAACCAGATTTCGCGATATTTCAGCAAAGCCTTCATGCCGCAATCCCCGCCGCCGTCCGGACCAGCGTCTCGGCGTCCAGTCCCTTGTTGTCGTAGACGGCCACGACGAGGCCCTCGCGCATGACGACGACGCGGTCGGACATGCCGAGGATTTCGGGCAGCTCCGAAGACACCATGATCACCGACAGGCCTTGCGCCACCAGCTCGGCCATGAAGCCGTGCACGGCGGCCTTGGAGCCGATGTCGATGCCCTTGGTCGGCTCGTCCAGGATGATGACCTTGGGCGTGGTCGCCAGCCATTTGGCGATGACCACCTTCTGCTGGTTGCCGCCCGACAGCGTGCCGACATCCTGGCTGAGCGAGGAGGCCCTGAGGTCGAGCCGCTCGGTGTAGGAGCGGGCGAGCGAAAACTCCTCCGCCAGCCGCAGCACGCCGGATTTGGACGTGCGTGCCAACGACGGGAGAGAAACATTCTGGAAGATGGGCAGGCCGATCACCACGCCTTGCTTGCCGCGTTCCTCGGGCACGTAGACGATGCCCGCCTCGATCGAATCCGCCGCTGATCTGGGAATGATCGTCTTGCCGTCCAGCGTGATCGTGCCGCCCGAAATGCGGGTGATGCCTGAAATCGCCTGCATCACCTCGCTGCGGCCGGCGCCGACAAGGCCGTAGAAGCCGAGAATCTCGCCCTTGTGCAGCTCGAAACCGATGTCGTTGAATTCGGTGGGGTGCGACAGGCCGGAGACCGACAGCACCGGCGCGCCGATCTCGGCCTTGCGCTGTGGAAAGATGTGGTCGACCGCACGTCCCACCATCATGCGCACGATCTGGCTCTGGGCGGCATCCTTGATCAGCCCTTCGCCGACCATCTCGCCGTCGCGAAACACGGTGTAGCGGTCGGCGATGCGGTAGATCTCGTCGAACTTGTGGCTGATGAACAGGATCGCCTTGCCTTCGCTCTTGAGGAACTCGATCAGCAAAAAGAGCTCTTCGATCTCCTTCATCGAAAGGGCGGCCGTCGGCTCGTCCATGATGACGATCTGCGCGTCGATCGACATGGCCCGCGCCACGGCGACAAGATGCTTGTTGGCGATGCCGAGGTCCTTCAGCCTTGCGTCGGCGTCGATATGGCCGGCATGCATCGTGTCGAGCACTTCGCGCGCATTTCTGCGCATGGTGCGCCAGTCGATGGTGCCAAAGCGGGTGCGCGGCGCGTGGCCGAGAAAGATGTTTTCGGCGACCGTCAGATCGTCGAACAGCACGGTTTCCTGATGGATGGCGGTAACGCCATGGCCGAAGGCGGCGTGCGCGCTGGGCAGGGTGACGTCCTGCCCGTCTATGCTGATCGTGCCCGCATCGGGCTGGTAGATGCCGGTCATGATCTTGACCAGCGTCGACTTGCCGGCGCCGTTCTCGCCGATCAGCGCCGTCACCTGGCCCGGATAAAGCGACAGGCTGACATTGTGCAGCGCGCGCACGCCGGGAAAGCTCTTCGAGATGCCGGACAGCGTCAGGCGTGGCGTGGAGGCCAGGGGCCCGTCCTTCACCGTGCCGTGTTGGGCTGTCGTGTCCATGATCGTATCAAGCCCTGAAACAAGGTGCGTTTGAAGTTGCGGCGGGGCGTGAACCCCGCCGCGTCAGCCTGAAGCTCCGGATCAGTAGATCTTGGAGAACTTCTCGATGTTGGTCTTGTCGAACTGGAAGGGCGGAGCCATCGCAGCCGAATTGGTGTCGTCGAGCGTGACCTTGCCGACGCGGCCGATCGACAGCGTCGCGCCGGGCTTGGCCTCTTCCTTCTTCACCGCCAGATCGTGGGCGAGGTAGACGGCGGAGTAACCAAGGTCGATCGGGTTCCAAAGAGCCACGGCCTGTGAAGCGCCGTTGTCGATGAACTTCTTGAACTCCGACGGCAGAGCGAGACCGGTGACGTTGACCTTGCCGATCAGCTTCTCATCGGTGACGACCTGGGCGGCGGCAACGACGCCGACGGTGGTCGGCGCGATGATCGCCTTGAGGTTCGGATAGGACTTCAGCAGGCCCTTGGCTTCGTCGGTGCTCTTGGCCGAGTCGTCATCGCCATAGACGGTGGCGACGAGCTTGATCTTGGGGAATTTCTCCGGCAGCACCTTCTTGGCCGCGTCGATCCAGGCGTTCTGGTTGGTCGCGGTCGAGGAGGCCGACAGGATGGCGACGTCGCCGCCCTCAGGCAAATAGTCGGCGGCGAGCTTGATGATGGTCTCGCCGATCAGGCCGGTGTCGGACGGATTGAGGTGAAGCTGGCGGCCTTCCTTGGCGACGCCCGAATCCCAGGAGATGACGGTGATGCCGCGCTCCATGGCCTTCTTCAGCACCGGCACCAGCGCGTCGGCGTCATTGGCCGAGATGGCGATGGCGTTGACCTTTTGCGCAATCAGCGAATTGACCACTTCGATCTGCGCTTCGGCGGTCGCCTTGGTCGGGCCGGTGTAAATGATGTCGACGTCGCCGAGTTCCTTGGCCGCCTCTTCGGCGCCCTTGTTGGCGGCGTCGAAGAAGCCGTTGCCGAGCGACTTCACCACCAGCGCGATCTTGACGTTCTCGGCATAGGCGGCATTCACGAACATGGCGGCGGAAAAGGCCGCCGTTACCATCAGTTTCTTCAGAAAGCTCATCGAATATTCCTCCCTTGAGCGGTTGCATTCCATCGCCGCTGCGGGCGTGAGGGTATCTCAGGCTTGCAGCGAAGATTCTTCCTTTGCCGACTTGCGGGCGACGATCAGCGTTACCCCTGCTGTCTCCAGCATCTTTGCCTCGCGGTCCTCTATGCCGTCATCGGTGATGACGGTGGCGATGCGCGAGAGGCCGCACAGGATCAGGCTGGAGCGTTTGCGGAATTTCGAGGAATCGACCAGCACCACCAGCTCGTCGGCCTGGTCGATCAGCTTCTGTTCCGCCTGGATCAACAGCGGGTCGCCTTCCATCAGGCCGAGCGGCCCGAGCCCCTGCGCGCCCATGAACATGCGGCGCGCGTAGAAATTGCGCGTCACGTCATTGTCGAACGGCGACAGGATGATGTTCTGCTCGCGGTAGATGGTGCCGCCGGACAGCATCACCGTGTTCTTGGAGTGCTTGAGCAGGCTTTCGGCGATCGGGAAGGAATTGGTGAAGATCGGCATGCGGCGGCCGGTCAGGAAATGCACCATCTGGAAGGTGGTGGTGCCGCCGTTGATGATGATCGGCTCGCCGTCCTTGCAGAGCTCCACCGCTTCCCGCGCTATCGCCCGCTTCTGCGCCGCATTGAGCGTCTCGTTGACGGAAAAAGGCCGGCCGGCAAGGCCGATGAACTGTGGCGGCGTGATTGCCTCGGCGCCGCCGCGCACCCGGCGCAGCCGCTTTTGCACGTGCAGGGCCGCGATATCGCGCCGGATCGTCGCCTCGGAAGACTCCGTCAGGTCGACCATTTCCTGCACCGTCACCACAGGCTTTTCCTGGACGGCGGACAGAATGATCCTGTGGCGCTCTTTTTCGTGCATGGTTCCTCCCTGCATGGCCATCTGGCATTAGAAATCGCGCAGTGTCAATCATTTCCGATCATATAATTTCATTGTGCAGTGCAATATGATTGATGTTGATCGTTTGTGATTGACAAGCCGGCATCTTGCGTAGACATTCCCGACGAAAAGAGGAGCGCACCGTCCGCGCTTCAAGGGAGGATTACCCATGCTCGACAAGCGCTCCGGCTCGCGCCTCGCCAATCTTTGGGATGATGCGAAGGCAAGGGGAATGAGTGATCCCGAGCTTCTGGTCTATCGTTCGAACACGCTCGGCTCCGACAAGCGTGTCACCAATTACGGCGGCGGCAACACATCGTCGAAAATTCGGCAAAAGGATCCGCTCACCGGACAGGACGTGGAAGTGCTGTGGGTGAAGGGTTCGGGCGGCGACAGCGCTTCCATCAAGCTTGATGGCTTTGCCACGCTCTACATGGACAAATTGCAGGCCCTCAAAGGCCTTTATCGGGGCGTCGAGCATGAAGACGAGATGGTGGGTTATCTGCCCCATTGCACCTTCAATCTCAATCCGCGCGCAGCCTCCATCGACACGCCGCTGCATGCCTACGTGCCGAAGCCCTATGTCGATCACATGCATCCCGACGCCATCATCGCCATCGCTGCCGCCAAAGATTCCAAGGCCCTAACGAAAGAGATCTTCGGCGATGCCATTGGCTGGCTGCCGTGGAAGCGGCCGGGCTTCGAACTTGGCCTGTGGCTGGAGAAATTCTGCCTCGACCATCCAGCCGCCAAGGGCGTTATCCTGGAAAGCCACGGCCTGTTCACCTGGGGCGACAGCCCGAAGGAATGCTACGAAACGACGATCTCGGTGATCAACCAGGCGATCGAGTGGTTCGAGCGGCGTTCGGAGGGCGTCGCCATTTTCGGTGGCGAAGCGGTCAAGTCGCTCGAAGCCGCCGAACGCCGCGCCATCGCCGCGAAGCTGATGCCGAGGATCCGCGGCCTGATCTCGGAAAAGAGCCATAAGCTCGGCCATTTCGACGATTCCGCCGCCGTGCTCGAATTCGTCAATTCCAGGGATCTGCGCCCGCTGGCGGCACTCGGCACCTCATGCCCGGACCATTTCCTGCGCACCAAGATCCGACCACTGGTCATCGAATTCGATCCGGCCAAGCCCGATGTCGATGCCGTCATCGCGCGGCTGGCCAGCGACATTGCCGAATACCGCGTCGGCTACCAGGCCTATTATGACAGCTGCAAGCATGCGGACTCGCCCGCCATCCGCGATCCCAATGCCGTGGTCTATCTGATGCCCGGCGTCGGCATGTTCACCTTCGCCGGCGACAAGGCGACTGCTCGCATTTCGGGGGAGTTCTACGTCAACGCCATCAACGTCATGCGCGGCGCCTCGACCGTCTCCTCCTATGTCGGCCTGCCTGCACAGGAAGCCTTCGACATCGAATACTGGCTGCTTGAGGATCTGAAGCTGCAGCGCATGCCAAAGCCCAAGGCTCTTGCCGGCCAGATCGCGCTCGTCACTGGCGGCGCGGGCGGCATCGGCCGCGCGACGGCGAGCCGGCTGCTGCGCGAAGGCGCCTGCGTGGTGCTTGCCGACATCGACGAGACAGCACTTGCCAGCGCCAACGACGAACTGGCCAAGGCCTATGGCAAGGATTTTGTCCGCCCCGTGGTCATCAACGTCACGTCGGAGGATCAGGTCGTCGCCGGCTTTGCCGAAACCTCGGTCGAGTTCGGTGGCATCGATATTCTGGTCTCCAACGCCGGCCTTGCCTCCTCGGCGCCGATCGAGGACACGACGCTGGCGCTGTGGAACAAGAACATGGACATCCTGTCGACGGGATATTTCCTGGTGTCGCGGGAAGCGTTCCGGCTGTTTAGGGCGCAGAAGATCGGCGGCAACGTCGTTTTCGTCGCCTCGAAGAACGGCCTTGCCGCCTCGCCGAACGCCGCCGCCTATTGCACCGCCAAGGCCGCCGAGATCCATCTCGCCCGCTGCCTGGCGCTGGAGGGCGCGGAGGCGCAGATCAGGGTCAACGTCGTCAATCCGGACGCCGTACTGCGCGGCTCCAAGATCTGGTCCGGCGAGTGGAAGGAACAGCGCGCCGCCGCCTACAAGATGTCGACCGACGACCTCGAGGAACATTACCGCTCGCGCTCGATGCTTAAGCGCTCGGTGTTTCCCGAGGATATCGCCGAAGCGATCTATTTCTTCGCCTCCGACATGTCGGCCAAGTCGACCGGCAACATCGTCAATGTCGACGCCGGCAACGCGCAGAGCTTTACGCGCTAGAGTGTTGAAGGCGGCGCTGCCCCTCGCCAATCCGCTCTCCGGGTGAAGAACTGGGAGAGGGGATTGCCGCCGCCGGAGTGCTTCCCTTCTCCCCGTCACTATACGGGGAGAAGGTGCCGGCAGACGGATGAGGGGCAGCGCCAGCCGAACGCTTTCTTGGGAGGAACAGCAGTGTCCGAAACCATCATCTCCGCCGACCTCGTCGCCAGCCATAATGCCGCGCGCAAGGCCGACCTCGAGCGTGACTACGCCTCGCTCGGCGAACGGCTCGACCGTCGCGGCATCGCCATCGACCCGATCCGAGACAAGGTCGAGAAATTCGCGGTGGCGATCCCCTCCTGGGGGGTCGGTACCGGCGGGACGCGCTTTGCCCGTTTCCCCGGCGCCGGGGAGCCGCGCGACATCTTCGACAAGATCGAGGATTGCGCCGTCATCAAGCAATTGACGCAGGCGACACCGACGGTGTCGCTGCACATTCCCTGGGACAAGGCCGACCCGAACCGGCTGAAGCAGGCGGCCTCGCGTTTCGGCCTCGGCTTCGACGCCATGAACTCCAATACCTTCTCGGACGCCAGGGACCAAAAGCTGTCCTACAAATTCGGCTCGCTGTCGCATGCCGACGCCGGAACGCGCCGACAAGCGGTCGAGCACAATCTCGAATGCATCGAGATCGGCAAGACGCTTGGGTCGAAGGCGCTGACGGTGTGGATCGGCGACGGCTCGAACTTCCCTGGCCAGGTCAATTTCGCCAAGGCGTTCGAGCGCTACCTCGACGCCATGAAGGAGGTCTATGCCGGACTGCCCGCCGACTGGAAGCTGTTCACCGAGCACAAGATGTACGAGCCGGCCTTCTATTCCACTGTCGTGCAGGACTGGGGCACAAACTACATCATTGCCAAGGAATTGGGCGACAAGGCCTTCTGCCTGGTCGATCTCGGCCATCACGCGCCCAACGTCAACATCGAGATGATCGTGTCGCGGCTGATCCAGTTCAGGAAACTCGGCGGCTTCCACTTCAACGATTCGAAATATGGCGACGACGACCTCGATGCCGGTTCGATCGACCCCTACCGGCTGTTCCTGGTCTTCAACGAACTGGTCGACGCCGAACTGTCCGGCGCCGACGGCTTCGATCCGGCGCATATGCTCGACCAGAGCCACAACGTCACCGATCCGATCGAGAGCCTGATGCTGTCGGCGTCCGAGGTGCAGCGCGCCTACGCGCAGGCGCTGCTGGTCGACCGCAAGGCGCTTGAAAGTTTTCAGGAGGCCAATGATGCGCTGATGGCGACACAGACGCTAAAGGCGGCCTACCGCACCGATGTCGAGCCGATCCTGGCCATGGCGCGGCTGAACACCGGCGGCGCCATCGATCCGGTCGCCGCTTACCGGGCGGCAGGCTACCGCGCCAAGGTCGCGGCGGAACGCCCGGCCGTTGCCGGCGGCAGCGGTGGCATTGTCTGAGGCCGAGCTCTTTCTCGTGCTCCCTCAATTGTTAGTGGACTCGATCACCCCAACACGGTTTCCTAGGCGTCCCCCGCCAGGAGCCTCGCCATGCATATTACTCGCCGCACGCTGATCGCCGTCAGCCTCTCCTTCACGATCGCTTTCGCGCCATGGGCGGCCGCCATCGCCGCCTCGCCAGCGCCTGCCAAGGGCGAGAACGGCATGGTTGTCACCGCGCAGCATCTGGCGTCGGAGGTGGGCGTCGAAGTCCTGAAGAAGGGCGGCAACGCCGTCGATGCGGCGGTCGCTGTCGGCTATGCGCTCGCCGTCGTCTATCCCAATGCCGGCAATATCGGCGGCGGCGGCTTCATGACCGTCCGCTTCAAGGACGGCAAGTCGACCTTCCTCGATTTCCGCGAACGTGCGCCGCTGGCCGCGACCAAGACCATGTATCTCGACAAGGACGGCAATCCGGTGAAAGGCGCCAGCCTCGACGGCTACCTCGCCGTCGGCGTGCCGGGCTCCGTCGCCGGTTTCGAGATGGCGCGCGAAAAATACGGCACCTTGTCCCGGCAGGACCTCATGGCGCCGGCCATTCGCTATGCCAAGGACGGGTTCATCCTCAATCAGGGTGACGCCGCCTCGTTTGCCGGAGGTGCCGACAGGCTGGCGAAGGACCCCGCTGCGGCGGCCATATTCCTGAAGCCGGATGGCAAGCCCTACGGCATCGGCGAGCGGCTGGTCCAGCCCGACCTCGCCGCGTCGCTCTCGGCGATATCCGAAAAAGGCCCCGACGCCTTCTACAAGGGCGCCATCGCCGACGCCATCGTCAAGGCTAGCGGCGCCAAGGGCGGTATCCTGGCCAAGGACGATTTCGAACAATATGCGGTGCGCGAGCTCAAGCCGGTGACCTGTTCCTATCGCGGCTACGAGATCATTTCCTCGCCGCCGCCGAGCTCCGGCGGCGTCATCATCTGCGAAATCCTCAACGTGCTGGAAGGCTACCCGCTGTCCTATCTCGGCGCCGGTTCGGCAGAGACCGTGCATGTCATGGTCGAAGCCATGCGCCACGCCTATGTCGATCGCAACTCGGCGCTCGGAGATCCCGATTTCGTCGACAATCCGGTCTCGAAACTGCTGGACAAGGCCTACGCCAAGGACATCCGCGACAAGATCGATCCGTTCCGGGCCGGCGTCTCTCAGGACCTGATGCCGAAGGGGTTCGGCGAGAGCAAGGAGACGACGCATTATTCGATCATCGACAAGGATGGCAACGCGGTCGCTGTGACCTACACGCTGAACGGCTCGTTCGGCGCCGGCGTCGTCGCCGACGGCACCGGCATCCTGCTCAACAACGAGATGGACGATTTCACCCAGAAACCGGGCGTGCCCAACCTCTATGGCCTGGTCCAGGGCGAAGCCAACGCCATTCAGCCGAAGAAGACGCCGCTGTCGTCGATGAGCCCGACCGTGGTGGCCAAGGACGGCAAGCCGTTCATGGTCATCGGCAGCCCCGGCGGTTCGCGCATCATCACCATTACGCTGGAAGCCATCGTCAACGTCATCGACCACGGCATGAACATCCAGGAGGCGATCGACGCACCGCGCATCCATCATCAATGGCTGCCCGACACGGTCTATATCGAGCCGTTCGGACTGTCGCCGGACACCGAAAGGCTGCTGGCCGGCATGGGTTATCATCTCGATCTCAGCGACAAGCCCTGGGGCCAGGCGGCGGGCATCCTGGTCGGCGGCAGGAGCCTGGCGGAAATCGGGAAGGGTGGCGGCGCGCGCTACAATGGCGCCATCGACAGCCGCGCCGCTTCCGGCGAGGCGCTCGGCTACTGATCGGACTGGCGCACTCCGCAAGCGCGTGAACCCGCGTCCGCAATCGCGTCGAAAACGAAAAGACAGGGCGGCCTGAGTTTCCGTGAAACGACCGCTCTAATTGACGATCAAGCCGTCACGAAATCAGCGTGACGGTGGATGCAATCAGCATCAGGGCGGCGATGCCGACGAACAGCGCGTAGATGCGCGGCCGGTCGAGCAGCAGCGCATTGCCGGATATCCAGGCCGATGTGGCGCCGCCGAGCGCGAAGAGGAAACCGTTGCGATGACCGAAGGTCATCGACGCGGCCATCAGCCCGCCAATGATCAGGGCGCCGAACACGATGATCACGGCGACAGCGTATCTCTCGAAGTCGTTGCCGCCGCCCATGGCTGGCCCGATCGCATTCAAATTCGGCAGGTCGTCCGGATCGAAGGGGCTGGTCGACCCGTATTCGTCTTGACCGATGGATTCTCGCATCACTCGTTCTCCGCTGACCGGCAACAAACCATCAACACATGCCGAGCGCAACCCGATCGCGTGTTTCTCCCTACGTGTTGACCGCGATATCAAACCCTTCCGGCAGGGCGCGCCAACCGTTTGGCGGGTTCGGATCACCGCCGCAACTCCAGCGATGTCTGCCCGAATGGCAACGGTTCGCCAACCTGTTTTTAATATGGGCGTTTCTTCTGGAGAAAACATGATGGCGGAGTTGATTCGGCTTCGGCAGAAGCATTTTTACGCGGCCGGAGCCGCGGCGCCAGGCGCGGCCGCGTAAATTTTCGGCTCCGGGCGTCCGCTTGATGTTGAGCCAGATGTGTTCCGCACTTGGGGCGGGCGTCATGCTGGCGCTCGCGGGCTCATGATGAACCGAGCTCGACGAAAGCGGTCCGGGCTGATCGCATGGACAAAGCCCGGCCTGGGATCGAATTTCGGGGACGGCCTGCGATACCCTAAGTTGGTATCAGGGCGGCGATACGATGGATGCTGATCTTCTTGCGTGCCTTGGACGCCTCGTTGGTCAGCCCCATGTCGAACCTCTGTACTGGACAGCCTCAATCCAGAGTGCGAGCGCGGTGGCCGGCGACCGTCCCTTTACTTTCAAATCGCGGCCTCGATAGCCGCCGGCCGCGATCCATACCGTTTTTGAACGCTGATAGATTGTTACGCCTCGTGCATTCGCCCAAGCGCATGATTCCGCGAACTTTGGAGCCATTGCCGAGCTCGCTCCCGAGGATGCTGTCTCTATGTGACAAAGCTGCGTGGCCATATCAGGTCCCCTAATTTTGACGGTCCCGGCCGACGATCCCGGCCCTCGCCCAAAATCACCGAATGAATGATAGGACCGCTTCCGTTACGGTAATGTGTCGCCACCAGCCCGGCCAGGTATCTCCCGATGCAAAAGCCGCCAGCTTTCGGCAGGGACAGGTCTGGAGTGGCTAGGGACTAAATCCAGCTTAGGTCAACGAGCGGGCCGAGAGCCGGGATCGGCCGCCACTCAAACCTGATCAGGAGATCGGGCTGGCGGATGATGGTGCGCAAGGCGCACCTGTTCGACGCACAACGCGGCGCCAGGATAAATTAGGGGGAATGGCTGACGCGCGCTGGCGACTGTCAGCTCATCCTGTCTATCAAGGTTTGGCGTTGGCTTTCCGCCAAGCCTCGTACTCGTCGTTCGCGCTTGGGTGCAGTGGATAGTAGCGTTGCAACGGCGCGCCCCCCATGAGCTTCATTCGTGAGAATTCCTCCCAATCGTGATGTTTCTGGGATTCTTCGATGACCTTCGGGGCCATCGCGACGGGAAGCACCACCACCCCGTCGTCATCGGCGACGATGATGTCGCCGGGGATCACCGTGACACCGCCGCAGGCAATCGGAACGTTGACCGCATTGGGATAGATGCTGGTCTGCACATGATAATTTGGCGTCCAGCCGCGCAGCCAGAGAGGCAGGTCGAGCTTTTCGACATTGGGCCGGTCGCGCATGCACCCGTCGATGACGATGCCCGCGCCGCCTCTGCCCTTGAAATAGGTCGACATCATATCGCCGAAGACACCGGAGCTCATGTCGCCGCGCGCGTCGACGACGACCACGTCGCCCTCCTGCGCATGGTAGAGCACATGCCTGTGAAGCTGCGTCTCCGGATCGGCATATTCTCCCTCGGTGAAGAGGTCCGGTCGCTGCGGCATGAACTGCAATGTCAGGGCCGGCCCGACGATCGACTTCCCATGGTTCTGCGGCACCGGGCCGACCATGTGCGGATTGCGAAAACCCATATGGCCAAGTGTGCCCGCGACCGTAGCGGCGCCGATCTCCCTTAGCGCGTCGATCAGGTCCTTGGGCGGCCGCGTGATATCGGGAGTATGCGTCAACTTCGGACTCCGGTTGAAATTGAATTACCAGTTGGTGACAGAACCGTCGCGGCGCTGGAGATGTGGCGCTTCCCAGAAACGGAAACTCTGCGCCTGGACCGCCGCTTCATTGACCTCGACGCCGAGCCCCGGCAGGTCGCTGACCGGATAATCGGTCCCGTCGAGTCTTGGCTGTACGGGGAAAAAGTCGGAATTGTCGAAACCCAGCTTCCTTTCGGGGATCCTGGTCTCTAGCCACGCGAAGTTGGGCACCGCGGCGGCGAGATGCACGGTTGCGGCCGTGCACACCGGGCCAAGGGGATTGTGCGGCATCAGGTCCACATAGTGCGCCTCGCTCCAGCCAGCGACTTTCATCGCCTCGGTGAGCCCGCCGACATTGCAGACATCGAGCCGGTTGAACTGGTGGATGCCGCGCTCGATGTAAGGCAGGAACTGCCACTTGCTGGCAAATTCCTCGCCGATGGCAAAGGGGATGTCGGTCATCGTACGAAGGGACTCGTACGCCTCTGGTGTCTCGGCCCGTATCGGCTCCTCGAGGAAATCAAGCACGCCGCGGCCGAGCTTGTTGCAGAAGCTCGCCGCCTCGGCCACCGACAACCGGTGATGATAATCGACGCCGAGCACCACCTCATCGCCCAGCGCCTCGCGCGCTTTGTTCAGCATGCTCGCCGTAGGGCCGATCGATTCACGCGGCTCGAAGACGTCCTTGCTGCTTTGTCCGGTGGGGAAGAAGCGGATCGCCTGCCAGCCCTGCGCGCGCAGTTCGCGGGCGCGTTCGATCGCAACATCGCCCTCGGCCTCGTCTCCGGTCGAGGCGAAGGTGGGCACGCGGTCGCGCTGCTTGCCGCCAAGCAGCTCGTAGACCGGCACCCCCAGCGCCTTGCCTTTGATGTCATGAAGGGCGATGTCGATGGCGGAAATCGCCGCCTGCAGGACCCGACCCCCTTCGAAGTACTGGCTGCGATAAACCTCCTGCCAGATACGCCCGATCTGCATCGGGTCGCGGCCGATGAGAAACTCGCGATAGTGCTCGACCGCGCCCGCCACGGCTTTCTCGCGACCGCTCAAGCCGCTCTCGCCCCAGCCGAAGATACCCTGGTCGGTCTCGACCTTGACGAGCATCTGGTTGCGCGTTCCCACCCACACCGGGTAGGGCTTGATCGCGGTGATCTTCAGGTTCTTAGTCATCCACGCCTGCGTTCCACTGTCTCAGTCGGCCTTGAGGGCCATTTCAGTTTCGCCGTCGAACAGATGCATCCGCTCCTGGTCGAACTCGAGCCAGATCCGCTCATCAGGTTTGACGGCGACGTTGGGCGACACGCTGATGTTGACGATGGCGCCCGACAGGAATGCTTGCACGAAGGTGACGTCTCCGGTCGGCTCCACCGTATAGGCCTTGGCCGGAATGGCGCCGGGGACCGCGCTTTTGTGCAGCCTGATCGTCGAGTGCCGCGCGCCGAGCACGACCTTCTTGGTGGTCGCTCCCTGAACCTTGCGCGCGTTGAGTTGCGACAGCTCAAGCGTCCAGCCTTCCGCGCTGGTCAATGCGGTGCTGCCGTTTGCCGTCGAAGCCTCCAGCGGAATGAGGCTCATCGCCGGGCTGCCGATGAAGCTGGCGACGAACATGTTGACCGGATGGGCAAAGACCTGCGCCGGTGAATCGTATTGCTGCAGATAGCCGCCATTCATCACCGCCATCTTGTCGGCCATGGTCACGGCTTCGAGCTGGTCGTGCGTCACATAGATGATCGTTGCCTTGAGGTCCTGGTGGAAGCGCTTGATCTCGGATCGCATCTGCACGCGCAGTTTGGCGTCGAGGTTGGAGAGCGGCTCGTCCATAAGGAACACAGCGGGGTCGCGGACGAGGGCACGGCCAAGGGCGACGCGCTGCTGCTGCCCGCCCGAAAGTTCCCGCGGCTTGCGCTCGAGCAGGTGCGTCATGTCGAGAACGCGCGCCGCTTCCCTGACCTTCTTGTCGATCTCGTCCCTGGAGAGTTTGCGCATCTGCAGCGGGAACGCCAGGTTCTTATAGACCGATTTCTGCGGATAGAGCGCGTAGTTCTGGAACACCATTGCGATGTCCCGGTCCTTGGGGTCGAGATCGTTGACCACCCGGTCTCCGATGACGATGTCGCCCGATGTGATCGAGGTCAGCCCCGCGACGAGATTGAGCGTGGTTGTCTTGCCGCAGCCTGAAGGGCCGACCAGCGCCACGAACTCGCCGTCATCGACCGTCAGCGAAACATCGTTGACAGCTTTGAAGCCGCCATAGGTCTTGACGAGATCTTTGAGGACCACGTGGGCCATAGGCAACTCCCTAGAGCATGATGCCGAAACGTATGAAGCGGTTTTCGGGCGGCATCGTGCTCTATCTCCTTGATTTAGAGCCGGATTCAGATTTCAGGCCGGTTCGACCTGAAATCATCCGGCTCTAGTGCTTGACCGCGCCTTCTGTAAGCGCGCGTACGAAGTATCGTTGCAGGACGAGGAACAGCACCACGACGGGCACGCTCATCATGAAGCTGGCCGCCATCAGGCCCGGAAAGTCCGTCGTGTTTTCCGAGAAGAAGCGTTGGATGCCGACCGGCAGCGTCAATTGCTCGTTCTTGGAAAGGAAGGTGTAGGCGTAGATGTATTCGTTCCAGGCGCCGATGAAGGAATAGATCGCTGTAGCGATGATCCCGGGCGTCGAGAGCGGCATCACGATCAGGATGAAGGCCTGGAACCGCGTTGCGCCATCGATGCGCGCCGCCTGCTCGAGCTGCACCGGGATGTTGTCGTAGAAGCCCTTGAGCAGCCAGATCGCCAGCGGCAGCCCGAAGGTGAGATAGGTGAGAATGAGCGAGCCGTGGGTGTTCACCAGGCCGATAGCGCGCATCAGGATGAAGAGCGGCACGAGAAAGATCACCGCCGGGAACATGTTGCGCAGCAAAACGGCGAAGAACAGGAAGTTCCGTCCGGGGAAACTGAAGCGCGAAAAAGCGTAGGCCGCGGGGACAGCCACGATCACGGAAAGGATTGTCGTGAAGGTCGACACGAACAGGCTGTTCCAGAAGAAGCGGAGGAAGTCCTGGCCGACGCTGTTCTGCGGATCGAGCAATTTCTGATAGCTGGCGAGGGTCGGCTCGTCCGGCCACCATTGCGGGGGGAATTGCGTCGCCGCGAACCCGGATTTGATCGAGGTGATCAGCATCCAGATCATCGGCAACGCCGTATAAAGCAGCATGAAAACGAGAAAGATGCGCCCGGCCCAACGCCACCCGCCGACGCGCATACGGCGACGGGCTTGGCCTCGGGAGGCCGTCTCGGCAATCGCGCTCATGCGCCGCTCTCCTTCCGCTCGTTGCCGCTCAGCGCACGGACGTAGAAGTAGCCCAGCGTCATCAGGATGATGAACAGGAGCACCGAATAGGCCGATGCCACACCCCAGCGCTGCCGGCCGAAGGCGAGCTCGTAAATGTGGGTGATCCAGATATGCGATGCGTTCGACGGCCCGCCGCCGGTCATGATCCAGGGGATGATGAAGGAATTGAAGTTGGCCACTGCCAGCAGCAGGATCGTCACCACCGAGACGTTGCGCAGATGCGGGAACGTGACGTGCCAGAAGCGCTGCCAGGCATTGGCTCCGTCAACTTTCGCGGCGAGCAGCAACTGCTCGGGGACTGTCTGCAGGCCCGCCATCATCATGATCATGGCGAACGGAAACTCGCGCCAGATGTTGACGACGATCAGGGAGGGGAGAACCGTGCTGACATTGTCTATGAAATTCGGCGGTCGGTCGGCCAATCCGAGGCCGACCAGCACTGCGCCGATGATGCCGAAATCCGAATGGTAGATCCACTTCCAGATATAGGAGGCGGCGACCGCGCTGATGACCCAGGGAATGATCAGGATAGCGCGCAGCACACCGCGGCCGATAAAGTCGCGGTGGAGCGCCAGCGCTGTGGCAAACCCCAGGACAAAGGAGATGAAGGTGGATCCGAATGTCCAGACCAGCGTGTTCCAGGTGACTTTCCAGAACACCTCGCTGGTGAGGATGGCCGTGTAGTTGTCGAAGCCGATGAAGGTCTTGTCACGGAGCTGCAGGCCGGGCGGCGTCTTATAGAACGACAGCTCGATCGTGTAGTAGATCGGATAGGCGATGACGATGAGCATCACGGCGATCGCGGGCAGCACGTACGCGTAGTCGGCGCGATGCTCCCAGATATTCCGCAGCGCGCCGGACCTGCCGGGTTGCAATTTTCGGCGCGCCTCGGCCTTGCCGGTCACGATCGTCACGATGGTATGCCCTTGTTCTTCGGAACGAACCGGCTGCACTGTCGGCGCAGCCGGTCAGGTCGTAGGTCAGGCGCGGACTAGAGCCCGCCCATCAGGTCCTTCACCTTCTGGGCCGCGTCGTCCGCCGCCTGGTCGACGGTCATCGCTCCGGTCAGGGCATTCTGCAGCATGTCCGGGACGATGATGTTCATGATCTCCGGGGCCTGCGGCAGCGCCGGGAACGGGATGCCGTATGGCAGCATCGAGGTCGTGACATCGAGGAATTTGATGTTGTCCAGACGTTCCTTCATCCATTTGGTCTTGAAGCCGTTCAGGTTGCCGGGATTCGATCCGGCATAGGCCATCTTCAGCGACCATTCAGGGCTCGTCCACATGCAGATGATAGCCTTCGCGGCCGGCTCGTCTACCTTGCCGCCTTCGACATATTCGGGCTTCAGGATGTGGATGTTCGAGCCGCCGAACACGACCGCGCGCTTGCCGTCGGGCCCAGCCGGTATCAGGCCGTAGCGCATATTGTCGATGACGGTCTGCGCCTTGTCCTTGTCGGTGCCCGTCGCCTTCTTCTGCAGGTCGAGCATGACGTTGTAGTCGGACGGGTGCGAGATCATCATGCCCAGTTGGCCGGCGACGAACAGGGGCTGGTTGTCGGCCTGCTGGTTGGTGAGTGCCGAAACCGGAACCGACTTGTCACGAACATACATGTCGTAGGAAGCCTGCAGCGCCGCCTTGCTCTGCGGGCTATCGAGCTCGACCTGCTCATAGGTCGGGTTTGCCGCCGCTTCGTCGAAGACGCCGCCACCATAGGCCCATAGCTGAGGCATGAAGCGATAGGGCGTATTGCCGGCATTCTTGCGAGCCACGAGGCCGTAGCCGGCAATGCCGAGCTTGTCGTGGATCTGCTTGGAATATTTGACGACGTCGTCCCAGGTTGCCGGTGGCTTTTCCGGATCGAGGCCGGCGCGTTTGAAGATGTCGGCGTTCCAGATGAACGCCATCGTTTCGTTGTTGGTTGGAATGCCGTAGGTCACCCCGTCCCAGGTCACGGCCTTCATGGCGCCGGGCCAGAAGTCCTCGGTCGAATAGCCGACATCCTCGGGCTTGAGCGGCTGCAGATAGCCTTTTGAAGCGAATTCGGTCCCACCCAGGATTTGCAGGCGGACCGCCATCGGCGCGGCATTGCCCAAGAGCGCGGTGCGGAACTTGTCGAGAAGGTCGTTATAGGTGAGGGCTTGTTCCTCGAGCTGGATGTTTGGATAGGTCTTCCGGAAGGTTTCGAAGAATTCCTTGTAGTACTGGCGCAGGAGGTCAGGGTCGCCCTCGAACACACCCTGATACCAGAAGGTCAGTCGCCCCTTGTAGTCCAGCGGGGTGACCTTGGCACAATCGGCCGCCGTGTCGAAATCCTGTGTTCCCGCAATGGCGCGGACATATTCCGGCGACCACTTGCTGAGGTCGACCGGCGGCGCGCCCAGCGCCGCTGTGGACATCAGCGATGCCGCCAAGGCGCTGACGACAGTGCCGCGCAGGACCGCACTGCCGAGTATAATCCTCGTCATAGGTATCCTCCCTGGTTCTCCCATGCCGCTTTGCGGCGAGGCAAAAGCGGTTTTTGCTCGTTCGATCGCAGGACGTCTTTGTACCTGTGTACCCGTTCGGGAGCCTTGTACGTTTTCAGATCATGAATTGCCTGTCAACGCGTTAGATCGTACATTGTTTATCCAAACTTTGCGTGTTAATCGGAAAGAGTGTGTATTAATCCAGGGGAGCCGGCCTTGGCCGAACCAAACGATTTCAAAGCCAAGCCACCGGTGGGGATTGACCCCATAGGGGCGTCTAGCGAGGGCGCCTCGCTTTATGAGCTGATCAGGGAAGACATTATCGAGGGACGGCTTGCCGCCAACGAACGGCTTGTGGTCACTGATCTCGCCCGGCGCCACGGCACCTCGACCAACCCCGTTCGCGAGGCCCTGCAGCTCTTGCGCGGCGAAGGCTTTGTTACCTTTCTCCCCAACCGCGGGGCGCGCGTCCGGCCTATCGATCAGGAGTTTGTCCGCGATATTTATGAGATCGGCGTTCTGATCGAGCCGGCCCTGACGCGATGGTTTGTGAATATGGCCACCGGCGAGGACATTGCCGAACTCCAACGTCTCCAGGACCTGATTGAAGAGAACAACTTCGCCGATACATTCAGGCACAGCGAGCTGGATACAGCCTTCCACACAGTGATGTACCAGCGGCATTACAACCGCCATGCCGCCGAGCTTTGGTGGAAGCATCGTGAAGTGCTGCGAGCCGTAAGCCGGCGTTTCAATTTCACGCTTGCCCGGCGTGCCGCGATCATTCGCGAGCACCGCGAGCTCATCGCGTTCGTAAAAGCCGGAGACGCCGACAAGGCGGCCGAACTCGTTGCTCGCCACGTCGAGGGCTCCGGCCGGCACATCCTCGAACATATGCGTGCGCGCAACGCCGCTCGGGCCGGATAGTATGCCCGATCCAGAACATCGTTAGCCCGACGATCAGACAGAGGTAGCTGATATGAAAATTACGAGCATTCGGCCGTGGCTGATCAAGTCCGACGCGTCCTATTGGGGAGAGTACCTGTTCGTCGAAGTGACGACCGACGAGGGGGTGAGCGGCTGGGGAGAGATCACAACCACCACCAGGCTCGCCAACCGCGCTCTCTGCACGATCCTGCGGCAGATCGGTGCTGCCGTGACCGGCGAGGACCCGGCCCGGATCGAGCATCTCTGGCACAAGATTTTCCGCAGCTTCACCTATATGGGCAGCCGCGGCGCCGCGGTCGAATGCGTGAGCGCCATCGACATAGCTCTCTGGGACATCCGGGGCAAAGTTTTGGGCAAGCCGATCTACGAGCTGCTGGGCGGGCCGGTGCGCGATGAAATCGCGCTCTACACCCATCCCAACCAGTCCAAATTTACCAGCAAGGAGGCGGTGGTCCGCGAAATTCGGGACATCGTCGAGTCCGGACACACTGCGCTCAAGTTTGATCCTTTCCCGCATCAGGGACGTGGCGCCGATGGCGTGTCGCGCGAACAGCGGGACGGCTACCTCGATGGCAGCATGACCCGCAAGGACGAGCGCGAAGCGGCCGAACTCACGGCTCTGATCCGCGAAACGGCGGGCCCTGATATCGATATCCTCATCGATGCGCATGGCCGTTTCGACGTTCCGACCGCCATTCGCCTCTGCCGAAGCCTCGAGGAAGCCGGCCAGATCGACTGGTTCGAGGAGCCTTGCCCGCCCGAGAGCCTCAATGCCCTCAAGCAGGTGCGTGAGAAGGTCAGCGCCGCCATCTCGTGGGGCGAGCGCGGCCACACCAAGTGGGACTTCGTGCCGGTGCTCGAAAACAAGCTCGCTGACTACATCATGCCTGACGTCACCTGGACCGGGGGCATTACCGAACTCAAGAAGATCTCTGCCCTGTGCGAGGCCTACTACGTCCCGGTCTCGCCGCATGACGCTGCGGGACCGATCAACGTGGTTGCAGGCGCGCAGGTGATGATGACCGTTCCTAACTTCTACAAACTCGAGACGTCGGAGTGGAACCTGGGCAAATACGACCATCTCATCGACACACCACTCGACGTTTCGAACGGCAGCCTCAAACTGACGTCGAAGCCTGGGCTCGGTGTCGAGATGAACCGCGATTACCTGCAAGCCCATGAGATCGAGCTGAGTTAGCAACGCTCGATGCCGGCCCGCGTCGGGGGCGACAAACCCAACCAGAACGAGGACGAGTGATGCCAAAGACGGGCGGAGCCGGCGAGGCTCTCGATCGGGTCAACACGAACTCCAAACCATCCGACCTTCGCATCACCGACATGCGGGTGGCCGAGATCGTCGGCGCACCGTTCACCACGGCGCTGCTCAAGATCTACACCAACCAGGGCATCGTCGGGCTTGGCGAGGTGCGTGACGGCGCCAGCGCCACCTACGCGCTGATGCTGAAAAGCCGGCTGCTTGGCGAGAACCCTTGCGATATCGATCGTCTGTTTCGCCGCATCAAGCAGTTCGGCGGTCACGGCCGGCAAGGCGGCGGCGTGTCGGCGGTCGAGATCGCGCTGTGGGATCTCGCCGGCAAGGCCTATGGCGTCCCCGTCTACCAGATGCTTGGCGGCAAGTTTCGCGATCGGGTGCGCGTCTACTGCGATACCGATGCCGAGAAACCGAGCGGCACCGAAACCGGAAAACGCCTCAACGAGCGCATGGACCGCGGCTTCACCTTCCTCAAGATGGACCTTGGCCTGATGCAGATCGCCCATGTCCCGGGCGCGGTGGCCGCTCCCGCCGGCGCGCTCCAAGGGTTTTACGCCAACCCGCGCGGCCGCGGCGGATCCCTCGGGGAGCGCAAGGCGCGCAATCTCGCCTACGATGCGCAGAACGTGCCGCACCCGTTCACGGGCCTGCATTTCACCGAAAAGGGGATCGACCTGCTCGAGCAGTATATCCACGAGGTCCGCGAGGTGATCGGATACGAGATCCCGCTCGCCATCGACCATGTCGGTCACATCTCGCTGCAGGACGGCATACGCCTGTCGCGCCGTATCGAGAAATACGCTCCTGCCTGGCTCGAGGACGTGATTCCCTGGCAATATACCGAGCAGTACCGTCAACTGCAGCAGGCCACCTCGGTGCCGATCTGCACCGGCGAGGACATCTACCTCAAGGAGGCCTTCGAACCCCTGCTCAAGAGCGGCGGTCTCTCCGTCATCCACCCGGACCTGCTCACCAGCGGGGGCATCCTGGAGACCAAGAAGATCGGCGACATGGCGCAGGATCACGGCGTCGCCATGGCCATCCACATGGCCGAAAGTCCAATCGCCGCGATGGCCGCGGCCCATGTCGCGACCGCGACCGAGAACTTCATGGCGCTCGAATACCACTCCGCCGATGTGGACTGGTGGGACGATATCGTCACCGGCCCGCCCAAGCCGCTCGTGAAGGGCGGGTTCATCACTGTTCCGGACAAGCCGGGTCTGGGGATCGACGACGTCGTCGACGAAGTGATCTCGCAGCATCTGCAGCCGGGTGTCGCCGGCATCTGGCAATCCACCGAGCATTGGGACAATGAATATAGCTGGGACCGGACCTGGAGTTAGCCCGGACCCCAGCCCTCATTCCAAGCTCACAGGGGCCAACGACCGACCATTCGTGTCGACCTCTCCGAGGGGAGAGGCGAAGAAAGAAACGGACGAAACCATGATCTACGAACTGCGTATCTATGACTGCCTGCCGGGCAGGCTGCCGGCTTTGCTCAAGCGCTTTTCCGACCAAACGCTGGCCATCTGGGAGAGGCATGGCATCCGCCAAGCCGGGTTTTTCACCACGGCGATCGGCGAAAACAGCAATCGCCTCACCTATTTCCTCGCCTGGGAATCGCTGGCCGAGCGAGAGGCGAAATGGGCGGCTTTCGTCACCGATCCGGCATGGCACAGGGCCCGGGACGAGTCTGAGCGTGACGGCCAGATCGTTGCCAATATCGGCAGCCAGCTGCTCACGCCGACAGCTTTCTCGTCTGTGAAATAGGACTGCGCCATGAAGATCACCGACCTGCGCTGCGCCGTCATCGGCAAGCACCCGATCGTCCGCATCGTGACCGACGAGGGCCTGCATGGCCTTGGCGAGGTCGAGTTCACCAAGACCTACCTCAAGCCCTTTGTGCTGCATTTCCGCGAGGCGCTGATCGGCGAGGATCCGACCGACGTCGAGCGGGTGATGCTGAAGATCCGCCAGCGAGGTTCGTTCAAGCCCTATGGCGCCGCCGTCTCCGCGATCGAGCATGCGCTGTGGGACATTGCCGGCAAGGCCGCTGGCGTGCCGGCCTACAAACTGCTCGGCGGCAAGGTCCGCGACAAGGTGCGCGTCTATAACGGCTCGATCCGCCGGAAACGCGCGGGCGACCGGCCGGAGGATTATGCAGCCGACGTCAAATGGATGATGGAGCAGCCGCAGAATTTCTTCATGGTCAAGCAAGGAATCTCGTTCCACTCGAACATGAAGGACAGCATCGAGGACTTCCATTATGGCGTGACGCAGAAGAAAGCCGGCTATCACGGTGCCATGGATCAGGGCGTGATCAGCGAGCGCGGTTTCAACCACATGCTCGACTGCGTGATCGCCATGAAGGAAGTGCTGGGCGACAAGGTCAGCCTGGCGCTCGACTGCGGCCCGGGCTGGATGCTGCCCGATGCGATCAAGTTCGCTCGCGCGGTGGAGAAGTACAATTTGATGTGGCTAGAGGACATGCTGACCGGCGACTACGTGCCGTGGGTCAATCCGCAGGCCTATCGGGAGCTGACCACCTCCACCTCGACGCCAATCCATACCGGCGAGCAGATTTACTTGCGGCACAATTTCAAGGAGCTGATCGAGACGCAGGCGGTGCGCGTCATCGGCCCCGATCCTGCCGACATCGGCGGCATTGCCGAGCTCAAATGGGTCGCCGAGCACGCCTACATGCACTCGATCCTGATGGCGCCGCATGGCACCGCGAACGGCCTGCTGGGCCTCGGCGCCCTGATCAACGTTTGCGCCACCTTGCCCGCCAACTACATCGCCTTCGAATATCCCAGCGCCTCCGACCCCTGGTGGGAGGATCTCGTGATCGGCCTGCCGTCGCAGATCGTGAAGGACAGCATGGTGGACCTGCTGGAAGCGCCGGGACTGGGCCTCGATATCGACGCCGAAGCAGCCAGGAAGTATCTCAGGGAAGAGGATACGGGCTTCTTTGATTGAAGGCCTCTTCTTTCGCCACCGCACACACGCCGACCGCGCCGCCTACATTCTCATCGGTATCCGTCGTCAGACGCCTGTTGATGTGATCGACAGCTTGGGTCAAAGTCGGTTGGTCTGAACTGGACCTTCAGAGGCCGTGGCGTTGAAGCAGACTGGCAAAAACATCGTTGTCTGCTGCGATGGAACGGGAAACCAGATCGAGCGCAATCTCTCGAATGTCTTGAAGTTGTTCCGCATTCTGAAGAAGAATGAGGAGCAGCGCGTCTATTATGACGCCGGCATAGGAACCATCGGTGCCAGCGATGCCTGGACGCGATGGCGCCAGAACGCGAAATCCGTGTTCGAGCTCGCAACTGGATATGGTCTCGACGCCGAAATCGCCGGCGCCTACGCCTTCATCTGCAGGCACTACGTCGAAGGGGACGCAATCTTCCTCTTTGGCTTCAGCCGGGGAGCCTACACAGCCCGCGCCGTTGCGGGCTTGATCCACATGATCGGCCTGCTGCATCCGGACCAACTCAATATCGTCGAGTATGCCGTAAGCTCTTACAAGCAAGCCAGCGATGAGCACGACCTTAACGTTGCCTGGCACTTTTCCAAGGTTTCAGGAGCCCGGGAAGCGCGCATCAGATTTCTTGGTGTCTGGGACACCGTGGCGTCGATCATCGTGCCGCGAAGCGACCGGCTTCTGCCACAGCTTCTGACACTGCCGCATACGAGGACCAACCCGAGCGTCGAAGTCTTTCGACATGCAATTGCGATCGATGAGCATCGCCGCATGTTCCGGCTGAACCGGTGGATCGAGCCGCAGCCATTCGTCGAAAACCCTTTCGACAAGATTGCGCCGGCAAAAGAGCAGGACATCAGGCAAGTCTGGTTCGCCGGATCTCATTCGGATGTCGGCGGTGGCTATCCTGAAGAGGAAAGCGCCATATCCAAATTTCCGCTCGCCTGGATGATTGATCAGGCCAAAGCATCTGGATTGCAGACCAATTCCCGCATGCTGGAGCGGCTTGTCTTCGGGGAAGGGAAGGGCGAGGGGACGATGACGTTCGTCAGCCCCGACCCGCTGGGGATCGTGCATGATTCAATGACCCTGGGCTGGAAGCCGCTCGAGTGGGTCCCAAAATCGGTCAAATGGCGTGAATGGAAGCGAAGATCGGTCCTCGGCTTCTACCTACCGCAAGCCGAGCCTCGCATGATCGAGCGACAGGAACGGCGGCCGCTGGTCCATCAGTCGGTTCTGGATCGGAAGGCGGCGATCCCGACATATAAGCCTGAGAATTTTCCGACGGCATTCAATGTTGAACCCTATGGTGACCTCATGAAGGACCACCTGGCCAACGAAGTCGGCGGTTAGCGCTGGCACCGAGCGGGCCGTGAAGCCGGGGGAGAAATTCAGGTGGGCGCGGCGCGATTTCATCAGTCAACGCGTGGAAAGCGCGCGTTTCGTCGGGTCATGGAACTCTGCTGCTTTCAACGCCGGTTCAACGAGACGGCAATGATGATGATAGCGCCCTTGATCACCTCCTGGATGCTGGTCGAAAGACCGAGCACGAGAAGACCAAATCCGAGAATCCCTATGAAGATTGCGCCGACGACAGAACCGACGATCGATCCAGAGCCGCCGAAGAGACTTGTCCCGCCTATGATCACGGCCGCGATGACGTCGAGTTCGAGACCCGCTCCCAGGCTGGGATTGCCGGCGGTGGAGCGGGCCGCGAGCATCATGCCTGCAAGGGATGCCATCATGCCGGACAGCACAAAGGCGAAGATCTTGACGCTGTCCGTCCGCACCCCGGAAAAGCGGGCGGCAACAGGATTTCCACCGGTCGCATAGACACGCCTGCCGAAGGGCATTTGATGCAGAAGATAATAGCCGACGGCGGTTAGGACGATTGTCCACCAGATTGGCGCCTGCACGCCCAGAAAACTGCCGTTCCAGAACAGGTTCGAGAAGTCATCATCGACGATAGACACTGGCCGGGTGCCGGTGATCGTCAGCGCCAGTCCGGAGAAGATCGACAGCATGCCAAGGGTCACAAGAAACGATGGAATGCGTATTTTCGTAACAAGGATGCCCGAGGTGGCCCCGATCGCTGCGCCGGCGGCCAGCACCAGAAGAGCTGCCATATAGGTGGGAACATCCTGGCCGAGCAGCAGCGCTCCGATCATCCCTGAAAAACTTGCAACCGATCCTACCGACAGGTCGATTTCGCCGCAGATGATGACGAATGTCATGCCGATCGCCATTGCCGAAACGATGGCTGTGATGCGCAGAACCGCGCTTGCGGTCGAGACAGACGCGAAGTGGGGAGCAAACAGGACGAAGTAGAGGGTTATCGCCAGGAAGATCACATAGGTGATGTGATCGCGGAGAAAATTTATCGCATTTGCGTGCGAGGGCATAGGGGACGGTTTCATGCTGCAACTCCCTGGGCGCGCGCACTGACTTGTCTGGCCGCCTCGGCCTGCAGCAACGCGCGAAGTTTTGTCTCGTCGTCCGCGCGATCGATGCTGCGCGTAATCCGCCCCTGCGCCATCACCAGAATGCGATCGGACAAATCCAGGAGTTCTTCGAGTTCCGAAGAAATGAGCAGTACGGCGACGCCTTCGCCGGCCGTGCGGCGCACAAGTTCGCGCATATCGCGCTTGGCATTGATGTCGACTCCGGAGGTTGGTTCGTCGAGGATCAACAGCTTCGGCTTCATGGCTAGCCATTTGGCGAAGACGATCTTCTGCTGATTGCCGCCCGAAAGCTCCTGGGCTTTCTGTAAGGGACCGCGGCACAGAATACTGAGATCGTCCCGGTATTGTCTGAACAGAGCCGTTATCCGGGCCTTCGCCATCGGCCCGAACGGACCCGCCAGCGAGAAATCGGAAAGGCGCGGAAGGGCGAGGTTCTCCTCGATCGAGCGACCACCCACAAGACCTTCGAGCCGACGGTCTTCGGGAACAAGCGCGATACCGGCAGCGATGGCCCTGCTGACACTGCCCGGCTGGACGGGATCGTTCCCGACGGCGATATCGCCGGTTACATCCGGAAGGACGCCGAACAAGGCCTTGCCCAGGGTCGAGCGGCCACTGCCGACAAGCCCGGCAAGGCCGACGATCTCGCCCGGGCCGATCGAGAACGACACGCCGGACAGTTTGCGCGAGGTGGCAAGGTCACGGACCTCAAGAGCCGGCGTCCCGGCGGGCGTTGCCGGTTTACGATTTGCTGGCGCGGCTGCGGCAGGGGAAGGTGTTTCGACCTTGGGCCGGGACATCAACGCCGCGATATCCTCGATGGACGTCTTCTCCGGATCGAGCGGACCGACCAGTCGTCCATCCTTGATGATCGAGATGCGATCCGAAAGCTGCAGCACATCGGCCATGCGATGGCTGATGTAGACGATACCGATTCCGTTCTGCTTGAGCTGACCGATTGTCCGAAAAAGCGTTTCCTCCTCATGGATGGTCAGGGACGAAGTCGGCTCGTCCATTACGAGCAGCTTGGCGCCTCGCGAGATCGCTTTGAGAATCTCGACCATCTGGCGCTGAGCGAACGCCAGGTCGCCCACACGTGCCGAAGCATCGAGCGAGAAGGCATATCGCTCGATCAGAGCCCGGGCCTCGCGCAGCATCTTTCGGGCATCGACACGTCGGCCGAAGGCGAGCGGCTCGCGAAGGATAAACAGGTTTTCGGCAACCGAACGGTTCGGCAAGACGCTCAGCTCCTGGAAGATCATTGCGATTCCGCGATCGATCCTCTCTCGAAGCGACAGGGCGGTGACATCCTCGCCGTCGAACAGAATCCGGCCTTCGTCCGTCCGATACGCGCCCATGAGGATCTTCATGAGCGTCGACTTGCCCGCACCGTTTTCGCCGAGCAGTGCATGCGTTTCGCCGGCCTTGACCTCGAACGAAATGTCCGACAGCACGCGGTTCGCGCCAAACGACTTGCCGATGCGTTGCATCGTTACGATAGGGCGCTGGGACGTTGAAGTTTTCGCTTCGGCCATGACGATTTCTCGATCGCTCGGGGAGCGCCGGCGGACTGCTGCGGCCCGCCGGCGAAAGAATGAGCTAGAAGCACTCGCCGTTGCAGATTTTCACCACCGAAGCCGGCGCATCTTCCTTGGTGACCTGCTTGAGGGCACTGAGAAGGTCGAGCTTCTTGACGCGCAATGTCGGTACCGAAATGTACGGCGGGACGTCATGTCCAAGCAGAGCAAGCGCGGCCGCCTTGGCCTCCGCGACACCCTGGTCGTAGGGGCGTTGCGCACCCACGGCCAGAAACTCGCCACGTGCAACGTTCAGCGCGCTGTCTGCGGCAATGTCATTCGTGGTGATGACGATGTCGCGGCCGAGTGTCTTGGCCGCGGCCACGACCTGCTGCGCGGGCGTGTCCCAGGCAACGAAAATGCCCTTCATGTCGGGATGCGCCGTCAACATGGCGGTGGCGACCTCGTAGGCCTTCTCAGGCGCCGTGAAGGTACCGACGTCCGCGACCTCGATGTCGGGGTGTTCGCCGAATGCCTTGAGTGCGCCGACCTTGCGGGCCGCGACCGAGTAGTAATAGTCATAGACCAGCGTGATGATGCCGACCTCGCCCTTGCCGCCAATGGCCCCGACAAGTTCCTGCGCGGCGAAATAGGCGTTCTTCTCATTGTCGGAAGCGACAACGGACACATAGTCCTTGCCCGGCGCCATATCGACCGGAACGTTGTCCATGAAAACCAGCTTGATGCCGGCTGCCGCCGCCTTCTTGTAGGCTTCGGATTCGGACTTCGGATCGATCGGGATCGAGAAGATCACATCCGGCTTGCGTGCGATCATCTGCTCGAGATCGCTGATCTGCTGGCCGGGCTGGAACTTGGCGTCGGTGGTTCCGACAACCTCGATGCCAAGGTCCTTGAGCGTGTTCGAGATCCCGGCCACCTGCAATTGAGGCCAGCCGGCATCCATGGTGTGCATCACCAGCCCGGCGGTGAACTTTCCGGCCTTCAGCTTTGCAAGGTCGGCATCGGAGAATTTCAGCACGTCTGGCGACACCGCCGGTGGACCGTCCGGGAAGCCCGGAACGGGTTGGCCTCTCGGCGATAGGGGCAACGGCTCAAGCAACGCCTTTGCTTCCGGTGGAATGGTGTCGTCGGCGATCGCCGAAGATGCGGCCAACCCCGACAGTGCCACGGCCAAAGCCGCCGCCATGAATCCACGATAGTGCATTTTATTCCTCCCGATGAGATGAAACGGCCATTTTGGCCGGGTAGCGACCTGGCTGGTCGTACTGGCTGGGCGCTGTTCAGCGCCCGTAAGGCATCAATGCCGCCGTGGCGGCACCCGAGTAATTCACATAGACCGTCTTCTTGCGCATGTAGCTCTCGAGCCCGTGTACGCCGTCGTCACCGCCCAATCCGCTCTCGCGGAAGCCGACATGGAAGCCCTGCAGCATTTCTGGCCCGATCCGGTTCACATAGATTTCGCCAAACGAAACCTCGTTGACGGCGTTCATGACGCGACCCAGATCGTTGGTGAAAAGATAGGCCGACAGGCCATAGCGACTGGCATTGGTGATGCTGACGGCCTCCTCGAAGGTATCGAAAGGCATGATCGGCACGACCGGACCGAAGATTTCCCGCGTCATGATCGGCATGTCGGGCGTCACGTCGGTCAATACGGTCGGATTGAGCCAGTAGCCGCCGTCGATCGGCGCCTTGGCCGGGCGTCCGCCGGCCAGAGCCAGCTTCGCGCCGCCCGCGACGGCCTCCGCCAGGACCACCTCGACCTTTTCCAATTCCTCACGGCTTACTTTGGGGCCGATATCGGTATTCGCCTGCATCGGATCACCGACGACCAGCGACTTCGAGAACTCCACGAAACGCGTGACGAACTGATCGTAAATCGAACGGTGAACGAGCGTGCGTTCGTTGCATATGCAGACCTGCCCGCAATTCATGTAGCGCGAAGTGGCCGCCGACCGCACCGCCAGGTCGAGATCGGCATCGGCCAGGACGATGAAGGGGGCCTTGCCGCCAAGCTCCAGCGAAACGGGCGTCAGGTTGCGCGAGGCATTCGCCATGATGCGCTTGCCGGTCGGCACGCTTCCGGTCATGGTGATGAGGTCGACGCCGGGTTCCGTGCACAGCACCTCGCCTATGGTTTCGCCTCGTCCTGTTATGATGTTGACCACGCCGTCCGGCACGCCCGCCTCCACAAAGATGCGAGCCATTTCGAGCGCCGAAAGCGGCGTGTCTTCATGCGGTTTAAGGACGATGGTGTCGCCGGCGATCATGGCGGGCGCCACCTTTCGGCTGACCAGGGCGCTCGGATAATTCCAGGGAATGATGGCGGCGACGACGCCTACGGGTACGCGCTGGATCCAGACCTGCTCTCCCGCGTAGTCGGATGGCAGGATCTCACCTTGAATGCGGCGGGCAAACTCGGCGTAGTAGTCGAAGAACTCGGCCGCACCGCCGACTTCACCCATGGCCTCATTGATCGGCTTGCCTTGTTCCCTGACGACCACCTCGGCCAGATGTCGGGCGTTCTGCCGGATCAACACCGCGATCCGCTTCATGATCGCCGCACGGGCGAGGGGTGATTTGAGCCCCCAGGCTTTCTGCGCCTTACGGGCTGCCTCTATCGCCTGGCGAGCCTGATCCGGACTTGCCTCGGGCACGTCGACAAAAGCCTTGCCGTTGGCCGGGTTGATCACCGGGCGCCTGCCGGCTTCGCCGGTGACAAATTTGCCGTCGATCAGCATGAGATGGGACTTCTCTACAGCCATGGTTCGATCCGCTTCTTGGTGCGTTGCAGGCGTGCCGGCGCCTAAGGTTTGGATTTTGCCGCGGCCATCTGGACGGCGAATTCGATCGCCTCGACCAGACTGTCCTCGTTGGCGATGCCCTTGCCGGCGATATCGAAGGCCGTGCCGTGGTCGACGGACGTGCGGATGATCGGAAGGCCGAGCGTGACATTGACACCGGAGAGCGCTTTCCACTCACCGGTCGCGGGGTCGACATTGAAGCCGAGCAGTTTCACCGGGACATGGCCCTGGTCGTGATACATCGCGACCACCGCGTCATACTGACGGGCACGCAGCTTGACGAAGACCGTGTCGCCCGGAACAGGTCCAACCACGGTGAAATCGGGCGATGTGTATGAGGCGACGACCGGGGTCGTGATGTCGATATCCTCACGACCGAAAATGCCGCCTTCGCCAGCGTGCGGGTTGAGCGCGGCAATCGCAATGCGCGGATGGGCAATGCCGAGCCCTTGCAATGCCTCGACGGTCAACTGGATCACCCGCCGCAATCGGGGTTCGGTCAGTTTCGAGGGAACCTGAGCCAGCGCCACATGGGTCGAGACATGGCTGACGCGAAAATCGCCGTGGGCAAGCATCATCACGGAATCGCGTGCGCCCGTCAGTTCTGCCAGCATGTCGGTATGGCCGGCATAGTGATAGCCGGCCAGGTTGAGCGCTTCCTTGTTGAGAGGAGCCGTAACGATGCCTGCAATCGAGCCGGCCTGGGCCAGGCGAACAGCTTTTTCTATGGCCAGGTAGGCAAGGCGCCCGCCTTCGGCCGACATGACGCCTGTCTCTATGGGGGCCCGCTCTGGTCCGGCCTCAAGAATGGCCACGGGCGGAAAAGGTCTGGCGGCCGAAGCCGACGGTTCTTCCCGCTCGATACGTCCTGAAATGAACTCCATCGCGTGCATCGCGGTGACGCTGCCGATGATGAGAAGCGACAGTGACCCGTCGGCAAGGCGCGGTTTCAGCCGTGCGCATGCCTTCGCGATGATCTCGGGGCCGATGCCCGCGGGATCACCCATTGTGATGCCGAGCCTTGGACCAGACATAAACACCCCATATCGGTCAATTGTGATCATCTTCTAATCCTTCTAGCCACATATGCGCAATAGTTTTCTTTCGCGATCATTCGCAATCAAATTTCACGGCCGATCGGGCCTGCGCCTCTCCTCTGCGGGCTGAGATCTCGGCCACGCTCGGCTTCGCAGTGTTTTTTGACGCTATTTGACAAGCAGGGCGGATGGGGCGCCACTTTGCCGGCAATCGTCCTGATCAGGGACGCGCGAGAACGGCAAGCCTGCAGAGCAGGGCGCTGTCGCCGAACGCGCCCGATTTCGAAATCGTGGCCAGTCCTTCGAAAATGCCGCCTTTGATGACGGAAACCGGCAGCCCCGGCTCGATCTCGCTTTCGACCGTGAGTTCGACGGCGCCTAGGCTGTCGCACACCGACCGCAATGTTTCGCCGCCAGTGACGAGCAACGTGCCGGGCCTTGGCAGGCCTTCGAGAAGCGAGGCAAACACCTTGCCGATATGATCCGCCACCGCGTGGCGATCACCCGATGCGGCGACGCTGACAATCGAAGGCGCGCCTTGCATCATCCGTTCCGCCAAGCGCTTTTTCGCTTTGTCGATGTCGCGTTCGATAACGATATGCGCATCCGCATGCCGGGCGGCAAAGAGGGCCACCTGTCCCGCTGTGACCTCGTGATTTGTGCCGACAAGGCCAAGGAACGGCGCGGATAACGCAAGAGCAGGCTCCCGCGGCGCTTTCATGTACCGTGCAAGTGCCGCCGCCAAGCCGCCCGTACCGACCCACAAGGTCCGTGCCTCCGGCACTCTGGCCGTTGCGACGATCTTGTCCAGGTCCGTGTCCGTTTCGGCATCGTAGAGGGTGATGAAATGAATCGGCCGGGCCCCCGGTGTTGAACGCCCGGCCGAAAAGCGCTGGCCGAGGTCGGCGAGGAGGTCGGGACCTACCATTTCGGGCCGATCGAGCCGCCATTGGCGCCCGACGCGCGTAACGCGCCCCTGAAATGGGAAAGCAGGCGCCAGCACAACGCGCTGGTACGTCCCCTTGGCGATGCAGGCTTCTATTTCGGCGATGACGTGACCGCGCAAAAGGCTGTCGATCTTCTTGAAACTCAATTGTCCGGCGGCGAGCCATGGCGCGAGCGCCCGGTGCCTGGCGACGGCCGTCGCCTCGGCGCCCTCTCGTGTGGCGACATCGACAGCCATGCGCTCCGAAAGCGGACCGTCCAGTCGCCAGCTCACCCCAATGCCGTGGCCAGGCGATGCGAAGGAAACCGCGCTGTCCAGGGCGCCGGTCAGGTCGTCGGCTACGACCCGGATATCCACGCCCTCAAGAGCGCTCAACTGAAGAACCTGGGCGGCTGACGCGCACGACGCGGACGTTCACATCGAGCGTCCGAAGATTGGTGAGGTGAGCTTGATCGATGCCCTCGTCGGTAATGATCTGGTGAATATCGGCCAGACGGCAGATGGTGCAGAAATTGGGGGCAGTGAACTTCGAATTGTCCGCAAGCACGACCACACGGCGCGCCGCCGCGATCATCGCCTGCTTCATCGCCGCGACCTCTAGCGAGGTCTCCGTGAGCATGTCCCCTGTGATGGCATGAGTCCCCAGGATGGCCACGTCGGCGTGGATGGTTCGCAGGAAATTCTCGCCGGGCTGGCCGACCAGGGTCAGAGAGCCCGGCTTGCAGGTGCCTCCCAGCATGACCAGGCGCACTTCCGGCACGGTTGCAAGTATCTGCGCGATCGCAAGGCTGTTGGTGACGGCCGTAAGCGGGATAGGCGCCGCAGCGATAGCGCGGGCGACTTCCAGCACGGTCGTGCTTGCGTCGAAAATGACACTTTGGCCGGCGCGAAGTTCCGACATCATGGCGGCGCCGATGGCCTCTTTCTCGGCCCTGGCGAAATGGGCCGCGGTGGCGAGATCCGGCTCGAAGGTGGCGAGTTGCGTGCGTTGAAGCATCGCCCCGCCATGCGTTCGCTCCAGTGCTCCCTGCCGTTCAAGCGTCTCGAGATCGCGCCGGATGGTCGAAGGCGATGCGCCGATGAGGTCGATGAGTTCCTGAACGCCTACGGCTCCTTGCCGTTTAAGGCATTCGAGAATGAAGGCATGACGCTTGGCCGGAATCAAATCGACCCGTCCGCGCCCGCCATCGTCTTCCCATGATCCGGCGGACGCCGATGGCGCCATGTCCTCCACCGCTGATTTCCGGACATTCCTTGCCACGTCTGTATCTCCGCACGGTGCCGCAAACGCGCTCGCCTGAATCACGGCGAGCGATGTCCCGCAAATATCACGAATCCATCCAGCGAGCCCAATCGTTTGTCATTCTTGGTCGGCGAATTCCCACCGTTTTTGGCTTCATTGGAATTATTTTGACTGATTTTGACGGCATTTGCCAATCAAATGTGGTCAATGTTGGTCAGGAGGATTGGAAGAACGAGCAGGTTTCGTCAAAAAAGCTTTCTGCGGCGGCGGTAAACGCGCGGCAGATGGGGCGTGTAGAAGATGAAGCGGCACTTCATGATGCCGTTCTGCCGACGCGACCTGGAGACGACGTCGGTCCCGCCGGCCGAATGCTGTTGGCTTGGCGCTGGCTGGCAACTCGGCCCGCGGAGGATCTTCTGACGGAGGCGAGCGTCGTCGGAGTTCTCGATGCCCTGGGCTTGCCCGGGATGACGAGACGGCGGCCGACCTGGCAGATGGCCACGGATGTTAAAGCCATCTAGGCTATTGCGCTAGAGAGTAAGTCTTTGGTTCAATTGAGAAAAAATGGTGCCCAGAGGCGGATTCGAACCACCGACACGCGGATTTTCAGTCCGCTGCTCTACCAACTGAGCTATCTGGGCCTGTTCCGGCTAACGAAAACTCGCGCTCCGGATTTCATGGAAGCGCCGTGGGCGTCCCTTGAAAGCGCGTGGGTTATAGCATGGGAATCCGGCCTGTCCAGCGCCCAGATGCGGATTTCCGGCAGGAAAAGAAGTGCCGCCCGATGCGCTGGTTTCCGCGCCGCGTCGCCGCTATCTGGCGCCCGCCAATCCCTTGCGAAAATCCGTAGGTGTCATGCCGGCGAGCTTCCGGAACGACTTGTTGAAGGCGCTGAGCGAACCGAAGCCCGAATCCATCGCCACCCTGAGCACATTGGCATCCTGGTGCATGAGCAGCGCCTGCGCATAGCTCAGCCGCAACAGGTTGACATATTCGTTGAGCGTCATGCCGGTCGATTTCTTGAAGATGCTCATGGCGTATTTGGGATGGAGGTCGGCGGCCGCCGCTATGTTCATGCAATCGATGTCGTAGAGGAAATTCTCGGCGATGAAATCGCACATGCGCCCGACATTGCGTGACGACTGCTGGTCGAACGGGCTGCCCGCTTCCTGTCCGGCCGCGTTTTCCGGCACCAGCCTGTAGGGCTCGAATCGTACCCGCTCCAGCCGCAGCAACAGTTCGTTGACGGCGTGCTCCGCCCTGGCCGGGTCGCCGGAGCGGGCGTAGCGGTTCCAGCGGTCGAAATTATCGTTGTCGGATTGATCGGTGGCGCTGGTCACCAGCGTGGCACCCGTCATCAGCCGGTGACGTATGTCAGCCGGCAGATGCAGCCGGAAGAAATGCACCAGCGGCAGATGCGCGCCGGCATAGATGGCGTCGTCGCTCAAATCGTCCATCTGGTGCGGCAGTCCGCCCCAGAACAGGCACATCTCACCGGCCGAAAGCGAGATTTCGTGGTCGTTCATGCGGTAATGCACGCTGCCGCGCACGATGAAGTTCACCTCGACCTGCGCATGCCAGTGCGGCTTGAGCATCACCAGGGGTGCGGTGTGGAACATCTGCAACAGCAGCGGCATTCCTTCCACGCTGCTGGCGCCAGGCTGGTAAAACGGCCGGTCCGGCATCTTACTTTCCGCCAATTTCGTATTCCCTTTGTCGGGGACAAGCCTTCCGCGCCGCATAGTCTAGCCCGGCTCGCAGAGAGAGCAAATGAAATGGGAGGATTTCAATGCGCATCATACTGTCCTGCGCCGCGCTCGCGCTTGCCTTGGGTTCAGCCCCGGCCTTCGCGCAATCGGGCGAAATCACCATCTGGAGCTGGAACATCGCCGCCTCGTCGCTGAAGGCGACGATTGCCGGGTTCAACAAGCTGCATCCTGACATCAAGGTCACCGTCCAGGATCTCGGCAACCAGCCGACCTATGACAAGTCGATCGCCGGATGTGCCGCCGGCGGCGTCGGCCTGCCTGATGTCGTCACCATCGAGAACGGCGAGGCCGAGAATTACTGGAGCCAGTTTCCCGATTGCTTCGTCGACCTGCACACGCTGGGCTACAGCGCCGAGGATCAGGCGAAATTCCCCGATTTCAAGCGCACCGAGCTCGAGGTCGGCGACAAGGCCTATGCGATGCCATGGGATTCCGGCCCGGTCGCCGCCTTCTACCGCCGCGACTTCTACGAAAAGGCCGGCGTCGATCCGGCATCGATCAAGACCTGGGACGATTTCATCGCCGCCGGCAAGAAGATCCAGGCCGCCAATCCCGGCGTCACCATGACCAACGCCGACTTCAACGGCGACACCGAATTCTTCCGCATGATCTCCAATGAACAGGGCTGCGGTTATTTCTCCGAGGATGGCCAGTCGATCACGGTAAACCAGCCGAAATGCGTCGATACGCTGGCCAAGATCAAGGAGATGAAGGACGCCGGCATCATCTCCTCGGCCGACTGGGGCACCAAGATCACCAACAACACCGCCGGCACCGTCGCCACCCAGGTCTATGGCGGCTGGTATGAAGGCACCATCCGCACCGAATCGGCCGGCGAAAACGGCAAATGGGGCGTCTACCTGATGCCGAGTCTTACCGCCGACGGGCCACGCGCCGCCAATCTCGGCGGGTCGTCGCTGGCCATCACTTCGGGGTCGAAGAACAAGGAAGCGGCTTACGAGTACCTGAAATACACGCTCGAAACCAATGAGGGCCAGATCACCATGCTCAAGGAATTCGGCCTGGTCCCCTCGCTGGTGTCTGCCCTGAATGACCCCTACGTCTCGCAAGGCCTGCCCTATTGGGGCGGCCAGGCGGTGTGGAAGGACATCCTCGCCACTTTGCCCAAGATCGTCCCCAGCCGCGGCACGCAGTTCCAGAGCGACGCCGAAATCATCATGCGCGCCGTGCAGACCAAGTATCTCGCCGGCGGCTATCCCGACGCCAAGGCAGCCCTCGACGATGCTGCCACCCAGATCGCGGCGGCGACCGGGCTGCCGGTCAAATCATAACCTCCCAGACGGGGTCCGGGCAGGCATGCGCCGCCCGGGCCCGACCGAGCCACGGGGGCCGCCTCGCGGGACGTGTGAAATGTCGCATGTCCTGACCAACCGGTTGCCGCTGCCTGCGGGACCACAGCTTGAAACGCCGACGAGAGAAGGAGGAGCAGGATGCGCAACCGCAACGCCACAGCCTATCGTTTCCTTGCGCCTTACCTGCTGATCTTCTCCGTCTTCTGGGTATGGCCGATCATCTCTTCGTTCCTGATCTCGTTCCAGGCGACGCGCACAGTGCCCTGGCGCTTTGCGCCCGGCTTCAACTGGGGCCGGCTGATCGGCGATCCGGCCTTCTTCAACGCGCTGAAGAACACGCTGCTCATCCTCGTCATCCAGGTGCCGGTGATGATCGCGCTGGCGATGGTGATGGCCGTGCTTTTGAATTCACCGCTCTTGAAGGCGCGAGGCCTCTACCGCTTCGCCTTCTTTGCTCCCGTGGTGGTCGGCGAGGTCGCCTACTCCGCGGTGTTCCGGCTGATGTTCAATCTCGATTTCGGCATCATCAACAAGCTCCTGAACAGCGTCGGGCTGCCCAAGATCGACTGGTTCTCCAATGTCACGCCGGCCATGGCGCTGATCATGATCGCGGTCACCTGGCGCTGGGCCGGCTACAACGCCATCATCCTTCTGGCCGGCATGCAATCCATCCCCGAGGATGTCTACGAGGCGGCGACGCTCGACCGGGTCAGCAAGCTCAAGCAGTTCTTCTTCATCACCTTGCCCCTGTTGAAGCCCGTCATCGTGTTCTGCACCGTGCTGTCGATCATCGGCACCATGCAGCTGTTCACCGAGCCGTTCCTGATCACCGAACGCGGCGGACCGGGCGGCGGCACCGAGACGCTCGGCCTGTTGCTCTATCGCCAGGGCTTCCGGTCGCTCAATTTCGGCTACGCCTCGGCCGTCGCCTACACCATGGCGGGGTTGGCGATCGCCATCACGCTGGTGCAACTGTGGCTGACGAGGGAACCGAAATGAGCTCGCTCGCCTCGGCCAGGCTGAAGCGCAGCCTCTTGCTGCATCTTTTCCTCACGCCACTGGCGCTGATCTGGCTGTTTCCGCTGTGGATGATGGTCGTGTTCTCGACCATGCCGGACAACGGCATCTTCAGCCCCGGCATCGAGTTGCTACCGCACGGCAATTTCGTGGACAATTTCAACAACCTGCAGCGCGACACCGACTTTGTCGGTGCGATTTTCATCTCCGTCTCGGTGGCGGTCACCTACACTTTTCTGTCGGTGCTGCTGACTTCCATGGCCGGCTGGGCACTGGCCCGCTACCGGTTCGTCGGCAAGGGCGTGGTCGTCGCCATCATCCTGGGCACCATCACGCTTCCCTACGCGGTGGTGCTGATCCCGCAATTCATCATGGTGGCGCGCGATTTCAAGCTCGCCAACACCTGGGTGGCGCTGATCGTGCCGCCGCTGTTCAATTCGCTCGGTGTGCTGTTCATGCGCCAGAGTTTTTCGATGATGCCCGATGACCTGTTCGACGCCGCCCGCGTCGAAGGCGTGAAGGAGTGGCGCATCTTCGTTTTCATCGCGCTGCCGCTGGCGCGGCCGATGCTGGCCGCCCTCTGCATTATCCTGTTCCTGGCGTCCTGGAACAATTATCTCTGGCCGCTTTTGATCAACAGCCAGCCGGGCGCGATGACCGCACCGGTGGCGCTCGGCACGCTGATCGGCCTCACCAAAGTGTCGTGGGGCGGCATCATGGCGGGCGCGGTAATGCTGACGGTGCCGATGCTGATCGTGTTCGTGCTGCTGCAACGCCATTTCATTGCCGGCATCGCCGCCGGCGCGGTCAAGTAAGGGTAGGCATGGCAACCGTCACGCTCACGAATGTCGTCAAGCGCTTCGGCGTTTTCGAGGTCGTCCATGGCGCCAACATCGACATCAGGGATGGCGAGTTCGTCGTGTTCGTCGGCCCCTCCGGCTGCGGCAAGTCCACGCTGCTCAGGATGATCGCCGGGCTGGAGGATATCAGCGATGGCGAGATCGCCATCGGCGGCAAGGTGGTCAACGATGTCGAGCCGGCCGACCGCGGCATCGCCATGGTGTTCCAGTCCTACGCGCTCTATCCGCATATGAACGTGGAGCAGAACCTTTCCTTCGGGCTGCGTATGACCGGCAATCCGAAGGCCGACACCGACCGCAGGGTGAAACGGGCGGCCGAGATCCTGCGCATCAGCGAATTGATGGAGCGCCGTCCGAAGAAACTCTCCGGCGGCCAGCGCCAGCGCGTCGCCATCGGCCGCGCCATCGTGCGCGAGCCGCAGGTGTTCCTGTTCGACGAGCCGCTGTCCAATCTCGACGCCGAACTGCGCGTCCAGATGCGGGTCGAGATCTCGCGCCTGCACAAGGAGCTTGGCACCACCATGATCTATGTCACGCACGACCAGACCGAGGCGATGACGCTCGCCGACCGGATCGTCGTGCTGCGCGGCGGCCATGTCGAGCAGATCGGCCGCCCGCTCGATCTTTATGACAATCCCGACAATCAGTTCGTGGCCGGTTTCGTCGGCTCGCCGAAGATGAATTTCATCAAGGGCCGCGTCGTCGGCTGCGATGCGCGCGGCGTTGTGGTGGAACTCGCTGGCCAGGAGAAGACCCGCATCACGCAGCCGCTGACGGGCGCCGCGTCCGCAGTCGGCAGCAAGGTCATCGTTGGCGTGCGGCCCGAACATTTCGGCAGCGCCGGGGAGGGGGACGCCGATCTTGCCGTCACCATCGATGTGGTCGAGCACCTGGGCGGCACGAGCTTCCTCTACGCCAGAACGGCCAATGGCGAGGACGTGGTGATCCAGCGTGACGCTGCCAAGGTCCCCGACACATCAGAGATCACCGTATCCATCCGCAAATCCTACCTGTTCGACGAAAAAGGGCTGCGGCTGCGCTGATCGGCTGCCCTTTCCCATCCCGCAAGGAGAATGACAATGACTGCAACCACGCCCATCCGCTGGGGCATTCTCGGCCCGGGCAGCATCGCCAAGGCCTTCGCCGGCGGCGTCGCCGGCTCCCGCAACGGAAAGCTGGTCGCCATCGGTGCGCGCGATCCGGGCAAGCCGAGCTTGGCGCAGAGCTTTCCCGGCGCGCGCATTCTCGACGGCTACGAAGCATTGCTCACTGACGCGGAAATCGACGCGATCTACATTTCGGTCCCGCACCCTGGCCATGCGCAATGGGCGATCCGGGCGGCGGAGGCGGGAAAGCACGTGCTGTGCGAAAAGCCGCTGGCGCTGACCGCCTTCGAGGCGGACGCCATGATGCATGCGGCGCGTAAGGCCGGCACCTTCCTCGGCGAGGCCTTCATGTACCGGCTGCACCCGCAGACGCTGAAGCTGGTGGACCTGATCAAATCCGGCGTCATCGGCGAGATCAGGATGATCAAGTCGAGCTTCGGTTTCGCCATGCCTGATTTCATGCCGCAGCACCGGCTCTACGCCAACGATCTTGCCGGCGGCGGCATCCTGGACGTCGGCGGCTACCCCGTCTCGATGGCGCGGCTGATTGCCGGCGCCGCGGCCGGCAAGCCGTTCCTCGAGCCGGACAAGGTGACCGGCGTCGCCCATCTTGGCCAGTCCGGCGTCGACGAATGGGCGTCCGCGCTGCTGCATTTTCCAGGTGGCATCCTCTCCGAGGTCTCCTGCAGCATCTCGCTCAACCAAGACAATGTCTTGCGCATCCTCGGCACCAGGGGCCGCATCGAGGTGCCGGATTTCTGGTTCGCCGGCGGCGACCGCGATGTCGGCTTGGGCCGGATCGATGTGATCGGCGCGGACGGCGTGCGCGAAACCATCAGCGTCAACGAAAAGCGTCACGTCTATTCCTTCGAGGTCGACGCCGCCATCGACGCCATCCTTGCCGGGCGGCAGGAATTCGCCTGGCCGGGCATGGCCTGGGCCGACAGCCTCGGCACATTGCGCGTGCTCGACAGATGGCGCGCGGCCGCGGGGCTGGAGTACGAGATCGAGAAAGCTTCGCTGCGCACCAACACCATCTCCGGCCGGCCTCTGCGGTCCGCAGGAACGGCAATCGGCAAGCGTGCGATCCCTGGCTTGGCTAAACCGGCCTCGGTGGTGGCGCTCGGCTTCGAGGATTTCCGCACCTTCTCATCGGGTTCGATCCTGCTCGATGCCTTCTTCGAGGCAGGCGGCAATCTGTTCGACACCGGCTATGTCTATGGCGGCGGCTACACCGAGACGCTGCTTGGGCTATGGCTGAAGAACCGTGGCGTGCGCGAGCAATCGGTGATCATCGCCAAGGGTGCGCATTCCCCGCTCTGCTATCCCGACGTGATCGGCAAGCAGCTCGACCAGTCGCTCGACCGCCTGCAAACCGACCATGTGGATATCTATTTCATGCATCGCGACAATCCGGACGTGCCGGTCGGCGAATTCGTCGATGCGATGGACCGCGAGGTCAAGGCAGGCCGCATCCGTGGCCCGTTCGGCGGCTCGAACTGGACGATGCAGCGCATGGACGAGGCGATCGCCTATGCCGAGCGCACCGGCAAGCAGAAGCCCGACGCGCTCTCCAACAATTTCTCGCTGGCCGAAATGCTGGAGCCGATCTGGGCCGGTTGCGTGACCTCCTCCACCGATGACTGGAAGGCTTGGCTGACCGCGCGGCAGATGCCGAATTTCGCCTGGTCGAGCCAAGGGCGTGGCTTCTTCACCGAACGCGCCGGGCGCGAGCGGCGCGACAATGAAGAACTGGTGCGGGTCTGGTACTCGGAGCGCAATTTCGGCCGCCGCGACCGTGCGATCGAACTTGCCGCGCGGCTGGGCAAGAGCCCGATCCATGTTGCGCTCGCCTATGTGCTCAACCAGCCTTTCCCATCGGTGCCGTTGATCGGCCCGCGCACGCTGGGCGAACTGGACGACAGCTTGCGCGCCCTCGACATCGCGCTTTCACCTGCCGATCTCCAATGGCTGGACGGCGGCAGTCGGCAAGCAGCGTAGTGCATGTCGTCCAAGGCTGCGCTGGACGGCGACCGGGTCAGGTCTCGTCGTCGGACACCCTGATGTCGCGCCTGCCCGGAACCCTCATGCTGGCATACATGCCGGTGGTGCGGAACTGGCCCGGGCTAATGCCGTAACAGCGGCGGAAGACCTTCGAGAAATAGTTCGCGTCCTCGAAGCCGCACAGGATGGCGACTTCCTTCACCGGCAGGAAGTCAGCCTTGGTCAAAAGCTTGGCGGCGCGTTGCAGCCGCTGCTGCAGCACGAACTCCGCGGGCGGGATGCCTTCGCTCTCGGCGAAGCAGCGCGAGAAGTGGGCCCGGCTGAGGCCGCTGATCTGGACGAGGTCCGCTACCGGTAGCCGCCTGTCGAGATTGGCGTTGATGTGGTCGATGACCGGCTGCATGGCGCTCTGCTTTTCGGCAAAGGCATGCGAGCCGAAGACATCGTCATAGAGCGCCATCGCCGCCTCGTAGGCGATCGCCGAGGCCGCGCCCGGCGAAACGGCCCCGTTTATGAGCCGCAGGCTGCAATCGGCGAGGTGATCGATCGTCTCCGGCTGCAGCCGGAACACGGGACCCGAGACGTCGAGGATGGATTTGTGGATGCGCAGCGCCTCCTCGCCATTCATCGAGATCCAGAAATATTCCCAGCGCTCGTCCTTGGCCAGCCAGTAGCGGTGGTTGTGCGGCACCAGCACCAGCAGCGTGTCGTTCTGCTGCAGGCGATAGTTTCGGTTCTCATAGCGAAGCCGGCCGCTTCCGTTGATCGTGTGCTGGAGCACGGTGAATGGCGTCTGGCCGCGCTTGCGCCCGTCCCAATCGTAGATTTCGCCCTCGCGCACTTCGTAGCCGGTGCTCGTCGGCATGGCATGCAGGCGCTGGCGACCGCGCGGCAGCGAGATCGTGCGCATCGACTGTCCGTTGGCGATCAGATCCCGCAGCACAAAATTACCCTTGAAAGCATAATCCTTCTCTGGTCGCGCCCGCGAATAAGCGCATAATCGGGTCCTCAAGAACGCGAAGAACCCGCGGTCGAGGAGCGGGCGGGAGGAGAAAAGCCGGAATCCGGCTCGATTGGCGCGCGCGCCTTGGCGTGTCGCCATATCCTCCCTTGCTGCCCCTTGCCTAGCATTCGATCGGATCGAGGTGAAGGTGATGAGTTTCAAAATCGCTATTATCGGCGCCGGCAGCGTCGGCTTCACCAAGAAGCTGTTCACCGACATATTGTGCGTACCGGAGTTCAAGGGCATTGAATTCGCGCTGACCGATGTCAGCGAGCACAATCTCCAGATGATCAAGGCGATCCTCGACCGGATCGTCGAGGCCAACAAATTGCCGACCAAAGTGACGGCGACGACGGACCGCCGCAAGGCGCTCGAGGGCGCACGTTATGTTATCAGCTGTGTGCGGGTCGGTGGGCTCGAAGCCTATGCCGACGATATCAGAATCCCCTTGAAATATGGCATCGACCAATGCGTCGGCGACACGATCTGCGCCGGCGGCATCCTCTATGGCCAGCGCAACATCCCTGTGATCCTCGATTTCTGCAAAGATATACGCGAAGTCGCCGAGACCGACGCGAAATTCCTCAACTATGCCAACCCGATGGCAATGAACACCTGGGCGGCGATCGAGTACGGCAAGGTCGACACGGTCGGGCTCTGCCACGGCGTCCAGCACGGCGCCGAGCAGATCGCCGAGGTGCTGGGCGCGAAATCGCCTCGGGAACTCGACTATGTCTGTTCCGGCATCAACCACCAGACCTGGTTCATCAAGCTGCGCCTGAACGGCCGCGAAATCGGCAAGGACGAGCTGGTCGCCGCCTTCGAGGCGCATCCGGTCTATTCAAGGCAGGAAAAACTGCGCATAGACGTGTTGAAGCGCTTCGGCGTCTATTCGACCGAAAGCAACGGCCACCTGTCCGAATACCTTCCCTGGTATCGCAAGCGTCCGGACGAGATCACCCGCTGGATCGACATGTCCGACTGGATCCATGGCGAGACGGGCGGCTATCTCCGTTATTCCACCGAGACCCGAAACTGGTTCGAGACGGAATATCCGCAATTCCTCGAAGCGGCGGCGAAGCCGATCGATCCGTCAAAACGCTCCAACGAGCATGCCAGCCACATATTGGAGGCGCTGGAGACCAACCGCGTCTATCGCGGCCACTTCAACGTCAAGAATGACGGCGTCATCACCAATCTACCGCAGGACGCCATCGTCGAATCGCCCGGCTTCGTCGACCGCTTCGGTATCAACATGGCGGCCGGCATCACCTTGCCGGAGGCATGTGCCGCGACCTGCATGTCCTCGATCAATGTCCAGCGCATGTCGGTGCATGCTGCCATATCCGGCGACATCGACCTGCTCAAGCTTGCAGTGCTGCATGACCCGCTGGTCGGCGCGGTGTCGACACCGGAGGAGGTCTGGCAGATGGTCGACGAAATGGTCGTCGCCCAGGCGCCCTGGCTGCCGCAATATGCGCATGCGGTGCCGGCGGCAAAAGAGCGGTTGTCCAAATCCAGCGTCAAGACCCGCGAATGGGCGGGTGCCGCGCGGCGCAGCGTCCGCTCGATCGAGGAGTTGCGCGCCGAGAAGGCCGCGCTGAAGCAGGCTGGCTGAAAACCGGGTGCGACGGCGGATCCACGGGAGGTAGGTCCACCGCAGTCAGCCGTCCAGGCACAAGACGAGCAGCAGCAAAACAAAGCGTCTGAACACGAGGGAGGAGAAAATGAGGAACATACGCAGCATTGGCATGGTCGCGGGACTGGCGCTGAGCGTCTCCGTCCCGGCGCTCAACGCTTTCGCCTCCGAGCCGACGGTCCCGCCGGTACCGGCGGCGTTTCCGGCCGAAGGCAAAATCACCTATGTGCCGCGCGACTCCATCCTGGAGTTCAAGGCGCTGCCGGACTATCACGAGCCGGACTGGGTGACCGAGAAATACGTCAAGGCCGGCAAGCTGCCACCGGTCAAGGATCGGCTGCCGAAGGAGCCGCTGGTCTTCAAGACCGCCAACATGCCGGATGGCATCGGTGTCTACGGCGACACGATGCGCCATGTCATCGGTGGGCGGCCGGAAGGCTGGAACTACGGCGCCGGCCAAACCCAAGGCTGGGGCGGCATCGATATCGGCCTGTCCGAATGCCTGACGCGCACCGCGCCGCTGTTCCAGGTCGAGGCCAAGGACACCGAACCGCTGCCCAACCTCGCCAAAAGCTGGGACTGGTCGGCGGATGGCCACAAGCTCACCATGCATCTCGTCGAGGGTGCCAAATGGTCCGACGGAGCGCCCTTCAACGCCGACGACGTCATGTTCTACTGGGACGACGAGGTCGTTGACCCGAACGTCTCGCCGCTCAATGGCGCCACCCAGGAAACGTTCGGCGTCGGCACGACGCTGAAGAAGATCGACGACTACACCGTCGAGTGGACCTTCAAGGAGGCCTTCCCGAAACAGTATCTCTACGCAATGGCCTACGGCACTTTCTGCCCCGGCCCCGCGCACATACTGAAGCCGCAGCATCCGAAATATTCGAAGAACACCTACGACCAGTTCAAGAACGCCTTCCCGCCGGAATATATGAACATGCCGGTCATGGGCGCCTGGGTGCCGGTCGAATACCGGCCGGACGACATCATCGTCATGCGCCGCAATCCCTATTATTGGAAGGTCGACGAGAAGGGCAATCAGCTGCCCTACCTCAACGAGTTGCATTACAAGCTGTCCACCTGGGCCGACCGTGATGTCCAGGCGGTGGCCGGCTCGGGCGATTTCTCCAATCTGGAGCAGCCGGAGAACTTCGTCGCCTCGCTAAAGCGGGCCGCGGAGGCGAATGCCCCTGCACGCCTGGCGTTCGGCCCACGGCTGATCGGCTACAATCTGCGCCTGAACTTTTCCGCCAATGGCTGGGGCAACCCGGACGAGCGCGGGCAGGCGATTCGCGAGCTGAACCGCAATGAGGATTTCCGCAAGGCCGTTACCATGGCGCTCGACCGCAAGGCGCTCGGCAACTCGCTGGTCAAGGGGCCGTTCACCGCCATCTATCCCGGCGGCTTGTCCTCCGGCACCAGCTTCTATGACCGCAAGTCGACGGTCTACTATCCCTTCGATCTCGAGGGCGCTAAGGCCGAACTCGCCAAGGCCGGCCTCAAGGATACTGACGGCGACGGTTTCGTGAACTTCCCGGCCGGCACGGCCGGCGGCAAGAATGTCGAGATCGTCATGCTGGTCAACAATGACTACGGTACCGACAAGAGCCTCGCCGAAGGCGTCGTCGCCCAGATGGAGAAACTCGGGCTGCGGATCGTGCTCAACGGTCTCAACGGCACGCAGCGCGATGCCTCGCAATATTCCGGGCGCTTCGACTGGCTGATCCGGCGTAATGACCAGGAGTTGACATCCGTCGTGCAGAACACCGTGCAGCTCGCTCCCGTCGGCCCCAAGACCAGCTGGGATCACCGCGCACCTGAAAGCGGCGAGGTCGACCTGATGCCTTTCGAGAAGGACCTCGTCGACATCGTCAACAAATTTGTCACGTCTGAGGACAATGACCAGCGCGCTGCCCTGATGAGAGACTTCCAGAAGATTTCGACGGAGCACGTCTACAATGTCGGCCTGACGGAATATCCCGGTGCGCTGATCGTCAACAAACGCTTCTCCAACGTTCCAAAGGGCACGCCGATCTACATGTTCAACTGGGCAGAGGATTCGATCATCCGCGAGCGGGTCTTCGTGGCGGCCGACAAGCAGGCGAAATACGAATTGTTCCCGGAAGAGCTGCCTGGCAAGCCTGGAGACAAGGGCCCGATGTAAGTTTACCTCCCCTGACTGAGACCTCCGGCCGCGCCGCTGGCGCGGCCGGACAAAGGCAACCTCCGAACGCACCAAAAGACGCGATCGGCAAGACGAGGAAGCGGACCGTCCATGCTGCGATTTCTGCTCATGCGCATAGCGTCGGCAATCCCGGTCCTTGCCATACTGAGCCTCGTCACCTTCGCCATCATCCAGGCACCGCCCGGCGACTATGCCGACTACATCCGCTCGCAGCTGATCAACCAGGGAGGCGCTTCCTTCGCCGAAGCCGACGCTCAGGCCAACGCCTACCGGATCGAACATGGCCTCGATAAGCCGCTGCCCGTCCAGTATCTCAACTGGATCGGCGGCATCGTCACCCGCGGCGATTTCGGCTACAGCCTCTATTACAACAAGCCGGTGGCCGACGTCGTGGGCGAGCGCCTGCCGCGCACCCTCATCCTGGCGCTTGTGTGCCATCTGCTCGCCTCGGTGCTCGGCATCACCTTCGGCATCTGGGCGGCGACCCGGCAATACACCTGGATCGACTCGACACTTTCGGCCATTTCCTTCCTCGGCATGACGGTGCCGCGCTTCCTGATGGCGCTGATCATCGTCTATCTCCTGGTCTTCCAGTTCAACGTCTCGGAGATAGGCAGCTTCTTCTCGCCGCAATATGGCGGCGCCCCATGGTCGTGGGCCAAGTTCGTCGATCTGATCAAGCATGTCTGGCCGGTGGTTGCGATCGCCACCTTCGGCGGGCTCGCCTACAACATGCGCGTCATGCGCGGCAATCTGCTCGACACGCTGAATGCGCAATATGTCGAGACGGCCAGGGCCAAGGGACTGACCGGGAGCGCCGTCGTCATGCGACACGCCGTGCCCAATGCGCTGCATCCGCTGGTCATGTATCAGGGCGTGGTGCTGCCTTACATGCTGACCGGCGAAATCGAGACGGCGATCATCTTCGCGCTGCCGACCGTCGGCCCGGCGATCGTCGGTTCGATGGCGGTCGGCGACGTCTATGTCACCGCCACCTTCATGATGGTGCTGTCGGCGACGCTGATCGTCGGCAACATCATCGCCGACATGTTGCTGGTCCTGCTCGATCCGCGCGTGCGCCAGTTCGGGGAGAGCTAGATGCTGGCCCGCGATACATCGCCGCCGCCGCTGCCGGCCGAAGGACCTGTCGAGAGACCCGCGCGCGGCAACGAGAGCTACACCGCGCTTGTCTGGCGCCGGCTGAAGCGCTCCTGGACCGGCATGGCGGGGTTCTGGCTCGTCGTGCTGCTGATCCTTATGGCGGTGTTCGCGGAGTTCCTGGCGCCGATGGACCCGAAGGTGACCGATGTCGCCTTCGCGCCGCCGCAAACCCCTGTTTTCCACGACAGGGACGGCAATTTCGTCGCCCGGCCCAGGGTCTATGCGCTGGCGGATTCGGCGGATCTCGATCCGGTCACCTTCCAGCCCATCGTCGGTCCCGACTATGATCATCCAAGACTGCTCGGCTTCTTCGTCGAGGGCGCGCCCTACAGGCTCTTCGGGCTCATTGCGGCGAACCGGCATTTGTTCGGTTCGATGGACGGCCAGCCGGTGCATTTCCTCGGCACCGACAAGTTCGGACGCGACGTGCTCTCGCGGGCCATCCATGGCTCGCGCGTCTCGCTGATGATCGCGCTGACGGTGGTCTTCATCATCACCGTCATCGGCACTACGGTCGGCATGGCTTCCGGCTATTTCGGCGGTCGGTTCGATGTCTGGATGCAGCGCTTCGTCGAACTCGTGCTGGCCTTCCCGCAGCTGCCGCTCTATCTGGCGCTGACGACGCTGATCCCGGTCACCGCGCCCACCAACGTCTTCCTCGCCTTCGTCATCATCGTGATGTCGGCGCTGGGCTGGGCGCAGATGTCGCGCGAGGTGCGCGGCAAGACGCTGGCGCTTGCGCGCATTGAATACGTACGCGCCGCAATGGCGGTCGGCGCCACCGACCGGCGCATCATCATGCAGCACATTTTCCCCAATGTGATGAGCCATGTGATCGTCGCGGTGACGTTGGCGATCCCGACCGTGGTGCTGCTCGAATCCTTCCTCGGTTTCCTCGGCTTCGCGGTGAAGCCGCCGCTGATCTCCTGGGGGCTGATGCTGCAGGACACCGCGACCTACTCCGTCATAGGCACCTATCCGTGGATCCTGTCGCCGGTCGGTTTCGTGCTGGTCACCGTCTTTGCCTTCAACGCGCTGGGCGACGGGCTGCGCGACGCCGTCGATCCTTATTGAGGTGGTTGGGATGACGCTCGCGCTCGCCGAACCCTTCGCACCTTCCGTACGGCACGACCATGACGGACGCCAGGAAGAACCCGTCATCGATGCCCGCAACATCGAGGTCGCCTTCAAGGTCGAGCACGGCACCGTCGAGGCGGTCAAGGACGTCTCGTTCCAGCTCTATCGAGGCGAGACGATCGCCATCGTCGGCGAATCCGGTTCCGGCAAATCGGTGACGGCGCGCACCGTCATGGGATTGCTGTCCCGGCGCGCCACCGTGTCGCCGAGATCGACCGTCTGTTATGATGGGCAAAACATCCTAAAGTTCCCCGAGAGCGCCCGGCGCAAGCTGCGCGGCAACCGCATCTCGATGATCTTCCAGGAGCCGATGAGCTCGCTCAATCCGATCTACACGATCGGCAGCCAGATCGTCGAGGCGATCAGGGTTCATCGCAAGGTCGGCCGGCGGCAAGCCTGGGCACGGGCGCTCGAACTCCTGCAGCATGTCCAGATCCCGGATCCGGTCGCGCGGCTCAAGCAATATCCGCATCAGCTCTCGGGCGGACAGCGCCAGCGCGTGATGATCGCCATGGCGCTGGCCAACGACCCCGACGTGCTGATCGCCGACGAGCCGACGACGGCGCTCGACGTCACCGTCCAGGCACAGATTCTGAACCTGATCCGCAACCTACAAAAAGAGCTGCGCATGGCGGTGATCCTGATCACCCATGACCTCACGGTCGTGCGCAAATTCTCCGACTACGTCTATGTCATGCAGCATGGGGAAATGCGCGAACACAACGTCACCGAACGTCTGTTCTCCGATCCCCAGCATCCTTATACGCAACGACTGCTCGCCTCCGAACCGCGCGGGCGACCACAGCCGCTGCCGGAGGGCTCCGGCACCATTCTCGAAGCGAACGGGGTGCGCGTCTGCTTCATGCTGAGCCACGGCACTTTCCTCAAACCGGACTGGCGCGAGCTGGTCGCCGTCGACGATCTCGATCTCAAGCTTTGTCGCCACGAAACGCTGGGGCTGGTCGGCGAGTCCGGCTCCGGCAAGACCACTTTTGGCCAGGCGCTGCTGAGGCTGATCGATGCCAAGCGCGGCGAGATCCGTTTCGACGGCCAGCCGATCCAGGGGCTGTCCCGCAATGAGATGCGGCCGCTGCGGTCGCGCATGCAGATCGTCTTCCAGGATCCCTTCTCCTCGCTCAACCCGCGCATGACGGTCGGGCAGATCATCGAGGAAGGGCTGGTCGTCAACGGCATCGGGGCGACGCGGCGCGAGCGGGTCGAGCGGGTGCGCGAGGCGCTGGTCAGTGCCGGCATGCCGGGCGGCATCCTTTCGCGGTTCCCGCACGAATTCTCCGGCGGCCAACGCCAGCGCGTCGCGATTGCGCGCGCCATCGCATTGGAACCCGAATTCATCTTGCTCGACGAACCGACATCGGCACTGGACCTCTCCGTCCAGGCGCAGATCATCGATCTCTTGCGCAAGCTGCAGGACGAGCGTGGCTTGAGCTATCTCTTCATCTCGCACGATCTCAAGGTGGTTCGCGCTCTGTGCCACCGCGTCATCGTCATGCAGCACGGCAAGATCGTCGAGCAGGGACCTGTCGACGAGGTCCTCACCAATCCCAAGACCGCCTACACCGAACGGCTCGTCCGGGCCGCTTTCGACGTGGCTTGAACATATGCCGGAGCTTAGCGTGGCAAGAAATCCCAGGATCACTTTCATCGGCGCCGGCTCGACCGTGTTCATGAAGAACATCGTCGGCGACGTGCTGCAGCGGCCGGCGCTTTCGGGCGCGACGATCGCGCTGATGGACATCGATCCGCAGCGGCTGGAAGAGAGTGCCGTCGTCGTTAACAAGCTGATCGCGACGCTCGGCGTGAAGGCCAAAGCGGAGACCTATTCCGACCAGCGCAAGGCGCTGGCCGGTGCCGATTTCGTCGTCGTCGCCTTCCAGATCGGCGGCTACGAGCCCTGCACCGTCACCGACTTTGAAGTGCCGAAGAAATATGGCCTGCGCCAGACCATCGCCGACACGCTCGGCGTCGGCGGCATCATGCGAGGCTTGAGGACCGTGCCGCATCTGTGGAAGATCTGCGAGGACATGCTCGCCGTCTGCCCCGATGCGATCATGCTGCAATACGTCAATCCGATGGCGATCAACACCTGGGCGATATCGGAGAAGTTCCCGACCATCAGGCAGGTCGGCCTCTGCCACTCGGTGCAGGGAACCGCGATGGAACTGGCGCACGACCTCGACCTTCCCTACGAGGACATCCGCTATCGCTCCGCCGGCATCAATCACATGGCCTTCTACCTCAGCTTCGAGCACCGCCAGGCCGACGGCTCCTACCGCGACCTCTACCCAGATCTCCTGCGCGCCTATCGCGAGGGCCGCGCGCCCAAGCCCGGCTGGAATCCGCGCTGCCCCAACAAGGTGCGTTACGAGATGCTGACCCGGCTCGGTTATTTCGTCACCGAAAGCTCCGAACATTTCGCCGAATACACGCCCTATTTCATCAAGAGCGGCCGTCCCGACCTGATCGAGAAATACGGCATCCCGCTGGATGAATATCCCAAGCGCTGCATCGAGCAGATCGAGCGTTGGCAGGGGCAGGCGGAAGCCTACCGCTCGGCCGAGCGCATCGAGGTCGAGCAGTCGAAGGAATATGCCTCCTCGATCATGAATTCGGTCTGGACCGGCGAGCCGTCGGTGATCTACGGCAACGTCCGCAACAATGGCTGCATCACCTCGCTGCCCCGCGAATGCGCCGCCGAGGTGCCGTGCCTGGTCGACGCTTCCGGCATCCAGCCGACTTACATCGGCGACCTGCCGCCGCAATTGACGGCGCTGATCCGCACCAACATCAACGTGCAGGAACTGACGGTGCGGGCGCTGATGAGCGAGAACCGGGAACACATCTACCATGCGGCGATGATGGATCCGCACACGGCAGCCGAGCTCGATCTCGACCAGATATGGTCACTGGTGGACGAGCTTCTTGCCGCTCACGGCGACTGGCTGCCGGCCTGGGCACGCGTGAGCCGCAAGATCCAAGCCGCCTGACCGGCAGCCGGTCTCTCACTTCGGCTCGTCGGCGTCTGGTTCTTCCTCGTCGTCGCGGGCTTTGATGACATAGGCGCCCTTCAGCCAGCGGTTGAGGTCGATGTCCTTGCAGCGCTTGGAGCAGAACGGGTAGGTCTCGCGCGCCGAAGGCTTGCCGCATTCGGGGCAGGGGCGCTTTGGCCGCAGCGGCGTCACCTTGTCGTCCGAGCTCATGGCCGCGCCGTGGACCAGTTTTGATGGACTTTGAAGCCTTCGCCCGAAAGCAACGCGACGGTCTCGTAAAGCGGCAAGCCGACCACATTGGTGTAGGAGCCGACCAGCTTGACGACGAAAGTGCCCGCGAGCCCCTGTACGGCATAGCCGCCGGCCTTGCCGCGCCATTCCCCCGACGCGACATAGGCGTCGATCTCTTCGCGCGGCAGCCGCTTGAACCGCACCCGCGTCTCGACAAGCCGCTGGCGCAGTTTGCCGCCGGGCGTGATCAGGCAGATGCCGGAATAGACCCGGTGCGAACGCCCCGACAGCAATCCGAGGCAGTTGGCGGCATCGTCGAGCGTCTCGGCCTTGGGCAGGATGCGCCGCCCGACGGCGACCACCGTGTCGGCGGCCAGCACCAAGGCCGGCGCGTAGTCGATTTCCGACTTCAGCGAGGCGAACGCCTTTTCGGCCTTTTCCTTCGAAAGCCTTTTGGCCAGCGAGCGCGGATGCTCGGCACGCAGCGGCGCCTCGTCGATGTCGGCGGGCAGTATGCGGTCCGGCTCGATGCCGGCCTGCTGCAACAGTTCGATGCGGCGCGGCGAACCCGAGGCAAGCACCAGCTTCAGCAAAATGCTCATCGCGGACCAGTCGGCCTTGATCTTACTTGAAACGATAGGTGATGCGGCCCTTGGTCAGGTCGTAAGGCGTCATCTCGACCAGGACCTTGTCGCCGGTCAGCACGCGGATGCGGTTCTTGCGCATGCGGCCGGCCGTATGGGCTATGATTTCGTGTTCGTTTTCGAGTTTCACCCGGAACATGGCGTTGGGCAGCAGTTCCGTGACGACACCCGGAAACTCGAGGACTTCTTCCTTCGGCATTCGATACCTTTGCTTGGATGGTTTCCCGGCGTTTAGAGCACGATGCCGAAAAGTGTGAAGCGGTTTTCGGACGACATCATGCTCTACTTCTTTGATCTGGAGTCGGATCCTGTCAGGTCGAAGAGACCCAACAGCATCCGACTCCAGCCGGAAATTCGGCGGAACCTATATGATAATCGTCGGCTTGTGAACACGCTTAATCCGTCGTGTTTTTTGCTTCCGGAAGCAAAAAACGTCGGCCTATGCGCAACTTCAGCCGTTCGCGCACATCGCGATAGGCCGCGATGATCTGGTCGCGCGTGCCGCTGGCGCCGGTAGGGTCCGGCGTCGGCCAGTATTCGACCTCGACGGCGAGCGAGCGGGTGAGCTCCAGCGCGGCATGGTGCGCCTCCGGCGCGAGCGTGACGATGAGATCGAAATAGTCGTCTTCCAGCTCGTCCATCGTCCTTGGGTGGCGCTCGCCCAGCGACAGGCCTTCCTCGGCAAGCACGGCATCGACGAACGGGTCACGCTCGCCGCTGCGCACGCCCGCCGAGGCGACGAAGGTGGTGGCCGGCAGCATGCGCCGCGCCAACAGCTCGGCCATCGGCGAGCGCACGGCATTCATGCCGCACAGGAACAGGATCGAACGGGGCGGCGCGCCGGCGGTCAGGGGTTAACCCCGCCAATGGAGCACGCAGACCAGCGTGAACAGCCGGCGCGCCGTGTCGAAATCGATGTCGATCTTGCCGGCGAGCCGGTCCATCAACGTCTGCGAACCTTCGTTGTGCAGGCCGCGGCGACCCATGTCGATCGCCTCGATATGGCTCGGCGTCGAGGAGCGAATGGCGTCGTAATAGCTTTCGCAGATCATGTAGTAGTCCTTGACGATACGCCTGAGCGGCGTCAGCGACAGGATATGGGTGACTACGGCCGAACCGTCGTCACGCGACACGGCGAAAACCAGGCGGGACTCGGCCAGCGACAGCTTCAGCCGGTAGGGGCCGGCACCGCTGTCGTTGACCGGTTGAAAACTGTTCTCCTCGATCAGGTCGAAGATCGCCACCGCGCGTTCGTGCTCGACGTCGGGCGTCGAGCGGCCGATCGATTCATCGAGTTCGACATCGATCAGCCTCGCACGGGTTTGATCGGAGCCCGACATGGCGCCTACATGTTCAGCCGGATAGCGACGGAGCGTCCATGCGCGTCGAGCCCTTCCGCCTTGGCCAGCGCGATCGCGGCGGGCGCCAACGCGCGCAATTGCTCGGGCCCGAGCTTGAGGATCGAGGTGCGCTTGACGAAATCGAGGACCGAAAGGCCTGACGAGAAACGCGCTGAGCGCGCCGTCGGCAGCACGTGGTTGGAACCGCCGACATAGTCGCCGATGGCTTCCGGCGTATGGCGTCCGAGAAACACTGCACCGGCATTGTGCATCCGCGACAGGAAACCCTCGGCGTCGTCGATTGCCAGTTCGACATGCTCGGCCGCGATGCGGTCGACCAGCGGCAGCGCTGCCTCGATCGCCTCGACCTCGATCACCGCGCCAAAATCGCGCCAACTCGCCGCCGCCGTCTCCGCCCGCGGCAGGCCCGGCAACTGCCGTTCGACCGCCTCCGCCACCACCTTGCCAAAGGCCGGATCGTCGGTGATCAGGATCGACTGCGCGGACGCGTCATGTTCGGCCTGGGCCAGAAGATCGGCGGCGATCCAGTCTGGATCATTGTCGCCGTCGGCCACGACGAGCACTTCCGAGGGGCCGGCGATCATGTCGATGCCGACGGTGCCGAACACCTGGCGCTTGGCCGCCGCGACATAGGCATTGCCAGGGCCGACTATTTTGGCGACCGGCTTTATGGTTTCGGTGCCATAGGCCAGCGCGGCGATCGCCTGGGCGCCGCCGACGCGATAGATTTCCGGCACGCCGGCAAGATCGGCCGCCACCAGCACAAGCGGGTTGATGACGCCGCCGGGTGCCGGCACCACCATGACGATGCGCTCCACGCCGGCGACCTTGGCCGGTATGGCGTTCATCAGCACCGAACTCGGATAGCTCGCAGTGCCGCCCGGCACGTAAAGCCCGACCGCCTCGACCGCGGTCCAGCGCCAGCCGAGCTCGACGCCCGCGGCATCGGTAAAGCGGTCGTCCTTCGGCCGCTGCCGCTCGTGATAGGCGCGGATGCGGTCGCGGGCGAATTCGAGCGCCTCGATCGTCTGGTGGTCGCAAGCGGCATAGGCGCGGGCGATCTCGTCCTTTGACACGGCAATGCCGAGTTCTCTGAGGTCGGCCCGGTCGAATCGTCTGGTAAAGTCGACGAGGGCGGCGTCGCCGTCGGCGCGCACGCGCGCGATGATCTGGCGTACGGCCGCGTCGACATCGGCCGACACTTCCCTCTTGGTGGTGAGGAAAGCGGCGAAACGCTGTTCGAAATCGGCATCGGACTGGCGAAGCGTGATGGCCATCGCTCAAGCCCTGTGCACGGGACGCGACGTGGCTTCCCACGCGCCGCCGACATCGGCAAGGCGGGCCTCGATGCATTCGACATCGAGCATGATCGCGCCGCCTCCCGAAAAGATCAGCTCGACGATACCGGCCGGCTTGCTGATCTCGATGAAGCTGATCGCCAGCAGCGACAGCACTTCGGCCGGCTTGTCGCGGGCAATGCCGCTGGTCTTGGCGCCCAGAACCCGATCGAAATGCAGCACGGCCTGGCGCCGCTCGTTGTGCTGGCGAAAGAAGCCCGATTTGGCCTCCCAGACGAAACGGTTCATGGTCAGCACGAAACGCTTGGCCGAGGGAAGGTATTCAAGGTCCGAGACTTTCATCACGGCGTCCTGGACATGGGCGGAGACGATGCTCAGGTCCTGGTCGTCGAGGGCGATAAGCTTGAGGCCGGTCATGCGGATGTCGCACCTGAAAATTGACTGTTCAGCCTTCTGTTAGAGCATGATCCCGAAAAGTGGAAACCGCTTTTCGGAAAAGATCATGCTCTAACAGGAATCCGGAGGTCGTTCCGGTCCGCGCAGCCGTGAGGCGGGCGGGGGATCGGCCTTAAGCCGAGATCCGTTCAATCACCGCGCCGCAGTTGGACAGCTTTTCTTCCAGCCGCTCGAAGCCGCGGTCGAGATGATAGACGCGGTTGACCGTGGTTTCGCCTTCGGCCGCCAGGCCGGCGATGACCAGCGAAACGGAAGCGCGAAGGTCGGTCGCCATGACAGGCGCGCCCTTCAATTTCGGCACGCCCTCGACGATCGCCGTCTGGCCCGAAAGCGTGATGTGGGCGCCCAGGCGCGCCAGCTCCTGTACATGCATGAAGCGGTTTTCGAAGATGGTCTCGGTGATGCGCGACTTGCCCTTGGCCATGGTCATCAGGCCCATGAACTGCGCCTGCAGATCTGTGGGGAAGGCCGGGAAGGGCGCCGTCGTCACGTCGACCGGCGAAATGCCGGCGCCGTTGCGCCTGACGCGGATGCCGGAATTGGTCGGCGTGATCTCGGCGCCCGTCTGCGAGATCACGTCCAGCGCGGTCTGCAGCAGGTCGGGACGCGCGCCTTCGAGCACGACGTCGCCGCCGGTCATGGCGACGGCCATGGCATAGGTGCCGGTCTCGATGCGGTCCGGGATGACACGCACGCGCGCGCCCGACAGCGCCTCGACGCCGTCGATGGTGATGGTCGGCGTGCCGGCGCCGGAAATCTTGGCGCCCATGGCATTGAGGCATTCGGCGAGGTTGACGATCTCGGGCTCGCAGGCGGCGTTTTCGAGCACCGTCTCGCCCTTGGCGAGCGACGCGGCCATCATGAGCACATGGGTGGCGCCGACCGACACTTTCGGAAAGACGTAACGGTTGCCGACGAGGCGGCCATTCCTGGTCTTGGCGATGACGTAGCCGGTGTCGACGTCGATGTCGGCGCCCAGCGCCTGCAGGCCTTCCAGGAACAGGTCGACCGGCCGCGTGCCGATGGCGCAACCGCCCGGCAGCGACACCTTGGCCTCGCCCATGCGGGCCAGCAGCGGGCCGATGACCCAGAACGAAGCGCGCATCTTCGACACCAATTCGTAAGGAGCCGTCGTGTCGACGATGTTGCGGGCGGAGAAATTGATGGTGCGCGAATAGCCTTCATTCTGCTTTTCGCGGCGTCCGTTGACCGAATAATCGACGCCGTGATTGCCCAGGATGCGGATCAGCTGCTCGACATCGGCCAGATGCGGCACGTTTTCGAGCGTCAGCGTGTCGTCCGTCAGAAGCGACGCGATCATCAGCGGCAGGGCGGCGTTTTTCGCGCCCGAGATCGGAATGCTTCCGGCGAGCTGGTTGCCGCCGACAATTCTGATGCGATCCATGAAGACTATCCCCTCGGCCCAAAGGCCGGTTTCAATCGTTTGAGTGTCGGCCCGTCTAGACCATCGGCCAAGCTGGTTCAAGAAATAGGATTCCCTGGCACCCGACCCAAGAGTGGCTGATTTGAGTTAATCTTTTTGTATTTCCTTCACCGCGCCGAGCCCGTCCGGCCGCTTGTCGGCATCCCCGGCGCGCTGGTTGTCAACGTCGCCGGTGCGCTGTTTGTCAGCGTCCCCGGCGCGCCGCGAGCGCGACTGCGCCTTGCGTTTAAGCAGATTCGCGCGCAGCTGCTCGGCCAGCCGGTCCTTGCGGCCGGTGCCGCCCTTTTTCGGTGGAATTGTCTTGTCGTTCATCGTCCCGTCCTAGCCGGCGACCGGCCAGCCCGCCATTCAGGCATAACCAACATTGTGGCGCGGCCATGTCATCAAAACGTATCCGGCAAAGGCTTTCACAGATGCTTTGCACTTGGCCTTGCGCTTGCCGGTTCGATATGGCAGAAGCCCCGCCATCGGCGGCTGCGGTAGCTCAGTGGTAGAGCACTCCCTTGGTAAGGGAGAGGTCGAGAGTTCAATCCTCTCTCGCAGCACCAGTCTATTCGACATTTTCAGCGCCATTCGCCCCGTTCTTGTGTCTTTGCGGCACCAATGGGCAAAACAAGGCGCATCCCGGCACCTGAATCCGAGGATTTCGCGCAAGGTTGGTTCCCGTTTGCCGGCAATATCTTACGAATGGGCTTCAACGACATGGTCTGGCACCGGATCGCGCAATCGCACAATCCGGTCCCGGGTCGGCTTGCCCGTCCGTTCCTCTCATTGAAGATGAGAAAATTCGGCATACACGTCCCCGCCGAAACGGCAGGGCGAAGTGCCGTCCGCGCAGATGGCGCTGGCTGCGGCTTCATCGAGACGCAAATGCCGATATCGGCATTTGCGCCGGCCGCCCGATCGTGATTCAAGTCGGCGATTCCGAGGGTTTTCCCGCTGGAGCGCAGCATGACCTTGATCACACGCCGTCGACTTCTGAAATCGGCCGCGGTTGCCGGTGCGGGCGGGCTCGCCGCGATGGGGAGGCTTGGCGGCTGGGCCGCCGCCAGCCCCGAGCCGGTGGTGCTGCGGACGGCCAAGATCCAGGCGAAGCTGATGGAGGTCGGCCCGACTAGGGACGTGCTGACCTATGGCAGCGCCGGAATGCCGCCGGTGCTGAGGATGAAAAAGGGCGAGCCCTTCGCCGCCCGGCTCGTCAACGCGATCGATGACCCGACGACGATCCACTGGCACGGCGTCCGGGTCCCCAACAGGATGGACGGCGTTCCGTTCCTGGTCCAGCCCTATGTCTATACCGGCGATCATTTCGACTACGCCTTCACGCCGCCCGATGCCGGCACTTTCTGGTACCACCCGCATTGCAACACGTTGGAGCAGATGGGTCACGGCCTGACCGGCGTCATCGTCGTCGAAAACCCCGACGATCCGAAATTCGACGCCGAAGTGGTGCTCAATCTGCGGGACTGGCGCCTCGGCGACGACGGCCAATTCATCGACCAGTTCCGGCCGCGCGATGCCGCGAGAACCGGCACTTACGGCACGGTGCGCACCGCCAACTGGCTCGATCAGCCGCACTATGACGCGCCGGCCGGAGGGCTGGTGCGGATGCGGGTGGCGATAACAGACGTCACCAGGATCTACGCCTTTCGCGTCGAGGGCGCGGAGGCGACGGTGATCGCGCTGGACGGCAATCCGGTGCCGCGGCGTTTTTCGCCCGATGCCTTGCTGCTTGGCCCGGGACAGCGCATGGAACTCGCCATCCGCATGCCCGACGAGGAGGGCGCGACCGTGAGCCTGGGGGACGTCAGGGGCACCAAACCCAAGGTGCTGACGACCTTGCGTGCGGTCGGCAGTTCGCTGAAGCGCGACATTCGTGATGTCGCATCGCTGGAGGCCAATCCGGTCGCGGAGGTCGATCTCGGCGCGGCCCGGCATATTTCTCTGGCGCTCAGCGCTACGGCCGAGAACGTTCCGGGCGACGGCATATGCGGTTCGCTCGGTTACAGTTTCTGGGCCATCAACAAGGTGCCGTGGCCGGGCGATACGCCGGACCCGACCGCGCCGCTGGCCGAATTGAAGCTTGGCAGGAGCTATGTCATCGACATGGAGAACCTGACGCCGCAATCGCATCCGATGCATTTGCACGGCATGAGCTTCAAGGTGCTGTCATCCTCGACGCGGCAGGTTGAGCCGCTGATTTCCGACACCTATCTCATCCAGCCCAACGAGAAGGTGAGCCTCGGCTTCGTCGCCGACAACCCCGGCGATTGGCTGCTGCACTGCCACATCATCGAGCACCAGAAATCGGGCATGACGAGCTACGTCAGGGTGACCTGAAGCCGCCCCATCGCGGCAGGAGCCGCCCCATCGCGGCAGGAGCCGCGCTGTCCGCGGCGCCTATTTGCGCAGTTGCGCCTCGATCTCGTCGAGCACCTTGTCCTTGCCGATGCCGGTGAGGAAGGCGAGGCCCTTGATGACCGGCTTGGTCACCGAAGCCGAGATCGGCGTCGTGGCAACGATGAAATCGACGCTGTCGGCCAGCCCCGGTACTTCGGTTGCCTTGGCCTGCTGGGCGTTGAAGGTCAGGCCGCGCTGTTTCATCGCCTCGGTGACGGCGACGTTGACAGCGGTCGAGGTGGCTATGCCCGTGCCGCAGGCAAAGAGAATTGTTTTCTGTCTGGACATTTCTTGCTTCTCCTTGTTCAGCCGAGCACGGCCCGAACGTCGTCTAGCGTCCTGGCCGCCCTCAGGCCGTCCAAGGTTTGCTGGTTCTGGATGGTGGCCATGACGGCCTGTAGCGCTTCAATCTGCTTGTCCTTGTCATTGATGGCAAGCAGGAAGACGAAGCCGACCGGCAGCTTCTCGTCGGGGTCTTCCATGTTTGCGAAGACGACGGGGTGCTTCAATGTGCCCAGGGCGATCCCGGGCTTCAGGACATGTTCGGGATCGGTGTGCGGCACCGCGACATTGTCGGCGCGCTCCAGCGGCAGTCCTGTCGGGATGGTCAACTCGCGGCGCACGACCGCGTCGGCGTAGGAACTTTTGACATAGCCGAGGGTCTCGAGCCGGCCGGCCAGGATGCGGATGATCTGCTCATTGGTCGAGGCATCGGATCCGAGCACGATCGCTTCGGGATCCAGAAGCTGCATGAGTCCGTCAGACATGTTTTTGCTCCGTCGATAAAATCGTGCGCCCGGGGAGGGCGCACGATCATTTCAAACGTCAGGCGTGATGAGGCTCAGGCCGTGCCTTCGGCCGGCTCGTCCTCGGCGCCCGCTGCCCGTTCCCAGCCGAGCGTGTTGCGGCGATAGAGGACGAACAATGCCGCGATGACCACGGCGATCACGACGATGCCGGCAAGGCCAAGTCCCTGGATCGCCTCGATGATCACATAGGGCACCCACAGGAAGCCGTCGACGACCGAGGTGATCTGCAGCGCGTCCGCCGGCAGCTTGAAGCCCGACGCGACGGCCGCACTCGTGAACAGAGGCGCCAGCGCGTTGGCGACGTAGAAGCCGATCGCCAGCGTCACCGTGCCGATCACCACCATGCGGAACACATTGCCTTTGACCAATGGCGCGGTCATGGCGACGATGAAGGGAATCACCGCCAGGTCGGCGAACAGGATGACGCGGTTGCCCGGCAGGATCACCGACAGGATGATCGCGATCGGCACCAGGATCAGCGACGACGAGATCGCGGCCGGATGCCCGATCAGGATCGCCGAATCGAGGCCCACCAGAAGCTCGCGGTCTCCGGTACGCTTGCGCACGAATTCCTGCGCCGCGTCCGAAACCGGGATCAGCCCTTCCATCAGGATCTTCACCATGCGCGGCAAAAGCAGCATCACGGCCGCCAGGGTCATGCCGGTGCCCAGCACCTTGGCCAGCACCGTGCCGAGATCGCCCGCATTGTAGAAGGCGATGGCGCCGAGCACGAGACCGATGATCAAGCCAAGCACGACAGGTTCGCCGAACACGCCGAACCGGCGCTCGATGGTCTCGGTGTTGATGTTGATGCGGTTGATGCCGGGAATGCGGTCCATGATCCAGTTCAGGATGATGGCGATCGGCAGGATCTGCGCCGAGGCCAGGTGCGGCACCGAAATGCCGGGCACGCCGTAGAACTGCTGAACCGCTCGCGCCGACCAGTCGGCGAACAGCAGCGACAACGCCGCGACCAATGCCGCGATGGCGATGCCATACGCCAGATTGTCGGTCGCCGCCACGACCAGCGAGCCGACAAAGGCGAAGTGCCAGAAGTTCCAGACGTCGACATTGAGCGTGCGCGTCATGCGCGTCAGCAACAGCACGATGTTGACCAGGATGCCGACGGGGATGACCCAGAGGCCGACCGACGAGCCGAAGGCGATGGCGGCCGCCGACGGCCAGCCGACATCGATGATGTCGCGATGAATGCCAGTGTTGGTGACGATGGCCTTGGCGACGTCGCCAATCGATGTGAACATCAGGCCAAGCACGAGGTTGATGCCGATGAAGGCGACGCCGATGGTGACCGCGGCGCGAAAGGCCTTGCTGACCTTTGCGCCCAGAACGACGGCTATGATGAAAATGACGATCGGCAGCAGCACCGTTGCGCCGAGCGTGTCGATGGCCCCTTTGAGGCCCGCAAGAATAGTATCCATTTGTCCTCCCCTGGAGCACCGAGCCCGACCCCCGGGTTCGAAATGATGCTCCGTTGACCTCCAACGCCTTTGCCGCCAACCTCGGCGCAAAGGCACTCCCCGTTCTGCCCGCGAGCCGGAATGCGTCCCGCTCGATGATGCGGGATGAACATTTGCCTTCGCTGGCGAACGAATGTTTTATTGAGGCAGTTCAAGGCAATGTCAATTGGCAAGTCTTTGAACCCAAGGCAAACGAATCCGGGCTGACGGAGCCTTCACCTGTGCGCTCTTGACGGACCATTGAACGGAAAAACCCGCCTGTGCGGCGGGCCCTTGGCGCAACTCAGCACCATGGGCAAATATGTAGCATAGTTGCCCTCACCTAGTCAAGAAAAAATTCCTATCATGAGAAACTGCCGGCACAGCGGACTGGCCCTCATCAGGTCTTGTTGCCCGGGTTCGGGGCCCGCTTTGGGCCAGTCGGACCGTGGCGGGCGCGTCGGTACCGCGCCATTTCAAAGGAAATTGACGGGCCAAAGCCAGTTTCGTTGGCAAGGGGGAGCTATTCCCTGCTAATCCGAGGCGAACCATGAAGCTGTGGACATCCCCGCATGACCAATGTCGCCTTGACCGGGCTCGCCCGAGATCTCGCCAGCCGTGCCGCCGAGGGCCGCCCGGTGCGCATCGGCGTCATCGGTTCGGGCGAAATGGGCACCGACCTGGTTACGCAAGGCATGCTGATGCCCGGCATTTCGGTCTGCGCGGTCTCGACAAGACGTCCGCATACGGCGCGCGAAGCGGTCCGCATCGCCTATGGTGACGAAGCGAAGGCCGTCGAAGCCGATACAGCTTCGAAAGTCACCGCGGCGGTCGAGTCGGGAAAGATCGCCATCACCTCCAACGAGATGCTGGTCACCAATCCGCTGATCGACGTCGTCATCGACGCCACCGGCAAGCCCGGCGTCGCCGCCGACTTCGACCTGATGGCGATGGAGAATGGCAAGCATCTGGTGATGATGAATGTCGAGGCCGACGTCACCATCGGCTGCTATCTCAAGCAACAGGCCGACCGTCTTGGCGTCGTCTATTCGGTCGGCGCCGGAGACGAGCCCTCGAGCTGCATGGAGCTGATCGAGTTCGCCTCCGCCCTGGGCCTGACCATCGTCTCCGCCGGCAAGGGCAAGAACAACCCGCTCAACCACGATGCCATGCCCGACGATTATCGCGCGGAAGCCATCCGCCGCAACATGAATCCGCGCATGCTGGTCGAGTTCGTCGATGGTTCGAAAACCATGGTCGAGATGTGCGCCATCGCCAATGCCACCGGGCTGGTGCCCGACGTGCCCGGCATGCACGGCCCGAAGGCCGACCGCGACGACCTCGTCAAGGTGCTGATCCCGCGCGAGCATGGTGGGCTGCTCATGAAAAGGGGCGTCGTCGACTACACCGTCGGCAAGGGTGTGGCACCCGGTGTCTTCGTCATCGTCGAGGCGACCCATCCGCGCATCGTCGAGCGCATGGACGACCTGCATATCGGCCACGGTCCCTATTACAGCCTGTTCCGGCCCTACCATCTCACCTCGCTGGAAGTCCCGCTGACGGCAGCCCGCATCGTGCTCTTCGGCAAGCCCGACATGGTGCCGCTGCCAAGGCCGGTCGCCGAGGTATGCGCCGTCGCCAAGCGCGACCTCATAGCCGGCGAAACCTTCGATGCGATTGGCGAAACCTGCTATCGCTCCTGGACAATGACCGTCGAAGACGCTGGCGATCGGCGCGGCGTGCCGGTCGGCCTGCTCGAAGGCGGCAAGGTGCTGAAACCGGTCAGGAAAGGCGAGCTGCTGACGGCCGACAACGCCGCGCCCGACCAGACGACGAGACTTTTCGCCTTGCGCAAGTTGCAGGACGAGATGCTGTACGGAAAATAGGCCGCTGTGGCGCTGTCATGACAAGTGCACTATATTGTAGTGGCAACTGTCGCTGAGGATCGATTAATGAACCTCCAGATCAGAGACCCGCGGGCACGTGAATTGGCACAGCGGCTCGCCGCCAAACGCAAGATTTCAATGACCGAAGCGGTTATCGAAGCGCTTGAGTCGGAATTGAAACGGGAAAGCGGACGCATTCCCCTGGCAAAGCGGCTGTCGGCGATCGCCGTTGACCTTAAGACCAAAGCCGGCCAGGGCGGCCGGCCTGTGAACAAGGATGAGATCGACGACATGTGGGGACATCCCTGATGTTCGTCGACACCTCCGTGGTCGTCGCAATTCTTTCGGCAGAAGGGGATGCCGGCGAATGGAGTAACAGGATCGCGGCAGCACCACGCAAGATTACTTCCGCGCTGGTGGTGCTTGAGGCAGCGATGCGGCTTTCCACCATGCTTGCTGTCGAGCCGCTGGTTGCGGAAACGGCGATAGAAGCGTTTCTGCGCGAAGCCGAAATCGAAATTGTGCCGATCGGCGCCGACGATGCCAAACTCGCCATCCATGCGTTTTCAGACTACGGAAAGGGACGTGGGCACCCCGCGCAGATCAACCTTGCCGATTGCTTGTCCTATGCTTGCGCGAAGGGCCACGGTTCGGCTTTGCTCTACAAAGGCAACGACTTCTCACACACGGATCTCGCTTAGAGCAATTCTAGGAAAAGTGTGAGCGGTTTTTCGTCCAGAATTGCGTCAAAACACGGAGTTAGATCGTTTCACCGTTTCCATGAAACGGTGAAACGATCTAACCGGACATCCGCTCTATTTCCCCAGTTCGATCGACCGCAGCCGAGCCGCCTCGACCGCCTGCGTCAGCAGCTTTGTCAACCGGTCATCGCCCATCAGCACTGCCAGCGCGGCCGCCGTCGTGCCGTTCGGGCTGGTCACCTGCTGGCGCAGCAGGCCCGGCTCCTCGCCGCTTTCGGCGGCGAGCGACGCGGCACCATAGACGGTCTGCATGGCGAGCAGCCTGGCGGTAGCCGCCGGCAGGCCCGCCTTCTCGGCGGCCACGGTCAGCGCTTCGATGAAATGGAAGATATAGGCCGGGCCCGATCCCGATACGGCGGTCACCGCATCCATCAGTCCCTCGTCGTCGATGGTGGCCACTTCGCCGCTGGCCGACAAGAGGTCGGCGACGAAGCGCTTGGTGTCGTCGGAAACCAGCGGATTGGAAAACACCACCATCATGCCCTTGCCGATGGAAGCAGGCGTGTTGGGCATGCAGCGCACAACAGGCGCGCGGTCGCCCAGGATTTCCTCGAAGGTGGCGACCGGCGTGCCCGCGGCGATGCTGACGAAAGTGGTGCGCCCCTCGCCGAAACGTTTGTAGGCGGCCGTCACGTCGCGGATCACCTGGGGCTTCACGGCGATGACGATGAGATCAGGCACGGCATTGGCCGGAATATTGGCGGCGTCGGCAGCCGTGCCGCATCCGAGTGCGGCCGCGCGCTGGCGCAGGTCGGCATTGGGCTCGACCACGAAAACGGCCGACGGTGCAAGCTTGCCGGATTTCAGCCAGCCCGAGAGCATAGCGTAACCCATATTGCCGCAGCCGGCGAGAACAAGCCTGATCGTCATCGAAAGCCCTCCGAGGAAAGGCTTCACATAAACGCTCGCGGATCAACGGGGAAGCCCTGTCAGGTGGAGTGGCCCAATCGCGCGCCACGACCGGCGTTGCGCACCGCGATCGGACGCAGCGAAACTTGTCTGAGCCCTAGCACGCCGAGCACGAAGAACAGCCACACCGGATCGCCGCGATGGAAGAAGAAGCTTTCGAGGAAGGCGTTGAGCGCGGCAAACAGCACAACCATCATGAAGAAGTCGCCGAGATAGATGTTTTCCTTGCGCAAGGGAATGCGCATGTAGTCCCGCAAAGGGGCGATCAGGAAAGTGTAGACCGCCACGCAAAGGGCCGGAATGCCCATCAGCACGGCGATGTCGAGATAACCGTCATGGCCGTGCACGATGGTCCTGATATCCCACGGCCGGTCGAAAGGCTGATCCTGGTTGAGCAGCAGCGGCGTTCCCCAGAAACTCTCATAGCCGTAGCCGGTCCACGGTTTCTTCGCCAGCATCTCGCCGGCGAACTCCCAGAGCGTGGTGCGCCCGGTATAGGTCAGGCCGGGGAAATAGATCGCCGCCAACTGTTTCACCGGCGGCAGGAAAACGATGCCCAGCGTGCCGACCGCGGTAGCGACAATCGCCAGCGCGAACAGGATCGGCGTGCCGAGCCGCATGCCGATGATGCTTGGAAACATGACGATCAGGATCGAAAACGGCACCAGGCCGGCCGTGGTCTTGGATCCGGTGTGCAGCATGAACACCATCGCCGCGAAGAAAATTCCGGCGCCCCAGAACCGCTGCCCGCGCCGGAAGAGATAGAGGCCGGCGAAACTGAAGCAGGCCATGACCGGACCGGCGATGTTCTTGTGGGTGAAGACGCCGCGCCACAGGCCGGCATGTTCGGGTTCCTGCGAATCGGCCGTGTGCATTGCCTCGTGCGGAAAGACGATGAGGCCGAGATAGGAAAGGCCCATGACCGCCACGGCGGTGAAGATGATGACCTTCGAGAAGGCGTCCGCGTCGCGCGGCAGCACGAGGATGGTCGCCATGGTCAGGATGCCGATCATGGTGAAGGAGGCGGCGCGCATCGCCGAGGGCGGGTCTGTCGCCAACACCACCGACAGGAAGAAGAAGCCCAGCATCAGCATCCAGGACGGGCTGAGCAGCGAGCGCACGATGCGCGGGTCGGCGAAAGCCATCAGCGAGAAGATGGAAACGGCGCCGAGCGAGCCGAAGCCGAGTTGGTTGACGATGTCGCCGCCTTCGCCGGTGAGTTCCGCGCCCGCGGGCTGGAACGGGCGGAAGGACACCATGATGACGGTGAACAGCAGCGCCGCGATCGCGGTTGCCACGCCGTCGCGCGTGAACGCTGCGCTGAGCGGCGCGCGCTCAGTTCTTTTCAGGCTGGCGGTATTGCTCATTGGCATATCCGAATTCGGCCAGCACGCGGCCCAGCGCCACATGGACAGGGTAGATGGCGGCCGCGGGCGATCCTGTCCGTGCTAGCCTGGCGGCGCCGCGAAATGGCGAGGCGGCAAGCAGGGCCAGGCTCTTCAGCAACACCTTGACGCCGGCCAGCGGGGTGCCGGCGCGTTTCTTCTTTTCGACGAGCGTCGAGATCACGCCGTTGCGCAGGCTGCGGGCGCGGATCCAGTCGGCCTCGACCCGCCGGGCCGGGACGGTCTCGATCACGCTGGCCTCGGCGCACCAGCCAAGCACGAAGCCGCGCTGCGCCGCCCGGCTCAGGAAGTCGGAATCGCCGCCGCCCATGAAATTAAATTTCAGGTCGAGGAACGGCGGGCCCATCGCGGTAAGCACGTTGCGCCCCATCAGGAGATTGCCGGACGAATAGAGCGCCGGCACGAGGCCGGTCTTGCGGTAGGGCGGCGCGAAGACCGGATGCTCGGCCCAGCGCGCATGGGCGGGATCGGCAAAGTCGGGCACTTGCGGGCCGCCGACAATATCGGCGCCAAGGCTCTCGGCCGCCCCGCACATCCGTTCCAGCCAGTGCGGATCGGCTATCTCGTCGTCGTCGATGACCAGCAGGTGCCTGAAATTCGGAAAGTGCAGGATCGCCGTCTGCCAGCCGGCATTGTAGGCGCTGCAATTGCCGCGCTGATGCGCGATGATCACCATGCCCGGTATGTCGCCGCGCTCGAACAGCGGCAGCGACGCCTCGGCGCCGGCACGCGCCTCGGCCTCGTTTTCCATGACGATGACGGCAAAGCGCCTGCCGGTCTGCTGCGCCCGCAGCGACGCCAGCGTTTGCAGGACCTGGTCCGGCCGCTTGAAGGTCGGCAAGGTGACGACGGCTTCGACGGCATCCGTGTCAAGCCGGGGGGATCGTCCCGCGATCGATACCGAACCGTCCGATGGCAAAGGGATCATCCGTGTCAGCCGCATGGTGGGTCGCGTTCTGTTAGCACCACGACGATAACGTTTCGTTAATCACCTTTCACGGAGTGGCCCTTCAAGCCGGGGTTTTGGGCCGCCGATGCGCGCGCGTTTAATCAAGGGTTCACCGCGCTTTGCTACCGGCTGCACCACAGGATAGGTGAGATGCATCTGCTGTTCGCCACATCGATCGTGCCCGATGGCGCTCTCGCATCGGGCTACGAGATCGCCAATGCTGCAATCATCGCTGCCTTGCGGCGCGCCGGCGCGCGCGTCACCGTCATCGGCTTCATCTGGCCGGGGAAAGCCGCGGCCGATCCTGAAAACACCATCGTGCTGGGTGCCCTGGACGTGCGCACCGAAAATGCTTTAGCGCTACAAAAGCTTGCCTGGGTGGGCAAGGCGATGCTTTCGGGCCTCACCTTCGCGTCGGCCAAGGTGCGTGCGGTCTCCGATGCCGAAGTCCTCGCCGCCATCGAGCGCGCCGGCCCCTTCGACGGCTATGTGCTTAATTCCGTGCAGTTCGCCGGCGCCTTCGAAAAGCTCTTCGACGAGCGGCCTTCGATCTTCGTCGCCCACAATGTCGAGCATCTTTCGGCGCGGGAAAATGCCGCTGCCGCCCCGGGCATCTTCCAGCGCCTGTTGTTTCGCCGTGAGGCAAGGCTGCTCGAGAGCGTGGAAGAGCGTCTGTGCCGCCGCGCGCGTTTCGTCTTCACGCTGGCCGAGGAAGACCGTTCGGCACTTGGCGTGGCCTCCGACGACCGCTCGGCGGTGCTGCCGCTGGTGACGGGCGCCAGGCCACCGGCGCGTAACGGCCCGCGCAAGATCGAGTGCGACGCCGCGCTGATCGGCACCTGGACCTGGCAGCCGAACCGCATCGGGCTGAGCTGGTTCCTGGACAAGGTGGTGCCGCATCTGCGCCCGGACTTCCGCATCAGGATCGCCGGCAGCATCCCGTCTGACATCGCCTCGACGCATCCCGGCGTCGCTTTCGTCGGACGCGTGCCGGACGCCCAGGCTTTCATACGCGGCGGCGCTGTCATCCCGCTCATCAGCACCGCCGGCAGCGGCGTGCAATTGAAGACGATCGAAACGTTCGAGCTCGGCCTGCCCGCCGTCGCCACCAGCCACGCGCTGCGCGGTATCGACCATCGCCCGGTCAATTGCGCCGTCACCGACGATCCGGTCGCCTTTGCCAAGGCGCTGGAGACCGCGGCGGCCGACATAAGAGACGTTGACGGCAGCGCGTTCCACCGCCGGCAGCTCAAGGCGCTCGACGCCGCCATCCGGTTTGGCCTGGAGAAGCTCGGTCCGGTCATGCAGGAGGCGTTTGCATGAACATGCACGCCGCCCGCGCCTCGTTCGGGCCCGACACATTGAAGACGATCTTCGGCATCTCCGTGCTCGCCATTCGCTGGGACGACGCGATCGCCCTGCTGACGCGGCTGATCGCGGAACGACGCTTCACCAAGGTCAGCTTCCTCAACGCCCATAACGCCAATCTCGCCTACACCGATCCGGTGTTCGCCCAGGCGCTCGACGATTTTCTCATCCTGCCGGACGGCATCGGCGTCGATCTCGCAGCGCAGCTTCTCTATGGCGCGCCGTTCCCGGACAATCTCAACGGCACCGACTTCGTACCGGCCTTTCTGCGGTCGGTGACCCGGCCGCTGACCGTGGGGCTGCTCGGCGCGACGCAAGTCAATGCTGAGGCCGCGTCGAAGAAGCTCGCGGCGATCGCCGTCCAGCACAGATTCGTGGTCATCCATGACGGCTACTTCTCCACTGCGCAGGAGCCGGAAATCATCGAACGCATCGCGGCGCTGCGGCCTGATATGCTGCTGGTCGCCATGGGCGTGCCGCGCCAGGAATTGTGGATCGAACGGCACATCGACGAGCGCCACTGCACGCTGCCGGTCGCGGTCGGCGCGCTGCTGGATTTTCTCAGCGGCGCCGTGCCGCGCGCGCCCTTGTGGATACGGCGCCTCAGGCTGGAGTGGCTGTTTCGGCTGGCGGTCGAGCCGGGACGGCTCTGGCGCCGCTATGTGGTCGGCAACCCCTTGTTCCTGTGGCGGGTCCTCAAACAGAAAGTGTTGAACCGGCCCCAAGCCGCCGGAGACGTCCGTTGAACGAGAGGTTCGTCCCAGGCGCGATCGCCGAACCCGGACTGCTTCGGGCAACGGCGACGGCAGCCATGGTGACGGCAAGCTATGCGCCGGATTTCGAGCGTTGCCGCTTGCTCTGCGAAACCCTCGACCGGCACGTCACGGGCGTCGCCCATCACTACATTCTGGTCGAAGGCCGCGACGTCAAATTGTTTCGCCGGTTGGAGAGCGCCAACCGATCCATCATCGACGAACGTGAGCTGCTGCCGCGCTGGCTGCATGTCTTCGACGATCCGCTCAGCCTGTTCCGGCGGCGCGTCTGGCTCAGCCTGAAGACACAGCCGCTGCGCGGCTGGCACGTGCAGCAACTGCGCCGCATCGCCATAGCGGCGCATGCATGCCAGGACGTCTTGGTCTTTTGCGATTCCGACGTAGCCTTCCTGAAGCCTTTCGATTGCGGCGCGTTCTGGCGTGACGGCAAGGTGCGGTTGTTCCGCCGCGACGGCGTGCTTGCGCAGGGCGGTCATGACGAGCATCGCATATGGTCGCGCAATGCCGGTTCCGCGCTCGGCATCGATCCGTCGAGGAATTCGGTCCACGATTATATTTCGACGCTGATCGCCTGGCGCCGCGATACCGTGCTGGCCATGTGCAGCCGGATCGAGGAGGTGCATGGCCGAAACTGGGTCGAGGTCGTCGGCTCGGCGCGCAAATTCTCCGAATGCATGATCTATGGCCGCTATGTCGACGATCTGCTGGATGGCGCGGGGCACTTCCATGGCTCGGAAGAATTCTGCCGCGTCCACTGGACCGGCGAGGCGCTGTCAGACAGTGAATTCCGCCGCTTCGTTGCCGCCATGGCGCCCGAACAGGTGGCGATCGGGATGCAGTCCTTCATCGGCACCGACACCGGCCGCATCCGCCGGCTGATTGGGCTCGACCGGTCCTGATCCTGAAAAGCGGTCGATTCTCGGAAAGACTGCCCGGATGAAGGATCAGATCGCCTTCGCCGGCTTGCGCAGCGCCGAATAGGTCAGCAGCATCGACGCGAGATAGAGCAGCAGGAAGACGACGTTGAGCGACAGCACCAGCTTCGATGTGTCGGCAATGGTTGTCAGCACATAGGTCAGCAGCAGCGCCTTGAGAGCGGCGAGCAGGCCGAGATTGAGCGCCCGCACCAGCGTCTGGCCGCGCGCAAACAGAAGTTCCGCCTGGTATTCGACCAGATTGCGCAGTCCCGGAACGCCGATCGCCAGCGCCACCAGGGGAGCGGCCTCCGAGACGTTCTTGCCGAGCGCCCCGGGGAAGAAATGCAGCACCACGGCAAGCGCCAGCAGCGCTAGCGTCGAGACCGCGAACACGCCGCCTTCGATCCCGCTCTTGACCGCCAGCCGTGACAAGAGCTCCGGGGCACGCATCATGCGCTGCACCAGCATCATGGAGAAGGTGCGGATCGGGATCGCCGTCAGGTCGACCAGCCGCATGATGATGGCATAGATGCCGGCCAGATGCGGCCCGCCGATCGCCAGCACCAGAAGCTTGTCGAATTCCATCTGCAGGTAGAACAGCACCTCGGCGCCGGCGACATAGATCGAATCGGCGAGCCGCCTGAGATAAAGCTCGCCGCGCAGCCGCAGCCGCTGGCGCGGATAGAAGAGGCCGAACGCGACCAGCAGCGAGGCCGCGTTCGCGCCGATATAGAACCAGGACCACACCCAGACGCTGTGTTGCGCCCAGAACATGAACAGCACCGCGCCGGCGGCCCGCAAAGCCGTCGCCAGGATCGCCAGCACGGCGGCACGGCCGAATTTGCCGAGCCCGTTGTTGACGATCAGCGCCACCTCCACCGGCCGCCAGAGAAGCGCCTCGGCAAAGACGATTGCCGCGAACACCGGCAGCGGCACGGTGCTGGCGAAGAAGATCAGGTAGACGATGTAGGAGGCGGCGCCGAGCAGCGGCAACGAGACGATGCCGAGCAGCAGGAAGCCTGCGGTGAAGGTGCCGATCAGGTTGGGGCGGATGGTGGCGGTGCGGTAAAGTGCCGAGATGAAGCCGAAGGCCAGAAGCCGCGACAGCATCACTCCGGCGGCCGAGGCGGTGGCGAACATGCCGAACTCGGCGACGGAAAGCGTATTGGCCAAGGCGATGAAGTAGGCGAGTGAAAACACCAGCCGCCCGCCGGCGCCGCTGATCGCCGAAAAATAGTCGCGAACCAGCCTCCGTCTTTCGGCCACGAAGGTGCCGATCCGGGCGAGGGGCCGCCTTTGCGGTATGTCGCTGGCCTCAGTCATAGGTCAAGGGAAAGCCATAGGCGGCAAAGTTTAACGTGCCCTTCTGAATCTTCCTGCATCAGCTGAAATTCCAAGCAGCCGGCATCAAGCAATGCTTTCGGCCTCCTAAAATTAACCTTTTGTTTCCTATGCTTGTTTAGCGTGGCTTAACAAATGGCCGACTGCCGCTGTCTGGCGGCTGAAAGTAAGCTCCGCGACAATGGGCGACAGGGAAAATCGTGAGGACTGGAGGCGCGAGCGATCCTTGCTGGCGCTTGGCCAAGCCGTGCGCGGTGAGGACGAGGCATCGCTGGTCTCGCTAGGGGATCGGGCAAATCCGTCCTGGCGCGAGGATGCCGCCACACGTCATCGCCTGGCGCGTTCGCAGCGCGAGGCGAAGATGAATCCGGCGCCTCCCGCATCCGCCGCAGCGCAACGCTTGCATTCGGGCGACGAGCCGGCTCCGGCGTCCGCCGGCGTTTCGCATTCGCACCATGGGGCCGGTCTCGGCGGTTCCGACCCGGCGATGTCTTACGAAGAGACGGTTCCTGAGATCGCCTCGAGCGTCGATTCCCCGCGCAGCACATCCGAACCGCTGAGCGCGAGCGAAGCGGGAACATCTCCTGGCGAGGATGCCGACAGCCAGCAATGGAAGCCCCTGATCGATCCGATGCAGGTGGTTCGCGGCGTCGCCAGGTCAAAAGCGCTGATCATCACCACGACGGTGCTGGGCGCGGCGCTCGGCGTTGCGATTGCCCTGTCGACGCCGAAGAAATACGAATCCACCACCGAACTCATCGTCGACCCGCGCGATCTGAAGCTTACGGACCGGGATCTCACCCAGGCGGTGGTCATGCCCGACGCGGCACTCGTCAACGTCGAGAACCAGATCAAGTTGCTGACCTCCGGCACCGTGTTGAACAAGGTTGTCCAGGAGCTCAACCTGGTCGACGACCCCGAGTTCAACGGCCAAGGCAATGGCGGCCTCAGCGTCATGTCGCTGATCCGCTCGATCCTGTTGCGCCAGGACGGACCGGGCGGTGTCGACCAATCCCGCCGCCTTTCCCTCGCTATCGTCAACCTGGCCGAGAGCGTTTCGGTCGAGCGCGGTGGCAAGACGTCCGTGATCACCATCGGCGTCACCACGCAGGACGCCCAGAAATCGGCACTCATCGCCGAAACGATGACGAAGGTCTTCCTGCAGACTTCGGGTGAAATCCAGTCCGACACTGCCGGCCGGGCCAACAACGAACTGACGGCGAAACTCGACGAGATGCGCAAGGGCGTCGAAGCCGCCGAGCGCAAAATCGAGGATTTCAGGGCCACCCATGACCTTGTCGACGCGCAGGGCCACCTGATTAGCGACGACCAGATGCTCAAGCTCAACGAGCAGCTTTCCGTAGCCCGCGCCCGCACGCTGGAGCTGAACGCCCGCGCGGCCTCGGCACGTCAGGTCAACGTGAATTCGGTGCTCAGCGGCACCTTGCCGGAAGAGATCAACTCCAACTCCATGAGCGATCTGCGCTCGCAGTACGCAACGCTCAAACAGGAGGCTGATCGGGCAGCGGTCCGGCTTGGGCCGCGCCATCCCGAGCGCCAGGCGCTCGAGGCCCAACTCACCGGCGCGCGCGAACGCATCGTCGCCGAACTCAGCCGCATCGCATCGTCGCTGCAGGTTGACCTGAAACGCTCGGTTCAGCTCGAACAGGACCTTGCTTCCCGCCTGGCGCAGATGAAGGTGCGCAGCGGCGACGTCAACAGCGACCTTGTCTCGATGCGCGAACTGGAACGCGAGGCCTCGGCCAAGCGCTCGGTCTATGAGCAATATCTCCTGCGCGCCAAGGAGACCGGCGAGCAGAAGAATATCAACACCGCCAATATGAGCGTCATATCGCCCGCCTCCATTCCGCTGGAGCCGAACGGGCCGTCGCGCGCCGTGGTGGTGCTTGCCGGCCTGCTGCTGGGCTTTGCCTCCGGCGTCGGTCTCGGCGCCATGCGCGGCGCCTATGAAAGCCTGCGTGAGACCGCCGGGTCACGATCCCGCCGTGACCGCAAGATAGAGGAACGCCGGGTGCCGCTCGATGACCAGGCATTCCGGGCGCCGCCTCCGCTGCCGATACCGCAAGCATCGCCGCCGCAATCACCGCCGCCGCCACCAGCTTCAGTGCCGCCGCTTGCCGCGCAGGCCGGGGCCGCTGCCGTCGAGAGCCCAGGGCGGATGGGCGCGCTGATGTCCAGGCTGCGCAAGGCTGTGTCCCGCAAGCCCGCCGCCGAGGCGCAGGACGATGCGTTTCCCGGTGCATCTGCGTCGGCCCCTGTCGCCGAAGAGGGCCGGCCGGCGAACATTCCTGCATTTCCCGACTATCCGGCTCCAGATTCCGCCTTTGGACATCGCCCGCCAGCTCCGGACTATCCGCGGCCATCTTTTCAGTCAGCCGCGGACACCGGCTATGCGCGGCCCATGGCACCGCCATCGCGGTCGCCCCTGATGCCGCATCAGGCGATGTATCCGGCCTCGTCCCATCCCTATGCGCAGCCCTTGGTCTATCCGCACATGCAGCCTTGGCAGACGCGGTCGCCGGCAGGCCATCCCCAGGCCACGGCGCCCTATGGCGCGCCGATGCCCTACCCGGCGGCACCCGGTCCGGCTCAGCCGTCGGCCTATCCCGTCGCGCCGCTGGAGCAGCCCGCCGCCGAGAAGGGCGCCGAGCAGGCGTCGATCCAGGAAATTCGCGCCAGCCTGCGCGAATTTCGCGAGGCTGTTCGCGAGCTTACCGAGAGCCGCGCGGGCCGCCGTTATTTCTGAGCCACAAGATAGTCTCCTGTGTCGAACAAAAGCGCGCCGGTTTCGCGTAAACGGCATCGGACGGCGCTTTGACGGGATTGCGTGTTCGAATTTTCGTCAAAATGCCGCGCGGTGTCTTGCCGGAGATGCAGCCCGGCTGGCCGGGCCATGCAGGCTTCGGCGCACGCTTGAGAAAAGGATCCAAAGCGCCGCATTTTCGGACGCGGCCGGTTTGGCGGAACGTATCGAGGGGTGATTCATATGGCCGAAGTGATTGACGGCAAAAGCGTTGCCGAAGACGTGGTGCGGACGGTGAAGACCCTGACCGCCGAGCTTGTCGCCAAGGGCAAGGCCCAGCCCGGCCTCGCCGTGGTCATCGTCGGCGAGGATCCGGCGAGCCAGGTCTACGTCGCCTCCAAATCCCGCACCGCAAAGGAATGCGGCTTTCATTCGGTCCAGCACACGCTGCCGGCGGACACCTCCCAGGAGGCGCTGCTCAAGATCATCGACGACCTCAACGCCGACCCCGGCATCAACGGCATCCTGGTGCAGCTTCCGCTTCCCGCCCACATCGATGCCGGCAAGGTCATCCAGGCGATCGCGCCGCACAAGGATGTCGACGGCTTCCATTTCATCAATGTCGGCAAGCTCGGCACCGGCGAACTCGACACCGCTTTCGTTCCTTGCACGCCCGCCGGCTCGATGCTCCTGATCGAGCGCGTGCGCGGCAAGGATCTGTCGGGCCTCAATGCCGTCGTCGTCGGCCGCTCCAATATCGTCGGCAAGCCGATGGCCAATCTCCTGCTTGCCGCCAATTGCACCGTCACCATCGCGCACAGCCGCACGAAGGATCTGCCGGGGCTGGCCCGCACCGCCGACATTCTCGTCGCCGCCGTTGGCCGGCCGGAGATGATCAGGGGCGATTGGGTGAAGCCCGGCGCAACCGTCATCGACGTCGGCATCAACCGCATCCCGGCCCCGGAGAAGGGGGAGGGCAAATCCCGCCTCGTCGGCGATGTCGCCTATGCCGAAGCGGCCAAGGCCGCCGGCGCCATCACGCCCGTGCCCGGCGGCGTCGGGCCGATGACCATTGCCATGCTGATGGCCAATACGTTAGCCTCCGCCTACCTTGCGGCCGGGTTGAAACGGCCCTCCTTCTGACCACCAGAAAGCAGCAGCTTTGCCGAACCCAACTATTCCCTTGGAACGGCCGGTCATGAATGATCCCGTTCAAGGCGGCCGGCAATTCGCATTCCTGCTGGTCGACAAGTTCTCCATGTTCTCGCTGGCCGCCGCGATCGACACGTTCCGTTCGGCGAACCGGCTGCTCGGCCGCGATTTCTACGGCTGGACGACGGTATCGGCCGATGGCGATCCGGTGATGGCGTCCAACGGCTTGCCGCTCAAGATCGACTACAGCGTTGCCGACCTGCCGCCGGTCGACATCCTCTTCGTCTCGGTCGGGCTGACCACGGAATTTCCCGGCAAGAGCAAGGTTCTGGCGGCGCTGCGCAGCTGGGGCCGGCGCGGCAATGCGCTCGGCGCGCTGTCGGTCGGATCCTATTTGCTGGCCGAGGCCGGCCAGCTCGACGGCTATCGCTGCACCATCCATTGGGAGAACCGCGCCGGCTTCGTCGAGCGCTTTCCCGACATCAACTGCACTGGCAACGTCTTCGAGATCGACCGCAAGCGCTACACCTGCGCCGGCGGCACCACCTCGATCGACCTGATGCTGGAGATCGTGCGCGGCGATTTCGGCTCGAACCTCGCCAATGGCGTCGCCAACCAGTTCCAGCACGAGCGCATCCGCTCGGCCGGCGACCGCCAGCGCGTCGGGCCGGAGCGCGACCTCACCGGCAAGTCGGAGAAGCTCAGGCGCATCGTCGAACTGATGGCCGACCATCTCGACGAGCCGCTCTCGGCGGTGCAACTCGCCAAATCGGCCGGCCTTTCGGTGCGTCAGGTGGAGCGTTTGTTCCTGCGCCACCTCAACGTCACGCCCGGCCGCTACTACATGCGGCTGCGGCTGGAGCGGGCGCGCGAATTGTTGCGCCAGACCAACATGCCGATCCTCGACGTGGCGATCGCCACCGGCTTCACCTCGCATTCCTATTTTGCCCAGAGCTACCGGCTGCAGTTTGGCCGCCCGCCTTCCGAAGAGCGCCGCACCACCTACTAAGCCGCGGACAAGCCGCGTCCGGGCTTGTGTCCCAAGGTGGGCTCAAATAGCTTCAGCCGGCGGACGGAGCGGCTACTCAGGAGATTTCGATGGCGGGACTTGCACGGAGCGTCGCTGCGGCGTTTCTCCTTTTGTCGATGACCACATTCGGCTTTGCCGCGAACAAGGTCATCATCATCCTCGATGCTTCCGGGTCGATGTGGGCGCAGATCGACGGCAGGCCCAAGCTCGAAATCGCCCGTGAGTCGCTGAGAAGCGTGCTGCAATCGGTTCCCGCCGACGATGAACTCGGTTTCATGGCCTATGGCCATCGCGAGAAAGGCAGTTGCGAGGATATCCAGCTGATCGTACCGCCGCAGGCCGGCTCGGCGAGCGCGATTTCGGCCGCGGCCGACAGCATGAAATTCCTCGGCAAGACGCCGCTGACATCAGCCGTCAAGCAGGCGGCCGAAGCGCTGAAATACACCGAGGACAAGGCGACCGTCGTTCTCATCACCGACGGGCTCGAGACCTGTGGCGGCGACCCTTGCGCGCTTGGCAAGGAACTCGAATCGTCCGGCGTGGATTTCACAGCCGACGTTGTCGGCTTTGGCCTTACGGCCGACGAAGGCAAGCAGATCGCTTGCCTCGCCGACAACACCGGCGGCAAGTACATCCAGGCGTCCGACGAGAAGGCGCTGCGGGAAGCTTTGGTCGAAACCGTCGCCGCACCGGCGCCGGCACCGGCCTCCGAACCGGCGCCGGCACCGGCCCCCGAACCGGCGCCGGCCCCTGCACCTGAGCCCGCAAGGCCTGCTTTCAATTTCCAGCCGACCGTCGTGATGGCCGAAGGCGGCGAGCCGATCACCGACGGCAATGCCTGGGAGATCTACAAAGCCAACCCCGACGGCTCGCGCGGCGAGTCCGTCACCACCGAATACGGCATCTATAACGGCAAACTCGATCCCGGCGACTATATCGTCGTTGCGCGCGACGACGAAGCCAACGTTGAGCAGATGGTCAAGATCGAGGACGGCCAGATCTACAAGCCGCTCTTCACCCTGAACGCCGGCACATTGATCATCCACCCACATGCAAGCCAGGGCGCCGAGATCAGCAGCGAAGCCCGCGTCGATTTCGCCTATCCCGGTGGCAGCACCACCCATTACGGCGACACCCAGGCCATCGTGCCGGCGGGCGAACAGAAGGTGACGGTGCAGATCGGTGCCGGCACGATGACGGAAACAATCAAGCTCGCCCCCGGGCAGACCGTTGAAAAGGACCTCGTGGTCGGCGTCGGCCAGGCCGTGCTCAATGCGTACTATACATCGGGCGGCGACAAGGCCGACAATTCGGCCATCGGCTTTGAGATCGTCAAGGCGAAGAAGAAGATCGACGGCAGCCGCGACAGCGTCGACCACTCCTATGGGGCCGACAGCAAGTTCTGGCTGCCGCCCGACGACTATGTGGCGGTGACAACGCTCGATCTCGCCGTCGTCGAGCAGCCTTTCAGCGTCAAGGCCGGCGACAGCCAGGATGTGAAGGTCGTGCTCGATGCGGGCGTGCTCGCAATATCGGCGCCCGGCGCTTATTCGATTGAGGTGCTTTCGTCGAAAACGGACATCGAGGGCAAGCGCAAATCGCTCGGCTTCAACTACGGCGACAACTGGCAGCAGACGATCCCGGCCGGCGATTATGTGGTTGTCCGGCATATGTCGGATGAGGGTCATGACAAGGAGATGCCGGTAACAGTCAAGGCCGGCGAACGGACCGAGATCGCCGTCGCGGAATGATGGCCGGGGTTCCCGAAGCAAGAAGGGCGGTTCCGAACCGCCCTTTTTCATGAATTCCTTGCAGATGGATCAGGCGGTTCCAAACGCGCTGGCCCCGTGGTCGGCGCGGCCGACCAATTGCCGGAATCCGGCGAAGAGTTCACGGCCAAAACCGAACTCATTGCCGATGAGATCGGCTTCCGCTGTTCGCCTCAGCGCGAATTCCGCCGCCGGTACCAACACTTCAAGCGTGCCGGCATCCGCATCCAGCCGGATGATGTCGCCGTCGTGGATCCTGGCGATCGGGCCGTCCTCAACCGCTTCCGGCGTGACATGGATCGCCGCCGGCACCTTGCCGGAGGCGCCAGACATGCGCCCGTCCGTGACCAGCGCGACGCGCTGGCCGCGATCCTGCAGGATGCCGAGCACGGTGGTCAGCTTGTGCAGTTCCGGCATGCCGTTGGCCTTCGGTCCCTGAAAGCGGATGACGGCGATGAAGTCGCCGGTTAGCGTGCCGGCCTTGAAGGCCTCGTTCAGCCCTTGCTGGCTGTCGAACACCTTCGCCGGCGCTTCGATGAGGCGCCGTTCCGGCTTCACCGCGGACGTCTTAATGACGGCATGGCCGAGATTGCCGGCCAGCACTTTGAGGCCGCCCGTCGGCTGAAAGGCTTTCTTGAACGGCGCCAGCACCTTCGCGTCTCCACTCGCGCGCGGGGCGGCTTCGCGCACGACGCTGCCGTCAGCACCGAGCTTTGCCTCGACTGCGTAGGGCCGCAGGCCTTCGCCCCATACCGTCTGCACATCTTCATGCAGCACGCCTTCGTCGAGCAGCTCGCGAATGAGAAAGCCGAGCCCGCCCGCAGCGTGGAAATGGTTCACATCCGCAAGCCCGTTGGGATAGACGCGCGCCAGGAGCGGCACCGCTTCCGAGAGGTCGGAAATATCCTGCCAGGTCAGCGCGATCCCAGCGGCTGCGGCCATGGCGATCAGATGAATGGTATGGTTGGTCGAGCCGCCGGTCGCGTGCAGGCCAACCACGCCGTTGACGATCGAACGCTCGTCGATCATCCGCCCGACCGGCGTATAGGCGTTGCCAAGCGCGGTGATCGCCAGGGCCCGCTTCGTCGCCTCGCGGGTCAAGGCATCCCGCAGCGGCGTGCCCGGATTGACGAAGGAAGCGCCTGGCGTGTGAAGGCCCATGATCTCCATCAACATCTGGTTGGAGTTGGCCGTGCCGTAGAAGGTGCATGTCCCCGGTCCATGATAGGACTTGGACTCGGCCTCCAGCAGTTCGGCGCGGCCTGCCTTGCCCTCGGCATAGAGCTGGCGAACCCTGGCCTTTTCATCGTTGGGCAGGCCTGTCGTCATCGGCCCGGCCGGAATGAACACCGCCGGCAGATGGCCGAAGGTCAGTGCCGCGATCAACAGCCCGGGCACGATCTTGTCGCAGACGCCCAGATAAACGGCGGCGTCGAACATATTGTGCGACAGGCCGATCGCGGCCGCCATGGCGATGACATCGCGCGAGAACAGCGAAAGCTCCATGCCCGGCTGCCCTTGGGTGACACCGTCGCACATCGCCGGCACGCCGCCGGCAACCTGGGCGATGCCGCCGGCCTCCCGCGCCGCTTCCTTGATCAGCGCCGGGAACGTCTCGAAGGGCTGATGCGCCGACAGCATGTCGTTGTAGGAGGTGATGATACCGAGGTTCGGCACCTTCTCGGCGCCCAGCGCCACTTTCTCGGAGGGGCTGCACACGGCAAAGCCATGGGCAAGATTGCCGCAGGACAGCACCGCCCGGTTGGCGGTCTGGTTCGATGCGCTGGCGATGCGGCCGAGATAGGCCTCGCGTCCCGCCTTCGAGCGTTGGCGGATGCGCTCCGTGATGGCTTCGATGTCGCGTCTGGCGGTCATGGTGTCGGTCCTTTCAGGCGAGGGTCCCGGAAACATCCTCCCGCCGTTGCCGGGACCGCAGCAAGTTGAAATCAGGGTGCCCAGAAAACCTCTACGGGCCGGGGCGATGCGTCGAGTACGGCGCGGATAGGCTTTCGCGGCCCGGCACTGGTCGCGCCGTCGAAGGCGGTGCGTTTGTCCTCGCCCTCTATGTGCAGCGCCAGGAGGCCGGCATCTATGATGCGCGCCAGCGACAGGGTCAGCCGCGGCTCGCCGGCGCTTGCCGCATGAACAGGCAGCACGATCCTGTCCGAGGACGGGTCGAGCAATTTCGCAAGACCGTCGGCGTCCGGAAAGAATGAGGCGGTGTGGCCGTCAGGCCCCATGCCGAGCACTGCGACGTCGAGCGGCCAGGACAGGGACTGGAGCGCCGCATTATCCGATGCCGCGGCATCCTCGATGCTGACGGCTTCATGATAGAGCGGCACGAACCGTGCCGCCGCAGCCGCGTTCTGCAACAGATTGGCGGCCACCAGTCCGGCATTGGAACGCGGCGAGGACGCCGGCACGAAGCGCTCGTCGATCAGCGTCACCGTTACCTTGTCCCAGTCGATCGGCATTCCCGACAGGGCAGCAAAGAACTTTGCCGGCGTCGTGCCGCCGGAAACGGCCAGTAACGCCGTGCCGCGCGCCGCGATTGCCTTTGCCAGCCGGTCGGCGACGCGGCCGGCCAGCGCCGCCCCCAATTCCGCGCGGTCGGAAAAGCCATTCCAGTTGTAGCTGGCGCTGTTCAATTGCTCTCGTGCCATGTCCGCCCGTCACGTTCGATCAGCGCTATCGAGGCCGAAGGTCCCCAGGTGCCCGCCGTATAGCCTTGCGCCTCCTGTCTGGCGCTCTCCCAGGCGTTCTGGATCGGGTCGATCCACCTCCACGCGGCCTCGACCTCGTCGCGGCGCATGAACAGCGTCTGGTTGCCGCGCACGACATCCATGATCAGCCGTTCATAAGCGTCCGGCGCGCGGCCGTCGAAGGACTGCGCGAAGCTCATGTCGAGCGAAATCTGCCGCAGCCGCATGCCGCCCGGACCCGGGTCCTTGATCATGATGAATTGCTTGACGCCTTCGTCGGGCTGCAGCCGGATGACCAGCTGGTTGGCGAAGATCGGCCCGGCGCTGTCGCCGCCGAAGATCGAATGCGGGATCGGCTTGAACTCGATGACGATCTCCGAGACCCGGGTCGCCAGCCGCTTGCCGGTCCTGAGGTAGAACGGAACGCCTGCCCAGCGCCAGTTGCCGATCTCGGCCTTGATCGCGACGAAGGTTTCGGTGTTGCTGTCCTTGCCGAGTTCCTCGACATAGCCTTTCACCGGCCCGCCTGCGGAGGCGCCGGCGCGGTATTGTCCACGCACCGTGTGCTTCGGCGCCTCGTTGCCGTTGATGCGCTTGAGCGCGCGCAGCACCTTCAGCTTCTCGTCACGCACGGCGTCGGCGTCCATCGAGGAGGGCGCTTCCATGGCCACCAGGCAGAGCAGTTGCAGCATATGGTTCTGAACCATGTCGCGCAGCGCGCCGGCCTTGTCGTAATAGGTGACACGGTCTTCCAGGCCGACGGTCTCGGCGACGGTGATCTGCACGTGATCGATATGGGCGGAGTTCCACAACGGCTCGTAGAGCGCATTGGCAAAACGCAGCGCCATCAGGTTCTGCACCGTCTCCTTGCCGAGATAGTGGTCGATGCGGAAGATCTGGCTTTCATGGAAGTCGTCGCCGACCAGATCGTTGAGCGTTTGCGCCGAAGCGAGATCGCGGCCGATCGGCTTCTCCAGCACGATGCGCGAGTTCGGCGTGATCAGATCGTGTTCTTTCAGCTTGTGCGAGATGTCGCCGAACAGCGCCGGCGCCACCGCCAGATAGAAGGCGCGGATGCAGTCGCTGTCGCCGATAGCCTTCTTCAGCCTGTCGAACCCCGCGCCGCTCGTCGCATCGGCCGGGACATAGGAAAGCCGCGCCAGGAAGGTCTTCAGCTCCTTGGGGTCGATATCGGCCGCCTTGACGTGGTCGGAAATGGCCTGCTTGGCGAAAGCCCGAAATTCGTCATCGCTCATCTTCGAACGCGACGTGCCGATGATTCGGGTTGGCTCGGAAAATTGATGATCGCGCTGGCGATAGTAGAGCGACGGCAGAAGCTTGCGTTCCGACAGGTCGCCGGTGCCACCGAAAATGATGAAGTCGAAAGGGTCGACGGGGATGATCTGGCTGGTCATGGTCTATCCGCTTTGACGCCGGTCGCGAGTACGCGGCTGATATATTCTAATCGATTTAAATTTTCCAGTGCCATGGTGTCACATCGAGGACCGATCGCTACATATTTGCGTCGGCCCAGATGTGTGCTTGACACTGGCACCAGGCGGAGGCTTGTCGGCAAGCGACAACTCCGCCAAGCCTTCGCAGTTGCAGCATAGGACGTGAATGTGACGAAAGCTAAGGGAGAATCAGCGCTCTGCTTGTTGCGGCACAGGCCATGCCGCCGGCAGCCCGCGGTAAAAGCCACGCGATGAACCCAGGGAGCGGAAAAACATGCGTCTGAAGGACAAGGTCGCCATCGTCACCGGGGCCGCTTCGGGTTTCGGCGAGGGCATTGCCCGGCGCTTTGCCGAGGAGGGCGCCAGGATCGTCGTGGCCGACCTCAATGCCAGGGGTGCCGAACGCGTGGCCGGCGAGATCGGCAAGGCGGCGATCTGGACCCAGACCGACGTTTCGCAGCGCTCCGAATTCGACGAGATGGTCCATGCCGCCAAAAGCGCCTTCGGCCGCATCGACATCATGGTCAACAATGCCGGGTTCACCCATCGCAATGGCGACATGCTCGCAGTCGACGAGGCGACGTTCGACCTGATCACATCGGTCAACATGAAGGCGGTCTATCATGCTGCCCTTGCAGTCGTGCCGATCATGGAGCGGCAGGGCGGCGGCGTCATCCTGACCACGGCGTCGACCGCTGGCCTGCGGCCTCGGCCCGGCCTCACCTGGTACAATGCCTCGAAGGGCTGGGCGATCACCGCCACCAAATCGATGGCGGTGGAACTCGCGCCCAAGAACATCCGCGTCAACTGCCTGTGTCCGGTGGCTGGCGAGACCGGCATGCTGGAAAAATTCATGGGCGCCGACACACCCGAAATCCGCGAGAAATTCCGCGCCTCGATCCCCCTCGGGCGGCTTTCGACCCCGCTCGACATCGCCAATGCGGCACTGTGGCTGGCATCCGACGAGGCCGCCTTCATCACCGGCGTGGCGCTGGAGGTCGACGGCGGGCGCTGCATCTGACGCACATCGTCATCGCTGCCCCCAACCATCGGCCCGGCCGTGCTTGCCTTGATCGGGGCGCTGGTGCGTCAGGCGCCGGTCTTGATGTAGGTTTTGTAGACCCAGCCTGTCTTGCCGTTGTAGACGATCTGGCACCAACGCTTGCAGCTCATCACTTGCACCGAGGTCTTGGCGGGCACCGTGACGATGGCGGCCGCATTCTTCTTCGGGCCGCTGCGCATGGTCACGGCCCTGAGAATGCGCCCGGTGCCAGCCGCGGCCGCTTTGCGCGGTTTGGCATTGCTGTCGTCATCCTGCGCCGCAGATTGCTGCGACGGTACTTGTGGTTGCACGGCAGGAATGGCGGCGGTCTGCGCGCCATCGGGACTGCTGCCCGCCGCCGGGGCCGGTGCGGCGACTTTGGCGAGCTCGGCGGCGGCGTCGGTGTCGGCAGCGGGTTGCGCGAATGCCGCGGCCGCCGCCGGCTTGTCAGGCGTCTGCCCGGCCTTGCTCGCCGACTGGCCGGAGGCGGCAGGCTCGGGAGCTGGTGCGGTCTTCGATCGGGAAGCGGTCCAGCGCGGGTCGTTCGCCGCGAGCGCCGGAATGGCGGCTTCCGAGACAGCCACGGTCGGCGAGACCTGGTCGGACTTTCGCGCCGCTTGCGGCACCGCCGCCGCGGCCACCGTAATCCCCGCCGGCGCGATCTTCGTCGTCTTCACCGGAACGGCCGGAATGGCTTGCTCTGGATTGGCAACTGCTTGCCGCTCGTTCGCCGGCAACGCCAGCCACAGGGCCACCGCGGCCACGCCGAGCAGCGCGGCCGTGCCAACCGCGGCAATCACCAGATGCGAGTTCGAACGGACTTCCTGCCAGAATGACGGGCGCATGTCGTAGCCGAACTGCATGGCAAAGCGCCGACGTTCCGGAGCACCGAAACTGAAGGGCTCTCTCACTCTTGCCACCTCCATAAGGGGCGATGTTCTTCGATCAAACACCGCAACGCGTGCGTCGATCACACCGGTCCCAAATCAAACAGCGGGCGGGCCCGCAGAAAATCCCCGTCTATATTCGCCCAGAGAATGCACTTTTTGCCCGCGATTGTGGCATCAGTGCGCCATTGCTGAAGATTCTGCAACGCTTGGATGTCGCAGCCCCCATGATATTACTCAACAATTGTTAAATCCTGTCGCGCAACGCGAACCAGTTGAGCGCCAGGAAAAGCAGCGGCGCGCGCAAGCGCCGGCCACCGGGAAACGGCGGGATCTTCAGATCCTCGATCAGCTTCAGCCGGTCGCGGTTGCCGGCTACCGTTTCGGCATAGAGCTTGCCGAAGAAGTTCGACAGCATGACGCCGTGGCCGGAATAGCCGCCGGCCGAGATCACATTCGGCATCACTTCTTGCACGAACGGCTTTCTCGGCACCGTGATGCCGACATAGCCGCCCCAGCCATGCGTGATTTCGACGTCCCTCAGTGCAGGATAGAGTTCCGCGATCTGGCGGCGGATATGGATATGGATATCCTTGGGGTCGTTGACGCCATAGACCTCGCGTCCGCCGAACAGCAGCCGGCCGTCCCTCGACTTGCGGAAGTAGCGCACGACGAAGCGGGAATCATCGACCGACTCGCCGCCCGGCAGCACGTTTGTGCCAGCTCCAAGCGGCACGGTCGCGCCGATGAACGAGCCGATCGGCATGATGTGCGCGGCACTCACCGGTTCGAGCGTGCCGCCATAGGCATTGACCGCGATCAGGCATTTCTGCGCTGTGATCGTCCCCCTGGCTGTCGAAACCTTCACCGTGCCGCCGCTCGAAACAATCCCGGTCGACGGCGTCGCTTCGAACAATCGTGCGCCGGCCTGTGCCGCCACCCGCGCCGTGCCGATCACCAGTTTCATCGGATGGATATGGCCCGTGCCGGTGTCGCGCGTACCGCCGAAATAGGCTGTCGAGCCCAGCCGCTGCGCCGTTTCGATCTTGTCCATGAAGGAGATGTGCGGATAGGAGAAGCGGCTCGCCATGATCTCGGCATGCGTCTTGTAGTCGTCGACATAGCGCGGCTTGTGCGCGACCGAGAGCTGCCCCGGCATGTAGTCGATATCGATCTGGTTGGTGGCGGCGAATTCGAGCAGATGCGCCTTCGCTTCCTCGGCGAGATCGAACAGTGCCTTGGCGCGGGAAAACCCGTATTCGGCCTCCAGCTCCTCGGCCCAGGCGCGCTGCCCGGTGCCAAGCTGGCCGCCATTGCGCCCGGAAGCGCCGTCTCCGAAGCGATACGCCTCGATCAAAACGACATTGGTGCCAGCCTTGGCCAGATACACCGCCGCCGACAAGCCGGTGAAACCGCCCCCGACAATAACGACGTCGCAGCTCCGGTCGCCGTCCAGCGCCGGATATTCGGGTCGCGGGCCGGCCGTGTCCTCGTACCAGGAACGGCCGGGGGAGATCGGGGATTGGTAGGGCATGATGCGACGAAGACCCGGGTGTTTTTTTGAGAGAGTAGTAAGTAGCAAGTAGTGAGTAGTGAGTAGTGAGTAGTTAGTAGTTAGTAGTTAGTAGTTAGTAGTTAGTAGTGAGTAGTCTATGGTGTGGAGGTGAGTTGAGAAACTACCCACTACCCACTACCCACTACTCACTACTCACTACTCACTACTTGCGAGCCATCCAGCCATCACACATTCAGCAACAAATACTCCCTCTCCCAAGGACTGATCACTTCCATGAACGTCTCGAATTCCGCCCGCTTGATCGCCGCGTAGGTCGCGGCGAAGGACTTGCCCAGCAGCGCGCCGAGTTCCTCGTCGCCCTCGAACAGGTCGACGGCTTCGAGCAGGCTGCGCGGCAGGTCGATCTCGTCGGCATTGGCGGTGGTCAGCACCGGAGGTTCGGCCTTGATCTTGTTGGTTACGCCGATCAGCCCGCAAGCGAGCGAAGCGGCCAGTGCCAGGTAGGGGTTGGCGTCGGAGGAGGGGATGCGGTTTTCGACGCGGCGCGCCGCCGGATCCGAGCGCGGCACGCGGAATGCCGTCGTGCGGTTGTCGTAGCCCCATTTGTTGTTGACCGGAGCTGAAGCCGCCTGTGTCAGCCGGCGGTAGGAATTGACATAGGGCGCAAACATGACCAGCGCGTTCGGCACATGCTTCTGCATGCCGCCGATGAAATGGAAAAAGTCCTCGGTTTCCGAGCCGTCCTCGGCCGAGAAGATGTTCTTGCCCGTCTTCTTGTCGATGACCGACTGATGGATGTGCATGGCTGAACCCGGCTGACCCTGAATCGGCTTGGCCATGAAGGTGGCGTAGATTTCGTGCTTCAGCGCCGCCTCGCGAATGGTGCGCTTGAACATGAACACCTGGTCGGCGAGCTCGACGGGATCGCCATGGCGCAAATTGATCTCGAGCTGGCCGGCGCCCTCCTCATGGATGAGCGTGTCGATCTCCAGGCCCTGGCTTTCGGAGAAATGATAGATGTCGTCGATCAGTTCGTCGAACTCGTTGACGCCGGCGATCGAATAGCCGGCGCCGCCGCCGATCGCCCGCCCCGAACGGCCGACGGGCGGTGTCAGCGGGTAGTCCGGATCCGGGTTCTTGCGCACCAGATAGAATTCGATCTCGGGCGCCACCACCGGTTTCAGCCCGCGCCTGTCATAGGCGGCCAGAACACGCTTCAAGACGTTGCGCGGCGTGAATTCCACCGAGCGGCCGTCCTGGTGGACGAGGTCGCAGATGACGGCCGCCGTCGGGTCTTCCTCCCAGGGCACCACCGTCAGCGTCGACAGGTCCGGCATGAGCTTGAGGTCGCCGTCGTCCTCCGGGTAATGGAAGCCGTTGCCGTCCTCGGGATAGCCGCCTGAAATGGTGGTCATGAACACGGCTGAAGGCAGAGCCAGCGAGGTGTTGGAGGTGAATTTCTTCGACGGCATCATCTTGCCGCGGGCGACGCCGGCCTGGTCAGGCGTAATGCATTCGATGTCTTCGATGCCGCGCCAGTCCAGCCATTCGCTGACTTCCTTCCAGTTCTTGACGCCACGCAGGTTTTTCACGAAGGCAGGCGTGCGGGCGCGCCCTCCGCGACTCGACGGACGGACTTCCTTTTTTGCAGGCGGCATCATTCACCAGATTGGGTTGCGGATTTAGGAGTATAGTCGTCCCCGGCGACGGAAGGGAAGGGGAGCGGTCGGCATTGGCCGTTGCGGTTGAAAATCGCGGCCGTGAGCTTAGGTTCAGCCTCGTTTACACATGAGAACGCCTCGATGCAGAAGACCGGCGAACTGACCACCATAGGCTTCGATGCCGACGATACGCTGTGGCAGAACGAACAGTTCTTCCGCATGACCGAGAAGCGGCTTGCCGCCATGCTTGCCGATCATGGCGAGGAGGAACATATCTCGGCACGGCTGCTGGAGGCGGAGAGACGCAACCTTGCCGTCTACGGTTTCGGCATCAAGGGATTCACGCTGTCGATGATCGAGACGGCGATCGAGGTCACGCAAGCTCGCGTCCCGGCCTCGGTCATATCGGAGATCCTCGGCGCCGGCCGCGAGATGTTGAGCCACCCGATCGAGGTCTTGCCGCATGCGCGCGAGACCGTGGAACGGCTCGCCGGCGCCTATCGCCTCGTGCTGATCACCAAGGGTGATTTGTTCGATCAGGAACGCAAGCTGGCCGGGTCCGGCCTCGGCGATCTGTTCGACGCGATCGAGATCGTCAGCGACAAGAACGCGGCTACCTATGCGCGCGTTTTCAGTCGCCATGGCGACGGCCCGGCCAGGAGCATGATGGTCGGAAATTCGCTGAAGTCCGATGTGGTGCCGGCCATCGAGGCCGGCAGCTGGGGCGTTCATGTCCCGCACGAATTGACCTGGGTGCTTGAACATGTCGAAGCGCCCATTGCCGAAGCGCGCTTCCGGCAGATCTCCGATCTCGGACGACTGCCCGAACTGATCGAAAGCCTCGCCAGATAGACTTGCTTGCCGCCTTCAGCGGTTAACCAGCCGATCAATCACCGGCTGCAATCGCTCGGGCGTAATCGGCTTGGCCACTACCGCGTCGACGACGTTTGAAAGGTCAAGGCTCTCCGGCGTGCCGTTCTTGGTCGAAAGCAGGACCACGGCAGGGAGCGATTTACCCGAAGCCCGCCGCAACATCTCGATGCCGGGCATCAGAGTGTCGCAGTCCCTGTTATCGGCGCCGCCGTCCAGGACAATCACGGCCAGGGCCAGCAAGCGCAAGGTCTTCGCCGCCATGTCGGGTGATTCCGAGATCGGCTTGAGCCCGGACCGCTCGACGATCTTGGAAATCACCACCCGATTGATCGGGGACTTGCCGACAACGAGCACCTGCGAGGTCTGACGGATCGTCTCCGTGGCTGAATCCCGGGTCACCAGATTAGGATGTTTCGCGCTTTCGTCGTCACGCTTCACTGGGCACCCAAGTCAGCCAAAAAACTCGTCCCATTTCAATGCAGAGTTGAAATCAGGCGACAATTGGCGTGAGATCGCGCTCCCTGTCAAGCCGAAATAAAAAGTTGGGGGAAAGCAATCCCGCAGCAGTCAATTCAAGCAACAGTACTGTACTGCTCTGTCCATTCCTTGGTTGCATGAAAATAAAATTCACCTGCGCATACGCGGCGCAGGTGAGAGGCGGCCCTGCGCGATCTTCGATCAGCCATGGCTTTGCTGCGTGACGATGACCGGGATCAGCAGGTCCCCCCAATTGCCGTCGCCGCCATGGTGTCGTGCCGAGCGCACCAGCTCGACCGAGACGCCGGCTTCCACCGCCTTCATCACCGACTGGTTGAGCCGGTGCAGATCGTTGGCCAGCATGCGGATCGTCGCTTGCTGGTCGATGCTCATCGTGGTCGACTGCTCTTCGGCCCGTTCCTTGACGCGGCTTATCGATGCCATTGGTCTTCTCCTTGCTGTATGCCCTTGGGGGTTTGCCGAGATCCCTGGTCTGCTATTCAGCAGCCGGTTTGAACTGGGCGTGCTCGGTCGATTCATGCATGGCCGTGGTCGATGACCGTCCGCCGGTGATCGCCATCGACACGGCATCGAAATACCCGGTGCCGACCTCGCGCTGGTGCTTGGTCGCGGTGTAGCCGTTGGCCTCCGCCGCGAACTCGGCTTCCTGCAACTCCGAATAGGCTGCCATCTGCCGCTCCTTGTAGCCGCGGGCGAGCTCGAACATGCCGTAATTGAGCTGGTGGAAACCGGCCAGCGTGATGAACTGGAACTTGTAGCCCATGGCGCCGAGCTCTTTCTGGAACCTGGCGATCGTGGCGTCGTCGAGGTTCTTCTTCCAGTTGAACGAAGGCGAGCAATTATAGGCCAGCAGCTTGCCGGGGTGATGCCTGTGCACGCCCTCGGCGAATCTCCTCGCCTGTGACAGGTCGGGCTTCGAGGTTTCGCACCAGATCAGGTCGGCGTGGGGAGCGTAGGCGACGGCGCGCGCGATGCAGGGCTCGATACCGTTCCTCACCTGGTAGAAGCCCTCCACCGTCCGGCCGGCGTCGTAGTCGACGAAAGGCTGGTCGCGCTCGTCGATGTCGGAGGTGAGCAGCTTTGCCGCTTCGGCGTCCGTGCGCGCCACGACCAGGGTGGGCGTGCCCATCACGTCGGCTGCCAGGCGTGCGGCGTTAAGATTGCGGATGTGAGCCGCGGTCGGGATCAGCACCTTGCCGCCGAGATGGCCGCACTTCTTTTCCGATGCCAATTGATCCTCGTAATGGACGCCAGCGGCACCTGCCTCGATGAACGCCTTCATGATCTCGAAAGCGTTGAGCGGCCCACCGAAACCGGCTTCGGCATCGGCGACAACAGGTGCGAACCAGGTATCGACCGAAAGCCCCTTGCCTTCGGAGGTCTCGATCTGGTCGGCGCGCTGCAAGGTGCGGTTGATGCGCTTGACGAGTTCGGGCGCCGCATTGGCCGGGTAGAGCGACTGGTCCGGATACATGGCCGAGGCGGTGTTGGCGTCGGCGGCGACCTGCCAGCCAGACAGGTAGATCGCTTTCAGCCCGGCGCGCACCTGCTGCATCGCCTGGTTGCCGGACATGGCGCCGAGCGCGTTGACGAAGTCCTCCTCGTGGATGAGCTTCCACAGCCGGTTGGCGCCCATTTCCGCCAGACTCTGGCGGATCTGCACCGAGCCGCGCAGTCGCGTCACATCCTCCGGCGAATAGGGACGTTCGATGCCGTCGAAGCGGCCCTCAGGGGCCGAGGGGACGAGGTTGTAAAAATCAGTCATGCTCTACTCCGGAGGATTGTTTCTCTGTGGCTCGGCGGCATTCCTCGCCGCGTTCGGATGTGACTGAATTTACAGTGCGGGGCGAAAAGAGCCATGGAAATCGAAAAATCAGGCCCGGAATAAGGGAAAATCTGTATTGTGTTTGACAGATGGCCGAGGTAAATTTGTAATTATCGTAAAAGCCGGCCTGGAGCGTAGCGGCGACTGCAATGTAAATTCCTGTCAAGGAGTTCCATGGCCGACCAGAAGATATTTGCCGGGCCGCGTATCCGCCGTATCCGAAACGCCAAGGGCCTGACCCAGACGGCGATGGCCGAAGGCCTCGGCATCTCGCCATCCTATCTCAACCTGATCGAGCGCAACCAGCGGCCGCTGACGGTGCAGTTGATCCTGAAGCTGGCGTCCGTCTACAAGGTCGATCCGCATGAGCTGCAGGGCGAAGCGGGCGGCTCTGTCGCTGCCTTGAGGGAAGTGTTTGCCGATCCGCTGCTGGCTGGCGAACTGCCGGGAGACCAGGAATTGATCGAGCTTGCCGAAGCCGCGCCCAATGCCTCCGCGGCCGTGATAAAACTGTTCCGTGCTTATCGCGAGCAGGCCGAGCGCCTCTCCGATCTCAACGAGCTTCTTGCGCGCGAGGGGCGGGCGACGGCGCTTTCCAGCGCCCGCCTGCCGATCGACGAGGTGCATGAGACTTTCGAGCGTCGGCCGAACCATTTTGCGCATATCGAGGAAGAGGCGGAAGCGTTCACTTCGGTGCTCGATCCCGGCGACGATTTGTCTGCTGCGCTGAAGGCCTGGCTGAAGCGCGAATATGGCATCGTCGTCAAGGTGCTGCCGGTCGCCACCATGCCGAACTGGCGCCGCCGTTACGATCGCCATTCGCAGCGCCTGTTCCTGTCCGAGCGCCTGTCGCCGTTCGACCAGTTGCGCGAAATGGCGATGGAGGCATGCCTGATCCGCATGACCGTCGCGGTCGCCGGCGAGATCCAGGCGCTGAAACTGTCCACAGACGAGGCCCGCCGCATCGCCCGGTTCGAACTCGGGCGCTACGCGGCGCATGCGCTGATGATGCCTTACCAGACTTTCCACGCGGCGGCCGTTCGTGCCCGCTACGATATCGATGTGCTGCGCTCGCGCTTCGGCGTTTCCTTCGAGCAGGCGGCCAACCGGCTGACCACGCTCCAACGGCAAGGCGCATCGGCCGTGCCGTTCTTCATGCTGGAGATCGATAATGCCGGCAATCGCTTCCGCAAAGCCGGTAGCCTGGGCTTTCCGCAAAGCCGCTTCGGTGGCGGCTGTCCCAAGCTTCCCGTGCACGTCGCCTTCAGCCAGCCCGGCCAGATTTTCGTGGAAGCGGTGGAAATGCCCGACGGCGCCGAGTTCCTCTGCATCGCCCGCACGCTGGAAGGACCCCAAGGCGCGTTCTCCGAGCGGCCGCGTCGCACCGCGCTGCTGCTGGGGTGCGACATCGGCTTTCGCGACGATATCGTCTACGGTGCGGCACTTCCCGGCCCGACGGCCGGAAAAGGCGGAGCTGGCGCGGTAGCGGCGACGCCGGTCGGGCCCGCCTGCCGGCTTTGCGAGCGCGTCGGCTGCCTGACGCGCGCCGAGCCGCCCGTGACGCGCCCGCTTGGCCTCGACGAGATGGTGACGGGCCTGAGCGCCTTCGATTTCCAATGACGCTTCCCATGGCGGACTTGCCACAATCGCCGGCGGTCTCTGGATCACGCCGGGCCCGCGCCTTTGCGTTACGCGAATAAGGTACGTTTTTGTCGTCCCTTGCGCATTGTGCCGTTCTCAAAACCTCGACAGTCGTACCCATGACCGACACCGCATCATCGCCGATCGCTCGTTCATCGACCGTCCCGCAGCGGGAGGAGCGCATCGGCTTCCTGCTCGTGTTCCTGTCGGCATTGATGTGGAGTTTCGGTGGCACGATTGCCCGCTTCATCACCGCCGGCGACAGCTGGACGGTGGTGTTCTGGCGTTCCGTATGGGCGGCGGCCTTCCTGCTCTGCTTCATGGTCTGGCGTGACGGCTGGCGCGGCATGCTGAGGTCGTTTCGCGGCATGGGCTTGCCCGGCCTTGCCGTGGGGTTCTGCTTCGCCACCGCATCGACCTCTTTCGTCGTGGCGCTTGCCTACACCACCGTCGCCAACATCCTGTTGATGCAGGCCGGCGTGCCGCTGCTTGCGGCGCTGTTTGCCTGGGCGCTGTTTCGCGAAAGAGTGGCGGTCGCGACCTGGCTGGCGATTGCCGCCGTCATCGCCGGTGTCGCCATCATGGTGTCGGAATCGCTCGATGGCGCCGTTTCGCCCATAGGCGACGGGCTGGCGCTGCTGATCGCCGTCATGTTCTCGATCGCCACCGTCATCACACGGCGCTTCTCCAGCGTGCGCATGACGCCGGCGACCTGCCTCGGCACGATCCTGGCGGCGGGCTTTGCCGCCTCGCAGGCTTCGGCCTTCGCCGTATCGGGCAGCGATATGGGTTTTCTCTTCGTCTTCGGCGTGGTCAATCTCGGCCTCGGCCTCGCCTTCTTCGCCACCGGCGCGCGGCTGATCCCGGCCGCCGTCGCCGCGTTGCTAGGCACCTTTGAACCGATCCTCGGGCCGATATGGGTGTGGCTGATCCATTCCGAGGTGCCGTCGGGCCGCACCATCGTCGGCGGCGCCGTGGTGGTCACGGCGCTGCTCGTCCATATCGGACTGGAGTTCAAGCGACAGACGCGGCCAGTCAGGGCAGGGGTCACCGGCGTGCCGTCGCCGAATTGATGCGGCGCCCTAGCTTTCCCATTGACAAGTTCGCTGCCGCGCGGGCAGGCTGGGACTACGGCAACAACAAGACAGGCTTATCTTGCCAAGTCTCCCCGGCGACCCGATCGAGACCGGATCACATTCCAGTATTTCTGCCTGCGCGGCGGCGAAAGCTTCTGACGATGCGGCGACTCCTTCCAGCCCAGGACAGTGGCGCGCGAGCATCGCTTGCGACAGCCGGCGGCGCGGCGATTGGCGCTTGTCGCCTCCTGGAAAGCTCAATAGTCTGAAGCAAATGCCCGGCCGCGCGGATGCCGCGACGCGCCGGCGATGGAACACTCACCAAAGGAGAATAGCATGATCCGCAAAGCGCTCTGGCTTTCGGCGACTTCGGCATTTCTGGCTCTCTTTACGCTCGGCGGCCACGCCGAGGACCGCGTCGTCAATGTCTTCAACTGGTCGGACTATATCGACCCCGCCGTCATCGATGATTTCACCAAGCAGACCGGCATCAAGGTGGTCTACGACACGTTCGATTCCAATGAGATCCTGGAGACCAAATTGCTTGCCGGCGGCAGCGGCTATGACGTCGTCGTGCCGAGCGGCAATTTCCTTGCTCGCCAGATCCAGGCCGGCGTGTTCCAGAAGCTCGACAAGTCGAAACTGCCGAACCTCTCCAACATGTGGGACACGGTTTCGGAACGGACCGCGAAATACGATCCCGGCAATGAATACTCGATCAATTACATGTGGGGCACGGTCGGCCTCGGCTACAACGTCAAGAAGGTGCAGGCAGCGCTCGGCACCGACAAGATCGACAGCTGGGACGTGTTCTTCAATCCGGAAAAGCTGGCCAAGCTGAAGGATTGCGGCGTCTATGTCCTGGATTCGCCGACCGACATCTTCCCGACTGCCTTCAAATATCTCGGCATCGATCCTGAGACCACGTCGCCGGACGATTTTGCCAAGGCCGAGGAATTGATGATGAAGATCAGGCCCTACATCAGGAAGTTCCATTCCTCCGAATACATCAACGCTCTGGCCAATGGCGATATCTGCCTGGCGGTCGGCTGGTCGGGCGACGTGTTCCAGGCGCGCAACCGCGCCGAGGAGGCCAAGCAGGGCGTCGAGATCGGCTACGCCGTGCCGAAGGAAGGCGCCGAAATGTGGTTCGACCAGATGGCAATCCCTGCCGATGCGCCGCATGTCGCCGAGGCGCATGAGTTCCTGAACTATATGATGAAGCCGGAGGTGATCGCCAAATCGTCGAACGCCGTGCTCTATGCCAACGGGAACAAGGCTTCCCAGCAATTCGTCGACAAGGCGCTTCTGGACGATCCGGCTGTCTACCCGGACGCCGCGACCTTGCAGAAGCTCTTTACGATCTCGCCCTACGATCCCAAGACCCAGCGCGTCATCACGCGCACCTGGACCAAAATCGTCACCGGTCAGTAGTCAGTCCAAGGAGGCCCGGCAGTCACCCTGCCGGGTCTCCTTCTTTTCGATGGGGCAAAGCAGCAGGACGGAGTGGGCACATGAAATCGCTTGGCAGCATCCGCAGGGATTTCGCGCCTTGGAACGATCCGAACGCCAAGCCATACATCCAGTTCGATAATGTCTCCAAGAAGTTCGGCGACTTCACCGCCGTCAACAACCTCTCGCTGACCATATTCGAGCGCGAGTTCTTCGCCCTGCTCGGCGCCTCCGGTTGCGGAAAATCGACGCTGCTCAGGATGCTCGCCGGCTTCGAGGAGCCGACATCAGGCCGCATCCTGCTCGACGGCCAGGATCTGCGCGGCATCCCGCCTTATCGCCGGCCGGTCAACATGATGTTCCAGTCCTATGCCCTGTTCCCGCATATGACGGTGGAGAACAACATCGCCTTCGGCCTCAAGCAGGAAGGCATGGCCAAGCCAGACGTCGAAAAGCGCGTCGCCGAGATGCTCAAGCTGGTCAAGCTCGAGCAATTCGCCAAGCGCAAGCCGCACCAGCTCTCCGGCGGCCAGCGCCAGCGTGTCGCGCTCGCCCGCTCGGTCGCCAAGCGGCCGAAGGTGCTGCTGCTCGACGAACCGCTCGGCGCGCTAGACAAGAAGCTGCGCGAGGAGACGCAGTTCGAACTGATGGATCTTCAGCAGGAACTCGGCCTCACCTTCGTCGTCGTCACCCACGACCAGGAAGAGGCCATGACCATGGCCGACCGCATCGCCATCATGGACAAGGGCGAGGTCATGCAGGTCGCGACGCCGGCGGAAGTCTACGAGGCCCCGGCGTCGCGCTTCGTCGCGCATTTCGTCGGTAACGTGAACATGTTCGAAGGCAAGGTTGCCGAACGGACGGACAAGACGGCGCGCATCACCGGAGCGACCGGCGCCCAGATCCTCGTCGAGAATGCCGGCAACGCCGCCGCCGCGGGCGCCGATATCGTCTTCGCGATCAGGCCGGAGAAGATCAAGGTGTCGTCCAAGAAGCCGGCCGACGGCGTCAATGCGCTGGAGGGCGAGGTCTACGACATCGCCTATCTCGGCGACATGACCGTCTACCACGTCCGGCTGGACGACGGGCAGCTCGTGCGGGCAAGCGCCTTGAACGCGGCGCGCATCACCGAAGACCCGCTTACCTGGAACGACCGCGCCTGGGTCTCTTTTCGGCCGGATGCCGGCGTCGTGCTGACGCGGTAGGGGGCTGACATGTCCGACATCGCCGCCACCGACGCCGCCCTACCGGCCGCGGCCAAACCGTTGCTGGCGCGGCTGGGCGCCGGCTTCGTCAACCGTCTCGTCATCTTCATTCCCTATCTCTGGCTGCTGTTCTTCTTCCTCGTCCCCTTCATCATCGTCTTCAAGATCTCGTTGTCGCAGACGGCGATCGCCATGCCGCCCTATACGCCGGTGCTTGATTTCAGCGATGGCGTCTCCGGCTTCTTCGCGGGCTTTCGCGATCTCAACTTCGATAACTATGCCTGGCTGACGCAGGACGCGCTCTATTTCAACGCCTATGTCACCAGCCTGATCATCGCGGCGATCTCGACCGTGCTGACGCTGGTCGTCGGCTATCCCATAGCCTACGGCATGGCCCGCGCGCCGGCGACGATCCGCCCGACCTTGCTGATGCTGGTCATCCTGCCGTTCTGGACCTCGTTCCTGATCCGGGTCTATGCCTGGATCGGCATCCTGAAGCCCGAGGGGCTGCTCAATCAGTTGCTCCTGTCGCTGCACCTGATCAACCAGCCGCTGGTCATCCTCAACACCTATACGGCGATTTTCATTGGCATCGTCTACTCCTACCTGCCGTTCATGGTGCTGCCGCTCTATTCGTCGCTGGAAAAAATGGATTATTCGCTGATCGAGGCGGCCAAAGACCTTGGCTGTCCGCCGACCAGCGCGTTCTGGAAGATCACGTTCCCGCTGTCATTGCCCGGCGTCATCGCCGGTTGCCTGCTGGTGTTCATTCCGGCGGTCGGCGAATTCGTCATCCCCGATCTGCTTGGCGGGTCGCAGACGCTGATGATCGGCAAGACGTTGTGGAACGAGTTCTTCGCCAATCGCGACTGGCCGGTCTCTTCCGCCGTCGCCGTCATCCTGCTGCTGTTGCTGACGGTCCCGATCATGATCTTCCAGCAGGCCCAGGCGAAGGCGCAGGAGCAGGACAAATGAACAGCAGCTGGAGCCGCTTCAACATCACCTCGATCGTGCTCGGTTTCGCCTTCCTCTATCTGCCGATCGTGCTGCTCATCGTGTTCTCCTTCAACGAATCCAAGCTGGTCACCGTCTGGGGCGGCTTTTCGACCAAATGGTACGTGTCGCTGTTCCACAACCAGGGCCTCATGGACGCCACCTGGGTCACGGCGCGCGTCGGCGTCATTTCGGCCACGGCGGCGACTGTGCTCGGCACGCTGGCGGCGCTGACGCTGACACGCTACACGCGTTTCCGGGGCAGGGTGCTGTTCTCCGGCATGGTGTTCGCGCCTTTGGTCATGCCCGAAGTCATCACCGGCCTGTCGCTGCTGTTGCTCTTCGTCGCTGTCGGCCTCGACCGGGGCTTTCTCACCGTCACACTCGCACACACCACCTTGACGATGTGCTTCGTCGCCGTCGTCGTGCAGTCGCGCCTCGTATCCTTCGACCGCTCGCTCGAGGAGGCGGCGATGGATCTCGGCGCGCCGCCGGTCAAGACATTCTTCCAGATCACGCTGCCCGTCATCCTGCCCGCGATCGTGTCGGGGTGGATGCTTGCCTTCACGCTCTCGCTCGACGACCTGGTCATCGCCAGCTTCACCTCTGGGCCGGGTGCGACCACGCTGCCGATGAAGATCTACAGCCAGGTTCGTCTCGGCGTGACGCCGGAGATCAACGCCGCCTGCACCATTCTGATCGCGGTCGTGGCGGTCGGCGTCATCGTCGCTTCGCTTGCCAACAAGCGTCGCGAGGTCCAGCGCCAGCGCGACGAACAGGCCGCCCAACGCGGCTGAGCACGATCCCAAAGAGTGGGCCCCGGTTCTCGGACAAGACCATGCTCGAACAAAAAGGCCGAAAGGCTGCTTATTCGCCCGAAACGCCGCGATTGATCGGCGAAATGAACGGTGTGCTCCATGTCCCGCCGACGAAGAAGGACGACTGGTTGGGACCTTGCTGGCCATTTGCCTGCGCGGCCGCCTGGTCCGGCTGAATCACGCCGCCGGACAGCGCCAGCCCGCGTCCGGCATAGGAGGCGATGCCGGAAAGCCAGATCTTGTATTTGGCCGAATTGGCTTCGGCCTTGTCCAGCCTCGCCACGCCTTTTGAGATGGTAGCCTTCAGTTCGGCGCCATCGATCGGCAGTGTTCCGTCCGAGACGTCATCGAGCGCGAAGAAGCCGCCCTGTTCGGTATGCTTGAGAAAGGCCGGCAGGTTGAACTTGCTGAGCGCGCCTGGCCCGAAGGTCGCCGAAACCGAGCCGTCGGCGGTTTCAAAGATCGAATCCCAGGTCCTGCCCGGGCCTTTGAGGATGACGGACACGGTCCCCGTGCCGACCGGCACCAGCCGCGTCATCCCGGCCGCCGTGCCGAAAGCGCCGCCATCGATATCGGAAGCCAGCAGCCGAATCTCGACCTGGCTGCCCTCGGGCTTGCGGTCGAAACGAAGGCTGCTCTGGATGTTGCCGCCGAAGGCCGAGGCATCGGAAATGTCGAAAACGGACAGGCCATCCTTGACCTGCGCGGTGGCGGCGACGTCGGCAAGCTGGATGGAGCCGGCCGTGGCGTGCGCCGCCGACAGCCTGAGGTCGAGATTGATCCGGTCGGCGAAATTCGTGTCGACTTCGTTTGGACCTGCCCCGCTTGCCGGTCCGAGCGGCGTGAAGGCGGACAGGAACGACCTCAGGTCGAGCGTGTCGAAGGCGAGCGTGCCGGAGATCACCGGCTGTGCGTCGCCAAACGACAGATCCAGCGCACCCATTCCCGGATTGTTGTCGAGGGCAAGCGCGGTGTTTTCGAATTTGACGCGCGCGGCCGTCGCCGTCACCTTGCTCGAAATGCTGACGGAGCCGATCGCGGCGCCCGGCGCGATATCGGCCTGCGACCATTCAAGCACACGCCGCAGCGAGGGCGCTGAAAACTTGGCCTGGCCATCGAAATAGGCGTTTTCGGACATGCTGGCCGTGCCGTCGAAAGAGAAGGTGGCGGGCGCGGCCTTGAACGACAAGGTGAGCGGCGCCATGCCGCCGGCAAACAACACCAGCGGCTTCGGCGATGCGGCGTCCACGGCGACGCTTTCGCCGCGCCAGATGCCGGTCGCCGAGAGCGTCGCATTGCTGTTCATAGCCGCCCATGTCGCCTGGCCGCTCAGGCTGCTCAGCACCTCTTCGTCCTTGCCGTTGACGGACGCCACCATGCGGCCGTCCCTGAACTCCACCGTGCCGAAAGTCTCGGCCGGTAGCTTGTCAAGATCGGGCTTGGCGGGGTCCGCACCGACCACGCCGCGCGCCACGTCGATGGCGCGTGCGATGCGGCCGCCGGTCGGAGCGGTGGGCAGGAACAGGCCGCTCGCCGTGCGCTGGACCCTGATCGTCGGCCGCACCAGCCGCGCCGTGGAAAACACCACGTCGCCGCGCAGCGCCGCCATGGCCGAGAGGTCGACCTCGACCCGTTCGGCCTCGACGACCGGCGGTGCGTCGACGTCGGTCCACTTCGAAAGCGTCACATCCGTCAGGATCGCCCGGAAGTTCGGCCAGACCTCGATGCGCGGCGAGCCTTCGATGGCGACCCGGAAACCGCTCCAGGCACTCAATTCCCAGGCGATGCGATCGCGCACGATACGCGTCGAAGCGATCAGCGGCAGGGCGGCGATCACCAGCGCGATGACGATCACGGCAGCGCCGATCGCCCATGTTCCGCGTCGGATCAAAGATGATGGCATATCGCCCCGTATGCTTTCGTTCCGACAAAAATCGCCCGGCGGGTGTAAACCCGGTCGTCACCACGACTTCCAGTCGTCACTACGACTTAGGGTCGAGGCATTTCAAGTCTTTATGGCCCGGCGATGGCATTTGCGCACATCTGGACGCCTCGGCCGAACAAAATCTTGCTCTGCTGCGGCGCAATATGCATAAGCGGTGGCGATCCTGGGAGGACCCATCATGGCTGCCGAAGTACCGCTCTGGACCCCGGCGCAGGACCAGATTGACGCTGCGCCGCTGACCGCCTTCATGAAGGCCGCCGCTGCAAAGAGCGGTATGCCTCTGACCTCCTATGCCGACCTCCACCGTTGGTCCGTGGCGGACCGCGAGGCGTTCTGGAGCGTGGTCTGGGATTTTTGCGGCATCGTCGGCGACAAGGGCAGCGCCGGAAGCGAGCGTGTGCTTGTCGATGGCGAGAAGATGCCGGGAGCGGCCTTCTTTCCCGACGCGACGCTGAATTTCGCCGAGAACCTCCTGAGGAAGACCGGAGCCGGAGAAGCGATCGTGTTTCGCGGCGAGGACAAGGTCGAGCGCCGGCTGTCCTGGAACGAATTGCATGCGCTCACCTCGCGCTTCCAGCAGCTCTTTCTGTCGCTCAAGGTCAAGAAGGGCGACCGTATCGCTGCGATGATGCCCAACATGCCGGAAACGGTCGCCGCCATGCTCGCGACCGCCTCTATCGGCGCGGTGTGGTCGTCCTGCTCCCCCGATTTCGGCGAACAGGGGGTGCTCGACCGGTTCGGGCAGATCGAACCCGTCGTCTTCATCGCGCCCGACGGCTATTGGTACAACGGCAAGGCCATCGAGGTCGCCGACAAGGTCCGCGCGGTGGCCGCAAAGCTGGGCACCGTCCGCAAGGTGGTGGTCGTCGACTACCTCGGCACCTCGGCCGATGTCGCCGATACGATCGACAAGGCCGTGGCGATGGAAGAGGCGCTGTCGCCCTTCGCCGTCAGGCAGGTCGCCTTCGAGCGGCTGCCGTTTTCGCACCCGCTCTACATCCTGTTCTCGTCCGGAACGACCGGTATCCCCAAATGCATCGTCCATTCGGCCGGCGGAACGCTGATCCAGCACCTCAAGGAACATCGCCTGCACGCAGGCCTGCTCGACGGCGACCGCTTCTTCTACTTCACCACCTGCGGCTGGATGATGTGGAACTGGCTGGTGTCGGGCCTCGCTTCGGGCGCGACGCTGCTGCTCTATGACGGCTCGCCCTTCTACCCCGACGGCAATGCGCTGTTCGATTTCGCCGACGCCGAGAAGATGACCTTCTTCGGCACCTCGGCGAAGTTCATCGATTCGGTGCGCAAGGCCGGCCTCAAGCCGATCCGCAGCCATGACCTGTCCACCGTGCGCGCCATCTCCTCGACCGGTTCGCCGCTCTCGCCCGAGGATTTCCGCTTCGTCTACGACGGCATTAAGAAGGACGTGCATCTGGCATCGGTCTCCGGCGGCACCGACATCGTTTCCTGCTTCGTCCTCGGCGTACCGATTGAACCGGTATGGACCGGGGAGATCCAGGGACCAGGCCTCGGTCTTGCCGTCGACGTCTGGGACGACGACGGCAAGCCGGTCAGGCAGGAGAAAGGCGAACTGGTCTGCACCAAGGCCTTCCCGGCAATGCCGATCGGCTTCTGGAACGACCCCGAGGGCAAGAAATACCGGGCCGCCTATTTCGAGCGCTTCGACAATGTCTGGTGCCATGGCGACTTCGCCGAGTGGACCGCTCATGGCGGCATGATCATCCACGGCCGCTCCGACGCGACGCTCAATCCGGGTGGGGTGCGCATCGGCACGGCGGAGATCTACAATCAGGTCGAGCAGATGCCGGAAATCCTGGAGGCGCTCTGTATCGGCCAGGATTTCGACAATGACGTGCGTGTGGTGCTGTTCGTGCGGCTGGCCTCCGGCGTTCAGCTCGACGAGGATCTGGAGAAGCGCATCCGGGCGAAAATCCGCGCCGGCGCCAGCCCGCGCCACGTGCCGGCCAGGATCGTCGCCGTGTCAGACATTCCGCGCACCAAATCGGGCAAGATCACCGAGCTTGCGGTGCGCGATGTCGTGCATGGCCGCGCCATCAAGAACAAGGAAGCGCTCGCCAATCCCGAGGCGCTTGAGCTGTTCAGAAACCTGCCGCAATTGGCCGAGTGACCGCCCCGCCCGGCATGGTTAATCAAATCTGCCGCGCGAATTTACCTAGATTTCACGAGTGGTACACATTCGTAAATTTTTTCGGGACCCGGTAAGGACTTGTTAAGGCCCGGCGTCGATAGTCGCACGTAACTTGAGGGAGAAATCCCGTTCCTCAGCCCCCGGAGGATCTGAATTCGCTCAAGCCCCCGTTGTGACAGCAAATCCCATCTTTCAAGGCGTCCTGTTGGGCGCCTTTTCTTTTTCAGGCGGCTGGACGGACGGGAGCTTGCCTATTCCGCAAGCACGCGCGTCGACGGGAAAGCGATCTCGACCAGGGTTCCTTCGCCAGGCGTCGAGGTGATGATAAAGCGGGCGCGGTTCGCTTCAACCATCGCCTTGGTCAACGGCAGGCCGAGACCGGTGCCGTCGCCGCGCCCCCGTTTCAATGCATTGATCTGTTTGAACGGCTTCAACGCCTGCTCGATCTCGGCTTGGCTCATGCCGATGCCGGTGTCGCGCACGCGCATGACGACATCGCCTGAGGTCTCATAGGCGGTCGAGACGATTACCTGGCCGCCGGCCTGGGTGTAGCGGATGGCGTTCGACAGGATGTTGAGGGCGATCTGACGCACGCTGCGCAGGTCCGCCACCACTTCCGGCAGCCGCGACGCGAAGCTGGAGCGGATGATGACGCGCTCGCGGTTGGCCTGCGGCTGCATCATAGCCACCGTCTCGGCCAGCGTGTCGTTGAGCGACACCGCTTCATAGGCCATTTCCTGCTGGCCCGCCTCGATCTTGGAGATGTCGAGAAGGTCGTTGACGAGATCGAGCACATGATTGCCCGATCGGTTGATATCGCGCAGGTAATCGCGGTAGCGGTCATTGGCCACTGGCCCGAATTTCTCGTCCACCATCAGTTCGGAAAAGCCGATGATGGCATTGAGCGGCGTACGGATCTCGTGGCTGATGCGGGCGAGGAAATCCGTCTTTTGCGAGGAGGCGCGCTCGGCCACCGCACGCGCCTGGGTCAGGTCCTCTTCGGCCCGCTTCCACTGTGTGATGTCGCGCACCACCGCGCAAAAGCCGCTGTCGTTGGGAAGCCGGCCGATGGTCATGAACAGGGGAATGAAGCGGCCCTGCGCCTCGCGGCCGATGACTTCGCGGCCGTCGTTCAGGACGCTCGCCACGCCGGGCTCGGACAGGCCATCGAGATAATCGCGCGCCGCGCGCTGGCTTTCGATAGCAAACAGCGAGGCGAACGGCTTGCCGGTCACGTCGTCGCTGTCGAAGCCGAACAACGCCTCGGCTGGACGGCTTATCGAGCGGATCGCGCCGTCACGGCCGATCAGCACGACGCCGTCGGTGGCGGTGTCGATGATGGTGCGCATCTCGGCGATGCGCGCCTTGAGCTCGGAAATATCGGGCTGCGTCTGCTCGTCGCCGGCCGCATGCAGTGCCGCCGGTGCCTCATCGTCGCCTGAACGGCGCACCACCAGCATCAGCGCCTTGCCGTCGCGCCACGGAACCGAGCGCAGGATAGCCTCGATTGGAAATTCCTGCCCGCCATGCGTCTTCAGCCGCAACGCCCGGTCGGTGCCCTCGGCGGCGCCGTCATCGCCATAAGGATCGGCAAACAGCGTGCCCAGCCCGCCGGCGTCCGCCAGTTCATCGAGCGTTTCATAGCCTGTCAGGACGAGAAATTCCTCGTTGGCGTAATGAAGTTCATCCCCGGAATGGATGAGCAGCGGCACGGGCAGCTTACTCAGGAGCGAGGTGTCGGGAGCCTTGCTCTCGTCTCCGACCGCAAAGGCCGACGGCACGAACCCTTCGAGCTTGAGCGGAGGCACTTTGAGGCGTGGCCGCTCGACCGGAGCCTCCACCGCGTCGCTGGTGCCGGCGGCACCCTCGGCGGTTGCGGCCTGCTCATCGGATGCGCACGCGTCCTCGTCCTCGACCCAGTCCTCACTGTCCTCGGCATCGCGAAAATCGGCTGATGTCATGCTCTCGTCGTCGGCAATGTCATCATTCGCGCCGGCGACGGGCTCTTCGCTCTCCCGTTCCGTCTGCGCCGCCGCCGGTTCGGAAACCGGGGTCTCGTCATTGTTGTCGGCGATCGGCGCTGGTTCCCCGCTCCGCTCGGCATAGTCGAGCAGCGAACCCGTCACCCCGGCTACCCTGTCGGCAGGCTCCTCATCAGCCGTTTTGTCCGGCCGTTCGCCATCAAGCCGGGCGAGATCCTCTGCGTCCTCGGCATCGACATCGGTTTCGGAGGGCTCGGCCGGTGCGGCTTCGTCCTTTGGCGCAAGGTTTTTGCGGGCGTCCGCTGGTTCCTCGATCGGCGCCGCCGGCGTTGCCGCCTCCGGTTGCCCGGCATTGTCCGGACCCGGCCTTTCGACCTCCGGCTCGGCCGGGCTGCTTTCTTTCTTCAGCCGCTCACCAATCTCGCGGAAGGCGCTGCGTTCCAGGGTCGACAGACCCTTGTCGTTGGCCGGCTGGCGATGTTCGGCCAGGCGGATCACTTTGTCGGCAAAGCGCCGTTCAGGCTTCGGCACGATGGTCAGCGCCGGCACCTCGCCCCGGAACGGATCCGATGGCTTCAGCTCCTCGGCCTTCGGCGCCTCAGGTGCGGGTTCGACTGGTTCTGGCGCCGGAGGCGCCTCGCCGTTGGGCACCAGCGCCATGCCGATCGCTTCCGGATCGACGACGGCGTCGCCGGCGCGGGCGACGCCGAAACCGCGGAAGCCCTCGAAGGCACGGCTGCGGCCATAGACCGGCAACGCCGCCAGGTCGACAGGGATCTTCAGGTCCGTGCCGACGACCGGCCACAGCACGGAACGGCCGGACCAGGTGTCGCGCCGCTCCAGGAGACCGGCGATCTCGCCGGACGCATCGAGGCCGAAGGCCGCCGCGACGTCCCTGAAGCGCCGGCCGATGACGTCCGCTGCCGGCTTGCCGACGACGTCGGCGAATTCCGGCGACAGCGCGCTGAACCTGCCCTCGGCGTCGGTGCGCCAGACGAAACGCATCGGCGCCGCCGTACGATCCACGACCCTGGGGGCCGGGGCTGCCGGGGCAGGTAGAGGCTGGACATCGTGCTTCGCGTTCTCGGCTGGACCTTCGGCGGCAGCTGGCGAAGGTGCAGCTTCGGCGTCCGGCGCGGCTGGACCAGGCGCATGCCTCCGGTCCTCGCCGGCATTGAAATACCAATGGTCCTGCTGTGCCCGCGTACCGTTTGCCGCCGGATGTCCGGGTTCTGCCGCCGCCGGTTCCTGCACGGCCGCTTCGGCTGCGGCTTGTGCCTCCGGTTCCGAGATATCCTTGGCGACGGCCTGGGAGCGGTCACGTCCTTCGGAACGCTCGGCCGCTGGAGTCCCCTCCGCCAGCGCACCGTCGTCGAGCCTGTTCTCGTCGATCACCACCAGCAAATGCCGCTCAGGCGTCAGTCGGGCGAGACCCGCCGGATAGGATGTGCCGCCGCCCGGAACCAGCCGCTTGACGATGCGGTCGCCCTCATTCGCGACGTCGGCCACCAGCGCGGCCAGCGTCGCGGGCTCGATGCCGAGCTGCGAAAAGCTCTCCGATGCCGCTTCGACATTGCCGCTGGCGTCGATGAAGGCGATGAAATGGCCATCTTCCGTGAAGCCGCTGATGGCCCTGCCGGCGATTTCGGCTGCACTGCGCGAGCCGGTCTGGGCCGCCGGCACCGCCAGCATGATGGCGTTCTCGCCGTCGGGCAGCGTCACTGCGCTTGCGAGGAAGCCGATGGCGCGGCTGGTCATGCCGGTCGCCAGCCTGACCGTGATGCTTCGGTCGCTGCCGATATCGGGAAATCCACTGGTTGCCATGATCTGGCGGCGGGCGATCAGCGGCAGCCGTGCCTCGGCGCCGATGATGCTTTCGATGTCGGGATAGCCGAACACCGCGGCACCCGGTCCATTGGCCCAGATCACCTGCTCCAGATTCGCCGACAGGATCGCGATCGCGTCGCCGGCGGCGAAGCGCTGGCGGACCGCGTCGAGCACGGCAACGTCGAGAAAGGAATATTCGGACGGCATGCGCTGGCGAAATCCTCATGCAGCGGGCATTTTTGCAGTTAACGCTTTGTTAATAAAAGCCGTCGGCGCGAAGGTCCAGAAGCCAGAACGTGCATAGGCCTGAATTTCGGCTCTTGGTTAACGGCCGAGATGGAATCTATGGTGCAGTGCAACAAAGATATTGCAATGCACAAAAATTGCCTTTATATTACCATCATACATGAACGAGACGGCTTTCCGTCAAAGCCGCTACCGCTGAAAAGGATGGAAAATGTCCAGGACCAAGACTGCCGAGACCATCGAAAACGTTGAATTTCCGAGCTTTGACGCTTCCAAGGCCACCGACCAGATCCGCGCTTTCGCCGAGAAGGGCGTCGAGCAGTCGAAGGAGGCCTACGCCAAGCTCAAGACTGGCGCCGAGGAGACCCAGAAGGCCCTGGAGTCCACCTATGAGTCCGCCAAAACTGTTTCCAGCGACCTGTCGCTCAAGACCATTGCCGCGCTGCGCGCCAATGCCGAAGCCGGCTTTTCGCATATCGAGGCCCTGATCGGCGCCAAGTCGCTGTCGGAAGTCGTCGAGCTGCAGACCGCCTTCCTGCGCAAGCGCGTCGAAATGACCGTCGAGCAGGCCAAGGAATTCCAGACTGTCGCCTCCAAGGCGGCAGAGGACGTCTCCAAGCCGATCAAGACCGTTTTTGAGAAAGCGATGAAAGACATCAAGGCTGCCTAATATTCGCGCATGATCGGAAGATGTAACAAAAGGTCGCATTTTCTTTGAAATGATCGTGTGTATGATGGCAGCCATCAACGAATACCCGGTCGGCGGAACCTCCTCCCTCCGCCTCCGGGGTGACCAGCCAGCACCTCCTCCCGCTGGCTCGTAACAGGAAAAGGCCGGCACCTCCTCCCGCCGGCCTTTTTCTTTGCCTGCCGAAAGCGCGCCGCTGCGAGGAACCGACCTTTGCCTCGCAAAGCTCTTGAATTAAGATCCATTAGCCCGTATGGACGCATCGCCGAACGACAGAGCGGATCGCCGAGTGAACCTTCCACCTCGGTCCTACTACTCAGGTCAGACGTGCCGTTGTAGCTCAGATGGTTAGAGCGCCGGATTGTGGATCCGGAGGTCGCTGGTTCGATCCCAGCCAACGGTACCATCGGCTTTTCCCCATAACCGTTTGATTTTACGGCAAAAATTTGTGAGACCACGCTCTGGGTCTCATGCCACGAACCTCCGTGTTAGGTCATGAACAGGCCGTCGCGCACCAGCGCGATATCTGGGTCCAATGACTTCTTTGCGGGGGGAGGGGCCGTCATCGCCTTTGAAAGCCTTTGAGCGCAGATTGAATCACAAAATCGCTCCCGCCGGAATCCCAGCCGATTCAGTCAAACGCTGAACCGCTTGTCTTATGACTTTGCATCGTTTCGAGGCCAAAGTGGGTTGCCGCCTGCGGGCCTTCACCACCCGCAGGCGGCGGGAGGGGTGAGATCGATGAACCGCCGGTCTGTGGCCGGCTTAAAGTGCCCTGTCCGCCCGCGGCTATTGGGCGAAGAAGGAGGCTGGGAAGCCGGTTGTCACCTTAAGCTTCCGGCGCGGCCAGATGGTGTTCCCGATTGGACTGGCTCCTATTAGCTATTGGACGATGCGGCGGCTGGCTTAACGGCGCTGCCACTCGATGCTATCGCGCTTGCCAGATCGTGTTCTGTAAACGGCTTGTTGAGAATCTTCATCTCCCGAGCGCCTGGCAGTTCAGCGTAGCCGGTCGCTATAATGACAGGAATATCCGGCCACTTTTCCTTGATTGCATCGAATAGCTGTAGGCCTGTCATCTTCGGCATTGCGTGGTCGGTAATGACGAGATCGAACGGCTGCTCTTTTAGCAGGTCGAGCGCTGCGGCCGCTGAATGCGCCTCCGCAACCGTATGCCCGAGTTCCTCGAGCATCGCAGCGGTGTTCAAGAGCACCAGGGCATCGTCATCCACCGCCAGAATTCGCAGGGGTGTCGCCTCAATAGTTTCCTCCCTGAGGACGATCTGCTCGCGCGCAAGGTCTGACGCCGCTGTCGCCACCGGCAGCCACAGTTCCGCCGTCGTCCCTTCTCCCTTGCGACTCTGAAGGGCCAGGCATCCGCCTATCTGTTCCATCATGCCATGCACCATCGACAGACCAAGGCCTGTCCCCTTGCCAACGCCTTTGGTGGTGAAAAACGGCTCCGTCGCGCGAGCAAGCGTTTCTTCGTCCATTCCCTCGCCGCCGTCGGCTACCGAAAGGCAGACATAGTGGCCTCGTGCCAAACCAGCTTTTTGGCTTTTGTTGATGTGTTCTTCCCTGGCGGAGATTAAGATCGTCCCACCGTCCGCCATGGCGTCCCTGGCGTTGACGCACAGATTAAGCAGTGCGAGTTCAATCTGGCTCTCATCGGCCATGACCCGGTTGAGTGAAAGCGGAAACTTCGTCTCTATAATAGCCCGGGAACCTAGCGATCGCTCCAACAACTCCTGCATTCCCATTATCAGTCCAACAAGATCGATAGGTTTCGGATCGAGTTGCTGCCGCCGGGCAAAAGCCAACATGCGCTGCGTCAACGACGCGCCCCGTTGGGCGCCGAGCACGGCATTATCGAGAAGACGCGACAGCTGAGGATCGTCGGGTAGCCGCTTGCGAAGCAACTCGAGGCTGCCCAGGACGGCCATCAGCAGATTGTTGAAGTCGTGCGCGACGCCGCCCGTCAGCTTGCCGATCGCATCCATCTTTTGCGAATGAAAAAGGGCTTCACGCGCCTGATCCAATGCTTCTTGCGCCTTCTTCCGTTCGGTGATGTCACGGGTGATCTTCGCAAAACCCAAAAGCGTCCCGTCTTCGTCCCGAATTGCGTCGATGACCACGTGGGACCAGAAGCGGGTGCCGTCCTTGCGCACCCGCCAGCCTTCCCTCTCAACGCGTCCTTCGCGTGCAGCGGTTTCCAGCGCTGTTTGCGGACCGCCACGCTCGCGATCTTCCGGCGTATAAAATTGCGAAAAGTGCTTGCCGATTATCTCATCTGCGGAGTAACCCTTGATGCGCTCTGCGCCCGAGTTCCAGCTTGCGACTATTCCTTCAGGGTCGAGCATATAGATCGCGTAGTCCGTCACGCCCTGAACCAGACGTTGAAACTGCTCCTGGCTTTTGCGGAGTTCATCCTCTGCCTTCTTCCGCTCGGTAAGATCGCGGGTGACTTTGGCAAAGCCGGTCAATTGGCCGCTAGGGTCGCGGATTGGATCGATGACGACATGAGCCCAGAAACGAGTCCCGTCGCGGCGAACCCGCCAACCTTCGCTCTCAAACTTGCCCTCGCGGGCTGATATTTCCAGAGCCCGGGCGGGCAGTCCGCTTTCCCGATCCTCCTCCGTATAAAAGCGAGAGAAATGCTGACCGATGATCTGGTTGGACGAATAGCCTTTGAACCGCTCGGCGCCTGCGTTCCAGCTGTTCACGATTCCGGATGGGTCCAGCATATAGATTGCGTAATCGGTGACGGCTTCGACGAGAACGCGATAACGATCTTCGTTCCCGGTGTCGGCGTTGCGCTGAGTCATTCCCCCGTCCATCTACTTGGCTTAACTATCTAAAATGCCATCGCGCGATTTTTAGTTCCCGACAAAGTCAAGAAAAAGCGAACCGGCGGCAACGACCAGTCGACCGGAATTCCCGCTTGCGGCCGTCGGCTTAGCGCCCGGCGTAGCTGAGTTGGAGCTGACTACTTCTTGCCTACCGCGAGCGCGCAGCTTACAGAACAGAATTAGGAGAACCCAAGACGCTTCAGCCAAGCAGCCAACAGTCTGCCCGGTGTCATCGTTCGAACGCATTTGGATGCCCGACGATGGGCTGAGGATTTCCAACCTGGTGGCACGAGGCGGACATGACCGAGCGAAAGAAGCAGCCCGTTGTAACTTCCGGCATTGCTGGTTTGGACGAAATCCTTTGTGGCGGACTGCCAGCTTCAAATTTTTACATCGTGCAGGGCGATCCAGGCGCAGGCAAGACCACGGCGGCTTTGCAATTTCTGCGCGCCGGGGTGGCGGCCGGTGAACGCTGCATTTATGTCAGCCTTTCGCAAACCGCCGCCGAGCTCCAGGCGATCGCTTCTTCACACGGTTGGACGCTCGACGGAATTCGCGTCGAGGAACTGTCAGCTTCCGACACCCTCAGTGGCGCTGCCGATCAGAGCATTTTTCAGACGTCCGATCTTCGACTGGACGAAACGCGCAAGGCGATCGAACGCGCGATCGAAGAACATAAACCCCATCGGCTGGTTTACGACTCTCTTCTTGAAATCCGGCTGATCACCGGCGACACGCCAAGGTTTCGCCGCGAACTGATCGGCTTCAAGGCTTTCCTCGCCAGACGGGGAATCGTGGCGGTTCTGCTTGATACGCAAACCAGTGGGGGCGACCACAACGGCGAGGAGATCGAGGGGATCGCGCACGGCGTCATCCGGTTGGATAAATCGCTCGAGGACTATGGCGCCGTGCGTCGGCGTATCGAAGTCAGCAAGATGCGGGGGGTGCCGTTTGCCGACGGTTATCATGACATGGCCATTCGCGAGGGCGAAGGCATCGTCGTGTTCCCGAGGATTGTGCCCGGTTCGGTCACCGAAGTTGCCAAGCCACAACTGATCAAATCCGGGGTCGACGCCCTCGACGAGATGTTCGGGGGCGGTCAGGAATCAGGAACGATCACGCTCGTGATCGGCCAGTCAGGAACTGGCAAGTCAACGATGTCGTCACTTTACGCGACAGCTGCTCTCCAGCGAGGCGAGAGCGTTGCCCTCTTTCTGTTTGAGGAACGGCTGGAGACCTTCTTTCGCCGGTCCGAGGGCTTGGGGATGGATTTGCGGCAATTTTATAAGGACGGCCAGCTCATCATCCATGATTTCAGCCCGAACGAGATCTCTCCGGGCGAGTTCGGCCAGATCGTGCAGCGGGTGGTCAGCCGCAACAAAACGCGCGTTGTGGTGATCGACAGCTTCACCGGCTATCTGAATTCGCTTCCCCACCGCGAAAAAGCGGTGCTCGACATCCAGTCTCTCCTCAAGCATCTCGCGCGCGCGGACGTACTGACCATGCTCATTGTCGCTCAGCATGGATTGCTCGGACAGAATGTCGGGATCGACGTGGATGTCAGCTTTCTGGGCGACACGGTGCTTCTCCTTCGCATGGCCGAGCATGAAGGCAGGCTGAGACGCAACATCACGGTCGTCAAAAAGCGCCATGGTCCCCACGACCTCGATGTCCGAGAACTCTTCATCGCGAGTTCCGGTGTTTCGGTCGTTGCCTACAATCCTTTGCCTGAGACGTGAGCGACGTCGAGCATAACGGCTTGGGAACACTCGATTGGGTGCTCATTTTAGCACCCTACCGCAAGGACGCCTCCTATACGGCCTCTCTGCTGCAAGAGCGCGGCATTCGGGCTCAAGCGGCCAACACCGCAGATTTAGGGAAGCTGCTGACCGAATCTCCCGGGGTGCTTGTCGTTACGCATGAAGCACTTAATCCGGAGGCTATCGCCACCATCGCCAGGTTTCTTCAAGGCCAACCCAACTGGTCGGAGATTCCCATCATAGTCCTGCTGGACCGACGCGCGCGCCAGTCGGGCATCCAGGCGGCCCTGAGTGCAGCCTGGCCACGTTCACGCCAGATATTCTATCAACGGCCAGTGGCGGCGCTGGAACTGATAAGCGGCATCCAGTCCGCACTCCTTACCAGAGCTCGCCAGCGCGACGTGCGCGATTATCTCGAGCGAGAGACGGAGCTGCGTCACGAGCTCAATCATCGGGTAAAAAACATCCTGGCAACCGTGGTGTCGATCTTTGATATGACGCGACGCGGCGCAATCTCGGCAGACGGCCTCGCAGAAGACTTCAAAGGACGATTGAGAGCCCTGTCGAATGTTCATTCCGCCGTCTTTGCTGCGGGCGGCGAGACGGTGCCTTTGATGGACGTCGCGAACTCAATCCTCGCGCCCTACAGATCCGAGGGACAAAGCAGCATCATCGTTGAAGGACCTGAGCTGCTGCTTTCGCGGGAGGCGGGCACAACCCTCGCTCTCAGCCTTCACGAACTCGCGACTAACGCCATCAAATATGGCGGCTTATCTCAGCCTGAAGGCAGAATCCGATTGGAATGGAAGATCGCCTCGAGCTCGCAACCGACGCTGATTTTGAGATGGACCGAATCGGGGGGGCCGCCGGTGATCGAACCCTTGAGGGTGGGATATGGGACACGATATATGCGCGCCGCATTGACTAACTTGTTTGGAGAACCTCCTGACCTCGTCTTCGCGCCGGAAGGTCTGCGTTTCTCCATTCGCGGTCTCCTTTCCCGCCTTTCTTCGGAACCAACCGAATAGGATGGCGCACCCCTTGGGTGTTGAACGGCGGCTCTGCAATATAGTGCGGCGGCACCGCGATGGCGCTACGAAGTGATCGAGGCATTGCTATCTGGTGACAGTACTGCCCGGAGGATATCAACTTCAGGGTCTCGCGCGCGCTCACCCGTCGTGGCAAGCAAACGATCATCGTCGAACTCCCGAAACGTCTCTTCTCCTTCTTCCGAGAGGCGGCCATCGAGCCGGCCCCCACGATGCGAAAGACGCAGCGGCATTTGCGCCCGTCACCCCAACCACAGCCTCCATCTTGCCAAATCCATCCACTCCTATTTGGGAAGTTCGTTCTTATAGAAAACCCCACCCTTCATGACTGCCTGGAAAGATTTGCCTTCGTCGCCGAGCAGCGAGATGTCCTTAAGCGGATCGCCGTCGATTACGATCATGTCAGCATAAGCACCCGCGGCAATGGTGCCGACCTTGCCGGGCATCAGGCACAATTCAGCCGCGTTAAGGGTGGTCGAGCGTATTACCTCGATGGCCGGCAGCGCCTCTGCGCGGATATTGAATTCCAGGTTCTGGTACGGGTGCAGGAAGCCGAGATGGTCCGAGCCGTGGCAGATCTTCACGCCGGCCTTGTGCATAATCTCCAGCGATTCCGGTCCACGATCGCGCACCCACTTCAGGCGCTCGACGGCACCCGCGTCAAGTCCCAGCCTTTCTGCTTCGATGATCTGCGCCTCGTACGCGCTGATCGTCGGTGTCGAATAGGCTCCCTTCTCGGCCATGATCGCGGCCGTCTCGGGGGTGATCAGCGTACAGTGCTCTATCGATTTGATCCCGCAAGCCAACGCGCGTGCTATCGATTCGTCGGAGTGGGCGTGCACGCAAACATAGGTCTTGGCATTGTCCGCCTCCTCCTGGAAGGCGCGAAGCTCGTCCATCGAATAGGCATTCCATGAGCGTGGCATCCGCAGCTGCGCCGCGCCACCGCCGGCCATCACCTTGATGAACTGCCCTCCCTTGCGGATCTCCTCGCGCGCAGCGCGGCGGCATTCGTCAACGCCGTCGACGATCTTCGACACATTGCCGAGCCGGTTGTTGAAGGTCTCGGCCGAGATCAGTTCGCCCCGCTCGCGCGGGTCGGTATGGCCGCCGGACTGGACAAAGGCCTTGCCGCACATGGTCAGCCTCGGTCCCTCGATCAGACCAGTCTCGAGCGCATGTTTGAAGCCGAGCGTTGCGCCTCCCACATCGCGGATCGTCGTGAAGCCGCGCGTCAGCATGCCCTTGACGATCTTGGCCGCATGCAGCGCAACCAGTTCGTTGGGCATACGCGAACTGGTGGACGGATCTTCAGCCGCCGAATAGACGTGGACGTGGCAATCGATCAGGCCGGGCATTAGCGTCTTGCCCCTTAGGTCGATCCTGATCGCGTTTGTGTCCTTGATCGGCGCGTCGGAAACTTCGTCGATCAGACCTTCCGAAACCCGCACGTGACGGTCGTACTCCCCTTCCTGCGAGGAACCGTCAAGCACGCGCGCGTTTTCGAAAACATATGAATGCATGGGGATCTCCTCTTCGATTGTCTGTTATAGCCGACCTAGTACGTCGCCCGTCCACCCGACAGGTCGAAGACCGCACCGGTGGTGAATGAATTCTCCTCGGTCGCCAGCCAGCAGATCATGGACGCTGCCTCCCTCAGTTCGAGCATGCGCCCGCGCGGGATCTTTCCAAGGATGTAGGCAATGTGTTCGGGCGCCTGGGCCATCGCCCCCGGTGTCTTGGCGACGGCGGGGGTCACGCAGTTAACGGCGATGTTGCGGTCTGCCAACTCCTTACCCAGCGACTTGGTCAGCGCGATCACGCCGGCCTTCATCGACGAATAGGCGACCGCGTTGGGATTGCCTTCCTTGCCGGCGATGGAGCTGAGATTGACGATGCGTCCGTAGCCCTTCTCCATCATGTGCGGCACGATGGTACGGCAGCAGTGGAAGGTGCCATTGAGGCCGACCTGGAACACCTCTGCGAAGGCGTCCGGCGGATACTCCCAGGTCGGCATATTAGGGCCAACGACAGCGGCGTTGTTAATTAGGATGTCGACCCTGCCATAGCGCTTGAGCGTCGCCTTCGCCGCCGCCTCCACCGAGGCAAGCACACCGATATCGGCTTTCAGGCAGTGCACACGGTCGTGCTGTCCCAGTTCGTCAGCGCAGGCGCTCAGCACCGTCTCATCGCGGTCCCAAATGGAGACATGCGCACCCGACTCGAGCATACGCTCAACGACGGCAAAGCCGATACCTTGAGCACCGCCCGTGACGATCGCGGTGCGGCCTTTGAGATCATATTGGTTCATGTATGGATGGATCCTGTCCTTTCCGGTGGCATCCCGGCTTCACCGCATCGGGCAATTTCGTTTTGTGTTTTCTGCCAAACCGGAATACGACCTTATTGGAGACAGGGCGGCCAGCGCGAAGACTTGATTGGGAATGCGTGCGTCGTGATCCGCGATGAGCCCGCGCAACTGAACGGTCGCGATCGTCGGTCCCTTCCTGGCGTGAGGATCGTGAATAGCGGTCGGGCAATCCAAGCATGGAGCTGTGTGACGAGTGCGTTTCGACCTGTTGTCATTGGAATTGTTCGTTGCCGTTTGTGAAGAGCAAAGCATAGCCAAGGCCGCCGATCGCGAACACATAGCTGCGTCGGCAGTCAGCAAGCGCATTTCCGATCTCGAGGTCCGGCTGAAGACTCCGTTGTTCGTGCGCAATTCCAAGGGGCTGGAGCTGACCGCAGCCGCCTATTCGCTGCTGCATCACGCGCGTGTGGTCTTGCGCGATCTGCGCCAGATGGAATCCGAACTGTCCCACCATGCCAGCGGCATGCGCGGCCACGTCCGCGTCCATGCCAGCGTTTCCACGATCATCCAGCACCTGCCGCGCGATCTTGGCGAGTTCCTCGCCCTGCATAACGGCGTGCGCATCGACTTGCAGGAAGGCACCAGCCAGCAGGCCGTCGAGGCAGTGGCGGAGAACGCCGCAGACATAGGCGTGTTCGGCGGCGTTGTGCCGCGCCAAGGCTTGAAGGTCATTCCCTATCGGGTCGACCGCATTGTCGCTCTCGTTCACAAGGACCATCCGCTGGCGGACCGGGCGATCATCAAGTTTGCCGAATTCACGGATTTCGATCTCATCGGACCGATGAAGGGATCCTTCCTCGACTCGCTCGTGCTACGCGCTGCCTCCGAACTCACCCGCTCGTTGCGGATGCCGGTCCGCGTCAACGGTTTCGAAACCGTATTCAGCATGGTCGAAGCCGGGCTGGGCATCGGCCTGGTGCCCGAGAAGTGCGCCGAGCGCTACGTGACCAGCGGCAACACCGTCGCCATCGTCCTTGACGAATCCTGGGCCGAGCGACAGTGGAACCTTTGCGTGCAGGAAAGCCAGACCATGCCGGCGCCCGTGCGCCTGCTGCTCAACCACCTTACCAACAGCGAGAGCCGGTAAGGCGCGCTCATCTCAGCCACCTTCGTCGTCGGAGCGGTGGGCCGGCGGCCGTCGAGGCGCATTCGCCTATGGCGATGGACGGCTTCCGAAGGACGACTTCGAGAATTCTAGCGGCAGACCTATAAGACGCCGGACAGGGCGCGGGCCGTGGTGGATTGCGCTCCTGTGAAATCTATCTGGAGAAACAGGACGTGAAAATCGCGGTACTTCCCGGCGACGGAATCGGCAAGGAGGTGACCGCCGAGGCGGTCAAGGTGTTGCGCGTACTCGCCGGCGAGGGCCTCGCCTTCGAGATGATAGAAGGCGTCATCGGTGACGAAGGCATTCAGACGGTCGGTGATGCGTTGCCGAAAAAAACGCTTGAGCTCTGCCGCGAGGTCGACGCCATTCTGCTTGGCGGCACCGGTGTGCCCGCCGACGAACACCGTCCGCCGGCCGAGGGTGCTGGCAACGGGCTGTTGCGGCTCCGGCGGGCACTGTCGCTTTATGCCAATTTCCGTCCGGTGCTGCTCTATCCCGAATTGCTCGACGCATCCACACTGAAGCCGGAAGTGGTCGAGGGGGTCGATATGTTGATCCTGCGGGAGTTGAATGGAGACCTCTATTTCGGCGAGCCGCGCGGCATCTCGGTCAATTTGGCCGGCGAGCGCGAAGGCATCAATACAATGCGCTACACCGAGAGCGAGATAGAACGTATCGCCCATGTGGGATTTCAGGCGGCGCGGAAGCGCAGCAAAAAGCTGTGCTCTGTCGACAAGTCGAATGTGCTGGAGACAATGATGCTGTGGCGCGAGGTGATGACCCGCGTCGGCAAGGACTATCCGGATGTGGAACTGACACATCTATATGTCGATGCGGCTTCCATGGCGCTGATCCGCAATCCCAGGCAGTTTGACGTCATCGTCACCGGCAATGTCTTCGGCGACATCCTCTCCGATGCCGCGGCGATGCTGGCCGGTTCGATCGGCATGCTGCCGTCGGCCTCGTTGGGTGCGGGGAACAAGGGGCTCTACGAGCCCGTCCACGGCACCGCGCCGGACATTGCCGGCCGTAACATCGCCAATCCGCTTGCGGCAATTCTCTCGGCAGCGCTGATGCTTCGCTATTCCTTCTTCCTGGAACACGAGGCGGCGCGTATCGAGGCGGCAGTCCGCTCGGTGCTTGGCGCCGGCTACCGCACCGCCGACATCATGCGGCCCGGCTGCCGTCAGGTCGCCACCAGCGAAATGGGCGACGCCGTTGTGGAAGCCTTCCAGGCTCAAGCCAGCACGCGGGCGGTCGGCTGAGCTTACCCTATCACGCGCGTCGGGAGGAGGCTGCCCTGCCCGGGCATATCGATTTCACGCTTCCTGACAGACCGAAAATCCCGGGCAGAAATTCAACTGGAGTGGGACACGCGATGAAATTGCTGCGTTATGGCGAGCCGGACGCGGAAAAGCCCGGCATTCTCGACAGCGATGGCCGGATTCGCGACCTTTCCGGTCATGTCGCCGACATTGCCGGCCGGACGCTGTTTCCCGAGGGGCTCGATGCGCTGCGCACCCTCGATATGGCAACCCTCCCGGTCGTCGGCGGCAATCCGCTCGTCGGTCCTTGTGTTGCCGGCACCGGCAAATTCATCTGCATCGGGCTGAACTACTTCGACCACGCGGAAGAAACCGGCGCTGCGGTGCCGCCTGAGCCGATCATCTCATGAAGGCGACGTCGGCGATCATCGGGCCGTGTGACCGGGTCGAGATTCCGCGCGGTTCCGAGAAGACCGACTGGGAAGTCGAACTCGGCGTCATCATCGGCAAGATGGCGACGTATGTCTCCGAAGACAACGCGATGGACCATGTCGCCGGCTATTGCGTGGTCAACGATCTGTCAGAACGCGCCTTCCAGGCCGAACGACAAGGCCGGTGGACGAAGGGCATGTCAGCCGACACTTTCGGCCCGATCGGTCCATGGCTGGTCACAGCCGACGAGATCTCCGACCCGCAAGCCCTGAAAATGCATCTCGAGGTCCAGGGCAAACGCTTTCAGCACGGTTCGACGGCGACCATGGTCTACGGCGTGCGCTACCTGGTTTCCTATCTGTCACAGTTCATGAGCCTTCGTCCCGGCGACATCATCTCCACCGGCACGCCGCCCGGCGTCGGGCTCGGCCAGAATCCCAATGTCTTCCTCAAGGCTGGCGACATTATTACCTTGGGCATCGAGGGCCTTGGCGAACAGCGACAGGAATGCATACAGCCGTAGCGGACCCGGCGAACGGACGCCGAGACCGCCGATTTCGAACCTACCGGAGCAGGCATGCATTTCAATTTTTCCGACCTGAAGCCCATCGAGCGGTACAAGCTCCTGTCCTCCACCATCACGCCCCGTCCGATCGCCTGGGTTTCCACCATCAGCGAAACCGGCGAGCGCAATGCCGCGCCGTTCTCCTTCTTCAATGTCTTCGGTGAGGAGCCGCCGGTGGTCGGATTCTCGATCAACGACCGGACGCCGGGTGACCGCAAGGACACCGGCCGTAACGTCCGTGCCACCGGCGAATTTGTCGTCAACCTGGTCGATGAGGACCGGTTGCAGGCGATGAACGCCACAGCGACCGAATACGGCCCGGGCATCGATGAATTCAGCGCCTCGGGACTGACCTCCAGCCCGTCGCTGTCGATCGGCGCGCCACGGATCGTAGAAAGCCCGGTATCCTTCGAGTGCAAGCTGATGCAGATCGTCGAGCTCGGCCCGTACCGGTCCCTGATCCTCGGCCTCGTGCAAGTCATGCATATCCGCGACGATTTGCTGATCGATTCGGAACGATTCTATGTCGACACAGAGAAGATGCGCATCGTCGGACGCATGCAGGGTAACGGCTACATCATTTCCGACGACATTTTCGACGTCGCCCGCCTGCTGCCCTGAGCCGGACCACCGTTCAGGTTTTGGATATGGGACGCGGCCGGCAACGCCGCTCGGCTCTTGGGATTATTTGACTGGAGAGCCGAGATTGAGCCATGGCACCGCTTCCGCCGAGGCTTTCTCATGATTTTCGATCGCCGGAAGTTCCGCCAGCGTATCGTCGATAAAATCGTTGCCCTTGAGCAGCCGATCGCGGTCGGAATCTGAAATCTCGAACGGCACTGTGCCGAGCCGTCGATTCCTGAGCTCACGCCTTTCCAGGTCTACGGTGAAGTGCGCCTCCTGCGGGTTGGCGGCCGCGCGCAGGCATTCTGCCAACGCCTCTTCGCTGATGGTCGCGGGAACAATGCCGTTGTTGATGCAGTTCGCCTTGAAGATATCGGCGAACATGGAAGAGATCAGGCAGCGTATGCCGAACGATTTCAATGCCCAGGGCGCGTGCTCGCGCGACGAGCCGGAGCCGAAATTGCGGCCGGCGATGAGGATCGTCGCCTCGTCGTAGGGTTCCTTGTTGAGTATGAAATCCGGATTCGGCGTGCCGTCCGATCTGTAACGCAGGCTGTGGAACAGGAACGGTGCCATCGCGTTGCGATCCGGCTTACGCAGGAATTGCTGGGGATAGATCAGGTCCGTGTTGACGTCGGACATCGGAAAGGGCGCGGCGATGCCGCTGTGCCCGGAGATCGGTTCCATGTTTGCCTCAGATCAGTTCGCGCACATCTGTTAGGTGGCCCGTGACCGCCGCGGCGGCGGCCATGGCTGGGCTCATGAGATGCGTGCGCGCCCCGCGCCCCTGTCGCCCTTCGAAATTGCGGTTCGATGTCGAAGCGCAGCGTTCGCCGGGCTTCAGCCGCTCGCCGTTCATCGCCAGACACATCGAGCAGCCGGGCTCGCGCCAGTCGAAACCGGCCTCGATGAATATCCGGTCGAGACCCTCCTGCTCCGCCTGCTCCTTGACCGACCCCGAGCCGGGCACGATCCAGGCGCTCGTGCCATCGGCCACCTTGCGCCCCCGCACCACGGCGGCCGCGTCACGCAAATCCTCGATGCGGCCGTTGGTGCATGAGCCGATGAAGACGTGGTCGATGCGGATGTCGGTCAGCGCCTGCCTGGGCTGCAGGCCCATATAGTCGAGCGCCCCCTGGGTACTGGCCCGCTCGCTCTCGCTATCGCAGGACGATGGATCTGGGACCTTGCCGACGATCGGCAGCGATTGACCGGGGTTGGTGCCCCAGGTGACGAAAGGTATCACGTCGGCCCCGGCGATTTCGACATCCGTGTCGAAGATCGCGTCCGGATCGGATTTCAGTGAGCGCCAGCATTCCGCCGCCCGCTTCCACATGTCGCCCTTCGGGGCGTATTTGCGCCCCTCCAGATAGGCAATGGTCTTCTCGTCGGGTGCCACCATGCCGGCGCGCGCACCGCCCTCGATCGACATGTTGCACAGCGTCATGCGCTGTTCCATGGTCAGCGCCCGAACCGCCTCGCCCTGGTATTCTATGACGTGGCCGGTGCCGCCCGACACGCCGATCGTGTGCAGGATCGACAGGATCAGGTCCTTCGCCGTGGCGCCGCGGGGAAGCTCGCCCTTCACGTTGACACGCATCGACTTGGACTTGCGCTGCACGATGGTCTGTGTCGCCAGCACATGCTCGACTTCGGAGATGCCGATGCCGAAAGCGAGTGCCCCGAAGGCGCCGTGGGTGGAGGTGTGGCTGTCGCCGCACACAAGCAGCGCGCCAGGCAGCACAAAGCCAAGTTCCGGCCCGATCACGTGGACGATGCCCTGGCTGCGGTTGCCGACCGAATAGACGTCGATGCCGGCCTCGCGGCAATAGGCCTCGATGTCCTGCACCATCTTGCGGGCGTCCTCGTCCTCATAGGCGATCCCATTGACGCGGGGAGTCGTGGGGACGACGTGGTCGGCAACGCCGATGGTCAGGTCGGGGCGATGCACCTTGCGCCCGTGCGTACGTAGGCCTGAAAACGCGTAGGTCGCGACACCTTCGTGAACCAGATGCCGGTCGACGAACAGAATGGCCCTGTTGTCGCTCAGCGGCTTGACGACATGTGCATCCCAGATTTTTTCATACAGTGTCTTCGCCATGGTAACCTCTTCGCGACGGCGCCTGGCTGCACACGTCGCGGACGCTCGCTGGACGGCGCTTGCGGCTGGACACCAGACGCTCGTCGCCGGCGAGTTCCCCGCAGGTAGCAGGCCACCAGCAATCTAGAAGTCGGCTCAGACGTCTTGAAGGCTCATTTCGACATGCGTCCGTCGCGAACCACGATGCAGATCACGTTATCGCCCAGTCGATCGTGCCGGCCCAATCGCCTCGGTAAGTCAGCAAGTTGGCCGGATGGGTTCGCTCTCTCCGGCCCCATGAAACGCATAGCGCCGGCATTGCCCTGGTAAGGCTCCCAGCGACCTTGGAAGATTGGTCCCAAGGTCAATTCGGGCGCGGCTTTTCAATGGGAAATCCGACGAAGCTGTCAAACGCCAAGATGATCGAGCAGGCTTTGTTCCTCGTCGGCCATCTGGAGCTTCGTCAGTTCCTTCAGGATTTTCCCGTTCTCGATCACGTAGTACCTGTCCGCGACCTCGGCCGCGAACTGAAGATTCTGCTCTACGAGCAGAATTGTCAGCCCGGTCGACTTGACATCCTTGATGATCGCGCCGATCGCATCGACGATCACCGGGGCGAGGCCCTCTGTCGGCTCGTCAAGCAGCAGGAACGACGCGCCCATGTAAAGAGGGCGCGCTATCGCCAACATCTGCTTCTCTCCTCCGGAGAGCGACGCCGCCTTTTGCGAGCGCCGGGCCTCGAGGATTGGAAAATGCCGGTAGATCCGCTCGAGCGGCCATCCCATGCTTCCATGTGGCCGACCGATCGTCAGGTTCTCGTAGACGTTCAACGTCGAGAATATGCCGCGGTCCTCCGGCACGAAGCCGATCCCCGTCCTGCAGATTCGCTCGGGTGAAAGGTCGATAATTTCCGAACCGTCGAAATGGATGCTCCCCGTTCGGCGCGGTATATCGCCGATGATGGATTTCAGCAGAGTGGTCTTGCCGGCGCCGTTGCGACCCACCAGCGTAACGACCTCGCCCGCTTCGACGGACAGTTCGACGCCCTGCAATATATGGCTTTCGCCATAATAGGCATCGAAATTTCTTATCTCCAGCATGCTCAATGGCGTTTTCCCAGGTAGGCTTCGATCACGCGGGTGTCTTTGCGCACGTCGTCATAGCGCCCGCGAGCGAGGAGAGCGCCCTGTTGCAGCACGATGATTTCGTCGGCGACGTCGGCGATAACTCCAAGGTTGTGCTCCACGACGATGATCGTGCGCTCGGCTGACAGCTGAGCGATCAGCTCGGTCGTGCGGGACACGTCCGTGGTCGTCATTCCGGCAGTCGGCTCGTCGAGAAGAAGGATCTTCGGGTGTGCCGCCAGTGATATCGCGAGTTCCAGAGCCCGCTTGCGACCGTAGGGAAGATCACTCGCCGGCCGCCCGCGCAGAGATGGCGGAATGCCGACCTGATCCAGCAAGGCGTTCGCTTCAGGTCTGTGATTGTCGTGCCAGTCGGCCTTCGCGAATGCCTTTATGCCTCCATCCGCCCGCTGCTGCACCGACAGGACGACATTGTCGATGACCGTCAAGTTGGGAAAGATGCTGGTAATCTGGAAACTTCGCACGATCCCGCGCCTGGCAAACTGCTCGGAACGAAAAGGCGTCATGTCTTCACCGTTGAACAGCAGACGGCCACGCCTGGGTCGATAGAAACCGCTCAGGATATTGAACAGGGTCGTCTTGCCGGCGCCGTTCGGCCCGATGATCCCGTAAACCGGCTTCTTCTCGAACGTCAGGCTGATGTCGTTGATGGCTGTGAAGCCACCAAAGCTCATTGTGACAGATTGCAATTCGAGCAGGGGCATGTCCGTCGGCCCCACCCCGCGCACGGAGCTACTAACGCCAGGATCAGGCATCGGCCACGTCTCCGGTTGCTACGATGCGCTTCGGTTTTTCCGCCATATCGGATGAAGCGGCGCGGTCGACCGAATGATGCACGAGTTCGCCCAGTATCCCGCGCCGGAACAGCAGCACGACGGCCACGAACAGAAGGCCGAGGAACAGGCTGCCGTTGTCTGTGATCGACGACAGCGTGTTGCGCATGAGCAAGACGATGCTGCTGCCGAGAAACGGGCCGAAGATGGTGCCGGCACCGCCGAGAAGCGTCATCATGATAGGCTCGCCCGAGGCGCGCCATCCGACCATCTCAAGCGTGACGAATTGATGGTTGAGGGCATAGAGGCCACCACCGATCGAGCACACCAGGGCCGAAGACACATACGCCTTCACCCTCAAGCCGTAGACGCTGTAGCCGACACTCGTCATGCGCTGCTCGTTCTCGCGGGCGCCGAGAAGCGCAAGGCCGAAAGGCGACTTGAGAAGCCGGAGGATGGCGTAGATCACCACCACTGCGGCGGCCAGGCAAAAATAATAGAAGATCCGGTCGTTCTTGAGATCCAAACCCAACAGGGTCGGGCGAACAAGTCCGTGCAGCCCGTCCTCGCCGCCCGTGTAGTCGGGGAACTGATTGACGACGAAATAGACGATCGACGCGAACGCAAAGGTGATCATGGAGAAATAGATCCCCTTCTTCCTTGCGACGACGAAGCCGAAAAGCAGGCTGACGATCGTACTCAGGACGACACCGCAAAGCAGCGACAGCACCATCGGAACCCCGAACTTGACCATCAGGATCCCGGTGACATAGGCGGAGGTGCCCCAATAGGCGGCCTGTCCGAACGAGAGCAGCCCGCCGAACGCGAACAGCAGATCGAAGCCGAGCGCAAACAGTCCCCAAAGAACGATGTCGGTCGCAAGGACCGGATAGACCAGCCAGGGAAGCACAAGGGCCGCCGCCAAGGCGATGAGAGCGGCAGGCCGACTAAGGAACACACGCCGGGCACGCTCGGTCATGGGCGTGTAATGCAGTGCGAAATGCGAGATGTCGATGCCTTGGAAAATCCCGCCGGGACGCACCAGAAGCACGCCGAGCATGAGGATGTATATGACCGCGGAGGCCGCCGGCGCGTAGAAGATCGCCGCGATGGCCGAGACTAGGCCCGACGCAAAGCCCATGATCGCCGATCCGGCGATCGAGCCCATTCCGCCCGCGACGACCACGGCGAAGACGAAATTGATCATCTCCTGTCCCATGAACGGCGACACGTTGCGCATCGGGGCGGAAAGCGCTCCCGCCAGTCCTGCCAGGGCGGAGGCGAAGAAGAACGTGCCGGAAACAAGAAGGGGCACGTTGCCGCCGAAGCATTTGAGGAGATTGGGCCGCTCCGACGCCGCCCTGATCAGCGCGCCCAGGCGCGTCCGTTCAAGCGCGAAATACGTGCCCACGCACAGAACGATCGACACCACGACGACGAAGAGACGGTACTTCGGATACGAGGCGAAGCCGAGGCTCACGGCGCCCTTGAGTAGGTCCGGCACAAGGTACGGTGCCGACGTTACGCCGTAGAATATCCGAACGACGTCCTCGATGATGAGCGAGAGACCAAAGGTCAGGATCAGGATGTAAGCGAGATCCAGGCCATAAAGACGGCGGATGAGCAGGCGCTCCATAAGCACGCCGAACAATCCGACCAGAACAGCCGAGATAAGAAAGCCCAGCCAAAGCGAAACACCGAGATGCGACCCCAGAATCACCGCGATGATTGCGCCCAGCATGAACATGGCGCCATGCATGAAATTGACCACGCGCATCATGCCGAAGATGATGCTCATTCCCAGGCTCATCAACGCCAGGACGCCTCCCGTCACAAGTCCGTTGAAGAGCAAAATCGCATAATAGGACATTAGCCGGCCTCGGTTGCGTTACGGATGAATGCGCCCCGCCTTCGGTGGTAAGCCGACGGCGGACCACATGTTCTTCCGTTACCAATCGTGCTTGCAGGTGCTTTCTGCTTCCGGGTAATATGCTTCGCCGCCTGGAACCGATCCGACGATGTTGAAGAAGTCGCTGTCCTTCTTGACCTCCGACGCGGGCTTGACCTGGCCGATGAAGGTACGCTTCACCACAAGGTGGTCGCGTTTGCGCATGAGCGCGTCCTTCGTGAACATGTCGCTGAAACGCCGGCCTTCGAGGGCCTCCGTCACCTTGTCGGGATCATCCGTGCCGATGTCCTGGACGGTCTTCAGTACTTGATAAACGGCGGAATAGTTGCCCGCGTGTATGTCACCAGGATAGAAGTTCAGCTTATCGTGGAAACGTTTCGCGAATTTTCGGGCTTCGTCGTCTAGATCCCAATACCAGATCAGAGCGGCGTTCACGCCGGCCCAGGTGTCGGGCCCGAGAGCCTTGACATCGGACAGGTTCAACTGCCCTGGAACGATCTTAATGCCGGCATCCATCAAGCCGAATTCCCGAGCCTGCTTCACCGCGTTGCGCAGATCCTGCCCAGACTCGAGTATGCCGATAGCCTCGGCGCCGGCCGCCTGCGCCTTGAGAAGATAGCTCGAGAAATCATCGTTCGGAAACGGCACCATGTCCACGCCGACGATCTCACCACCATTCTCCTTGACGGCCTTGGAGAATGAATCCAGCAGCGACTTTCCGAAGGCAAAGTCGGCCGTGATAAAATACCACTTTTTTGTGCCGTCCTTGGTCATTTGCTTGACCGGCGCCGACATGGCCGAGGTATCGTACCCGTAGTGCCAAGTGTATTTGCCGCAGGCTTCATTGGTTAGCGCCGTGGTGCCCGGGCTGACAAAGGTCGTCAGAATGTGCCTTTCGTTGGCCAGCTTGGCTATGGCGATGGCGGCAGCGGAACTCGACACGTCGGTTATGAGATTCACACCCTGCGAGTCTATAATTTCGCGCGCCTTGTTAACCGAGAGTGCCGGATCAAGCTTGTTGTCAACGACGATGACGTTGATCGGCACGCCATTGACCTTTCCGCCGAAGTCGTCGACAGCCATCTTCGCAAATTCGACGTCACCGGGACCAGATGTCTCCGAATAGACCGACGAAAGATCGGTCAACATCAGAATATTAAACTGCTTGCTCTTCATCTGGGCGGACGCCGGGACAACACCGGCGGCAGCGGCAGCCACCAGAAGACCAGCGGCGGCCAATGATTTTATCTGCATTTCAACTCCTCCTCCTTGGAAATGGGCATCCCCAGCCGTGAGCCACTCCAGTGACCTCATCTTATTGTCATCCAGTTTCTAGCGGCAACGGAAGCAACGGGAGAAGTCGCATATGGGCAGCACGTCATCGCGTTTGGAGATGCACCGTACGGTGCCCATCGCATCGCCGTGACAAGTTCTGCAACATCAGCGGTAGAACCTCCAAATAATTTGCACGTGCGCTGAGCGTTGCCGCGTTTCGCTGCTCGCGGCGACCCTCCGATGGCCTAGCCACACTGGCAGGCGGGCCGTGGCCGTATGTAGTTTTGCGGGCCGACCCGGCGGCAGGCCGCGTGACGGATCATTGGAATCCACTCGCTAGGACGTGGAGCAGAAAGTGACGGATAAGCTCCTGGACATGACTCGAGAGGAGGCTACGCCACCAAGCGTGAAGGGAGCGAAGAAGGAGTGGGTTCCGTAGCGATAGCGCTTGTAAACGCCGCGACCGGCATCTAAACGCCGGCCGATGCCCCGCATCCTGGGCCGGGCTGAAGCGATGGGCGTTTCCAACGCCGTGCTGGACGAGTTGTTTGCCGCCGAAACAGTGATCCTGGCCACCGGCTTCATCAACTTCAACATCTCCTCGACGCTGAAGTTCTGGGTCGATCACTTCGCCCGTTCCGGCAAAAGTTTTGCGTTGGCGACGACGGCCACAAGGCCTCGTCATCCACCTCGAAGGCGTCGCCCAGGAACCTGAGGCGGTCACCGAAGCATTCGCCAAGCGACCGCCAAGGTCGACGCAGTGGTGGCCAGCCAGCAGGTTGCTGCGGCTGCGTAAACCACCGACCATCCGATCTCGAAAGGCAGGCGCTCCGCGCCTGCCTTTTTTCATCAAGTATCCCTTGCGTCCGCCTGCAACCCGGACAACGGCGGCAGCACGACAGCCGGATGCCGGCCTTCGCGTAGCATCAGTCCGAGGCTGTAGTCGACGGCCAGTTTCACCGCCCCCAGCGCCGTGCCGCCATCTTCAAGCGAACTGACGGCGATCCGTGTGGGCCATGCAAGTTCCGCTGCCACGTTTCTAACGCTTTCCGTCATCAGCGGGTTTCTGCCGACGCCGCCGCCAAGCACGATCAAGCCGGGGTCAAGCATGCCGATGCAGCCGGCCGCCAGCCTGCCGATATCGGCGGCATGACGCTCGACGGCCATCATAGCCGGCTGTGAACCTTCAAGCGCGCGCGCGAACAGACCCTTCGCCGAGTCCGGCGGCGGACCGTCCCCTGTGGGCCAGTCGACACGGCAGCGCTCGATCAGCGCCCGCGAGCCGAGATAATGTTCGAGCCCCTCACGATAGGGCGTTTCGTTGGCTGACCACGGAAACGGCATGCGGCCAATTTCGCCGGCCGCACCCCCGGCGCCGCGAAATAAGCGTCCCTCGGTGATGAAGCCGAGCCCGACCCGCACGCCAACCTGCAGGAAGGCGAAGGTCTGGTGGCCTTGCGCGGCGCCAAAATGCATTTCGCCGATGGCCGCGCAATTAACGTTGTTCTCCAGGATGATCGGCACCTCGATGCTACGGCGCAGCAGGCCAAGCACGGCCGCCGGCCCACCGGGGCGGTCGAAACGATCGTTGGAGACAATGCGTGGCACCGCCACGGCAATGGCGCGCAGCGCGCGAAAACTCTTGCCGACCTTGGCCATTGTGGCATGCGCCACCGACAGGACGATGGCGCCGACCTCGTCGGCATCGCCGGCCTTGGCTTCTGGAATCGGTTCTTCTGCCGACGCCAGCTTCTGTGTGTCCATCGAATAGGCAATCGCCCGCACCTGGGCGGCGCCGACATCGACGCCGATCGCGTAGCCCGCACCCGGGCCGATGCCGTAGATCGTCGCCGTGCGGCCAATGGCGCCGCGTTCCAGACCGCGCGAGGCAACGAGGCCGAGCGCGCTCAGTTCCGACACGGCGGCCGACATGGTCGGCTTCGACAGGTCGAGCATGGCGCCGAGCTTCGGCCGCGTGACCGGCCCATGCGCGGCGAGCACGCGCAGCACGGCTCGGGCGCTGTCGGTCAGATTGGGGATTTCCGCAGCCGCCATCTCAGCCGTTCGACCTTTGCCCTGGAATCCTGTCTTGGGTCGGTGCAGCCAATACGCCGCCACGACTCAAAGTCGCATCCCGTCCTCAATGCCCCATTGACGACCGGTTTGGCAATTTCCCCGATGTCCGCAAAGGATGTCAGACTTCCGTCGGCGACCATGGCTTCAGCTTGGTATCGGTCTGCCGGTAACGGAAAACGATGTCGGTCAGGCCGGCAGCGTCCTGCATGTCGCCGACGACAAGCTGGATGGCGATGATCTCCAGAATGGCATCGGCGATGTTATTGCCAAGGGCCGGGATGGAAATCACCACCAGCCTGCCGGTCGAAACGACATCCATACGCCGCGTGATCAGCACCGATGAGCAGCCGAAGCCGGCGACATCCTGCGCGATCTTCACCTCACGGCCATCGCCGATGGCGATCAATCCCGTCGCCGCATCCTGCGATTCCATCGGTCCATGCAGATAGTTAAGCGTATCCCATCCGGATGCCGGCACGCGGACCGCCTCGCGGATCAGCATCGCCGCCTCGCCGGCATTGGCGAAGCCGACGTTGGCGCCGACGATATCGATCGACGTTCTGCCCTGCAGCAGCCGTGCCGCCTGGCCGGCAACGTGTTCCGCACCGGAGAGGAGGGTGGTGACCGCGCCGGGCAAACGCGACCAGTCGAAGCTGTTGCCGGCAAGCCGGTCGATCAACATGCCAAGCCCAAGCAAGGTTCCGGTATAGCCGGTCGAGCTGGCGCCATTGTCGTCGCCCGAATCCGTGGCAAGAACGGCACCGATCAAATCAGCCAGCGGATTGTCGCTGCCACGGCAGACTGCCAGGCGTGGCGACGCGGATGCCTCGTGCATGACATCGAAAATTTCACGGCTCTGCCCGGAGGCCGACAACGCGATAAAGGCATCGGCGGCCACATCCGTGCAGCCATAGAGATCTGTCGGCGTATATGCGAAGGCCCTTATGCCGGAGGCGCGCAGATAAAGCGCGCCGGCCAGCGCCGCCTGGTAGCTGGCGCCAATGCCGGCAAGCCCGATCGTCTTGCCGGCAAAGGCTTGGAGGTCGAGGCCTTCGAGAGCCGCGGCGACTGAGCGCCTGCCGATCTCGAGGCTTTCCGTCTGGCGCGCCACCGCCTGGCGATAGCCAATACGCTTCATCATTCAAACAGCTCCAATGTGTGAGGATAGCCCTTGGTCGACGAGCAGCCGCCGGGCCAGGGCGACGCCGCCGAGCACCGGCGGCTCGCGCAGCAGCAAAATCTGGCTCGACGGCGACACTTTCGCCATGGCCTCGACGAATGCCGTCATCAACATCGGCTGCTCCGAGATGACACCGCCGCCGGCCACGACCAGGGCAGGATCGGCGCCGCGTTCGATCAACAGTTCGACCAGCGCGGCAAGTCCTGCCCCACCTTCCCTGATAACGCGGATGGCCAGAGCCGATCCTGCGATGGCCGCGCCGAACACGGCATTGGCATAGCGCCCCCAGACCGCGGCACCGCGCGTTTCGTTGAGCAGGATGCCGAGCTTGGTCTGGTCGTCGGTATTGAGTTCGCGCATCAGTGCGGCAATCAGCGGGTCACCATCCTCGCCCCTGTCGAGGCTGTGGCGGATCGCCTTGGCGGCTTCGCGTACCAAGGCCGGCGCACTGCCCTCATCGCCGAGGATCCAGCCCCAGCCGCCCGCCGCCAGCATCTTGCCTTGGGCCGTGCGCGCCACCGCGATGGAACCTGTGCCGGCGACGACGCCGATGCCGTCGGCATGGCCGGCGGCGGGCACCATCAGTTCGGCATCGTTGACCACCTGCACCGCGCCGCCGGTCCTGCTCGCCAGCAGCGCCTCGAAGCGCAGGCATTGTTCACCCGTATCGCAGCCATGCGCGCCGACCGCCAGCGCGGCGGGCGAGACGCCACCACACAACCCGGCAACGATGTCGGCGAGCCTCGTGGCATCGGTCTCCATCTGGCGAATACGCCAACTCTCCGTCACCAGCACCTCGTCGGCGATCGTGCGCTCACCCAGGCACGCCATGATGCGCGTCTTGGTGCCGCCTATATCCACGCCTGCAATGATTTTCTCAGCCACCGATATCCACCGCGCATGCCGGACGAAGCGGGCTGCCGCGTCCGATTTCGTATTAGTTAGGAAACTTTACAAACTATCTTTGCAGACGGCAAGAACTATGATTTGATAATCGTCGTAAAAAGCGCATCAAGCGCGATTGGGAGATTGCAAACATGAGCAGGAGAAGGATTGGTCTGGGCCTCGCGGCCGCTTCTTTCGCATGGGGATTGGCAGCCGGCGTGGCGCATGCAACCGACATCTCGTTCTGGACCTGGCGCCAGGAAGACAAGGCCGCCTACAACGAACTTTTCGCCGATTTCACCAAGGAGAACCCGGACATCCATGTGAAGTTCGAGTCGTTCCCGGATGAGAACTATCCGACCATCGTCTCGACGGCGCTGGCCGCCGGCAAGGGCGGCGACGTCATCCATACCCACGCCTACGGCTGGCTCGAGCAGTTCGTGAAAGCAGGCTATTTCGAGCCGCAGGATCTGACCACAGTTCCTTCACTCGCCAACCAGCCCGCCGATGCGCTGGTGGCCGGCACCTACCGCGCCGACAAGAAGGTCTATTCCCTGCCCTTCGCTTCGCAGACGCTTGGCCTGTTCATCAACAAGGACGTCTTTGCCAAGGCTGGGCTGACCCCGCCGACCACATGGGACGAGTTCATAACCGTCAGCAAGGCGCTGAAGGACAAGGGCATCTATCCCCTGGCCAACGGCATGGGCACAAGCTGGTTCAACGAGATGTTCGTCGCCATCTTCACCAACCCGTTCCTCGGCCAGGACTTTGTCACAGACCTGACGTCGGGCAAGACTACTTTCAAGGACCCACGCTACGTCGCGGCACTCGGCAAGCTGCTCGAATTGCGCGACTACATGCCTCCTGGATTCGAAGGCATCGATTACGACACCGCTGGCCAGCTGTTCATCAGCGGTAAAGCGGCGATGCTGGCCGGCGGCAGCTTCGACATCGCCAGCTACCGGACCCAGAACCCGGCCATCAACATGGACTTCGTCGCCCCGCCGATGGCCAAGGCCGGCGACGTGCCTGAGGTGACCAAATTCTTCGACGGGGGTTATGCCGTCAACGCCAAGTCGGCCAACAAGGAGGCCGCGCTCAAGCTGGTCACCTGGATGGGCACCAAGGAGTTCGGCGACAAGTTCTCGGCATTGCTCGGCAACATCTCGCCGATCAAGGGCGTGGTCATCAAGGACGAGCTGCTGGCCCACGTCGCCAAGTTGAACGAGACCGCCATGCCGCATATCAATGTCGTCTACTTCCGTTTCGAGAAGCCGACGGGATCGGAGCTGCTGCAGGGCGACATCACCAAGATGATGTCGGGTTCGATCACCCCGGACCAACTGGCCGCCGACCTGACCGACGGCCTTGCCAAATGGTACAAACCTTTCCAGGGCAAGTGAAATGAACAGCGGCCGGCGCCACACCACAAAAGCCTTTCCCTGGCGCCGGTCACTCTGGATCGCGTCCCTGCTGACACCGGCCCTGGTGGTCATGGTACTCTTCGTGCTGTGGCCGCTGCTCTCAGCCTTCCGCCTTGCCTTTTATGAGTTCAACGGCCTGCAGCCGACCGGATTCATCGGCTTCGAAAACTTCCGCAAGGTGCTGTTCGAACAGCCTTATAGCGGCTGGACCTACAATGCGCTGAAACACAACATCATCGCCTTCGTGGCCCTGATGGTGTTCGAGAACGGCACCGCCTTCCTGCTTGCCTACGCATTGCTGAAGGCGTTGCCCGGCCACCGCATCCACCAGGTCATCGTCTTTCTGCCTGTCGTGCTGTCGGCCGTCATCGTCGGCTTCCTGTGGAAACTGTTCCTGCATCCGCTGTTTGGTCTGGTCAACCAGACACTGGCGCTTGTCGGCATCGGCGCCATCCCGTGGCTCGGTAATGAAAACACCGCGCTGGGCAGCATCCTGTTCGCCAATGTCTGGCACTGGCTCGGCTTCCCGACGCTGGTGTTGCTCGCCGGCATGCAGCGCGTGGGCAGGGAGGTGATCGAGGCCGCCCGCCTCGACGGCGCAGGCGATTATGTGCTGATGACGCGCATCATTTGGCCGCTCATTGCGCCGAGCGTCACCATCGTCACCATCCTGACCTTCATCGGCAGCTTCAACTGGTTCGAAATCCCCTATGTGATGGCCGGCCTCACCGGTTCGCCCGGCGGCGCGACGGATGTCCTCGGCCTCTATTTCTACCGCACGGCCTTTGGCTCGACGACAACAGGCATCCAGGATTTCGGCCAGGGCAGCGCGCTGGCGGTGATGATGTTCATCATCGTTGCCGGCGTCACCGCAATCGCGCTTCGCTATCTGCGCCGTCGCGAGATCGAACTGTGAGCGCAATGGTCGGCACCCGGGAACCCGGCGAGTTGTTGAAGAACGGCGGCATCCAGCTGATGCTGGCGATCAACGCTGTCATCATGATCTATCCGCTGTTCGTTATGGTGATGTCGTCCTTCAAGACCAATGCCGAGATCTTCAGCTCGCCCTTCGCCCTGCCGGCGCACTTTTCGCTGGCCAATGCCGAGCGTGTGTGGAGCGAAACCAATTTCGTCCGCTACCTCGCCAATTCCCTCGGCATCACCATGGCCGCGGTAGCACTGATCCTTCTGTTCAGCACCATGGCCGCCTATGCCATCGCCCGCTATCAATTCAGGTTGAGCGCACTGGCGCTGATGTTCTTCCTCAGCGGCATGACCGTGCCGCTGAAACTGGCGATCATTCCATTGTTCATCCAGCTGGATTCGCTTGGCCTGGTCGACAGCTATGCCGGCCTGGTGCTGGTCTATGTTGCCATGGGTATTCCCTCCGCGGTGTTCATCATGACCGGCTTTCTCAGAACCTTGCCGCGCGAACTGGAGGAGTCGGCGCGCATGGACGGTGCCAGCGAATTTCGCATCATGCGCTCGATCATGCTGCCGCTGGCGCGCCCGGCGCTGGTCATCGTCGCAATCCAGAATGCGGTGCCGATCTGGAACGATTTCTTCTTTCCGCTGGTGCTGATCACGTCGGACAATCTCAAGACGCTGCCGCAGGGCCTCACGGTCTTCGTCGGCGAATTCACCACCGATTGGGGCGTGCTGTTCACCGGGCTGACGCTGGCGGCCCTGCCGATCACCTTGCTCTATATCGTGCTGTCGAAGCAGTTCATCTCAGGCATCACGCAAGGTGCGGTGAAATAAGGCGCGATCAAAGGACGAGGATATTTTCAAGTGGCGAACCAGAACAAGATCATCATCACCTGCGCGGTCACCGGCTCGATCCATACGCCATCGATGTCGCCGTATCTGCCGGTGAGCGCGCAAGAGATCGCCGACGCCGCGATCGGGGCGGCGGAGGCTGGTGCAGCCATCGTCCACCTGCATGCGCGTAATCCCGTCAACGGCCGGCCCGACCAGTCGACCGAAGCCTTTGCACCCTTCCTGAAAGTGATCAAGCAGCGCTCCAACTGCGTCATCAACATCACCACCGGCGGAGCTGCGACGATGACCGTCGAGGAGCGGGTCAAGCCGGCAGCCACCTTCGCGCCGGAAGTCGCCTCGCTGAACATGGGCTCGATGAATTTCGGGCTCTATCCGATGCTTGAGCGCTTCAAGACCTTCGAGCATGATTGGGAGCGCCCCTATCTCGAAGGCTCCCGCGACCGTATCTTTCGCAACACCTTTGGTGACATCGAGCATATCCTGCGCACCTGTGCGGAAAACGGCACGCGTTTCGAGATCGAGTGTTACGACATCGGCCATCTCTATACGCTTGCCCATTTCGTCGAACGCGGCCTGGTCAAGGCGCCGTTCTTCGTCCAGAGCGTGTTTGGCATCCTGGGCGGCATCGGCACCCATCCGGAGGACATCGCGCATATGAAGCGCACCGCCGACCGCTTGTTCGGCAATGACTATCATTGGTCCGTGCTGGGCGCCGGGCGCAGCCAGTTGCCGATCGCCACCCAGGCCATCGCGCTGGGCGGCAATGTGCGCGTCGGGCTGGAGGACTCGCTCTGGATCGGCAAGGGCCAGCTGGCAAAATCCAACGCCGAGCAGGTGAAGAAGGTGCGCCAGATCATCGAGGGGTTCGGCGCCTCGGTGGCCACCCCTGACGAGGCGCGGCAGATCTTGCAGCTCAAGGGCGGCGACACGGTTTCTTTCTAGGGGAAAACACCAATGAGCGCGGTCACCATATTGGGTGTCGAGAAGGCCTATGGCAAGGCGCGGGTCATCCACGGCGTGTCAGTGGATATCGCGTCGGGTGAATTCGTCATCCTGGTCGGTCCGTCCGGTTGCGGCAAGTCGACCCTGCTAAGGATGATCGCCGGCCTCGAAGACATCAGCACCGGCGAGATCGCGCTCGACGGCAAGGTCATCAACGACGTCGCCCCAAAATCCCGCGATATCGCCATGGTATTCCAGAACTATGCGCTCTACCCGCATATGACGGTCCGCGAGAACATGGCTTTCGCGCTGACGCTGAAGAAGACCGACAAGGGCGAGATCGACGCCAAGATCGTGCGCGCCGCAACGATCCTTGGACTGCAAGATTTGCTGGAGCGCTATCCGCGCCAGCTTTCCGGCGGCCAGCGCCAGCGCGTCGCCATGGGGCGCGCCATCGTGCGCGACCCGAAAGTCTTCCTGTTCGACGAGCCCCTCTCCAACCTCGACGCCAAGCTACGGGTGCAGATGCGGTCCGAGGTCAAGGCGCTGCACCAGCGCCTGGGAACCACCATCGTCTACGTCACCCACGACCAGGTCGAGGCCATGACCATGGCCGATAAGATCGTTGTCATGAATGGCGGTGTCGTCGAACAGGTCGGCGCCCCGCTCGACCTCTACGACCAGCCGGCCAATCTGTTCGTTGCACAGTTCATCGGCTCGCCGTCGATGAACATCCTGCAAGGCAGCACCACAGCCGATGGGTTTACCGCCAGCGACGGCACGGTCTTTCCTTTACCGCTATCGGGAAAGACGGAAAGTGCTCTCGCCTGGGGCATCCGGCCCGAACATCTCAGGCTAGCCGACAGCGGTGTGCCGGCCGTGGTCGAAGTGGTCGAACCGACAGGTGCGGAAACCCTTGTCATGGCCAAGGCCGGCGACAACACGCTAAGCGCACTGCTGCGCGAACGGATTCGTGTAGCGCCAGGTCAGCTTGTTTTCCTGGCGCCGGACCTGACCCAACTCCATCTGTTCAATGCCCAGGGTGGGCGTATCCCGTCCACGGTCCAACAGACATAGCCGCGCGCGCCGGCTTTGATTGGACGCCATCCGATGAAATTGACCTGCCACCGCACTTTTTCCAGTGCGCTGAGATGGTCCGGATGGTCGACGCGACTGAGAAGGGCGTGGTCATCTCTTCGCCGCGATCCGTAGAACAAAACCCGGAAAAGCCCGCACTTTTGCCGGCGGCATGTGGCGTGACGGATGATAGGCGCAAAGCGGAAACTGCTCGTCGACCAGTCCGCCAGGATCGGCGTGAGCGCCCCGCTCTCAAGCCACCCGCCCAGGCCGATGGCAAGGCTCGACAATGCGCGTCGACGTCGGCGACGCGCACCATTGCTGAGATCGCTTCGCCGTCCGGCGGCAAGCGTCCGCCCCTACCGATGACGACGACAGCCCCTTCGCCGAAGCCGAGTTGGGCGCGGTGATTGGCGATCGTCAACCGCAATTCGAATCCGAAGGCCTCGCAAAGCCAACGGCTGGCCGCTTCGACGTCGGGGTAGGAAAGCACGGGTATGACCGCACTGGCTGGCATGGACCGGTTGTGCATCGGCGAGCCTCCTTCCGGCGCCGATGAGGGGCGGGCGCCGGGTTTCAATTATAGGGCGACCGGCATTGCTGCCGAGGACCGCCATAGGGCTGGTAGCTGTTGTCCCAGGCGCGGTAGGAGCGGTAGCGGTCATAGCACCAACGCACATGGGCGGCCGCCAGGCGCGCCGCGGGGGGCGGAGGTGGCGCAACCGTGGCGGCCGCCACGCCGGCCGCGAAGGCGGCGGCCGGGAACCAGTAGCCATTGTAGTAATGGTAGCCGGGCCGCGCCCGCCAGTAGCCTCGATGGCCATTGTAGTAGTAGGCGCCGCCGACGACGTAGAAGCCCTGCCGGTACCAGACCGGCGTCGCCTGGCTGGTCACGGCCACCGGGGCCGCCGGCGTGGCAAGCGGCATGGCATCGGCCGGCGAGGCAAGGGTCGCAGTGCTGAGCATCACGCCGCACAAAGCAGGGATCATTCTCTTCATCGATTGTCTCCTCTGGTCTGGTGTGGTCACTGGCGCCGCAACGCCCGCAACTCGGTGATCGACAATGCTTTGTCGCCGTCGGTGTCCGCCTGCAGCAGCCGGTCGGGGATGGCGGCCGTGAATTCGTCGCGCGAGATTTTGCCGTCGCCGTTGCGGTCCATGCGGCTTGCTTCGACCTGCAGGCCGGTGAACCGTGCGGCCTGGACGTCGCGTCTCGACTTGACCTTTTCCATTGCCGCCTGCACCTCGCCAGGATCGAGCACGCCATTGTGGTTGGCATCTAGCCGGTCGAACATCCGCGCTCGCGCGGCCTGGATTTCGCTGAACTCGAGCTTCCGGTCGCCATTGGTGTCGATGCGCCGGAACGCCTCCCTGGCCCCTTGTTCGGCTGCGAATGCGCTGCAGCCGCACAGAAGCAGCCCCGCAAGGGCGGTCAAGATCTTGGTCATCTGGGTCTCCATTGTAGTCGACAGCCCGCCGCGGACCGTCCCTGCAGCATCTCTTACGCGGGAGTTCGACGGCTCCTACGCGCCGGCCCCGAATTTTTTCGGGAGCTCGATGCGCGGGACTGACGCTGTGGCGGCCAACGAAAAAAATCCGGCCGACGGCGTAGGAGCACGGACCGGGCTGCGTATTGGCCGATAGTCGCTCCCTCGCGACGTCACAATCGAAAGGAACCATCCATGAAACGCTCAGCGATCCTTGCGGGCCTGTTTCTAGGCCTCACGCCGATCTGCGCCGCCACGGCCAAGGACATGCCCGGCCAACGCATCCTCCAGCGCCTCGACATCAACGGCGACGGTGCGATCTCGAAGGCCGAAATACTCGCCGCCCGCGAACGCATCTTCAAAAGGCTCGACCGCAACGGCGACGGCGTCATCGACGAGAAGGAGATCGAAATCGCCAGGCAAGCCATCGAGGATCGCGCCGAGGCGGCCGAGGCCCGCCTCGGCAATCGTTTGCGGCGCTTGGACAGGAATGGCGATGGCGAGGTCACCGGGAACGAGTTTCAGGCGAGCACGCCGCTCTTCGATCTCGCCGACCGCAACGGCGACGGCAGGCTCTCGGCCGACGAGATTGCAACCATTCGCAACGTCGTCTCCGCTCACGCCAACTGACCGATGCGCGATCTGAAAGGAAAAATGACATGATTTCCAAAGCCAAATTCGCACTGCTAAGCCTCTGCGCAACGGTGGTCTGGTCGGCCGCTTCCCCTGCCTCGGCGGAGGACTGGACACGCAAGACCGCTCAGGGCGGCGAGTTGAGCCGCAGCGTCAGCCGGGACGGCAACATCTATACCGGCTCGACGACGCGAACCGGACCGAACGGCGGCACTTACACGTCCGGTTCCAGCTGCAAGGCCGGCGTTGTTGACCGCTGCTCCAGGAGCTATTCTGCCACGGGGCCGAACGGCAAGACCGTTTCGGGCCAACGCTATTCCGCGGCCGGGCCGTTTCGCGGCCGCTCGGTCGGCAGCTTCACAGGCCCGAACGGCAACACGGTTCACGGCTTTCGCCGCTGGCGCCGCTGACATCTGGTGAGGGACTTGACGTCGGAATTCGCTTTTCTGCCGAACCGGACCGTCGCGGATGTCGTCCTCGCCGTCGATGCTTCGTCAACCGGTGCCGGCCGCCGTGCCGGGTGAAGCATCCTGCGGCGACGACGAGCTTTTGGCCCACATCGCCGCGGGCAACCAGGCGGCTTTGGCCGAGTTCATGGCACGCCACGGCCGTGGGCTGCGGTCTTTCGCCACGCGTTATCTCGGCTACGCCGCCGACGCCGAGGACGTGGTGCAGGAGGTGTTCGTGACCGTCTGGAAGCAGGCCCCTCGATTCGACCCCGGCAGGGGACGTGCCTCGACGTGGCTCTACCGGATCGCGGCCAACCGCTGCATCGACCAGCGCCGGCGCCGTGCGTTGCGCAATTTCTTCGGCCTGGAGGACATCGGCGAGGAGCCCGCGGCGCCGGAAGCAAATGCCGAGACCGTGACGGCGGCCAGGCAGGAACTGGCGATCGTGCGCGATGGCCTGTGCCGCCTGCCGGAGCGTCAGCGGATGGCGCTGCTTCTAAGGACCGTCGCCGAGATTGACATCGGCGGCATAGCCGACGTGATGGGCACCAGCACGGGTTCGGTCGAGCAGTTGCTCGTGCGAGGGCGCCGTACGCTCAGGGATCTTTTGGCAGATGCGGCCCCGGGTCGCGAAAGGAAGTCCTCATGACACGCGAGGAATTCGAGAAGAACCGGCGCCGTTTCGGCGACGATATCGACGCCTGGCCAGCGCCCTTGAGAGGGCCTGCCCTGGCGTTCATGGCGCTTGACGGCGATGCCGGCGCGCTCCACAGGCTGGTGCGGCAGGCAGCGCTGGTCGATGGAGACGATCGCGCCCTGGCGCGCGAGGTGATGGCACGGATCCAGCGCGGCGCGGCGCGGCCGTTCCGGCTGCCGCGCTTCCTTGTTACGCCGGCGGGCCTCGCCGCTTGCACCGCAGCCGTCCTCGTCGCCGCGACGCTCGCCGGCTACCAGGTGGCGCGCCTTCAGGACCAGCCGCAGGATTCCGAACTTCTGGCGCTCGCCGCGGGCGCCGGGCTTGCAGATGATGGAGGCTCGGCGATCGCGGCCGATCCGGGCGAGGGGAATCCGCTATGACCAGGCGCTGTTGGATATGGGCGACCGTGCTGGTTGTGCTCGCGCTGTCGCTTGCCCTCAACTTCTTCTTGATTGGCTATGCCGCGCATGGCCTGCGCCAGGCGGCCGTTGCGCGCGGCTTGCTCGCGGAGGTCGCTGGCGCCTACTCGCCAGAGGTGCGCAAGACATTCCGCACGGTCATGCGCGACAACCGTGCGCGCACGTTCGAAGCGCTGCGGCAGCTGCGCGCGGCGCGCGCCGACCTGACGGCGATCGAAAAGGCGCAACCCTTCGACGAGGCGGCGGTCAGGCAGGCGATGGCCGCGGTGCGCGCCGCCACGACCAATCTTCAGGCAACGGTGCAGGATTATCTGCTTGCCGCCATGAAGAACGTCAATGCAAAGCCGGCCGGCGGCGGATGAGCCGTCGCCGCACTCGCGGCACAATTGCGGTGACCTATTTCAACATCGAAAAACATGATGACGGTCCAATGCGGAACGACGGGCTTGTCCTGATATTGCTCTGGCGAGAGCTGGTCGCCGGCCTGCGCGCGATGCGGCGCCACGATCTTCTCTGGATTGGGTTTGGCGGCGGTGGGCTGCTGGCCTATGCGGTCGCCGATATCGTGATCGCGCTGCGCGCGGCCGCGCCAAAACTCCGCCACGACGAGCTTCTGTGGACTCTCGGCCTGCCACTTGCCTTGGCGGTGCTCGGGATGCTCGCCGGCAACGCGGTGTCTGAGCTCTGCCTTCAACGCGCCTTCGCGCCCTTCCTCAAAGCGCTGCCGTTTGCCCCCGGGCAGCGCCGCCGCATAGCGGGCGAGGCAATGTTCGCGCTTGCGGCGCCGCTTGGCGTTCTGGTTGCCGTTTTGATTGGAAGCGCCTGCATCGTCATTGGAAAGCAGTTGGCGCTTGCCTGGGGCCTGGGCGCTGCGATCCTGTTTTCCATCAGCTTCGGCGCGGCAGCGCTTTGGCGCCTGCGACGGCCACGTCTTCTCCTCGAAGAGGCGGGAAGCGAGACGGCGCCGATTGGAAGGCCCTGGCTGCGCGGCCTCGACCAGGCCCGTCCGCGCTGGCTGTCAAGTTGGGCCTGGAAGCTGCCGGGCGGCAATATACGGCCGTCTTGGAAGCTGGTGACCGCCGGCCTGCTGCCTGCGCTCGCGGCCATCGTCGGCGCATCGGCAAGCCTGGCCGGCGGCACGGCCAAGCCAGCGGCGGCCGCGGGCCTGGCCGGCGGCATTCTTGTCTTCATGCTTAGCCTGCATTGCCAGCCGCTCGGGTCGCCGGTGCTACGCACGGCGCCCATCGGCTTTACCCGCGTCTGGTTGCGGCTGATGCGATTGCCGCTGCAATTGTCGCTCGCCTTCTTCCTGTTGCCGGCCGGCGCGGCGCTTGCGGCCGAGCCGTCGGCTTGGCCGGTGCCGGTCGCAAGCGGCCTCTGGCTGCTGGTGCTGAATGGCGCCTATGCGGTGTTCGGGGCCTATTTCCTAAACGCGCCCTTCGTCGCCATGCTGAGTTTCGCCGGCGCGCTCACCTATAGCAGCTACGAGACGCTAGAATATGGCCGCACCGTGCTGATCGGCCTGGCCGCGCTGGTGTTCTTCCTGTGGCACCGAACCCGACAGAGGTATCGCAATGGATGAAGTCCTCGCCGTCAATGAGCTCAGCGCCGGCTATCGCGGGCGCATGATCGTTCGCGGCATCGATCTTTCGCTCCGCCGGGGCGACATAATCGGCCTGCTTGGCGCCAATGGCTCCGGCAAATCGACGCTTATCAGGGCGATCACTGGCCAGATCCCGTTGCTCGGCGGTAGGGTGGCGATCGATGGTATCGGGCTTGCCGGCGCGCCGGAGCGCGCCAAAGCTGGCTTCGGCCTTGCTATCGAGCCGCATGAATTGCCGGCGCCGCTTTCAGGGCGCCAATATATGGATCTCGTCGCTTCGATCCGCGGCTGCGCGCCGGACGACCTGCCCTGCGGCGACCTTCTGGAGCGGCTGGATCTCAGACGCTGCATCGACCTACCGATCGCCGAATACTCGCTTGGCACGCGAGCCAAGTTCGCGATTCTCGCCGCCCTTCTCGGCAGGCCGCCACTTCTGATCTTCGACGAGACGCTGAACGGCCTCGATCCATGCGCCGCCTGGGAGGTGAAACGTGTGATCACCGCGCTCTGCGCGAGCGGGCGGCATGCCGCCATCGTCTCGACCCATGTGGTGGAGGCCGTCCCGACGCTCTGCAACCGCGCCGTTCTGATGGCCGACGGAAGCCTGAGCCGTAGCTGGGACGCGACCCAGCTGGTCGAAGGGGGCAGGGTGCCTGGGGCCTTTGAGGAAAGCGTCATGCAGGCGCTGCGTACGCGGGCCGACGCCTGATGTCGCAGACCGAACCGCTCCGCCCCACTGTGAATGTTTCTGAACCAAAGCCGCCTGGGCAGCATGGTGACGATCGAGCTTGGCGGCGCCCGCCGCCTGCGGGTCGAGAGTGACATCGGACAGTGAGGCGCTCGGCAGAGTCCTGGATGTGCTGGAGCGACGATGATCCCGGTCCCGCGCGATGCGAAGGTGTCGCTGACCACTGGTTATACATACGGACATGCGCCAGGGCTTCCCCGGCCTCGCATTGATGGTGCATGAGACCTTGAAGTGGCATCCGCACAGCGGCCACTTGTTCTCTTTCCGCGGGCGGCAGGGTGCTTGATCAAAAGGTGATCTGGCATGACGGGTGATTGCCTGTTCACGAAGAAGCTTGAGCTCGGCCGCTTCATCTGGCCCTCGGCCGCCGACGGCACTGTGGTGATGACGCCCGCACAACTCGGCTATTTGCAGGGCAGCGACTTGCGAATGCCGCAAAAAGCCTGGCATCCAAGCTCGGCTGCAGGATCGTGCTGCCCCCGGACCGCCCACGCTACTTTTTCGCGGGCGGACGACGGGCCGATTGCAGGCGGTCTTCCCAATGCTGATTGGGTCGATTGCAGGGCAGCGATGCAGCGCTCCAGCCGTTCAAGTCGCGACTTGCAGGAATGGATGTGAAAGCCGGTCTCGATGAGCCTTCTTCGCTTCGAGGCGCCTCTTTCGGCAACTAGGTCCGTTTCGAGCTGGGCGATCTGTTCCCTGAGTCGTTGGGCGTCAGCAAGCCGCTGTTGCCGGATCCAGTCTCGACTGCGCATTCTCTACGTCCTCCGAATGCTCTAGTCAAAAGCCTCGGAGTCGCTGCGGCTGCTGTAGCGAAGTTCGATTTGGGCAGTTCGGAGTCTCGCAATGTTCCGTCACCTTAATCACGTGTTTGTGGCTCGTGCCCAGCGAACCGCACTCCATACCCGCGTCCCAATATGCGTCCGCATCCGTAATGGGCAACCCTTTGAGCGCGTTTTTTTGGTGCTTCGGTCTGGCCGAAGTTCGAGGTGCGCTCGCAGGAAGCACGGCTATCAATGGCGGAGAAGATGATCGTGGCCGGACGCGGGGGCAGGGCGTCTCATTCTGTCTCGACGGGGTGGCCGACCGGCTCGCAAAAAACCGTCAAACAAGGGCCTGCGGGGTTGATTGTTCCAACAGCGCTTAGGCTTGTGCGCAGTGGAATCGCGGAGGGAAGCCATCATGAAAACTGCACTCAAATACCGATTAAATTCGTTTGCATGATGAGCGCCAGAGCGGGAGACTGCGGTCTGAAGCCACTCAGACCAGTGCGTGACGCAGTCGGAATGTTGGCGCAGATAATGCTGAGAATCTGAAGGCGCACTAGCCAGGCAGAAGGTATCCTGAAGCAGTGTGCCGCTTCGCCGCACGAGTGGTTTTGACCCGGATCGCCAAGGAGGCGAATATGGCTGAAGCTGATACTAAATTAAACGGACCGGATCTGGTCCAGGGGATCGCGCTGTCCGACCTTCCCGATGGCGGAAAGCTTGTCGGCCATTGTGGCGACGAGCAGGTGTTGCTGGTGCGCCGCGGGGCCGAGATATTCGCCATCGGCGCGACATGCACACATTATAGCGGACCGCTCGGTGACGGTCTTGTGGTGGCGGATACCATTCGGTGCCCGTGGCATCATGCTTGCTTCGATTTGCGCACAGGCGAAGCCTTGCGAGCGCCTGCCTTCAATCCACTCGCTTGCTGGGCGGTGAAACAGCGCGATGGGCGGATATTCGTGGGCGAGAAACTCAAACGGACCGCGCCGAAGCCGCGCGGCGCAAGCGCTGGCCGGGCCCCCGAGAGAATCGTCATCGTCGGCGGCGGCGCGGCCGGTTTCGCGGCGGCCGAAATGCTGCGGCGAGAGCAGTACCAGGGCAGCATCGTCATGATCAGCGACGACCATGCGCCGCCCGTCGACCGGCCGAATCTCTCCAAGGACTACCTCGCAGGGAAGGCCCCGGAGGATTGGATCCCGCTGCGCGGCGAGAAATTCTATTCAAAAAACAGTATCGACCTGCGTCTTAATATGAAGGTCGTCGATATCGACCTGCGTTTTCGGGAGGTCATTCTGGCTGATGGAACCAGGATTCCTTACGATAGGATGCTACTTGCCACGGGGGCCGAACCAGTGCGCCTCTCCACCCCCGGCGCGGATCAGCCACACGTTCACACGCTGCGCTCGTTTGCAGATTGCAAGGCGATCATCGAGCGAGCCACGACTGCGCGCCGCGCCATCGTGCTTGGCGCCAGTTTCATTGGCTTGGAAGTTGCCGCAGCGCTGCGCGCGCGCAATATCGAAGTTCATGTCGTGGCGCCGGATAAACGACCCATGGAACGGGTCCTCGGTCCCCAAATGGGTGACTTCATCCGCGCACTCCATGAGGAGAAGGGCGTCGTCTTCCATCTTGAGAACACGCCGACCAGCATCGATGGCAGGAAGGTGAAACTTAGCAGCGGCGATACGTTGGCGGCGGATTTCGTCGTCGTCGGCATCGGCGTGCGGCCGCGGACCGGGCTTGCCGAAAAGGCGGGCCTCACTCTTGACCGCGGCATCGTCGTGAATGCCTTTCTGGAGACGAGCGCACCGGACATATTCGCGGCCGGCGACATTGCGCGGTGGCCGGATCATCACACTGGCGAGAACATTCGGGTCGAGCATTGGGTGGTTGCAGAGAGGCAGGGGCAAACCGCGGCCCTGAACATGCTCGGGCATCGCGAGAAATTCGCGGCCGTGCCGTTCTTCTGGAGCCAGCACTATGACGTTCCCATCAACTATGTCGGCCATGCCGGGCAATGGGACGAGATTGCTGTCGATGGAGACATCGGTGCCAGGGACTGCCTGCTGCGCTTCAAGCGCGAAGGGCGCACGCTGGCTGTCGCTTCGATCTTCCGTGACATCGAAAGTCTAGGGGCGGAGATGGAAATGGAGCGCCAAATGGCAAGTTAGCAAGCGCTCTTGGGCACCGCGATCCATAGAGAGCGCAACCCGTATGGCGCAGCGGTGCGTCGCTGTGACTGAAAGGAGTTCGACCAATGTCCACAATGCAACAGGAACCGAGCACCACCAGCGGATTGGACGCGGTTCAGCATCATTCAAAGATCGTCAAGTTCGCTACAGGTGTGGCCAGGGAAGCGTCCGATGAGGCGCCGACCTCGGTCGAAATTTTTTCGGACAGGGGCCGCTGGTACTGCAGGGTCCGTCGCGGCGATGAAAAGACTCGGCCAATGGGTCCCTATTCCAAACAACAGGCTGAGCGGATCCAGGAGGCTCGGAGACTGTTGATTGCCAAAAGAGGCACCGCTCGGATCATGTTCGAGTAGGGAGGACATTCACGATCACGCCGGCCGGCGTACTTCTCACAATAACTTCGTCCATCATCGACTTTTTTGAAACTGTGCAGGTAGACCTCCGGCTTTGGGGGTTGTCGCGTTGTGAAGCCGCGTTGCGCGGCAGGGTGTCTGTGGACGTTTTCCTCTTGGCCAAGCCGGCATCGTCACAGCGTCCGCTGATGTGGCCGATGCGATGCATGCGGATCTGACCATATCCGGCGCCTACGGCCACAGCAGGTTCAGGGAGTGGATCTTTGGTGGTGCTACCCGCTCGCGGCTTGAGAATGATCACTGACCGGTCATGCCGATTTGATCGTGATACACAAGTCGTGGATGCACATTGTCAAAAGCTGAAAATTCCGCGCGGCTCGAGCGCTCCGGGTTGACCGCCCATCTATAGTGACAAGGCTGTCAGGCAGGCATCGGATGAGCATTCATTCACTCGTTACTCGCCTTCCGTGGCGATCAACATCCAATTGCGCTTTGTTGACGGGGTGTCGCAGGAGAACGTCCACGTATCGATCACCTCAACGATCTGCTGGGGATCGCCGGCGACGATCGCATCGTTGGCCGAGCGTGTAACACTGACCACGCCGGAAACGAAGCGAACGGCAATCTCAGCGGTGCTGTTCTCCGCAAGAGCGTCGACGACCTTTGCTTCCTTCGTGCCGATGAAGGTGAGTTGCAGCATCTCCCCCCGATCCCGGCGGCCGGCAATCGCTCGTTCGAAGATATCGAGCACTTCCGGCCCGACGAGGCGCTTCAACGTTGGGATGTCGCTGTCGGCATACGCGCGCAGGATAGCTTCATAAGCCATCTTGGCGCCGGTCAGAAACGCGGCAAGGTCGAAAGTTGGGTCGATCTCTCGGATCGCATCCAAGCCTGTGTCCGCGTAGGATATGTCGTCGATACTGCCGGTTCGCTGCTCTGTCGGCGCATCGTCCCGCTTGGCCGTGTCGTTGTCTGAGCGCGGCAGAGTTTGGCCCCAGCTGCCCAGCAATGCCCAATAAAACGCTATGATCGCCACGAGCAGGATCTGGTTGTTTGGATCTGTGGTTTCGTTCATGACGTTCTCCCGACAGAATGTCGAAACAGGCGCCGGTTCGGAACCGGAGCGAACACTAGGCAATGCGCGGCAGCTTCTCCCATTGATGGAAGGGCGGCGGCGATGGCAGCTGCCATTCCAGCGTCGTCGCCCCTTCGCCCCAAGGATTGGCGCTAGCCTGGCGTCTGCGGCTGAAGGCCTCCGCAACCGCGATGAAGAAGACGACAAGCCCGGCCGTTGAGATATAGGAACCGATCGACGAGACGAAATTCCAGCCGGCAAAAGCATCGGGATAGTCGGCGTAACGTCGCGGCATGCCAGCCACGCCCAGAAAATGCTGAGGGAAAAAGACGAGGTTGACGCCGATGAACATCAGCCAGAAATGCAGCTTGCCGAGCGTTTCGCTGTACATATAGCCGGTCATCTTCGGGAACCAGTAGTAGAAGCCGGCGAAGATCGCGAAGACCGCCCCCAAAGACAGCACATAGTGGAAGTGAGCGATCACGAAATAAGTGTCGTGGTACACGCGGTCGATACCGGGGTTCGCAACCATGATGCCAGTGACGCCACCAATGGTGAACAGCAGGACGAAACCGAGAGCCCACATCATGGGTGTCTTGAACTCTATCGATCCTTCCCACATGGTCGCCAGCCACGAAAACACCTTCACGCCGGTTGGAACGGCGATGACCATCGAGGCGAAGGCGAAGTAGCGCTGCGTGTCGACCGACAGGCCGGTCGTATACATATGATGTGCCCAGACGACAAAGCCGATCGCGCCGATTGCCACCATTGCATAGGCCATGCCGAGATAGCCGAAGATCGGCTTCTTGGCGAAGGTCGAGATGACGTGGCTGATGATGCCGAAGCCGGGCAGGATCATGATGTAGACTTCGGGATGGCCGAAGAACCAGAACAGATGCTGGTAGAGGATCGGATCGCCGCCGCCGGATGGCGAAAAGAAGGTCGTCCCGAAGTTGCGATCGGTCAACAGCATGGTGACCGCGCCGGCGAGCACCGGCAGCGACATGAGAAGCATGAAGGCTGTGACCAGCATCGACCAGGCGAAGAGAGGCATCTTGTGCATGGTCATGCCGGGTGCGCGCATGTTGAAGATGGTGGTGATGAAGTTGATCGCGCCGAGGATCGAGGAGGCCCCCGAAAGGTGGATGGACAGAATAACGAGGTCGACGGCGGGACCTGGCTGGCCATCCGTCGAATAAGGCGGATAGAGCGTCCAGCCGCCGCCATGGCCGAGTGTACCAGGCGCTCCCGGAACGAACATCGAGGTGATGAAGAGGACGAATGACACCACCAGCAGCCAGAACGAGATGTTGTTCAAGCGGGGGAAAGCCATGTCGGGTGCGCCAATCATGATCGGCACCATCCAGTTGCCGAAGCCACCAATCAGCGCCGGCATGAGCACGAAAAAGATCATGACCAGCCCATGGGCGCTGACGACGACATTGTAGACGCCCGGATCGCCAAATATCTGCAAATCCGGTTCCTGCAACTCCATGCGGATCAACACGGAAAGCGCCGTACCGAAGACGCCTGCCATGATCGAGAACAGCAGGTAAAGCGTCCCGATATCCTTGTGATTGGTCGAGAACAGCCATCGGACGAGAAACCGGGGCTTGTGATCATCCAAGATCGTGGCTGGATTGGACATGATATGCTTCCTGCTCTTCACTGCCGGCAGGCAGACGGACTCAACGATGGACGGCACCTGCGATCCGCCATCACACGGGGCCAGGTCTTGCCTGCGCTCTTCATTCATCCGTGACGATCGCATCCATCGGAATGTCGTGCGGCTGCGGATAGATGGTTCGGATCCTGCTGCGGGCGTAACCGACGCCGACGACGAGAGGCCGCCTGGGCGCCGCGGCCAGGGTCCGGTCGAAGAAGCCGCCGCCATAACCCAGGCGATAATTAGCCTCGTCGAAACCGACAACGGGCGCGATGACCACATCCGGTTGGACGGCAGGTCCATGAGAGGGGACAAGAATATTCCAGACTCCGCGTTCGAGCGGGTCTCCCGGCCGCCAGATGCGAAACTCCAGCGGCCAGCCTTTCTTGATGACGACTGGAAGCGCAATCCGCCCGCCGCGCTCGATCACGTTTATCGCCCAGTTGCGGAGATCGGGCTCACCGCGGAATGGCCAATAGCCGCTGACGATCCGCCCGCTCACCCGACCGACAGCTAGGTCGAGAACGGAAGCGATGCGTAAAGACCTCGCATTGCGTTCCTCGGCGTCAATGGCGAGACGCTCATCGATTAGACGCTTGCGTTCCGCCTTGCGCCATCGGCAGACATCGGGCCATGCGTCCTGAACGGCCGGCTCAGTGCCGTACCCGGGGACCAGCTCATGCATGAAGCATGGCGGAGAGGCGTATTCTCTCGTCTCCGGGTAAACATCCTCCTGATCAGACATTGCACGCTCCATATCCGTTGCAGCGGAGACCCGCCTGCCTGGACGTTGCGCTGCGTAAAACAGGAAGGCAAACGGAATTAAATGCTGTATTGATGCAAGATTATTGCACTAATCCGGGAACCAGCATGGACATCGACCGCGCGCGCACGTTTTTGGAAATCGTCCATTCCGGCAGCTTTCTGAGAGCTGCCGACCGACTCCACGTCACCCAGACCACTGTCAGCGCGCGGATACGCACGCTGGAGGAAGAGCTCGGACGTCAGCTCTTTGTCCGCAACCGCAATGGTGCGCAGTTGACGCAGGCGGGCCGGGAGTTCGAGCGGTTCGCGCAATCATTCGTGCAAATCTGGGAACGAGCACGCCACCAGCTCGCCATCCCATCGGGACGGACAAGCGTCGTTGCCCTGGGCGGAGAGCTCAGTCTGTGGAACCCGCTGCTGCTCGATTGGCTGGTCTGGATGAAGAAGGCCAGGCCGGAAATCGCCATCCAAGCCCAGGTCGGCGTGCCGGACCAGCTCCTCGAGCAGCTCAGGACTGGCGTTCTGGATATCGCGGTCCTCTATGCGCCGAAGCTGCTGCCGGGTTTCAGGGTAGAGCTTCTCGTGGAGGAGCAGCTCGTCCTGGTTCGGAGCACGGACAGAGACTCGGAGTTGGACGCCTCAAGGGACTATGTCTATGTCGATTGGGGGCCGCTGTTTGCGGCCCAGCATGGTGCCAGTTCCTCTGCCTTCGGTGAGCCGGGATTGATGGTCGGCCTTGGTCCGCTTGGGCTGAGCTACATTCTGCGCGCCGGCGGAATGGGCTATTTCCGGAGGGGCGCGGCAGCGCCCCATATCGAAGCCGGGCAGCTGGAGGTCGTGGAGGGCGCGCCGGAATTCACCTATCCGGCCTATGCAGTCTATCCGGATGCAAGCGCGTCGCGAACCGACGTACAGGAGGCGCTACGTGGACTGAAGCAGGTGGTGAAATGATAGCGTTCTTCCAACTCACTGATCATGCGGCCGGAAAGAAATCCATCGCCATGGATTGATCGAATATGCCTTATCCGTTCCACACCATCGGTCACTCGACCCGGTCGATCGCCGAATTCGTCGCCCTGTTGCGGGGTTGCGCGATTACCCTGGTGGTCGACATAAGGACCATCCGGCGATCGCGGACTAACCCGCAATTCAACGGCGAAACGCTGCCGGACAGCCTTGCGGATTTCGCGATCGGATATGAGCATATTGCCGAGCTTGGCGGCCTGCGCGGCAAGGCGCACGACATTCCACCGACGCTCAACGCATTCTGGCTCAACCAGAGTTTTCACAACTACGCCGACTACGCGCTGTCAGCGGAGTTTCATGGCGGTGTGGAGCGGCTTGTGTCACTTGGCAGGCAGCAGCGGTGCGCCATCATGTGCTCGGAAACGCTTTGGTGGCGTTGCCACAGAAGAATCGTCGCGGACTATCTGATCAGTCGTGGCGAGTCCGTTTTTCATCTGATGAGCCATGACAAGGTCGAGCCGGCGAAGCTCACCGACGGTGTGGAGGCAAGGCTCGACGGAACGCTTGTCTACCCGCCTTCACGGCGTTTTGGATAGTCGAGGCTCAGGCGGCCGACGGCCCGGGTCATCGAACCCGTCGTTGAATGCGCCATGACCCTTTTCCGCTTTGGGTTGTGCCTCGTCAGAGTGATGGACGACGCGCAAAACCGGTCCATTCGGTCGCCACGGGTCCGGCGCTGCACCCCCCGTCAGCTTCAATCTCTCCCGCCTTGCCGCTTCCGGCTGGTAGACCACTTCATGCACAGTCAGCGTTTCATGGCCGCCCTGCGCGGTCGGAATGGACATGGACTGACCTTCGGCCAGACCAAGCAGCGCCAGGCCGCGCGGGTTGGTGATCGGCAAAAGCATGCCAACCAGGCCGCGCATCTCGTCATGTGCGACGATGCGGGTCTCGGCAGCGCCGTCGTTTACACGATAGGTCACTCGGGTGCTGAGCGTCACGACCGTTGGCGGGATGTCTTCTCGAAACATCACAATTGCGCTCGAAATCTTCCGTTGAAGGACAACGGACAAGGCATCGCCGCGGGGATGGCGCTCCTGCATCACTTCAAGAATCGTGTAGTCCTTTGTGGTCAGTCGGCAGCTATCGATAGTGGGCATGGTGCGTCTCCAAGACGGACCCGTGAAAGGATCCGGCGTCAAGCATTTGATCGGATATGGAAGCTACCCCTGTGCCGGACCAGGACAGGCCGGCGCAGGGGTCACACTCCCGCGATCAGGCTGCCTGCGTGATTGAGAAGACGGATGGAAACGACCATGTCTACGCGTCTGCCGGGATCGCCGAAGACGCCGGTGCGCGCCGATCGACTGCATCGCCTTCCGCAGCGGGTTGGCCTACGGCAAGCACCGACAGTTCGTGCCGGCGCCCATCGCGCGCGGTCCACATGATCGACTGTCCGGCCGAGAGGCCGATCAGGGCCGTGCCGATCGGCGTGAGGACCGAAACCTTGCCTTCGGCGATATCCGCGTCGCCAGGAAAAACCAGCGTGACTGTTTTGGCATTGCCGGTATCGGGCTTGAATGTCACCGTCGAACCCATCTGGACGGTGCCGGCGGAGACCCAACCATCGGCGACGATACGTGCCCGCTCGAGTTCGGCGAGCAGTTCATCGGAGGCCTCCGGATTGCGCGTGGCCACGGTGCTCGCAACCGCCGACAGACGCGCATGGTCTGACTGTGAGATGCGGATGTTCGGCTTGCGCCGGGTTTTCGTTTTGTCTTGCATTTGAATACTCGTGCTTCCGCTCGGACCAGCCGCCCACGGAGGATGCCGGAATCGAGCCAATTCGCGAAAATCTTGATGGAACGCCGATGCTCCGGAGGCTTGAGGCCTGCGGAACCATCCCATGTGGGTAAACGCACCGCCCCTCGGCTCGGGGTGCGCATGGCAGCCGAGCCGGGGGCTACATTCCCGCTATGGGGCAAACCCGGAAAAGAAAATCGCGACGAATTCTGACTGCGGCGTTCATAGGATCATAGTTGGTGAAGCAATCTGGGAAGTCAAGTCAGCCACCTCGGCGGGTACGGCCCGTATACCGTCGGTAGCCTTTACCTGAACCTCATTGGGTTCGCCCTGCACCATGGCCCCGCCTTCTTGGAACAGTATGCAAAGCCTGCTTAGCCCGGACTAACTACATGGGCAATGGACCAGACAATCGCTGATCAGGTCAGGAAGGAGGACGATGGGGGGCCACGTTTCCTGATTGAACGGAGCAAGCAGAACCAGTGGTTTTGTACCGCGCCAAGCCTCCCAACGGAGAACCCTCCGTCGGTCGCCATTGACGAGCACCTCCGGCCCCAATCGAAGCCGTCTATCTACGCTGCTTGGAATGGAACATTCGCTACCACCACTGCTTGGCGCTCCGCCGGCATGCGTTGCAGAGCTTGGCACGACGGGAACCTGCGTTGCAGTCGAAAGTTCTTGATGATGGCAAATCGCCCGATCACGAGCGTGCTCACCTCAATTGGCACGTTGACCTCGCGGCCGGCAGCATTCCTGGTGCTGCTGGCTTACGCGGCCCTTTGGCTATTTCTCGACAGGGAGAGTTTGAACTGGCACGGCGCGGCGACCCTATTCACCTGGGCCATGACACTGTTCATTCAACGCGCAGAGCATCGCGACACGCAGGCTATCCATGCCAAGCTGGACGAGATGTTGCGAACGAATAGCTCGGCATCAAACATCACCAGAATCGATGATGAAGAACCAGAGGAAATCGAAAAGCATCGCAATCGTGAGCAGCAGGGCGATTGAGATGTACCATTCGTCCTCGTGGCGCCACGGGCGGGCGCGCACACAGTGAGGTTTGGCCTGAACCTGCGAAGGCTGCTTAGGAGCCTCAAATACGTGGCCGTTGCCGTTATCGCCAGCCTGATCACGTTGCTCAGCATAAACTTGGCACCAGAGCCACGCATCTTGCGAACGCTTGTCCCGCACCGTTTCGACGCGTCGGATCCCGAATTTGTAAGGAGCATGAGCAGTTATTCGCAAGGACAGCTGTTCGATTCAAACTCGGTACAAACCCTTGTCAACGGAGATGAGATCTTTCCTTCAATGCTGCAGGCGATCCATGCGGCTCGCTCTACAATCGATTTCGAGACCTATATCTATTGGTCGGGCGTCGTCGGTTATGAATTCGCGACCGCCTTGGCCGCCAAAGCCCGAGACGGTGTCGAAGTCCGTGTGCTCGTTGACTGGGTCGGCAGCCTGCCGTTCGATGAAGACCTGATCGAGATCATGACAAGCGCCGGCGTGCGGTTTCAGCGCTATAGACCTATCCATTGGTATACGTTGGATCGTATAAACAACCGAACCCATCGCAAGCTGCTCATCGTTGACGGACTGGTCGCGTTCACCGGCGGCGTCGGTATTGCCGACAACTGGCTTGGGAACGCCCGCAACCCAGATGAGTGGCGCGACACGCACTACCAAGTCAAAGGACCCGCAGTGTCTGCCTTCCAGGCGGCATTTGCGGAAAACTGGTTGGAAACGGCGGGGGAGACATTGCAGGGTCAGAAGTTCTATCCACCCTCCGAACCTGCGGGGGCGCTTAGAGTTCAGTTGATCTTATCCTCACAGCCAAATGGCTCGGGGAACATGGAACTGATGATGCTGGCCGCGGTAGCCGCCGCCAAGGAGCATCTTCGCATCGGAATGGCCTATTTCGTGCCCGACGATATTGCCCTGCAGCAGATATTGGACGCCAGGAAGCGAGGGGTAGAAGTCGATGTAATCGTGCCCAATTGGCTGACGGATGTGCCCCTGGTCCGAAAGGGCTCGCGGTACTTCTGGGGCGACCTGCTCAAAGCTGGGGTCCGGATCTTCGAGTTCCAGCCAACGATGTATCATCCCAAACTCCTAATCATTGACGACGTCTGGACGAGCTTTGGCTCTGCCAACCTGGACGAGCGCTCTTTGCGCCTGAACGATGAAGCCACGCTAAACGTCTACGGCCAGGATTTTGCCAAAACGCAGATCGACCTGTTCAACCAGGATCTTGCGCGATCCAGGCAGATCAGTTTGAGCGAATGGGAAGCGCGTCCCCTGACCGAAAAAGTAACGGACTGGCTGGCCAGCCGGTTACACTCGCAACTTTAGAACCCTCTTGGTGGGCAAGTGCCCGCAAACGGGTATCCGCGCCTGTCATCGTCCTTCGCTGGCCGGCTCCCTCAAGCCCGTCCCTGCTTCTCAGTGGCGGCCTTTTTTCTTGTCCGAGAAACGAAGGGCCAGTTGGCTAGTTTGGATGCGAAGGAGGATCGATCCGATGCAAAAGGATAGCGATGGGCACAAGAGGGAGAATCAGCAATTGCTCGCCCGACGGCTCGCAAACGAGGTCGGCATTCCCGAAGAGGATGCACTGGATCTGATCAAGCTCATCGGGACAGACTGGAACTCGCTGCTGCGCGAAGCCCTGTTTCTAAAAAACCAGCGCCGGCCATTTTGATGTCGGCCAGGATCGCGGCCCGTGAGCCCTTGCGCGACCGGAGGTCCTGCTGCATGTTTTCGCGGTTGAACTCCTGGAGAAAATCATGCCAATTCAACGAAAGGCGGCCGAGGCCGGTATTTTCGATGAATCCGAGTTGGCACTGCTTGGGCGGGTTTTCGACGAGCTTAAGCTACACAACCCATCGCCTGATGAGCGCGACTCGATTGCCTCCCGGATCATTGCAAATTACATGGCAGGTGTGGTCGACGAGGCCGAGTTGATTTCGCTATCGAAGCAGCCGCTGGGCCGTTAACCAAAGTCATGGAAACTTACCGCCTGCCCCATTTTTGCGTTTAAGCGCGTCTCTCCCGCATTTCGCCTACGTCTTTTTTCGGCCAAAGCGATGACGCCGCCCGAGCTTGGGAACATGCAGACCCGGCTCCCTTTGCTGTTTCAGCGTTCGATGCCGATGTCCTCCGCGCAGCGTTCAGAGATTTGGTCCTGGGAACGAACGTGCCCGAGTATCAATGACGCGATCTGGCTCCCGAATACGCCGGTGCGATCAGGTCGAAGTTGGCTTGCTGGATTGGATCACCAGGAAGTAAGTACCTGTGCCAAGTCGAGTTGAGCGAGTTTCTAGAGATCGACCAGGCGCGCCACGAGGGTTTTCGACCGTCTCGGCTTCAGGAGTTCACGATTTCATTTGTCCGGTTGAATGGCGATTTGACATACACAACCCGCCGCCAAGGTGGCGCCGGGTTGTAGGTTTCGTTCGAGGATTCAGTCGTAGGCCTTGACGATCTTGCGGGTGCTCGGGTCCACCAAAACCGTGCGGTTGTCGACCACCACATATTGGTATTTGACATTCGGAACTTCACGAAGCTCGACCGTGTCCGGCAGAGCCGTGCCGACATTCAGCTCAAGTCCGAGAAGGTTCACGGAAGCCAGCGGTTGCTTCTTCACGTATTCGCGCACGACGGTGTCCTGTTCCGGTGTGATGACAACATCCTGTGCCGCAACTGCGCCGCCGCCGGCCAAAAGCAATAGCGCCGCTGCGGTGCTGGTAAGGTGTATCCTCATGGTTTTTCTCCTGTTGTTCCGGCGACAGCACAAATCTTCTGCGCGCCAGCCACCTGAACACGTCGGCAGGCCCAACGTTCCTCTAGCGGGCTTCAGTCTGAACCCTGACCAGACCAAAGGCCGATCACAAAACGCAATGGTCTTACCTCTTGAGACTGGGCGGAACGGCTTAGGGCCAGGGTAGTTGCTTCCCCAAATTCGGAAGAAAGCAGATGGATAAAAGCATTGGCCAAGCGCGTTGGTTGCTCGCGCCAATTTTCGCGATAGCCGTCGGATTTTTGGTGATGGGCATATTCCTTGGCTGACATGTCGGCACAGCTGCGTTCCCTTCCTGTGCTGATAGGACCCGCAAGTCGCCTCGGTGGCTGGCGGGTCCTCTATTTTCAGTCTGTTTGATGAGCAAAAGACAATGACACCGATCCAGGGAACGACGGGGAGTGGCAACGCAAACCAACCGCCAAATGACCACGATGATCATGCGCCTGGGCTACTGAGCGCTGTTTCTTTGATGAATGAGGAAAACATTGCCGCCCTCGTAAGGCGGACCGAGCGCGTGGCTATTTTGGTGATTCTGGGGATGGGGGGATGGTTGATGTTAGTCCCCGCCATTTACCATGTACTGAGCCACGGAATATGAACGAACAACTACGCCAGCATATGATCGCGCGTCGCTACTGATGTCCCAGTCGCGATAGGCTCTTCGCGCCAGTTCGCGCAGGGCCTGCGAGGGACGCCGCGGATGTTCCGATGATCCACACCTTTGGGCTACATGCCCTGAAAAAGTTCGAGATCATCACACATGCGGTGTAGCGAACCAGGTCATTGGCCAGAAGCTGAGGAGGTGCCAGTATATGGACTAGCGCACGCTTTGCGCGGTTAGGCCATGGTCGTCCTCTAGATCGCGAGATTGCAGATAGGTCCCATCATGCCCCCTGCTTTCATGACATCGAAGTTGGCAACCGTCGTGGCGATGATTGCTACCGTCGCCATCCTTTACGTCGCCAAGGAGGTCCTGCTGCCATTGGCAATAGCGGTCCTTCTCACATTTGCATTGGCGCCGATTGTTTCTTTGCTCCGAAAGTTGAAGCTGCCGCGAATGATCGCTGTGCTTGGCGCGGTTGCATCGGCCTTCGTCCTCGTGTCGCTGTTCAGCCTGATCGTTGCCACGCAGGTGAGCCAGGTCGCGCAGGACATTCCGACATACCAATCCAACATCCTCGAGAAGATTCGGACCTTGAAAGAGACGGGATCCGAAGACGGCCTTATCAGCCGGCTCGGCAAGGTATTCGAACGCGTCAACACTGAAATAAACAAATCCCAACCCAACGGGCAAGCAGATGTGGAGCAAACCACGAAGCAGCAGGATCCGCTTCTGGTTCAGATATTCTCGCCCCAGCGTCCGATAGAGACGCTGAGGAACATCATCGAGCCGCTGATCGGACCACTCGCCACGACCGGCCTTGTCATCATCGTGGTGATTTTCATGCTGCTCGAGCGCGAAGAATTGCGGGATCGATTCATTCGCCTTGTGGGCTACAGCGATCTCCATCGCACGACCCAGGCATTGCAGGATGCAGGCAGTCGCGTTGGACAATATCTGCTCATGCAATTGGTCGTGAACATCGTCTACGGCGTCCCCCTTGCAATAGGTCTTTGGTTTCTTGGCATTCCCAATGCCCTGCTATGGGGCATGTTGGCCGTTGTCTTGCGGTTCGTACCCTTTATCGGTCCGGTTATCGCGGCGGTGATACCTTTGTTTCTTGCCTTCGCAGTGGCTCCCGGCTGGAGCTTACTGGTATGGACTGGCGCTCTCTTCATCTTGGCAGAGCTTGTAATCAGCAACGTCGTCGAGCCATGGCTTTACGGCTCGCACACGGGCCTCTCGCCGCTGGCGATCATCGTAGCCGCCGTTTTCTGGGCCTGGCTATGGGGCCCGGTCGGCTTGGTGCTGTCGACGCCGTTGACCGTCTGCCTTGTCGTGCTTGGACGGCACGTGCCCCAGTTCGAATTCCTGCAGATCCTGTTTGGCGATGAGCCGGTACTTGACCCGAAGGAGCGTCTGTACCAGCGGCTTCTTGCTGACGATATCGACGAAGCCACCGACAACGCGGAAGAAATGCTCGAGGAGAAATACCTGATCGAGTTCCACAGCACGGTGGCAATTCCGGCGTTGCTGCTTGGTGAACAGGACCGGGCCCGGGGCGCCCTGACGGCAACTCAGTTGGCGAACCTTGCCGAAAACGCCCGCACCCTGGTGGCCAACCTCAACGAGATCGCCGCGGAGGAAGAAGAAGAGGAAGAAGACGAGCACGCGGAAAAAGAAGGCGCGAGCGCAGATCCGGGCGAAGAGGATGAGGATCAAGCCGAGTTTGCGCCTGATCTCCCGGATGGTGCTGGGAAGTCAGTGCTGTGTATCGGCGGGCGCGGAGACCTCGACGATGTGGCCGCTGCGATGCTCGCACAGGTCATTTCGATCGAGGGTGCGGATTGCGTGGCCGCGAGCCACCGTGACCTCCTCCCCGCGCGGATCCGGAAACTTCCGCTTGAAGCTCGCGACGCAGTCGTCGTGGGCTTCCTCAACCGCGATTCATTCAAACACGCGGTGTTCGTCGTGAGGCGCTTGAGGCGACTCGCACCGCGTGCACGCATCGGAATCGCGCTCTGGCACGATACCCATGACAAGCCCAGGGAGGATGCGGCGGGCCTCGCCGAGCAATTGGAAGCGGACTTTGTTGCTTTCAACGTGGTCGACTGCGTGACGGGTGCGCTTTCAAACGAAGAACCGCGTCAAGTGAAAAAGAGAAAGCAGAGAAATCTAAGGCGGCCTCGCGTTCGTCAGGGCGTGGCGGCGACGGTGCAATTGGACGATTCGTTGGCTCAGCCGGTGCGGTGATCGTCAACGGCACGGCCTCTTTTGGACCAACTTCGGCTACCTGGCAATGATCGTGTGAGCGGTACCTCTGGCACCGGCAGGTAGTTTCGAAAGTTCGCTGGCAAGCGCGTATCCACAGCGAACATCCGGGTGTTTGCTCTCCGTTCGACCTTAGCGCAAGATTCTGAACAGCTCTTGTTCCGGCCCATCTGTTACATTCGACGACGCGGCGCTTTCGACGGTGTTCGAGCAGGAAGGGCGGTGCCAGATTATCTGCTGCCCGGCTTTCGCTGGGCCTGAAATCTAAACGGAGACGGGCGCGATCAGCTCCAGAGAAACGAGTTCGCGCGCGACTTCGTCCCAGTCGGCGCAGATGGTCCGGGCGCCGGCCAAGCGCAGTTTCTCGGCATGCCCCGGATAGGTGTGGCCGCCACCGATGAAGCCGATCGCCGTCATGCCGGCGGCGATTGCGCCCTGCACGCCGAAGGGCGAGTCCTCGATAACCGCACAGCGCTTCGGCTCGATGCTCATCCGATCCGCGGCGAACAGGAAGATGTCGGGGGCGGGCTTCCCGCGCGCGACCATTGACGATGAGAATATGTTCTCGCCGAAGAATTTCGCGAGCCCCGTGACCGAAAGGCTGTGATGTATCCGCTCCAGCGAGGAGGATGAGGCGACGCAGCGGGAATTGGACAGCCGTTCAAGGAAGGGCTTCAGGCCCGCCATCGGCTGCAGACTTTCGGTGAAGAGCGCTTTCACCTCGTCCCACAAATCCGTGGTCTGATGCTCCTCAAGACGATGGCCGGTCGTGAGCCTGATGCGCTCCAGGATATCGGTCTGCTTCATGCCGACGCATTGCAGGACCGCCTGCGGGTCGAGTTCCATGCCGTGTTTCGAATAGACCCGCCGGTAGGCAAGCGCCGCCAGCGGTTCGCTGTCGACCAGCACGCCGTCGCAGTCAAATATGATCAATCCGTCTTGCATGCTCGCTCCGGTTTGCGCGCCAGGTGTCACAGGCCGCGTAGCGCTTCAAGAAGTTCGTCGTGAATGAGCCCGTTCGAGCCGACCTTCTGCGTGTCCTCGTCTGTGGAGTCGGCACCTGAAAGCGTGGTGACCTTGCCTCCTGCTGCGCGTAGCAGCGGCATGGCAGCCGCGTATGACACGACGTCGGCCTTGATCGAAACCGCCGCATCAAGCTGGCCGGCGGCGGCCATCGAATATTCAAAGGCCCCTGAGACGATGACGCGCACGCCACGCGCGCCGACGCCGAGCCGCCGCACGATCTCTGCGGTGCGCGCCACCTCCTCGGCTGAAAAGTGCGACGTCAGCACCACGGCAATGACCGCATCGGCCAGTCTTGCAGTTGTCGACACCTTGGCCGTCTTGCCGTTGACGGTCGCGATGCCGTCGCTGGTGTAGTGCGCCTCGAAGCCGGCGGCGGGCGCGACGGTCAGGCCGACCTTCGTCGCACGCTGCTCCTGATAGGCCATGGTGACGGAGAACCACGGCAGGCCGGACGCGTAGTTTATCGTGCCGTCGAGCGGGTCGACGATCCAGCGGCTTTCGCCCAAGGTTCCCGTCGTGCCGGCTTCTTCCGACAGGATGCAAGCTTGCGGTGTAAGCGCGCGCAGCCCGTCGATGACAATGCGTTCCGAAGCGAGGTCGGCGGCGGTTACAATGTCCAGCCCTTCCTTGCGCGTGACGTCGAGGCGCTCCTCGCGCATCGACATCAACGTCGCGGCTGCCCTGCGTGCGATGGCATCGGCGTCTTTCAGGATTTGGTGGTAGTCGCTCATGTCTCGTTTTTCCCGGGGTAGTCGACATCGGTGATGAAATCGCGGGCGGGGCCGAAATTGCCGATCGGGACGACGTGCGAAACGACACCGGTCTGCGGCGACCAGGCGTGCAGGGCGAAAGCCGGCGGTTCGAAGATGAAGCGATTGGGCTCACCCGGACGAAGATCGAGCGCGACCTGGTGCGCGACGCCCGGCGCGACGAAGCCGACCGTGCCGGCAAAGCGCGTGGTGATGGGCCGGTGATAGTGCCCGCAGGCCACACGCTCGATTTCGGCGTGGGACCTGATCATGTCGCGGAAGCCGTCGCCGACGACGCACATCATGATGTCCATGCCGTGCGCGCCGACGGGAAAGGGCGGATGGTGCATGAAGACGAAGGTCGGGCGGCCGTGGCCCTCGGCGAGACGCTCACCGAGCCAGGCTTCGCGCCGCTCGCAGATCGCACCACCGTCCTCGCCCGGCTGCACCGTGTCCAGCCCGATGAGGCGGACCGGAAGGTCCTCGATCGTATAATGCAGGAAATCCGGCGACTGGCTCAGATAGGGGAATTTCGGCGCCATCACCTCGCGCATTGTCTCACGCCGGTCGTGGTTGCCAGGGATGACGAAGACGGGCATGGGCAGGGCCGACAGCATGTCGGCGACCAGCGCATACTCTTCCGGGCGACCGCAATCGGCGAGATCGCCGGTGACGAGGACGCAATCGGGCGCCGGATCGAGCGCGGCGACGGTCGCGATGGCGCGACGAGTCATGGTGTTGGTCTCGAGACCCTCATAGGCCATCTGGCCGTCGGGTCGGATATGAAAATCGCTGATCTGTGCAATGAGCATCGGGAGGTCCGGCAGTGTGAAGGGAGGGCTGACACAAGAAGGGCGCCACATCGGCGCCACCTTAAAACAGGCGCGCCAGCCGAAGCCGGCCGGCGCGCGTGCATGGCGATTTATTTCATGAGTGCCTGTGTTTCGGAGACGAGGCTGTTGAGCCCGTCCTTGATCGATACGTCGCCGCTCATGACCTTGCTGATGATCTCGCGCTGTGTGCGCCAGATGCGGACCGTGTTGCCCGCCGAATAGCCCGGCCACGGGCGCGACAGTGCCATCTGCTTGGCAACGGTGGCGTAATTCGGGTTCGCTTCGTAGAACGGGCCGAGATAGTCGGTCCCGGTGGCGGCCTTGTTGGTCGGGAGGTAACCGCTCATCTTGACGACCTGCTCCTGCGCCTTGGGGCCGGTGACGAATTTAAGGAATTCCCAGGCCGCCTTCTGCTTGGCCGGGTCGGAGGCCGTGATCACCGCCGCGTTGCCGCCTGTGGGCAGGCCACCCTTTTCCTTGTCGTCGACCGGGAAGACCGCGGTACGCAGCTTGAATCGATCGCCGATCAGTTCGGTATCCTGGCTGAGACGGGCAGGCGTATCGAAGAAGATGCCAATCTGGCCGGCGATAAAGGCCTGGCGCGACTGATCCCAGTCGATCAACGGCATGCCGGCATCGGTGACGAAGCTGCGGAAATATTCCAGCGCCTTCAGGCCGTGCTCGTCGCCGAAGGCCACTTTGCCGTCCTTGGTCAGCTCGCCGCCGCCCTGCATCAACATGGCGTCCCAAAGCCATTCGTCGGGCCAGTCATGAATATTGTAGGCGAGGCCAGCGATGCCGGAACCGGTAGCCTTGATCTTTTTGGCGAGTTCCATGATGCCCGGCCAGTCGGCGGGCATGTTGTCGGGATCACCCCCGGCCTTTTTAACCAGGTCGGCATTGTAGAACATGATCGGCATGGAAGCGTTGAAGGCCAGTCCGTAGAGCTTGCCGTCCACCCGGCCGAGGTCGAGAATGTTGTCGGCGTAGTTGGCGTCGCGCCATTCCTTCGACTCGGCGTCCATCATCGTGCCGAGGTCCAAGATCTGGTTGCGCGCCTTCAGCTTGCCGACCAGTTCATGCAGGACGTGATAGCCCGAATAATAGACGTCGGGCAGGTTGTTGGTGATGGAGGCCCGCAGCATGGCCTGGTGGCCTTCGTCGTAGCTGGCCGCCGGTGCGCGGAACTGGATCTTGATGTCGGGATGTTCCTTCATGAATTCCGCGGCCAGCGGCTCATGGAACTTCGCGAACGCCGGGAATGCGTAGTAGACGTCGAGCGTCACGGGGGACTGGGCCAGCGCTGTCGACGCCGCTCCCAGCAATACGGCCGAGGCCGCGATGATTTTTGACAGGAATTTCATTAAGGCTTTCCTCCGGTTATGCGATTTGCCCGATGCTCTTGAGGCGATGATGCCGCCTTGCCCCGCGAAAGGTGTGGGGGAACGGCGCGACCGGGCTTCTAGCCGCGCCAGTTGTCAGTTTTATTTCACACCGGTCATCGTGACGCCCTCGATGAAGCGGCGGCGTGCGAACAGGAACGCGAGCAGCAGAGGTGCGGTCAGGATGGTCGCGGCGGCCGTCAGTGCGCCGTAATTGGTGCCGGCTTCGGCGTCCGAGAAGAACATCATGCCGAGCGGCGGCGGTGCCAGGTTGACGTCGGAGATGACGATTAGCGGCCAGTAGAGGTCGTTCCAGTGCGCGACGAAGGAGAACACCGCGAAGGCGGCGATCGCCGGCATGGCGCTGGGCGTGACGATGCGCCACACGATCTCGAACTCGCTCATCCCGTCGAGCCGCGCGGCATGAATGATGTCGTCGGGGAAGGAACGGAAAAACTGCCTGAACAGGAAGATCGCGAAGACTGAGAGGAAGAAGGGCACCATCATGGCGAAATAGGTATTCAGCAGGTCCATTTTCGCCAGCGCGATGTAGATCGGCAGCGCCGGCACCTGTTCGGGCACGCATAGGCCGAGCAGGACGAGGACGAAAAGCAGGTTGCGGCCCGGGAACTCCAGCTTGGCCAGCGCGTAGGCGCATGGGATGGCGACCAGAAGCTGGATGAGCAGGATGCCGCCGCACACTATGATGCCGTTGAGCGCGAAGCGCAGCAGCGGCGCACTGGTCAGCGCCATCGCATAATTCTCGAAGCCGTAGAAATGTTTCGGCCAGATCCTGAGCTGGGCGTTGAACACCTCTTCCGGCGGCTTGATCGAGGTCACCAGCATCCACAGGAAAGGCAGGAGAATGAACGCCGCGCCGGTGATCAGGATGCCGTGAGTGATGAACAGAGAGGCGAAGCGCCGGCCGGCGGAGCCAGCCGGTGTGGTTGTTGTGCCCGCCATCGCGGGAGCAGTGATGGTTGTGTCGGTCATCAGTAATGCACCCTGCGGTCCATGACGACGGTCTGGAGGATCGAGAAGACCAGAATGAAAATGAGGAAGATGAAGGTGAGAACCGACGCATACGCCATGCGGAAGTACTGGAAGCCTTCGAGGTAGACTTTGTAGAGCAGGACCTCGGTCGATCCCACCGGACCGCCATGGGTCAGCACCGCCACCGTGTCGAACACCTTGAAGGCGGTAATCGAACTGGTGACGATGACGAACATGGTCGTCGGTCCCAGCAGCGGCCACGTGATCGTCAGGAAGCGGTCGATTTCGCCGCCGCAGCCGTCGATCTCGGCGGCTTCGTAGAGGTCCTTGGGAATGGTCGAGAGGCCGGCCAGAAACAGGATCATGTTGAAGCCGACCAGTTGCCAGATGCCGATCACGGCAAGCGTCGGCAGCGCCAGCGAGGGATTGCTCAGGAAGGCGACCTCGCCGATGCCGAGCCAGCGCAGCACCGCGCTCACCGGGCCGAGGCTGGGGTGCAGCAGGAACTGCCACACCGTCGCCATGGCGATGAAGGTCGAGGTCACAGGCAGGAAGTAGATGATTTCGTAGAGCGAGCGGGTGCGCTTGCGGCGGTGAACGAGGACGGCGACGAGCAGCGACAGGATCACCGAGCCGGGCAGGACGATCGCGACGTAGACGAGCGTGTTCTTGAGTGCGCGGCGGAATTCCGGATCGGTCAGCGCGTCAGTGATGTTTTGTAGGCCGACATAATGGACATCGACCTCGCCGAGCTCGTAGTCGGTGAAACTGAGATAAGCGAGCACGCCGAGCGGCACGAGGATCGTCAGCACCAGCAAAAGCAGGGCAGGCAGCGCGAAGCCGCCGGCGACCAGCCTCTCGATGAGGGCCTGCCGGGCACCGGGCCGGGCGGGCGGAGCGGGTACCGCGGTCAGGCTCATGATGCGCGCGCTCCCTCTGCGAGGCGCAGCTTTCCCTTGGCGGCGGTGGCCGCGTCCTGGGAAACTTGGGGGGCCACGCGGTTTCCGGCGGCATCGAAGACATGGCAGGCTGAGGGATGGAACATGAGTTCGGTGTTCTCGACCTCACTGTCCGGCACGCCCGCGCCTATGCGCGAGGTCACCAAGGTTCCGGGAAGCGAGGTAACGTCGAAATGCAGGATCTTCTCGGAGCCGAGATGCTCGCTGCGCCGCAGCTTCGCCGGAAGCGGGACCTGGTCCGCCGACTGGCCCGAGACCGCGCCGGGCAGGATCATTTCCGGGCGGACGCCGATCGTCGCGTTCTCTCCGGCGGGGAGGGCGGTGCCGATCGGCAGAGGCTTTCCGAGCAATTCCAGCCGCCCACCGACCCCCACCGTCGCGGGAATCAGGTTGATCGTCGGGCTGCCGATGAACTGGGCGACCTGGATGTTGGCCGGCCTGTCGTAGAGTTCGTCGGGCGTGCCGAGTTGAAGGATGTCTCCGCCTTCCATCATGGCGACCCGGCTCGACATGGTCATCGCCTCGACCTGGTCGTGCGTGACGTAGACGAATGTCGCGCCGAGTCTCTGGTGGAGCTCGGCCAGCTCGCTACGCATGTGGACGCGCAGCTTGGCGTCGAGGTTAGAAAGTGGCTCGTCCATCAGGAAAGCGGCGGGCTGGCGCACCATGGCGCGACCGAGCGCGACGCGCTGACGCTGGCCGCCGGAGAGCTGGGCGGGCTTGCGCTCTAAAAGGGGTTCGATCTGAAGTTGCGCCGCGATGCCCCTGACCTGCTTGCCGATCTCCTGCATCACCTTGCGGCGCCGGGACGAGAGTAGGCGGACGATCGGCAGGCGCTCGTAGAGGCTAAGCCCGGTCATCGTCAGGGGCAGCGCCATGTTGTTGAAGACGGACATATGCGGGTAGAGCGCGTAGCTCTGGAACACCATTGCGATGCGCCGCTCATGCGGCCTCAGGTGATCGATCGGCGCGCCATCGACGAGGATCGAGCCCGAGGTTTGCGGCTCGAGGCCGGCGATGATGCGGATCAGCGTCGACTTCCCGCAGCCGGAGGGGCCGACAAGCGTCAGGAACTCGCCATCGTTGATGGACAGGTTGATGTCTTTGAGAACCTGGTGGGCTCCGAAGGACTTCGAAAGGTTCTTTATTTCCACTGCAGCCACTGGGGGTTGCTCCGTTTCGCGAACAATTGGGTCGAGGCGCTATCTCGGTGGATAGACCTCATGCACGACATCACCGATGAAAAAGGGTGTGAGGCCCGGAATTTCATGAGGCCGCACGGTGAAATCGGACCCGGAAAAATCGTAGACGAGCACGCCCAAGGTGGCTTCTCCGGCCATGTCTTCCGGTTGCAAGTGCGCCTCGACGAGGAAGCCGGAGGACGGCCCCCACAGGTACCGGACGCCGCCGAGTTGACGATCGTAGAGTTTGTGCAGGTGGCCGCTGGCCACGAAGGCCACGTCGTAGCGGCGCACCATGTCGAGCAGTTGCGCGCGAGGCTCGGGAGTGGGCGCCCAGTACCCGACGTCGCCTTCGGTCGGCTCGCCGATGAAGAGCGGGCGATGGGTGAACCATCCGATCCGGCGTCCGGAGGCCTCGCGCATTGCGCTCTCCAGCCACGCCATCTGCTCCGTTTCGGCCGGCTCGTCGCTGCCGAACAGCATCGAATCGAGTCCGATCAGGCGCCAGCCCTCGATGTCGCGATGCCACCAGTCGGGCCCGAAATGACGTCGCCAGCGGGCCAGGCGTTCTGCGTTGACTGGCTGGTAGGGATGCTTGGGCTCGCCCACGTCGTGATTGCCCGGCACGGCGAGATAGGGCAGTCCGATGGAGTCCATCACCTCGGCGCAATAGCGCATGTCCTCCTCGACATCGGCGCCATCCACGGTGACGTCGCCTGTATGGATAACGAGGTCGGCTTCGCTTTCCTTCAGCCAGTCGAGGAGTGGCTGGCTATTGGCAAGGAAATGCCGCTTGCCCGGGCTGAGATGGGTATCGGAAATCTGCACTATTCGCGTCATCGGACGTTCTGGAACCTTTGCCACGTCTTGCGGCGTTGATCTCGTCGTGTCGAAAGAAGCGCCTGAAGGCGGACGCATTCTTTCCCCTGCATGTGAAGGTGTGACGACGACGTCGGATTTTTAGGTCCAGGACGCGGCGTCCTCCTGCATGAAAGGCTCACTCGGTTGAAACGGCTTGGACCGGCATATTGAACCTCCCATCGTGTTCTCCGTCCGATGCCCATTGTCCGGGCGTTCTGAGGGGCGGAAAACTTCCTCCAGCTTTCGAATGAAAAAAATTTCACAGCTTGATAAAAATATCAAGACAAAAATCGCGACCGTCGCCGCACCTCGGATTTCGGCGCCTATGAGGGTGCTGTCGAACCAGTGCAGATCGACCAGACCGAGATCGAATATTTGATCGCGGCCGTGAACCGCTACTTCAAAGAGATGCTGCGCCGCCAGGACTTGCTGCATGCGTTCTCGGGCGTACGGCCGTTGTTCGACACGGCAATGGGAACTCTTCGGCGGTTACGCGCGACTACGTCTTCGACCTTGACGAGACCGGGGCGCGCCACTGGCATGTAGCTCGACCTGGTGTCCTACCCGGATGGCAAGGCCGTGAGCGCGAGCCGTCGCTCTGGCATCCGGCGTTGCCTGACGGTAGGCCGGGGGCGGCATGGTGGCCCTCTTGGGACGACTTGCTGTGGGTCATAAGCTGGACGGCTTGGACTGGCGCTAACTGCCAAGCCAGTCCCGGACAACTCCATTGAATTCGCGTGGGCGATCGATCATGACCATGTGAGCGGCATTGGCGAAAATGTGCATGTCGGCTTGCGGCGCGCGTTCCAGCAGCTTGATGCCGCGCGCCACCGGCACGGTTTCATCGCAGCCCGACCAGGCTATGAACAGCTTGGCCTGCATGGTAGGCAAATGCGGAAGGAGGTGGTCCTCCTGGATCTGGGTATATTCGGTGTCGTCCTTTTTCCGGGCAGCCTGCCTGAAGCGCTCCAGCTGACCGGACTCGCAGGCCAGGCGGTAGTTCTTTTTCAGCAGCTCCACGAACTCCGGCGGATTCTTCATGCTTAGCCTTGCATTGGTGCGCAGAAAGTCTTCCTCGGTATCGCATCCATCGAGCACATTATACGCTGCTGCCGCTGCTGCCTGCCAAGCGTGGTCCTCATTTCCGCCGAGGCGCGGAGAGGTCGCACCGCTGCTCACGACGACCACCTTATCGACCAGACCCGGGTTTTCAACGGCGAGCATTGCCGCGATGAAACCGCCTTCGGAATGGCCGACCAGCGCGCATCGGGTAATGCCGAGCGCTTCGATGAAGGCTGAAACGTGATGCCGCCTTTCGAGGCGGGGAACGTGTTTCCCGTCTACCGGCGCATCCGAGAGACCGAAGCCGACCAGATCGGGCGCCAGCACCCGGAAGTCATGCGCGAGTGCCGGGATGGTGTTGTGCCAGGTGGACCAGGCATCGATTGCCAGTGACGAGCCGTGCAGAAGGATCACGGTCGGTCCGCTGCCAGCTTCGAAATAGCGCGTACGGATGCCGCCCGCCACGACATAATTCTCCGTCACCATCGCCGCGGGTAACGGCGGACGGGCGGCGTCTCGCGCTTTCAAGCGCCGCCGATCAGCTGACGGATTGGTTTTCAAGCTGTTCGATCATCCCGAGCGCGAATTGGGCGGCTTTGCGTACATGCTTTTTCGCAAGCCGCTCGGCATCCGATGCCCTGCGGTTCACCAGGGCGTCGAGCAGGGCCGCCAGCTCCTCCTGAGATGCCTTTCGCCGCTCTGCATCGGAAAGAGAAATCATGCGCAACTGTGAGGCCCGCATATGGATGCTGCGAAGCATCCGTTCCGCCTCGGAATTGTTCGCGCCCGCTATCAAGACGTCGTAAAATCGGGTTTTTGCGGCAATCATTTCGCGCGGCACACCGACGCGATAAGCTTCCATCAGCTCGTCATACACGCCCCTGCAACGCGTGATATGATCGTCAGTCGCATTCTCGCAAAACAACCTGCATACAAGCGCCTCCAGCGCCTCGCGAAGGTCAAAAATGTCCTTCGCGATCTTGGGATCGACGACAGAGACGATAAGCCCCCGGTTGGGCAGGTTCGTGACCAGGCCCTCGTTCTCGAGCTCGCGCATCGCTTCCCTGAGCGACGTCCGCGAAACGCCCATGCGCTCGCAAAGCGTGCGCTCCACCAGCCGCTCTCCCGGCGCCAGTTCTCCGACGACGATGGCGTTGCGGATGGTATCGGCCACCTGCGTGTACAGGCGCGGCGGAGCATGGACTCGCAGATCATACACGGCGGATTTGCTCCTTTGAAACCTGCGCGAACGAGTGCAATTTCACAAGCATATCAGCTTACCGCAAGCATTGTGCTTCATTCAGTGGCCTGAGGCGTTCAGCGGCCGTGGCTCGTAGGCCCCGTCAATGCGGTCGATATGTTCGGGCGTAAGCACTATGTCCAATGCCGCGACTGCCTCGTCGACATGGTCTGTCGAGGTCGCTCCGAAGATGGGCGCGGTAATGCCGGGGCGCGCCAATGTCCAGGCGAGAGCCACCTGCGCCGGTGTCTTTCCGATGTCGGCGGCAACGGCAGCGACGGCTTCGCGCACGGCGTGGTCGCCGTCGCGGTGGTAATATTTCTGCGTATAGTCGTCGCTTTTCGTGCGCGCCGTCTGCTGGCCGGGATCGCGGCGATCCGCGGCAAGGAAGCCGCGCGCGATGGGGCTGAACGGTATCAGGGCAACATCATCGTGGCGGCAGTAGGCAAGCAGTTCCCGCTCGCACTCCCGGTGAGCGGGATTGTATTCGCATTGCATCGAGATGAATGCCGGAAGGTCGCGTGCGCTGGCAGCCGCACGGCATTTTGCGAGTGTCCAGCCGGGCATCGTCGTGACGCCGACATAGAGCGCCTTTCCGGCGCGCACGATATCTGCCATGGCATCGACCAGTTCGTCGAGGTCGGCGTCCTTGTCCCAGATATGCGTCTGGAAGAGGTCCACGTGATCGGTTCCAAGGCGGACCAACGAATCGTCGATTGCCTTGAACAGGTGCTTTCTGGAGTAGCCGCGGCCGTTGCAATGCGCAGCCATAGGGTTTCCCGCCTTGGTGGCGATGACGAAGCTGTCGCGCGGCTGCTGGAGAACGAGTATCTGGCCGAGAATGCGTTCACTCTCGCCAGCCGAATAGAAGTCGCAGGTGTCGAAGAAGTTGATACCGTGGTCGAGGGCGCGCGCAACGATCGGCGCCGACGCCTTCTCATCGAGCACCCAGGCCCGCCATCCCGCGGATCCGAATCCCATCGCGCCGAGGCATAGCCGGGATACCTTCAGATTGCTCTTGCCGAGCCTGACATAGTTCATGTGTCGATCCGTTGCTTGCGTGATGAGGATTTGGCGTTCTGCCCAGAGTCCCGCAGCAGCGACAGCGCGAAAGCCGCGGATCTTTCGACATACCCGCGCGTGAGCCTTTCGGCGAGGTCGGCATCGCGCGCGCGCAGCGCGTCGAAAATGCCGTGGAGCAAGGCCATCGTATTCCTGCGCCGTTCAGCCGAGGCGACGCGGGTGGTGACGGTGCGCAGATAGGTGACGCGGCCATGCAGGAGAAAGGTCATTTGCCTCGTGATGTCGTTGCCTGCGCCTTGCATGATGATGTCCCACACCGCGTCGAGCTTCTCAGCATGCTGCCTGGCAAGCTCGGAGGTGTCGGTTTCGCCTGCTTCCGAAATACGCCGCGCCAATTCGTCCATTTGTTCCTGGCTGGCCCGTTCGACAAACAGGCGCGCCATGGCCGATTCCAGGATTGCGCGGGCCTCGTAGATCTGCCGGACTTCCCGTTCCGACAAGCGGGTCACGAACATGCCCTTGCCGGCTACCCGAGTCACAAGCCCTTCGGACTCAAGCTGGCTCAGCGCTTCCCGAATGCTTGTGCGGCTTACGCCGGTCTGCTCGGCGAGCTTCCGTTCGACCAGCTTGTCACCCGGCTTGAACACTTCGTTGAACAACGCCTCGCGCAGCGTGACAACGGTCTGCTCGCGCAATGTCGGCGAATCCGCAATCGACCAGTCAGTCCATTCATGCATCGCGGCGTCCTCTCCCGTCGTTCCTTTCATGACAGCTACGCGTTCGACTCTTTCATCACAAGTAGCCGATTCAAATACGGTTGACCATATGCCTGTCTGTCGGTATACCAAAAAAATCGAGTTCGAACGAGGGACCTGGGATGGCGCCGATGCGCACCAAAGACGATCTCATCGCCTATGAGAGAAGCGGTAAGGGGCATCCTCTCGTGCTGGTGCACGGTGTCGGCGCCAATCTGCAAAGCTGGGACGACGTCAGCAGCGAACTGGAGGGCAGCTTCGACATTATTCGTTCCGACCTGCGCGGTCATGGTCAGTCCGCGCACATCGACTCGGAATATTCCGTCGAGAAATTTGCCGCCGATATCGTTCGGGTGATGGACGATGCCGGCGTGCGCAAAGCCCATCTGGTCGGCTTTTCATTGGGGGGCTTGATCGCGCAAGAACTGGCCTGTTCCTATCCGGACCGGTTTGAGCGCGTCGTGCTTCTTTCCGCAGTTGCGGGGCGCACCCCCGCCGAACGTGAGAAGGTTGTAGCGCGCCTGCAGATGATCCGCGACGGCGGTATGGACGCAGTCGTTGGTGCTGCGCACGACCGCTGGTTCACCAAGGAATTCGCCGAGCGCCATCCCGATGTAATCGAGCGGCGAATTGCCGAGCTCAAGGCTGTCCACGTGCCGTCTTACCTGGAGGCGTATCGGGTGTTCGGCCTTACCGAACTGGTGGATCGGCTTCCCGAGATCAGGCAGCCAACGCTGGTGATGACGGGCGAATTCGATCAGGGGTCGAATGTCCGGATGGCCGAGACGATGCGCCGGCTGATCCCCGATTCGGAATTACGCATTCTGGCCGGCCTGAAGCACAGCGTCCTGGTCGAGGCATCCAAGCTGGTGTCCGATCATGTCCGCGAGTTCCTTTTGCGTCCACGCTGAAAATGAAGGGAAGACGAATGAACGAGACGCTATTTGAGCGTGGGCTGGAGCGGCGCAAGGCGACGCTCGGCAGCGAATATGTTGAAAACTCGCTGAGCAAGGCGACGGAGTTTTCCAAGGGTTTTCAGTCGTTTATCACAGAATATTGCTGGGGGGCGGCCTGGGGCGACGACAGGCTGGATGCCAGGACCCGCAGCATGCTGAACATCGTCATGATTGCCGCGCTCAACCGCATGCATGAGTGGGAACTGCATTTTCGTGGCGCCCTTCGCAACGGGGTCACCCGGGATGAGCTGGACGCATTGATAACCCATCTCACGATCTATTGCGGCGTTCCTGTCGGCGTCGAATGCCATCGCATCGCCAACCGCGTGCTTGCCGAAGTCGCAGCCGGCGGAGTGAAAAAATGACTGGGGTCCTGATCCGCAAGATCGTCGATTTCGTCGAGGACACGCTTATCGAAGGGGGGCGCGTCGCGCCGGTTCCGCTTCGCATGGCCGCCTGCGCGGCGGTAATCCGTAATCCCTGGGCAGGATCGGCATTCGTCGAGGACCTGCAGCCGCACATCATGGAGCACGCCAAGGCTCTCACGGATACCCTCGTGCCTCGCCTGGTGGCGATCATGGGCGGTCCGGACCGGATAGAAGCGTTTGGAAAGTGCGCGGTGACCGGGACGGACGGCGAAGTCGAACACGCGGCCGGCCTGATCCACACGCTGCATTTCGGCAATGTCTTCCGCATCGCCGCCGGCGGCGATTCCTTTCTCCCGTTCACGAACAAGCGTGCCGGCGCCGGCACTGCGCTCACCGTTCCCTTGACCCACAAGGACGCCGAGAGGAAGGGGAGCCGCGCTCATTTTCTGACCGTGGAATTCACCATTCCCGACGCGCCTGCCCATGACGAGATCGTCATCGCCTTGGGCGCCGCGAGCGGCGGGCGTCCGCACCATCGCATCGGCGATCGGTTCAACGACATGCGGATCATGGGAGTCGATCAGGCCGGCCGGCCGCTGCCAGCCGAGAGCAAATAACGCGCAAGCCTCCGGGTCCTTGCCCGGAGGTCAATAACGGCAATGCCGATAATATCGGGAACTGAACCAACGGAGGATTTGTCATGGATAGAAGACAATTTATGGCCGCCGTCAGCGGCTTCGCAATCGTGGCCTCTTTGCCGGTGGCAGCGCTGGCTCAAGATACCCAGCCGGTCACCGGCGGCACGCTCAACGTCGGCTTCATCAGCGACGTCCGCACGCTCGACCCGCTTCAGTCGTCGCAATGGACCGAGCGGCAGATCCTTTTCCTGATATTCGATACGCTTCTCGAAACCGAGGCGGACTTTTCCCTCAAGCCTGCCCTGGCGAAAAGCTGGGAGTTTTCGGACGACGGCAAGCGCGTGGTCCTGAAGCTGCAGGAAGGCGTGAAGTTCCATGACGGCACACCGTTCAACGCCGAGGCCGTGAAATGGAACCTTGATGCGCGTCTCGATCCGAAAGGCAACTCATCGCAGCTCAAGTTGCTGGAAGGCGTCAAGAATGTCGAAGTGCTCGACGAATTCACCGTCGCCATCGACATGAAGGAACCTTATCCGCCCCTGCTGGCGCTGTTTGCCGACCGCGCAGGGCTGATGGCTTCGCCAACTGCGGCCAAGAAATACGGCAGCGATGTCGGTTCCAATCCTGTCGGGACCGGTCCGTTCGTTTTCGGCGAATGGGTGCGCGGGTCACGCATAGCGCTCACCAAGAACGACAGCTATTGGCAGAAGGGAATGCCATATCTCGACGGCATCACGTTCCATGACATTCCGACGAACGTCGTCGGCATTCAGCGCATGGCCATCGGTGAACTGGATTTCATAAGCCAGCTTGATCCGCTAGATACGCGCCTTTCCAAGGCCAGCCCGGACATCGAGCTTGTGCCGTCGAAGGGTGGCGTCTGGTATTCCTACCAGTGGCGGTGGGACGCCGAGCCATATAACAAGCCGGAACTGCGCCAGGCCATCGCGCATGGCCTCAACCGCGACCGCATCAACCAGATCATATGGGCCGGGCAAGGCAAGATTTCCGACAGCTTCACGCCAGACGGGCTGTGGTGGACCCCAACCGATCTGGTGCACTACGAATACGATCCGGAAAAGGCGCGCAAGATCGTGGCTGATTCCGGCCTGAAGGGCACCACCATCAAGCTTGCGGCGCCAAGCGGCGATACGCTGCGACGCTTCGCCGAACTTGCCAAGGAAGACCTCGACGCGATCGGCCTCAACATTGAGCTCGAGCCGGTCCCCCAAAGCGACTACTACGCAAAGGCGGTCTCAGGCGAGATACGCTTCACGCCGATGCGCTGGACGCAACGGGCGGATCCCGACGGCCTTATCCACTATCTCTTCTCCAGCAAAGGCACCGCGAACTCCACGGGCTACAAGAATGACCAAGTGGACAAATGGATCGATGAAGCGCGGGTAATTTCCGATCAGGCGCGCCGCAAGGAATTGTACGAAAAGATCCAGCGTCAGATTTCTGCCGATCTGCCTTACATGCCCGTCGGGTTCAGCGTCGAATTCAACGCCATGCGCAACACCGTCAAAGGGTTCGCTCCGATGCCGGACGAAATCCCGCGGTTCCGTTACGTCTGGAAAACGCAGGCCTGATCTTCAGGCATTGCCGCGGCGCGCCGCGCCGCGGCTTCTGGCGCAGGTGGACCTGGTCCCGCCTGAAACCGGTAGAGGAACTTGATCGCCACTATGACCATCGCCCATCGGATGTGCCCCAACCGCCCGCTTTGCGAGACGGGCGCTCCGGAGGCGTTTCTTCAATCCTTCGCGATGAACTGAGGCCGGCATGCTTGCGCTTGTACTTTCCCGCATAGCGATCATGGTTCCGAACGTTATCGTTCTGACGTTTCTGCTGTTCACGTCGGTGACGTCCTTTCTGGGGACGCCGGCGGCGATCATGCTGGGCGAGAACGCATCCCCCCAATCGATCGCCGAACTCAACGCGAAGCTAGGCTTCGACCAGCCCATCCTGTCGCGTTACTGGAACTGGATTAGCGCCGCATTGTCGGGCGACCTGGGCCGGTCTTATTCCACCCAACAGCCTGTCGCGCAAATGATCGCGGATGCCCTTCCTCTAACGCTTGAGCTGGCATCCTGGGCAATCCTCATCGCTTTCCTGGGCGCCACGCTGATCAATTCGGCGACGTTCATGAAAAAGCTGGTGGACCGGCTCACCGCCGCCGTCAGCATCGTCGGCATCACCGTACCGAATTTCTTTCTCGGACTGCTGCTGATCTACCTGTTTTCGGTTCAGCTCCGCTGGCTGCCGACGACCGGATGGTCGCCGTGGTCACGGGGCGCTGGGCAGCATCTCATCCACATGATCCTGCCCGTCATCACGCTTACGACCTTCTATTTCAGCTCCTTCACGCTCGTCTACAAAGCCGAATACCAGTCGGTGAAAGGCAGCCTCTACATCCAGGCCGCGCGTTCGAAGGGGCTGTCCGAGGCGCGCATTTCCTACCGGCACATTCTGCCCAACAGCATATTGCCCTTGATCACCTATGCCGGTCTTTCGCTTGGGCAACTGGTTGGCGGCGCGGTCGTCACCGAAACCGTCTTTTCGATGCCGGGCATGGGCCGGCTTCTGGTCGAAGCGATCTCGTCCCGGGATTTTCCTGTCATGCTGTCGGTTGGAATGGTGATCATCGTCGGCGTGATGATCCTCAACCTTGTGGCGGACGTGACCTACAGCCTCGTCAATCCGCTCGTGCGAACATCGGCTTAGCATCCAATGAGAAAACTTCCATTCCGATTGGTCCTTGGCCTGACGCTTCTGGTGATCATCACTTTGATCGCGGTGTTCGCGCCCTTGATCGCGCCCCTGCACCCGACCGCCACGACGGTGAACGTCCTCGGGCCGCCTTCGGCTGAAAACATCCTTGGCACGGATCAACTTGGCCGGGACGTGCTGTCGCGCGTCATTTACGGAACAAGGGTTTCACTGCAGGTGGGTGCTTCGGCGGCCATCGTGGCTGTGCTGATCGGCGCCCCCATTGGCCTGATCGCCGGATTTTTCCGTGGCTGGATCGATTTCTTCCTCGTCCAGATCATCGACATTTTCATCGCCTTGCCGGGGCTCGTTCTCGCATTGATCATCACCGCGATGCTCGGGCCATCGGTGGTCAATCTGGCGGTGACACTGGGTGTCGTCACCGCGCCGACGGTCGCCCGGCTGGTTCGGGGTCAGGTCTTCGTCGTCCGGGAAATGGTCTTCGTGGAAGCTGCGCGCGCCACCGGCGCAAGCTCTTTCTGGATCATCCGCCATCATATCATGCCAAACACGATGCGCGTGGTGTGGGCGCAGTTCGCAATCAATGTGGCCTTCGCGATCTTCACCTCCGCAAGCCTCAGCTTCCTGGGGCTGGGCGTTCCTCCGCCGGCTCCGGATTGGGGCGGCATGGTACGCGACGGTTCGATGTTCCTGCCGATCCTGCCGCTGCTCAGCCTGGGGCCGGGCGCTGCCGTCGCCCTTACCGTTTTCACATTTTATCTTGTCGGGTCGAGCATGAATGAGGCCGCGTCCCGCAATGATCGCTGATTGGAACAGGGAAATGACGTCTGACCAGATCGAACCGCCGCTGCCGGCATTCATAGAACAACGCCTGCAGGAGTTTGCGGGCCGGGAAGGTGCCCTGAAAGCGCGGCGATGGATGCGGCCGGCGGATGTTCTGATGCGTGTGGAGAACCTTCGCTGCTTCAAGGCTTCGCGCGTCAGTTTTGCCGACATGTTGTTGCGCAGGATCGTTCGCGAACGCTGGCAGATAAGGATGATCTCGGCGGAATGCGGCGATGACGGCGCGGCGAGATTCGTCTACCGGATCGACGCGGAGGGCCATTCCTTCTCCTATATTGCCCGAGCATATCCATGGGACGGAATCGAAAAAGTCGGACGCCGCTCCGATGGCGCGGACCGTGACATGTTCGGCGCGCTCTTCGTCAACCTTGCCAGCCAACAGCGTATCGAGCGGGAATTTGAAACGTTCGACATCAAGGCCGAAGGCCAGATGCGTACGGATTCGGATGTGGTCGGCTGGACCCCGGCCAATCGCAGCAGCCGGCATTTCGACGCCGCTGTCGAAGCCCTGTCCCGCGGCGAACAGCCCGCTCCGGAGCTTGGCATCGCCTATCTCATGCGGAACGGTGGCTTTCAAAGCAGCGGCCGCAACGGCACGGTTTCCTATCCGGGCATTCCCGAGGGGCATCCGCTGGCGCACCCATTCTTTGCGGATATCTTCGCCATCTACCTGGTGCGGCTCGTCTCCATCGATCTCGTCAATGCCGTCGCGCGGCGGCGCAATCCGGACGCAGCGCAGCTCGACATTTCGATCGCGCGCGGGCTTGGAATAGGCAACTCCTCAGGCCAGGGCATGTGCGTTGCCCTCCAGCGCTGGCCGCATTGGGTCGCCACCTGGGTGACCGTGCGCGAGGCGGCGCTTGGCTACGCAAAAAGCCTGCCGGTCGATACGGGAAGCATTTCGGTTGTCCGCGGCTCGATAGAGAGCACCATCCGCATCTATGCGCAGACCGACCCACAGACGCAGGACTATGTGATGGCCAACGAAACCATCATCGAGAACCTGACACGCATATCGGCAAGCCTGCGCGAAGGACGGTTCCAGTGCTGGGGCGACGTTGCTGCGCACGTCGCAGAAGTCATGGATGGCGAGACCAGTGAGCAGTTCCATAGCGTACTTCTCGACGTGGTACCGGACTTTTGTGACGCCATCGCGCCCTATTTCCAGATGGGCGCAGCCCGCAAGCGGCAATTGCAGCCAGCAATGACAGTCGCTGAATTGCGCGAGATCCTGCGCAGGAACTACGTCTGGGCTCTCACCGCCGACCGCACGCTTGCCGAAACCCATCAGCACTTCTGGTACCATTCGATCGATAATGGCGAACAAAGGCGCGGCGAGCGGGTCATCGACCCGCACGAGCGTTTCGAATCCTTCATCGATCATATCGGACTGATCCAGAGGCTGGCGGCGGTGCTGGTCAGCCGCGGTGACAAGGAGCGCGCCGGCGACGTCGTTCTCGACCATCCGGACCTGCACTACGCCATTTCGCGCGTGCAATATCTGGATGGCCTGCCCTATGCGGAAATACGCGATCCGCTCGCGCATCGCGATTTCGTCCCCGCCGATCTCATACGGTTTTTCCTTGCGTCGCTGGGCATTCGCGGCTCGACGCCGCTCAGCATCCGCTATGTGCGGGGGACTTTCTTCCAAGACCAGCCGCTGCCTTCGGAATTCCTCGAGCCTGACAAGCCGGGTTCCCGGGTTCGCAAGCATGAGAATGAGGTCGCCCTGTGAGCACGACCATGTTTGTTGCCTATTCCGAACTGACCCGCGTCCTGCCGTGGTCGCTTAGGGCGCTGGGCTACGCGTTCGGAACCGCTGACCGGGGCGCTCATCTCGTTGCAACAGGTGCGGCGCTCGATCCGGCTATTCTGGATGAAATTCGCCAGGCGGGACCGCGGCCCTCCCATGGCTTCCGCTATCGGAAGTCGAACGGACTCACGATGCTGGACGCCGCCGGCGTTTCATTTCTGGAAACGGGACCTGCCGCGATCGATGCTCTCGCCGCGCATGCAGGCGGCGCCAAATGGGAAATGTGCCGGATATCGTCGGCGACCGAGCTGTCGCTTGTTCCGGCCACGCTGGTTGGTGCGATGGACTACAATCTCTCCTCTATCGGCATCATCGCCAGGGATGGAACCTTCGACTGGCTGTTGGCTGAACCGGACCCACGGGGTGTGCTTTATTCGGGCCGGGGCCGGGATGCCCTGGCGGCGCTCCTCGGTGAGGACACGGCGGTTCTGCAATCGATCGACGCCGCCGGGCTGACGCCGGGCTGCGCGCTTCTCATGGTCAGCACCCGCAGGCCTGAGCTGAAGGCGTCCGGGCACGTTGCCGTTCGGCCTTGGGAAAAGATCGCCGTGGCGCACCAGAAGGGCATTCCCCTGTCGCGCGAGACGCTGGATGCGCTGTACGCGCTCGAAATGCTCACCTGGGCTCCAACTTCGGAGCGCTCTCGCTCGCAGGCGGGCTTCACTGTTGCACCGGCGCCAAGCTCATGAGTGAACGGAAATCCGATCCAGTGGTCGAGGTAAAAGGCCTCAACGTCGCTTTCGGCAAGCATCAGGTGGTGCATGACGTCGATCTGGCCATCCATGCTGGCGAGACGCTGGCGCTTGTCGGCGAGTCGGGGTCCGGCAAGAGCGTCACCTCCATGACGATCATGGGACTGCTTTCCGGCAATACCCAAGTGACCGGTTCGGTCATCGTGGATGGCCAGCAAGTGGTGGGCGCGTCGACATCGACATTGCGGCGGGTGCGTGGCGGCATTGCCAGCATGATCTTCCAAGAACCGATGATGAGCCTGAACCCGGTTCTGCAGGTCAGCACCCAGATCAAGGAAATGCTGCGCCAGCATCGACCCTTGAGCGATGCCGAGGCGCGGGAGGAGGGCATCCGGCTTTTCGACCGCGTTCGCATTCCTGACGCGCGGCGGCGGTTCAATGACTATCCTCACATGTTCTCCGGGGGGATGCGGCAGCGGATCATGATCGCCATCGCATTGGCGTGCTCGCCGAAGCTGCTTATCGCCGATGAGCCGACGACAGCGCTCGACGTGACGATACAGGCGCAAATCCTCGATCTCCTGAACGAGGTCCAGCGCGATACCGGCACCGCGATCCTGTTCATCACGCATGACATGGGCGTAGTGGCCAACATCGCCGACCGCGTCATGGTCATGCACAAGGGACGCGTGGTGGAGACGGGAGCAGTAAAGGACGTTTTCGAGCGTCCGCGCGAGGACTATACGAGGATGCTGATCGACGCGGTCCCCCGCCTGGGGCAAGGCGTGGCCCGCTCCTACCGCGCGCCCGTCAAGGATGCTGTGCCGAAGCCGGTTTTGAGCGTGCGCAAGCTGGTAACCCGGTTCGACGTGCGTGGCGGGGCGATGCGTCGCAAGGTGGGGCGTCTCCATGCCGTCGAGGGTCTGAGCTTCGACATCATGCCTGGAGAAACGCTGTCGCTGGTTGGCGAGTCCGGCTGCGGCAAGTCGACGACCGGACGCAGCATCCTGTTTCTCAATCCTCCGGATTCCGGCGAGGTGGTCTTCGACGGCCGCACGGTGCGGCGCGACAACAGGTCCGATCTTTCGGATCTGCGGCGCAACGTGCAGATGATCTTCCAGGATCCGTTCAGTTCCCTGGACCCGAAGCAAAACGTCGGTGCGATCCTGGCTGAGCCCCTGCTATGCCATGGGTTGGCGACCAGGGCCGAGGCCCTGGACAAGGCCAAACACCTTCTGGAGCGTGTCGGCCTCGAACCGTCGATGATCACCCGTCTTCCGCACGAGTTTTCCGGCGGGCAGCGCCAGAGAATCTGCATTGCGCGGACCCTGATGCTCGACCCGAAGGTCATCATAGCCGACGAGGCCGTCTCGGCGCTCGACGTTTCGGTCAAGGCGCAGGTGATCGACCTGCTGCTTGAGTTGCAGGAGGACCTGCGGCTGTCCTACCTCTTCATCAGTCACGACATGGCCATTGTCGAACGTGTCAGCCACCGTGTGGCGGTCATGTATCTTGGCGAGATCGTGGAGATCGGGCCCAGCCGCGAGGTGATAGGGAACCCGAAACATCCCTATACCCAGAGGCTGATGGCAGCGGTGCCGAACCCGGAGCCGGCCGCGGACAGGCACCGCTTGATCGGCAAGCCAGTGACGGAATTGCCGTCTCCCGTGCGGCCGCTCGATTTCATTCCGCCGAAGCGGCAGCCTCGCGCGGTCGGACCCGACCACTTCGTGATCGAGTGACAAGCTTTAACGAGGGCGCTTCAGATGGACGCCCTTGAACGAATCCGGGCAAGGCGCTTCCCGATACCTATGGAGAATTCGATGAACACACATGCTGATCAGTTCCGAATTGGAGAGAAGGCGGCGTCCTTTTTACGCCAGGAGAAAAAACTCCTTATCGATGGAAAATGGGTGCCGGCCCAGTCCGGGAAAATTTTCGACACATATGATCCGGGCACGGGGCGCATAATCGCGCAGGTTCCGGAGGGCGACGCCGCCGACATCGACGATGCCGTCAAAGCTGCGCGGCGGGCTTTTGAAGAAGGCCCATGGAGCCGCATCACGCCCAGCGAACGTGGACGTCTCATCTGGAAACTGGCGGATCTGCTGGAACAGAACGCCGATGAACTGGCCGAACTGGAGGTTCTCAACAACGGCAAGCCGCTTGCCAATGCCCGGAATTCCGACGTCGCGCTCAGCGTGGATATGTTCCGCTACATGGCGGGCTGGGCGACCAAGATAACAGGGGAAACCATTTCGATCTCCGCGCCGGACAAATACCATGCCTTCACGGTGCGCGAGCCGGTCGGCGTCGTCGGGCAGATCATTCCGTGGAATGCGCCACTGCTCATGCTGGCCTGGAAAGTAGCTCCGGCGCTGGCCACCGGCTGCACGATCGTGCTCAAGCCGGCGGAGCAGACGCCGCTGACGGCGCTGCGCTTCGGTGAACTGGTCCAGGAGGCCGGCATTCCCGCTGGCGTGATCAATATCGTGACCGGTTTTGGCCCGACGGCGGGTGCCGCGATCGCCTCGCACCCCCAGATCGACAAGGTTGCCTTTACGGGTTCCAGCGAGGTCGGCCGCATCATCGTCAAGGCTGCCGCGGGCAATTTGAAGAAAGTGTCGCTCGAACTGGGAGGGAAGTCGCCCGTCATCGTCTTTCCCGATGCTGACATGTCGGTTGCCATTCCCGGTGTCACGCAGGGCATTTTTGCCAACAGCGGCCAGGTCTGCACCGCGGGATCGCGGCTGTTCGCCCATAAGAAGGTGTTCGACCAGATCGTGGATGGGATCGGCCAGCGGGCGGGGAATATCCGGGTCGGTCATGGCCTCAGCGAAGGCGTCCAGATGGGGCCGGTCATTTCCCCGGTCCAGTGCGACCGCGTGATGGGCTATATCGAGCAGGGCAGGAGCGCCGGTGCAACGGTGGCGTTTGGCGGCACGCGGATAGGCAATGAAGGCAACTTCATTGCGCCGACCGTGCTGACCGACACCCGGCCCGACATGGCTGTGGTGCAGGAAGAGATTTTCGGTCCTGTCCTGTGCGCCATGAGCTTCGATGACGACGACCTGGAACAGATCGCACGGCAGGCGAACGATAGCATTTTCGGGCTTGCCGGCAGCGTCTGGACGCGGGACCTGAGCGTCGCCCACAAGATGGTACGGCGAATTCGCGCGGGCCGGATCGGGGTCAACGTACACGGCTCGGTGGACGCGGCGATACCCACCGGCGGCTTCAAGCAATCCGGCTGGGGCAGGGAACGGGGACAGGAAGGGCTGAACCTTTATACGGAGACCAAGTCGGTCATCATGTCGCTTTGAAGGCCTGCCAAACCTTTCGCGAACAGCCGGCAAGGTCGATCCTATCCATGCCGGCCATGCGGCGACATGGCCGCCGGTAACGAATATGACTGTGGCGCGCCATCGACCAGGAAGGTTATGTAACGATCGAGTACCGGCAAGCAGCGAGGTTCTGTTGAGCGCTTTGGATCGCCCGCTGTCACGCGTCCTGCGCGACGTGACCAGCCTCATCAATTCCAGCGTCGATCTCGAGACAACGCTGCAGCACCTTGTCGATGCGGCATGCCAGCACGATGCCTGGTCGATGGCGGCGGTGATGAGCATCGATCAGGCGGATGGAAATGCTGTGGTCGTGACTCGGCATGATCCGAGCCAGTTGACGAAGTCCTATCGCAACCGCTGGACGCTGGCGACAAGTCCATCCCTCATCGCGTTGACCCGCAATGATCCGGTGATCATTCGCGATGCCCAGGAGAGCATCGAATTTCCCGGCTATCGGGAAGAGGCAATCCAGCGCGGCTATCGCACTGTCGTGGTTTTGCCGCTGGGCTGCCGGGACATGGAAGACCGCGCGATGGTCTTGTCGGTGCAGTCGCGCGACGTTGTCGATCTGTCGGCGGCCGATCTCGCATTCCTGCAGACGATCGTCCATCTGGGCGCCATAGCCGTGGACAAGGCGCACAGGCTAAGGGCGGAACATGCTGCCGCCGCGCAACTCCAAAACGCACTTGCCGCGCATTCCTCCCTGATGCACCAGGTCCTGTCGGACGGTTCTGTCGCATCCGCGGCTTCCATGGTCGAAACCTTCCTGCCGAACGCAATCGTGGTGGTGGATCTGACTGCCAACCTGGTCGTTGCCGGACGCTCGCCCAAGCCGGACCTCATCGACACCGACCGCTGGCGCGAGGAGATGGACGATTGCATGAGCCGCCAGTTTCTGCGTCTTGCTCGCGATATCTCGGACCAGGCCGGGCTTGAAATGCGCAAGCTGTACCTGAACTGCGGCGGCCATCACCTCAACCTGCCGGCGGCGGTGGAGCCGTTGGTCGTGGATGGCAAGACGGTAGGGGCCCTGATCGTGTTTTCGCTCGACGCCAATTTCGGCGACCTCGATCATCTTCTTCTTCAGAGCGCCCGGTTCGCGCTCAGCGTCCAGTTGATGCGCAGCCATTTACGCTTCCAGACGGAATCGCAGACTTCCAGCGAATTGTTCATGGAAATCGTTTCCGGCAACTGGCGCAACGTCGACGATTTGACGGCGCGGGCGCGCCGGCTCGGCATTGACGTAAACGCCACCGCCAGGCTGGTCGCGATCGGCCTCCCGGAAACTGTGCCGGAAAAGGGCAAGACCATACCCGAACTGCACCGCTCCATCATGCGGCTCGCCGGCCAATTGGCGCCGCAGGCGACCGCCGCCGCATTGGGCGAGATCATTCTGTGCCGCATTCCCGACGCGCCCCGCGACGCGGACACGGTGGTCAAGACGTTTGTGCGCAAGCTGATCGAGGAAACGCAGTGGCTGATCGGTACCAAGCCGATCATCGTGGCGGGTAAGACCTGTTCGAGCATTCACGACTATCCCCAGGCATGGCTTGAATGCGAGCGCATGATCCGTCTTGCCGTCCGCTTCAACCGTACCGGGTTGCTTGCGCCCCAGGACTTCGGTCCTTTTCCGCTGCTGCTTTCGGCGGCCGACAGCAAGGAAGTGAGGTCGTTCGTGGATATCGCCATTGGCGCGGTCGTGCGTCACGACGAGGCGCATGCAACGGACTATATCAGGACCCTGACCGTCTTTCTGGAGCACGGTTGCCGCAGCCAGGCCTGCGCGGATGCGATGGAATTGCATGTTACAACGCTTCGCTACCGCCTGAACCGTATCCAGGAACTGTTTGGCATCGAGATCGATTCACCCGAACGTCGGTTCGCGCTTGAACTGGCAATACGCCTCAACGAGACCATTGCCCGGGAGCAACCTGTCTGACGCGGTCTCTGCTTCGTGTCCTAGGAGCCTGACTGCCGCTTCTCCTGCGTAGAGCAGGAAGACCCTCTCTCACGTCCCTTTATCCTTCCACTCTCTCCTGGAGAGGCAGGACGCATGACGGACAAGAGGGAAAAAGAGCTGAGCACGATCGATCCAGTGGAACTGCGGCGAACGTTCGGCACCTTCGTCACGGGCATCACGGTGGTGACGACGCGGGACGAAGATGGTTCGCCGCGCGGCATGACTGCGAATTCCTTCACCTCAGTCTCTCTTGAGCCGCCGCTGCTGCTCGTCTGCATAGGAAAGAGCGCCAGCAGCTTTCCGGCGTTCAACACCGCCGAAGGCTTCGCCGTCAACGTTCTGCACGACCGCCAGAAGGAGGTGGCGAGCCTCTTCGCCTCGAAGTCACTCTCCAAGTTCGAGACGATAGCCCATACCACCGTGCATACGGGCTCGCCGGTGCTCACCGACAGCCTCACCTGGTTCGACTGCACGGTGCATGACCGTATCGAGGCAGGAGACCATGTGATCCTGATCGGCCGGGTGCGTGCTTTCGGCACCAGCCCTGCCGCTCCGCTAGGGTTTTGCCGGGGACGCTATGTCTGCGTGGAAGACCCGATGCCGCCTGGCTGGACGCCTTCCCATCGCATGATCATCGGCTACCTGGTCGAGCATGACGGCCGCATCCTGCTGCGCGACGATGGCGCCGGAGGCTGGGAACTGCCGACGGCAACGCACCGTAAGCCGGGCGACATGCTCAGCTTCGAAGGCGGCGGCGTGGTTGCGCCGCTCACCAGCGATGCGTTTCTCTATTCGGTCTTCGACGTGGCCGACCAGCAGCCCGGCTATGTCGTCTACCGTGGCGCGCTCGCGGGCCCACCCGGCGAAATGCCGGATTTGTCGCCGTCGCTGAGGTTCTTTGCCCATGAAGAGCTGCCTTGGGACAGCATTCCGATCAGGCAGATACGCGCAACGCTGCGCCGTTACCTGCATGAGCGCGCGGACTCTCGCTTCGGGATCTACGTCGATTCCAGCGATGGCGGCCGGGTGGCGATGATAGACGGCCCCCCGCGTCCGTGGCGGTCGCTTAACGGCTTGGCTGGCGACCGAGAAACCGCGAAGGGATGAGATGATGGGCCTGACGCTGAAGGTGATCGAAGGATCGCGCCAGGATCTTTTCATTGCCGGGGAGCGCGTCGCGCCGCGGTCCGGCCGCTACATGCCGAGCTACGATCCGACGAACGCGGCCCCTTGGTATGAGGTTGCCGACGCCGGGGCGGATGATGTCGACGCCGCCGTGCAGGCAGCCAAAAGAGCGTTTCACGACCCGGCGTGGCGCAGGCTGACGCAGACGGATCGCGGCAAGCTGCTGCGCCGGTTGGCCGATCTCATCGCGGAACATGCCGATGAACTCGCCGCCATCGAGACGCGTGACAACGGCAAGCTTCTGAAAGAGATGCGTGTGCAACTGCGCGCGGCGCCGGACAGCTATCTCTATTTCGCCGGAATGGCTGACAAGCTGCATGGCGAGACCATACCGGTCAATAAGCTCGATATGCTGAACTTCACGCTGCGCGAGCCGATCGGCGTGGTGGGCATGATCTCGCCGTGGAATTCACCGCTGATGCTGCTGACCGGCACGCTCGCACCCTGCCTGGCAATTGGCAATACGGTTGTGGTCAAGCCATCAGAGCATACTTCCGCGTCCACCCTTGCCCTCGCCGAACTGATTGCAAAAGCGGGCTTCCCGGCTGGCGTTTTCAATGTCGTTACCGGCAAGGGCGCGACGGCGGGCGAAGCGCTGACCTTGCATCCCGATGTCGCCAAGATCGCCTTCACGGGCAGTACGGCAACCGGCCGCCGCATCGCCGCCAACGCTGCCAGCCGACTTGTTTCGTGCCAGGTGGAACTGGGCGGCAAGTCGCCTCATGTCGTATTCGCCGATACCGACATCGAGCGCGCGGTGAACGGCGTGGTTGCCGGCGTGTTCGCCGCTGCCGGGCAGACCTGTATCGCAGGCTCGCGCTGTTTCGTCGAAAAATCCATCTATGCCGCATTCGTCGAAAAGCTGGCGGATCGTACCAGGCGCGTGCGTATCGGCCATCCGACCGATGAGGACACGGAAATCGGTCCGCTGGCGCTGGCTGCCCAACTCGACAAGGTCGAGCAGTATGTGGACTACGGCGTCGCCGATGGCGCGCGGCTGGTTGCCGGAGGCCACCGGCCGCGGCGGGACGACCTCTCCGGCGGCTGGTATTACGAGCCCACGGTTCTGGCGGATGCGCGCAACGACATGCGCTTCATGCGCGACGAAATTTTCGGCCCGGTCGTGGGCGTCGTGCCGTTCGACAATGAAAGCGAACTGATTGGGCTTGCCAACGACACCCATTATGGGCTGGCGGCGGGTGTCTGGACCCGCGACATCGACCGGGCGCTGCGCTTTGCGCGCAACGTCGATGCCGGCACGGTCTGGGTCAATACGTATCGCTCGGCTGCTTACATGTCGCCCTCCGGCGGGTTCAAGGAGAGCGGTTACGGCAAGCGCGGGGGTTTCGAGGTCATGCGCGAGTTCTCCCGCCTGAAGAATGTCGTCATCGACTACTCCGGCGCCACACAGGACCCGTTCGTAATCCGTTTGCGCTGATGCCTCATCCGACGATTCCCTAATATTCGAAAGGTCATTGCCATGAAATTTTCCGTTTCCCTGAACATGGAGAGGTTCAGTCCGGACAAGGATATGCGCCAGGTGGCGGCTGAGACGCTGGAACTGGTCCGTATGGCCGATGCCGGCGGCTTCGAGACCGCCTGGTCGCCCGAGCATCACACGATTGAATTCACGATCGCGCCCGGCCCGTTCCAGTTGCTGGTCTGGTGGGGAGCTCATACCGAACAGATCCGGCTTGGCACCGCCACCATCGTCGCGCCGTACTGGACCCCGATCCGTCTCGCGGGAGAGGCCGCACTTTGCGATCACCTGACGGGAGGGCGGCTGGAATTCGGCATCGCCCGCGGCGCCTATCAGTATGAATTTGACCGTATGGCGGGAGGCATCCCGCAACAGGAAGGCGGCGCCTACATGCAGGAACTGCTGCCGGCAGTCCAGAAATTATGGGCAGGCGACTACGCCCACGAGGGTAAGTATTACCACTTCCCGCTGGCAACCTCGGTGCCGAAGCCCTTGCAGCAACCCAACCCGCCCATCTGGGTGGCGGCGCGTGACCCCGGCACATTCGATTGGGCGGTGCGCAATGGCCACAACATCCTCTCCACGCCGTTGTCGCGGCCGGTCGCGGAAGTCGGCATTCTCGGCGACAAGTTCAAGAAGGCGGTCCAGGATCATCCGGAAGTGCCGAGGCCGCGGTTCATGATGCTGCGCCGCACTTGCGTGTATGAACGTCCCGAGGACTGGGAACTGCCGGTCCGCTACAGCTATCAATATGGGCGCAGCTTCGAGAACCTGTTCCAGAACATCGGCCCGGTGAAGAACGGCTTTCCTGAAGCGGTTTCTTACGACACCGTTGGCAACAGCGGCGACTACGATCCGCGGTCGATCCGCGACAATCTCCTTTTCGGCACTCCGGACGAGGTGGTCGAAAAGCTGATGGTCTATGAAGCGGCGGGCGTAGACCAGTTCTGCCTCGGCCTCGCCTTCGACCTGCCGTTTGAAGTGCAGAAGAAATCGCTGGCGCTGTTCATCAAGGAAGTGATGCCCGTATTTGCGATGCGCGAGAAGGAAGCGGGCAGGGAAAAGTCGCGGGTGATCGCCTGATGGGAGCTGTCGCGCCATGATTGTCGAGGAACGCATCTACAAGATAAGGGCCGGCCGTCTCGCCAGATACATGCAGCTTATCAGCGAGGAAGGCCTTGCCATCCAGCAGCCGATCTTGGGCAACCTGATCGGCTATTTCCGCACCGAGATCGGACCTCTCAACCATGTCGTGCATCTATGGGGCTATAGCGATCTGAACGACCGCGCCGAGCGGCGTCAGCGGCTGGCCGAAGATCCCGCGTGGCGGGCGTTTACCGTCAAGCTCACCGAGAATATCGAAACGATGGAAAACCGAATCCTGATCCCGACCGATTTTTCACCGCTGCGATAGGTTCAAGACCTGGCTTCCCGCTTGCCCCACCGCGAAAGAATCCAGAACCCGGTCCGTGGTCATGACCCAGCCGTAGTTGCGTGCGAAAGCCTCGAGCATGGCCTGCCGGCTGGGCGGATGGTTGGAAGAAACAGCATCCTCCACCACAATCGTGGGATAACCGAAATGCACGGCGTGACGGCAGCTATCTTCGACGCACATCTCGGCTACCGTGCCGACGAATACCAGACCATCCACCGCAAGCAGCTTGAGCGTCTTGGCAAGATCCGTGGCATGAAAGGCGCTGAAATAGATCTTATCCAGCACGATGTCGCCATTCTGTGGCGCAAGCTCGTCGATCACCTCCGCAGCATCCCGCATGCCCTCGACATCGCCGTAGGAGCGCATGAAGCCCGGCACGCACGCATGGGTCGGCGCATCGGTCAGCTTGATCCAGGTCAGCTTGCCGGCGAGGGCCTGATACAGGGGGGCGGCAACATATCGCGTGAATACCACCGGCTTGCCGTTGCCGCGAAACGCCGTAATGAGTCTGCCGATCGAAGGTATGGTTTCGCGCGCGGATGCAACCTCCATCGGCGCATGCCTGCGCACGAAATCGTTCTGCATGTCCACGACGATGAGAGCAGGGTTTTTAAGCGAAGCCAGCACGCCGTTTCTCCATACAGGCGTCCCGGATTATACCTATCCGGGTGGCGGAGAGCCTATATCATCGAACCCGCGAGCCGTATGCTTTCCTTCGTAGTATTGGGCTACGCGGGTATCCTGCCGAACGGGGGAAGACGGCGGCTGCAGTTCTATCTTCATTAATCGGGATCGTGGCTCTGGAATGTGCTGACTATCGTCCGCCAGGCCAGGAGTGGAGAACAGGTGTGACGGATCGCATAACGGTCGAGGGCGTGTACAAGATTTTCGGCAGATCGCCGGAACCGGCTTTGGCCATGCTGAAGTCTGGCGAGACAAAGGAAGCGGTGCTCCAGAAGACCGGGCAGGTCGTCGGCTTGAGCGACGTGTCGCTGTCCGTTCCCGTCGGTTCGATTTACATGATCATGGGCTTGTCCGGCTCCGGTAAGTCGACGCTTGCGCGATGCATCAATCGCCTCATCGAGCCGAATGCAGGGCGCATCCTTATCGATGGCGAGGAGATCACCGGCGCCAGCGAAGCGCGGCTGCGCGAAATCCGCCGGACGCGTATCTCCATGGTGTTCCAGCACTTCGGCCTGTTGCCCAACAGAACGGTGTTGGAGAATGCCGAGTTCGGCCTGAAACTGCGCGGTGTGCCAGCCGCCGCGCGCAGGAAGAAGGTGATGGAGGTACTGGAGGTCGTCGGGCTGGCTTCGTGGGCAAATCATCTTCCCGGTACGTTGAGCGGCGGCATGCGTCAGCGCGTCGGATTGGCCCGCGCACTCGCCACGGATGCCGACGTTCTGATCATGGACGAGGCTTTCAGTGCGCTGGATCCACTCATCCGCAGCGAAATGCAGGACGAACTGCTGCGCCTGCACAGGACTTTCCACAAGACCATCCTGTTCATCACGCACGATTTCCAGGAGGCGCTGAAGCTCGGAAGCCGGGTCGCCATCATGGCGGATGGAATGGTGATGCGCGAAGGCGTTCCGCAGGACATCGTGACCAAGCCCGGCAATGACTACGTCGCCGCCTTCACCCGCGACGTCAACCGGGCCCATCTGTTCGATGCCAGTTCCGTGATGGTGGAAAGCAGCCCGCTCCGGCTAGACGCACGTGCGTCCGGCGGCCGCGATGCCGAGGGCGAACCTGTGTTCATCGTCGACGATTCGATGCAGGTCGTGGGTGTCGTCGGACCGCGCCAGTTGCCACGCCTCGCCGATGGTTCGGCGATCCAATCATTGATGAGCAAGGACTATGAGACGGTATGCGGCACGGAAAAGCTGTCCGTGGTGGCCAGCCTGTGTCATCGAGACCGGCCGATAGCCGTTGTTGATGAGGGCGGCCGATATCTGGGGCGTGTCGATCCACTCCAGATCTTGTCCCGCATTGGCGCTCCGGCGGCGGCTTCCTCGCAATCCCCGGGAGCGGAGGCCTGATCATGCTGGATCTCGATAATCTCTATGTCATCCCGCTGGACCAGTGGATCCAGGTCGGCGTCCGCTGGCTGGCAATGCATTTCCGGCCGCTGTTCCAGACAATCAAGTGGCCCGTCGAGACCCTTCTGACCGCGATCGACCATGGACTCCATGCCATTCCGTTTCCGATCCTGATCGGGATCTTTGCCCTCATCGCATGGCGCTCCGCATCGCGTGGCGTGGCCATATTCACGCTGCTTTCGCTGACCCTGATTGCCTTCATGGGCCTGTGGGCGGAAGCGATCACCACCCTGTCGCTCATCGCCACGGCAATCGTGGTGTGCGTCATCCTTGGCATTCCAATCGGGATCCTGTGCGCCCGCCACGACCGCGCCTGGACCATTGTGCGGCCGGTGCTCGACGTCATGCAGACGACGCCCAGCTTCGTCTACCTGGTCCCGGTGGTCATGCTGTTCGGCGTCGGAACGGTGCCTGGGGCAGTCGCGGTCATCGTGGCGGCGATATCGCCGCTGATCCGCTTCACCAATCTCGGGATTCGTCTTGTCGACAAGGAGATGGTCGAGGCGGGGCGGGCTTTCGGTGCCACCGATCGCCAACTTCTCTGGGAAGTCCAACTTCCATTGGCCTTGCCAACCATTCTGGGCGGCCTCAACCAGACGGTGCTGATGGCCATGGTCATGTCGGTGATCGTATCCATGATCGGGGCCGAAGGGCTCGGACTTGTGGTCCTGCAGGGGCTGGGACGTCTCGATGTCGGCATGGCTGCCGTCGGCGGCATCGCCATCGTCCTGCTAGCCATGATCCTCGATCGCATCACGCAGGGCCTGGCCAACCAGGACAAGGCCGGACCGACCCGGGGCATCCGCGCCGCCCTGGCTCAGCTGCTGCGTCCCGGAAATGAGGAAGCGGGGAGTTTCGAAACGAACCACCAGCAGGTGTGAACACCGTCTCGATCAGGCGGAACGACGCAACAAATATCACAACAAGGGGATAATACATGTCGGCGAATTATCGATACCGCAAAGGGTTGAGACTGGCCTGCGCCACGGCTGTTGCAGCAACCATGATGGGTGGGCTGAGTTTTGCGCAGGATAAGCCTGGCGAAGGCAAGACCATTCGTTTCACGTCGTCCGACAGCCTGGGCGCCAACTATATTCAGGACCAGGTCCTGATAGCGGGCCTCGAGAAACTCGGTTACGACGTAAAGTTGTCGACCATGAACATGTCGGCGATCCTGCAGGCCATTTCGCAGGACGACCTCGACATGACCGGCGACATCAACTGGCCGCAGGCCGAGCCCGCCATCGCACAGATCTCGGATACGGTCGAACTGATCAATGAAGGCACGATCGCGGGCGGCGGCATCAACGGCTACATGATCGACAAGAAGACGGCCGAAGCCAACAACATCACCAATGTTTCGCAACTGAAGGACCCGAAGATCGCGGCCTTGTTCGACACCGACGGTGACGGAAAAGCCAATCTGGTGAATTGCGATCCCGCTTGGAAGTGCGGTGACGTCGTCGATTTCCAGGTCAAGGAGTTCGGTTTGAGCGATACGGTGCGCTCCATCCGCGCCAAATACGAGCCGCTGATCGGCGAGGTCTTTGCACGGGCCGACCGAGGAGAGCCGATCCTTCTTTACACCTGGAGCCCATCCTGGATCGTCTATCGGCTGAAGCCCGGCAAGGACGTGGTGTGGCTGCCGATCCCGTATGACGCTCTTCCCGAGGGCGTATCGAAACCGAAGACGCACGAGGTCAAGGATGTGGTTGGCTGTGCGGGGGGCCAGAACCCATGCCGCATGGCGGTTGGCCCATGGAACTGGCGCACGCTCGCCAACAAGAAGTTCCTGGCTGACAATCCGGCGGCCAAGAAATTCATCGAACAGGCGAAATGGTCGCTGGACATCTGGAGCCAGTGGGAAGGCGATCTGGGGGCCGGCAACAAGACCGACGCCGAGATCAAGAAGATCGCCAACGACTGGATTGCCGCAAATCAGTCGGAGTTCGATGGCTGGGTAAAGAATGCGGCTGCCGCCGGAAAATAATCCGGGCAGACCTCTATCGCGGCTTGTTATCACAGTGGTGGCGGACCCTGTCCGCCACCACTGTCGATTGAGGAGACCGATTGCCGGCCAGGCGTTTTCGCTTCATGGCGACGTTCCTTGTGCAGAGCGGCTACACCAGGCTCATGCAAAGGGCAGGCGATCGTTTGGACATGCGGCCACAGAGACGATTATCTCGGGATAAATAGCGCCGCCGCGCCTGGTCGAGCGCGGGCCGCTTGGCATAGCGAGAAAAGCTGAGTGAAGCTTTATTTCTCGCGCAGCTATTACTCTAGGTCGCGCGTGAAGGTTCCATTCCCCTTGAGCCCCCTGCTGTCGTGGAACCTGACAACTAGACGCCAATGCGAACGGCGGCGGCATGTCGTTACAAGCGCGAAACCGTCGCCAGGGGCGAAACTTGTCTGCACGTCGCAACAATACGGCCCGTTCGTAGGATCGGGATCGGGATCGCGAAAGTAAAAAGTCTCATTGGCCTGGAAATTGTCGGCAGTTCCGTTCGCAAACGGATAAGGCGCGTACAGCGCCGAACTGTGGATACAATGCAGGATGCTCTGCTTGCCGGTTTTGCTGTTTGTTACACGGGCGGTGACCAGGCTGCTCACGTGCTCGTCACCCGACAGGAATACCAGTCGCTTTATTTCCTTGTCGCACGCGAACCTGAGCAGCGCGTGCATGGAGAGCGGGTACCCATCCCACGCGTCCGAACGCAGGGCACAGGTGGGGTCCTCGGCCACCTCCCGCCGCCGCGGCAGCACTGCCGAGGATGTGAGAACAAATTTGGGCACTTCGGCGTGTTCAGGCTTGGTAAGCCATTCACGAAGTTTCGCGAATTGGGTTGGACCCATAATCCGCGCTTTGCACCAGTTCGAAACCGTCCGTCCTTCACGTTCGGTGCGCGTGTCGCAAAGGAAGAATGGCATCCCTTTGTGGGTAAAATCATCTCGCCAGATGTGTGCCGGCAGGCGTTTTTCCAGCACCCCGGCCTTGACACGTTCATACCTGAAGTAAGCCAGCTTCCCAGGCTTTATGACGGGATCGTTCTTGCGCATCGCCGGGTCGGGGTCTTTTGCCCAATTGTCGCGCAACTCGTGGTCATCGAGCATCATTTCAACCGCCATGTCCAAGCGCTGCATCACCGCCTTCACGCCGCGGCTCTGGCCTCGGCGTTCGTAGGGTATTCGGAATCGGTCATCGGTCGCCTTGGGGTCGAAAAGCCCTGCCGTAGCGTCGACATATACTTGGTCGCCGGCCAGCAGCAGCAACGTGGGAGCGCCGGGTTTGCCCAGTAGATCGCCGAGCGCGAGCAGAGACGCATCCGCGGGCCCTCGTGTTGCATGCTGACCGTCGGGCATGTGGTCGAGGAAATCACTGGGGTATTGGCAACTTGCGAGAGCGAATGAAAGGTTCGATACCGTCCCGATAGCGCTCTTGTGGCGGTAGCTTCTGTGTGATCTTCCAGGCCTGCCGAGGATCAGGCCACCTCGCAAATCATCCAATGTGTCAGTCTCGAGCGCATACCGAATAGCCTCGGCGGCCCTCTTCACCGCGTACTCGGCATGCAAACCTTTGTCGGGGATTTCAGATGCTGATTCCGCCGCGTCGGGCAGTTTCGGTAACCGAGCCAAGCCGCCAATACCCTGCGCCTGAACGTACAGCAGCAAGACGAGTACCTGCTGCGCTTCAGGCCACTTGTGGAGCGGAACTTCAAATACATAGGGAGATGCGGGTTGCTCGATATAGTACGGGAGGAGACTGTCATGGAGGCTGCCGTCTCTCTGTCCTTTCTCGTCGCCAGGGCTCGTAGCCGGCGGATCGATCATGTGCAGGCGGTCGCCCTTTGCGTAAACGGGAACAATAAGGGCTGCATGAGGCAAGCCCCGCCCTCCGCTATCGGCCGCTTGCACCAGGATCTTGCCCGCTTCGATCCCTACGCGCACGCCGAAGACGGGCGCCCTGGCTTCGAAGGGGAGAGAACGCGTCATGGCTTGTCCTCCAGGGGGCCCGGCATATCCGGCATTCCAAGGTATTTCGCTATAACACCGCAGATCGACGGGGCGTCTTTGCCAATCAGGCAATCCTGATGACCGTGGCCGGCAATGCACCAGGTCAGGTAGGACGGTTGGCCGAGCCCCAGGAACTGGCGGCTTTTGTCGATAAGATGCCTGATTTCTTCGTCCGATTGCACCGCCTCGACCGCATGCAGAGATGAGTTCAAGTGCGGCACGCCGGCCCCTTTGAGCATATTTCGCATCAGTGTCAGCGTTGAGGGGGCGACCAAACCGTTTTCGGCTCCATGGATCGACATCATCGGGAACTTCAGTCGATCCCTCACCCGGTCCGGCAGCACATAGCGATTTATGCCGGCGCGGTCGGTCACGGTGTTGAAGCCAGCAAAATGTATGACCTGCGAGACTGTCTCGACGCTGAGCGGGCCGAAGAAATCGTCGATGTGGTCGAGTACGAGGTCAGAGAGATTGTTGAGCGAGAAGGTGCGTGCATAGAGCGCGTCCATCCGATGTCTTGTGCCGACCCAAGGCGTCGCCTTGCCTGGAGGCCAGAGGGGATTCTCGCGCCGATATTCATCGGACGGCAGCCTCATTGCCGAGAGCGCTCTGTCGAGCAATTGACCGGCGAGCGAGATATCGCCATGCGGACTAAACACATAGTCATCAAGCTGAAGAAAATAACGCACATATCGCATGACATATGCGGCGAGCACATTTGCCGAACTCAACAGCATTACCGGGCCGACTTGTGAAAATACCACGCGCCCGATCTTATTGTGCAAAGTCCTTCGATCGTGCCCGCCAAGCACTGCCATGCTGAACATTGCCGCGCCCATACAATGGCAGACGACATCGAGCCTTTCCTGCCCTGTCGCAGCCAGCACGTGTTGGATGGCGATCGGAATGTCATTCTCCGCCATCTCCTCAAAAGCCCAACTGCCCGTGGCGGTAGTCAGGCCTGAACTCGATCGCATATCGAGCACCCAGACATCGCGCCCAGCATCACACAGCGATTGAGCGAGGTTGCCGGGTACGGCAGCATGAGCAAATGTGGTGCCGCTCGCACTGTAGCCATGAACAAGCAAGACGGGGCGTTTCGGGACGCCGTTCTCGACCGCCTTTGCGGACCTGCCGTCATAGCGGGCCAGGCGAATGCGGATCGGGGGGCTTGGCTGGCCGTCCAAAGTCAACCAGTCGATCTGCGGCGCCGGTAAGCCCGGCACTGCCCCGGGCAGCCGTTGCGGTTCACGCGTCGATGGCGGGTCGGGGCGGCGAAAACTCAGTGCATGTATCTGAAGCACGACGCGAAAGCCGTAGAGAATGAAAGAGGCCAGATCTGCCAGCGCTGCGACACGGTCTTGCTGATCTACTATTCGCAGCAATGGCACTCCCTGTCGCGCCAGGTATCGCTTATTCAGTTCCAGCGAGGACAGCTTTTTGCGAACGATGGCCTTGCGCATCTGCGGGAATGCCTCGACCGACATTTCCATCAACTGCGTCCAAGGGCTGGCGCCACGTGCATATGTGAGCCGCTTCACCCCTCTAATTTTCTTCTGTGCGAACAAAGAACTGTCGAACCTCACGCCCGTGCCGAGATCTTCCGGCTCGACAACCTTGTCGATGTGCAAATCGTATTCGATCAGGCGCACCCCGCCCGCACGCGAGCACAGGTGCAGAATATCGAGCAGTCTGAGATGGGACGGCTCTCCGCTAGGTGGCGTGAGACGCAACCATTCCTGGCCCTGGCGGACCAAGCGGTAAGCAAAGTCGCGCACCCCGCGGTTGAGCGCCCACGCAAGGACAGCGCGCAGCATTCGAGGCACGGGACGCGATTCTTCCAGATCGAACAGGTGGAGCGATCCCGAGATCTCCGCCTCGAGCGCAACATCGCTTTCATAGGCCTGATCTGCAATGGGGTCGAACTCCTTTCCTGCACGCAGAACGCGCAGCCGACCGTGGGCAATCGGCAAACAGCGTCCACGGGGCGTTTGCAGCGCGAAGAGATCGGCAAGCGCCACCGGCTTGGTGGTCAGGGTCAGTTCGACGGTATGCGGTTTCACACCTCTGCCGCGCACCGCCAGAGGGATCTTGCCGCGCACCTGTTCGGTCAGTTCGATGCTGGTAGGCGTAGGTGCAGCATTCGTCCGCGGCGTGGAATAAATCGGCCGCGTTTCGCCACGAGAGTTCCCAGACAAGGGTGCATTGGTCAAACGGCCGCCACTGAGTTGCCATTCCCCCTTGAGCTCGGTGATCGCTCGCAATGCCAGAACGGCTATGGTCAAGGCGGGATTGATGCCGAGAGACGTCGGCACAACCGAGCCATCGAGCACGATCAACCCTGCGTGAGTGCGTCTGAGGCCGATCGCGGCGGCATCGAACACGCGGCCGCAATGATCGGTCACGCCTTGTCGAACGTCGTCACCCATGGCGCAGCCCCCGAGCGGATGCACTGTCAGCAGCGGCCCGCGTTGGCGACCGAACACGGCTTCGAGCCTGTCGGACAAAGGTCTCCACAGCAGGTTGTTCACCAGCCGTCCCCCCAATCCCGACTCTCGAAGCAAGCTGTCAAGGCGCGCATGATGGTTCTCCAGCCGGGGGTCAAGTCGCAACTCCGGCCAGCGCACTGTGAGCATCCCGTCGGCGCGCATTTCGTCAGCATCGTCTTGCATCTCATCGACGCTGTTTTGCCTCGAGGCCTCTAGTGCCAGTGCTCCCTCCGCGTCGTCGCGGCCGATCATAGCCAGCACCAGGGAGTTGGTGATGGCGGCAGGATTGACGGCTGCGTCGTCTGCCCGTGAAGGATTCGGCTCATGCTTGGCCCAGTCGCCATCGGCAACGCGATTGAGCACATCGAATGTGGTGGCGCTTTCCTCAAACAGGCGGCGCAGCGGTCCCGGTACGGCAAGATCCTGGATCACCAGGTCAGTAGCCGCGTTGCCGTCGCGCAGATCGATCATTGCGGTTATTGTCGGGCCGACCGCGCGACCGCAATTCTCGCTTTTGATGTTTGGAGCCGGATCCTCGGTTTCGTCAGCAACGCCATTCACCCTTGCCGCCAAATCGTGAGCAACCACGAGCATGTCACCATTGGCGGAGAACTTACCTCCCAGCTGATCGGAGAACTTTATCCCGCGAATTTGCGAGCGCATCAAAATTTCCGTCGAGCCGAATGTGCCTGCTGCAAGGATCACGCGCCTCGCCAGCAGCGCGAACGGATTCCGCTGGTTATCGCGTAGATGGCCATCGGTGTGATTGACGTCCAACTGCCATCCTTCGCCCGCGCGCAAAACGCGCAAGACGGTGGCGCCAGTGACGATTCGTACTCCGCTTTGTCGAGCCAGCCGCAACAAGTTCAGGTCGAGGGATTCTTTGGCATTGTAGTTGCAACCAGTGGCGCAGTCGCCGCAACGGCGACATTCGCTCATCGCGACCCCGGCGTGGTTGGTGTGGCAATCGGAAGCGACGGTTATGTGAGCGGGTCGTGCTTTGCCACCAGCCAAATTTCTAATTGCTTCGGACTTGGCCAAGAAAGGCTTGGTGGTGGTACGTATCGGCTTGGCTCCCAACCAATCGCGCAGCCGTTCAGCCGTCTCTGCGAGCTTCGTATCTCTACGGATTTTGGTGGGCCAGCGTGCTTCCCGGAAAATCTCCGGCAGCGGCATCTCCATCACGCCGGCGTTGATTAATGAGCCTCCGCCCAAGCCACACGCGACGAGAGCTACCGCGTCGTCGCTGCAGCGCAAGTCGTAAAGACCATCGAACACGCCGCGTTGGCGTTTCGCAAAGGGGGTGGCAAAGCGGACGTGGCCGCCCAGATCGGCCAATCGCGAAGGGAACATTCCAGCCAGGTACTCCTTGCCGCGTTCGAGCACGCAGATTTTTAAAGATTGGCCTTGCACGTCCTTGCAGCTACTCAGTTCGGCGGCAGCCACCGAGCCACCATAGCCGCTGCCAACGATGACAATATCAAAGTCATATCCGCCGTTGACGGTTGTCCTTGGCGTATCAGCGATCTGCGGAAAATCGTGGACCAACGCCTCAAGTCCGCGCGAGAGCCAAGTCGTCGCGCGTGGCGGCTCCGGCGCTGCCTTGATGTGTACAGGCAATGCGTCCTCCCTAATTTAGGTATCAATAATATACGAAATTTGGTGTAACGTCAGGAAGTCACGCAATCTATCGGGGCGATCTTCATTCCCTCTAAGAAGTGCGCGGTCGGCGGTGCCTTTCTCTGCCCTGAAATTATGGGCACGGCTGCGGGAAGGAACCCATGAAGGGTACTTGCGAGCTACTTGAGAGTTTTCTGCCGCTGGAATTACTCGGTAGAATTCACGCACTTCGAGCGGATGGCCCAGTAGCCGTCGAATTCCCGGCCGCAGTGGTGTTTGTCGATGTGTCGAGATACACGGCCTTGGTCGAGCAACTAGCACGACGAGGGCAAGAAGGACTTGAAAGAATCCCGAGCCTGCTTAGTCACTCCTACGCACGATGCGTGGAGCAAGTATACAATCGTGGAGGCGAGATTTTGTACCTCGCCGGCGACGAACTGCTGGCCTACTGGTCGGCGGATGTCCGCGGACTTGAAAGCGCGGTGCGAGCGGCGACAGCCTGTGCCAAGGCAATCTGCGGCGGCCGGAACGAGCGTTTGGAGAACGGAACAGCTGAAATCGCACCCGCGCTGCATGTTGGAGTAGGGGCGGGGGCCCTCTGGGCGGCGGCTTTGGGCGGTCAGCCGGTCTGGACTCTCTTTGCAGGTGGAGATGCCATCATGCAGGCCGCTCAGTCCCAAGCGGCTGCGCGCCGATGGGAATATGTACTTTCCGACAAAGCCAACTTGGCCCTTGCGCAGCCGTCTCAATCGCGGCGCAGTCGGCCTACGCTGGATTCTCCGCCTCCGGGCTGGCTGGCAAGGTTCCTGCCTTTGCAGCTCAGGGACCTGCTGTCCGAAGCCGACTTGCGCTCAGTTGCTGCCGACAGCGCCATTGCCATCCGTTCCGAAGAAGATCGTCCAACGACCGCCCGCTTAGACGCCCTGGCGGAGATTAGGCCGATCACCGCCCTTTTCGCGCGAATTGCCGGACTTGACCACCGCCAACCTCAGGCGCTTGCGCGCTATCAACTGCTATGCGCGACCCTCCAGGAGGATCTGCGTTCGCGCGGTGGACCGGCCGGCGAGTTGCTCTTTGACGACAAAGGTCTGATTTTCTTTGCGACGTTCGGGGCGCGGGGCAGTTTCCACCGCGACGACCCTTGCCGTGCCGTCGATGCTGCTCGCGCGATCCGTCTGACGGCCCAACGCTTGGGCCTCTCCGCGTCGATGGGAGTGGCTACCGGCGATGCGCTTTTTAGTGTTGTCGGAAGCGCACGTCGGCGCCAGCTGATGGTGATCGGCGCGCCCGTGAATCGGGCGGCGCGGCTTATGACAGCGGCATCGGCAAACGTTCTCTGCGATGCGCCGACAGAGCGAGCCAGCCGGGCGGCGTTTTGGTTCGAAGAACACGGCACGTTGCAACTGGACGGACTTGGGGACATGGCAACGGTGTTTTGTCCCATGGATCCGCGCGCCCCGGTCCAACCTCTTAATCCGCTGATTGGTCGGCGGAGCGAGCTGGAGTTCCTGAAACGTACGTTCGAGGAGACCCGCCGTGGAGGCAGGCGTTTGCTCGTTGTCTTGGGTGAGTCGGGCATTGGAAAGACCGCTTTGATCAGAGCTTTCACGGACGAACTGCGCTCAACCGCAATCGAGGTTCTGACAGCGCGCGCCGAACGTGACGATCGCCGGACATCGCTCCTGCCATGGCGGCGGGTGCTTGTGTCCCTTCTCGGCCTACCGTCCGACAGCGATGGATTTGCGGTGCTTGATGTCGTCACGCAACGGGTTCAGGGCAATCTGTCGCTCGTTGCGCGACTGCCCTTGCTAGGTGATGTTTTGAGCATCGAAATTCCCCAAAACGACGGGACGCGACATCTGGAGGGACCTCATCGCGCTGATGCCACCATGCGCCTTTTGGGTGATCTCATGGATAACTTGGCACCGCGCCCGCTGGCATTGGTCCTGGAGGACAGTCAGTGGCTGGATTCGGCATCGTGGCGCCTCGTCGAGTGGGTTCTCTCATCTCTGTCCTCGTTGCTTCTGGTCCTGTGCGTACGCTCGGACGAAGTTCCGGAGGAGTTAAAAAACCTACGAAGGCGAGCCGAGGCCTCACGAAGGAATACATCCGGAACGGAACCTGACGATCCCGCCCGCCTGTGTCGTATCCTGGATCTTGAGGAACTCAGCGAAGCGTCGATTTGCGAACTGGTCGCCCGCACGCTCGGGGATGTGCCCCCACATGGCGAACTGGCGCGCCGGGTCTCGGCCTTGGCCGGTGGCAATCCGTTTTTCGCCGAGGAGATAGCGCTGACATTAAAGAGCCAGGGGCTCATCGCCATACGCGATGGTTTGTGGTGTCCGATCCGCCCGCTCGAGAGCCTTCGATATTTCGAAGGTGTCGATCGGGTCATTCGGGAGCGCGTTGATCGATTGGAGACCCCAGTCCAGCACGTTCTCAGGGCTGCGGCGGTGATCGGGCGTTCCTTTACCGGCGAGGCCCTGGCGACGTTGCTCGAGGGCGAACTGGGTCACGACGGTGTGGGTGCAGCTGTCGAGTCGCTCGTGGCGGCGCATCTCGTGCGTCAGGGCACCGGATCAGGGAACTACGAGTTCCGTCATGATCAAATCCGAGACGTCGTTTATGGTTCAATTCCCAGTGAAGTGCGACAGCGACTTCATGCAGCTCTGGCCGCCTGGATCGAGTCGAGCCAGTCGGCCGCCATGGGCGCGGATGTCGCGGCCCTCGTTCAGCATTTTGAGGCCGCCGGAAACAATTTCAAGGCAGTTGAATATGCCAATTTGGCAGCAATCAAGGCGCTGCAGGTCGGTGCATTTCGAGAGGTCGAGGCGTTTCTGGAAATCTGCTTAAGATACGAGTCGAAGCAGCCTTGGAGTGCTGAGCAAAGACTTCAGTCGGTGCGTTGGCGCAGGCAGCTCGGCGAGGCTCATTACAGTCGCGGCGACCTCCATGCTCAGGGCATTTCGGTGAGGCGCGCCCTCACCTTGGCGGGCACGCCGGTTCCACGCTCCTCGGCAGCCCTTTTGATGCGGCTGCTTGGGGGTGGAATGCGGCTCGCGTTCCAACAGGTGTTCCCTCCCTCGCTATGGTCAACTCAGGGTGGTGTACTGGACTCATGGGAGCGAGAACTAGCGCGCTGTCTTAACCAGGCGGCGGTCGTGGACTATTTCGAGCTTCGCTTTTCGCGAGCGTTTTCCCACACCGTCGCGGCTGTCGCCCATGCGGAGCGCACGGGGCTCACCATGGAGATGGTGGTCGCGTCCGCCCAACTGGCATGCGGGCTGGGAATTCTGGGGCGCCGGCGCGCTTGCAACTACTTCATGGCAAGGGCAGAACGGGTGGTGACTGCGCTCGCCGATCCAGCGGTCCATGCCCACCTGTGTAATCTCGATGCTCTCTGGCGCATCGGGCGCTGCGACTGGCTGATGGTAGATCGTCGTCTGGATCAGTCCCAAGAGCTATGTCTAAAGGCGGGCGATCAACTAAGTTGGTGCAACGCCCAGGCCATGCGCTTCTGGTCAATGTACTACCGGGGTGAATCGGGTGCGCTGGAGTACACCGCCCAAGCGCTGCTCTCCCGCGCACAGAACAGCGGAAACCTCCAGCAAGAGATTTGGGCGCTCCGATGCAAGTCGTTGTGTGTGCTCCACACGGATAGCCCCCGTGAAGCGGTGGACATCCTTCGGCTGACCACGTCCGCTATGGCCGGGTCCGCCGATCTCGCCGACTTGGTCTCCGCCAAAGGGTCGCTTGCGCTCGCGCTTGCACGGGTCGGGCTCCATGCTGAGAGCCTTCGGGCTGTGGTCGAGACGCTACGCCTGCTGCGCGAGATGCGTCGGCCGACTGTGCACAGCACACTGCCCGGCATTGCTGGCGTGTGCGAAGTGCTTCTGCGCGGCAGGGAGGCAGGCCTCTCGCGCGAGTACGACCAGTGGCACCACTGGGAGCGCCAAGCGCTGCATGAGCTCAAGCGCTACCGCCGCGCGTTTCCTGTCGGCACCGCCCAGTATGGGCTGTGGGTCGGCGTGGCCCATTGGTTGGACGGGCGCGGTGACCGCGCCGTCTCTACTTGGCGGCAAGCACTCGCGGCTGCGCGGCGCCTCTCGTTACGCAGGGATCAGTCGATCATTGCGGCCGAGCTGAGGCGCCGGCAAGACAAGATCTAAGATACTCTCTTGCGTTGGAGTTATCCGATCGGCAACTTGGGGGCGACATGGCTTTTGGCGGCGCGAACGAAAGAAATGATCTGCCGCGCCTTGCACGGATCGATCCGCGCTTGTTCGATCTTCTTTTCGGCGGCTGCAAGGCTGAACGCCACGCGGCGGGCCAGATTCTCTTCGTCCAGGAAGATCCATCCGATCGTATTTACGGGGTGATGAGCGGGACGGTGGAGATCTCGATGTATTCGCCGGGAGGCCGGAAGCTGGTGGCCAATATCGAGCTTTCGCACAGCTTGGTCGGAGAGATCGGCGCGCTCGACGGGCGCCCTCGCACTGCAACCGCCACTTGCCTGACCGTTTGCGATCTGGCCTCGCTCGGCCGGGCGCAGCTCTTCGATCGCATCGAAAAAACCCCACATCTGGCACGCGCCATGATTGAGCTTTTGTGCGCACGGCTGCGTTGGGTCAGCGGCGAACTTGGCGATCAGGCTTTCTTCGGCATTGAGGCCAGGCTGGCAAAGCGACTGGCCTTTTTGGCCGGCGCTATGGCGGATGACTCAGGTTGGATACCGATCTCTCAGTCCGAACTGGGCGAGTTCCTGGGCGCCACGCGCGAGTCCGTCAACAAGACGCTTAACGATTGGCGCAACCGTTCGATCATCGCAATCAAGCGTGGTGGCCTGCGCATAACGAATGCCGGTGCGCTTCGTCACATCGCCGAGTCACAGGACGATGACTGATCGTTTCGCAATGGGCGTGCGCGCATCAGAGCCGCGAATTAGGTTGCGCAACGAAGACCGGATCGGCATGAAGAGATAGTCCTCTACCTGCATCGCGACGAACTGGGGCTTCCGTTCAGCATCCTGACGCCGGCCCAGGCGGATTTGACCTGCCACGGCTGTCGCGCGATCCATGGTCGGGCCTTTTCTTGATAGTCCGTCGGTCAGTCGGTACCCGCTCAAGGAGGCAGAGCGGTGGCGCTAGCCACCGCTCTTATCTGGGTCAATTCCGGCAGTCCGGGCTGACGGGATCGTACTGGTGTGGGCTGACCCCCATGCACTTGGAGTTCGAAGCGCCACCAGGCAACCCGATCGATCCGGTCGGGAAGCCATACACCGCTTCTTCTGAAGGCAATGAATGTTGACCCTTCAAGTCACCCGGGGCCTCGAAGTCACCATTGTCGGCTCGCAGACTGTGGACGAAGGTCGAGTCGATCGCGAACGAAGGCACCGTGAGGATGAAGAACGCAGACGCAGCTGTAATGATCTTATACATGTTGATCTCCCTTTGGTTGATGGCATCACAACAAGTCGTGATGAGAACGAAATTGGCTTAGTTTCAAAAAACCAACTTCCTCTTCGGATTTGATCTTCTCTATTTTCTTTACGATCTATCCGAAAGAGAGACTAAATTGCCTGCTCTGTCATCTCTTGTACGCCGCGGGTGGAATTTGTATGTGAAGGAATTCACAAAGGGTGCCAATATGATCGATGGGACGCCTTTCAGGCATACCCTTCCCGCGAGATGGGTGACATTTCATTCCGGATAGTTGGGTTACACTTTCGGCCCTTTGCAAGGAGAGCAAGGTGCCTTGGAAGGAGTGTAACGTCGTGGAAGAGCGGCCGAAGTTCATCGCCCGGCTGCTGGACGGCGAGAGAATGGTGGTGCTGTGCCGGAATTCGATATCGCTCAAGACGGGCTATAAGATCCTCACGCGCTACAATGATGGCGGCCTGGAAGGGCTAGCTCCGTGATCAATCCCGCTGCTTCTGCACCGGGATCGGAATGAGGGACATCGGCTGGTACTGAGCCAGTCTTCGAAGGCCCGCAAGATCAGTCAAATCGATGAAGCGCGCGTTGCTGGTGATAAGCTGTTCGGCGCGCAATTGCTGAATGACGCGATTGAGATGGGGCACGCTCAACCCGAGCGCGTCTGCCATGATTTCCTGTGAAAACGGCAAATCGAAACTTGCTTCGTCGGCGCGTTCGACCTCCAGGAGACGTGCGTGAATCTCCAGCAAAAGGTGCGCCAGCCTTTCAATCGGAGTGCGCCGACCCAGATTGACAATGTGTTCCGCATAAGTCGCTGCCTCTTGGGCGGCGAGCCAACTTAACACCAGACCGAATTGGGGCTGCTCGTAGCAGAGACGAATGTAAGCGTCGAACGAACAGACGGCGTAGGTCAGTTCGCTCACGGCAACGACCGCACAGGTGGATCGATCGAAAAAGCTGACCGGGAAGCCAATGACATCACCGGGCAGGATGAGCTTCAGGATTTGCCGCCTGCCGCTGCGCAGCAACCTGTAGCGGATCGCGTAGCCGTCTTTAACAAAGCACAGGTTTCGGAACTCGGAGCCGTGAACGACGAGCTCCTCCCGTTTCCGAATGGTAAGATCGCGCTCGAAGATTGCCTCAAGACGTTTGATGTCTAGCGCATCCAGCTTCATTGCACGTGTCAGTCGGGTCACAATCGGGTGGCCGGTCAGCGGCATGCCATGCTCCAAATGTTCATGACCTTCAACGAAACTTTCCTATGCTTATTAATCCAGATCAATGAACAGAATCATCAAACGAAAGTTGTATTGACTGGCAGGCCTACGCCACTGCGAATGCCCATGCAAATAGGCCATTTTCAGCGTTTTTGCTGGAAAAAACCGGTTTCCGGGAACAACAATGAGAGCCGTCCGACGGCTCCACGCTTAGGAGGAACAGCTGATGCCGCTCGACGATCAAAATACTTCCAATATATCCCGCCGTACCATGCTGCACGCGGGCGCAGGTCTTCTCGGTAGTGCCGTTCTGCCGTTATCCAGCTTTGCGGCTTTTGCGGCCGACGACAAGCCCGCGATAGGCACCTGGCCGGCCGGGTCGGCGGGCGACACCGTCCACATCGGAGCGGCGGTACCCCTTACCGGCGCCTATGCGGTGCAGGGTGCTGACGAACTTAAGGGCTGGCAGCTCGCGGTCGACCACATCAACAACGGCCATGAGTTGATGAAGGCGTTGGCACCGAAGGTCGACAAGGGGCTGCTCGGCAAGAAGGTCGAGCTGTTGTCCGCCGACAGCGCGGCCAAGCCGAACCAGGCCGTCGAGCTTGAGCAGAATTTCATCCACCAAAACAACATCATCCTGATGACCGGCTCGACTTCATCGGCGGTCGCGGTTGCGCTCAACAAATTCGCGCAGCGCGAGAAGATCCTCTACGTCGCGGGGATCTCCGGCTCAAACGACACAACCGGCAAGGACTGCGTCCGCTACGGCTTCCGCCAGAACTTCTACGGCCAGACCGCAGCCAACGCGATTGGCCCGATCCTTGTGAAGACCTACGGCAAGGGAAAGAAGGCCGCATTCATGACGCCGGACTACACTTACGGCCACACCGTCACCAAGTCTGTGAACGACTACCTGACCTCTCAGGGCGGATGGGAGATGGTGACGGACCAGGTCTCGCCGTTGGGCACCCAGGATTTCAGCCAGTATCTGACCAACATCGCCAATTCGGGCGCCGAATTCATTGTCAACGTCAACTGGGGCCGCGACGCGGTGCTGTCGATGCAGCAGGCCAAGCAGTTCGGCCTGACTCCGAGCATGAAGATGGTCATCCCCTACCAGATCCCCTTCCTTGCCAAGGAAGTAGGCCCCGAACTGACAGCCGGGGTTTTTGCCGCTACCGATTTCTGGTGGACCCTGCAAGACAAGTATCCGCTCGCCAAGCAGTTCGTGGACGCGTTCCAGCAAAAGTTCGGCTATCGGCCGGAATGGGGCGCCGAAAACGCCTATGTCAGCTTCGCTCATTGGGCGCGCATGGTGTCGCAGGCCGGTAGCTTCTATCCGCCGGACGTCATCAAGCAATACGAGAAGGGTGAGACCATCCCTTCACTCGTCGGCGACGTTCACTATCGGCCGGAAGACCATCAGTGCGTGCGACCGGTCGTACTCGTCCAGGGTAAGGACCCCAAGGACATGAAGAGCGACGACGACTACTGGAACGTGGTCGAGGTGGTCGATGGCGCGCCGCTGATGCAGAAGCCCGACGAGTTCGGCTGCAACCTGGGCAGCTACACCTGATACCCGACAGCGCCTTCTCCGCCCGACTCGGGTGGAGAAGGCGCTCGCACCGGGACTGGCTCTGGCTGAACGCAGACGGTTTGTCTCCCGGCGGTCGGTGTGATGTCGGTTGTTCGCGACTTGTCTGCCAAACCCTTGCTGGCGCGAGGCCAGGGCATATTTTCCATGATTAAGGTGGGCGCAGAGTGATCAACTGGGCAAATTTCATTTCGCAGTGCTTCAATGGGCTCGTGCTCGGCGCGCTTCTGGCGCTGATCTCCTCCGGGCTGACCATCATCTACGGCACGCTCGGCGTCCTGAACCTTGCTCATGGCGCGATGTTCATGCTCGGAGGCTATGCCGGCTGGCTCGCCTACACCTATACAGGTTCATTCCTCGCCGCGGTGGCGGCCGGATCGCTGTTCGTGATGATCGTCGGGGTGTTGATCGAGCGGCTGATCATTCGCCATTTCTACACGCGGCCGCTCGAGGATCAGCTCCTCGTCACGTTCGGGCTTGGCATCGTTTTCGTCGAGACGGTCCGTTTTTTCTTCGGCAGCCTCTCGCGCACGGTGCCGCCGCCCGCCTCGCTGGTCGGCATCACCCATCTGGGCTTCATGGTCTATCCCACCTACCGATTGGCGCTGCTCGGCATCGTCGCCCTGGCGCTGCTGATGCTCTATGTCGTGCTCTATCGCACCCGCATCGGGATGATCGTGCGAGCAGGCATCGAGGATTCGGTAATGGTCGATTCGCTTGGAATCGACGTCTACAAGATCTTCATGCTCGTCTTCGGCATCGGAGCCATGGCGGCCGGCTTTGCCGGCATTGTCAACGCACCCGTGGTGTCGATCGCGCCCGATGTCGGGGAAGCCATACTGGTCCAGACCTTCGTGGTCGTGGTGATTGGCGGCGTCGGTTCCTTTCCGGGCGCCATCCTCGGCGGGCTCATCGCCGGCGAAATCATCAGCATCACCTCGATGTTCAATCCCGGTTATTCCTATGTCATGCTGTTTGTGGCGATGACGCTGGTGCTGGTGCTTCGCCCGCACGGGCTGCTCGGCACGGCAGGGCGCGAGTAGACGCGGGCGGCCATGAACATCAAACATCCCTTCCTTGTCGAGCTTCTGACAGCGCTGGCGCTCGTCCTGGCGCCCTTCGTGCTGCCCCATCTCGGCTTCTCGCCCAGCACGATCAATCGCATTCTCATTTGGGGGCTGTTCGGGATCGGCTTCGACATCCTGTTCGGCTATACTGGATTGCTGTCCTTCGGCCAGTCGGCCTTCTACGGTACCGGCGGGATGTTCGCCGCCTATCTCCTGACTGAAACCGGTTTCTCCTATGTCATGGCTGCCATTGTCATGGGTGCCGTCGTGTCGGGTGTCGTCGGCTATGTGATCGGATTGATCGCCCTGCGACGCACCGGCATCTATTTCGCCATGATCACGGTGGCGATCGCCGAAGTCTTCTTCTTTGTCGAGTTCAATCCGCTCTCGGCATTCACGGGCGGCGAGAACGGCTTGCCCGGCGTGCCAACCCCGGTTGTCAACCTCGGCTTCACGGCGCTCGAATTCAATACCGACTGGACGATGTATACCTTCCTGGCGTTCTGGTATTTCGTCGGTATTGTCGTCGCACTTCGCATCGTACGCTCGCCCGTTGGCGCGATCCTTTCGGCGATCCGCGACAATCCGCTCCGCGCCGCGGCGCTCGGCCACGACGTACACGGCTACAAGCTCACGGCCTTCGTGGTTGCGGCGATCTATGCCGGCTTTGCCGGCGGCTTGTTGGGCGTCATGCAGGGCTTCATGCCGCCGGACGCTTTCATGTTCGACACGTCCGGCCAGGTCGTGATGCAGACGGCGATCGGTGGTGCCGGCACACTGTTCGGGCCGCTGGTGGGCGCGACGGTGTGGCTCTATCTGAGCGACTTTTTCCAGAACACATTGCATCTCGGCGCCACATGGAAGTTGGTGCTCGGTGTCGTTTTCGTGCTGCTGGTCTGCTTCCTGCGGCGCGGCATCGTCGGTGCGATCGTCGATCTCTATGGGTTGACCCGCGGCCGCAAGCGCATCGAACCGGCCAATACCGCGGTTGAGAGTGCGCCGCCCGTCGTGACCGTCGTCGAGCCGCTGGCGGCGCGCCGGCGTGGCACTGCGCCGGCATCCGGACCGATCCTGCAGGTGCAGGGCTTAACCAAGCGCTATGGCGGTATCACGGCCAACAGCGACATCGACTTCAGCGTCGGTCACGGGGAGATACGGGGCATCATCGGTCCCAACGGCGCGGGCAAGACCACGTTCTTCAAGATGCTCACCTGCGAGATCGCGCCGACCTCCGGCCGCATCATACTGGCCGGCCGCGACATTACGGGCATGGGTGTGTCCGAGGTGTGCCAGCTCGGGCTCACCAAGAGCTACCAGATCAACCAACTGTTCGACCGCCTGACGGTGCGGCGGAACCTGATGATTGCCGCGCTGGGCGAGGCGCGTGGAAAGTTCCGGCTTGACCTGTTCAAGAGTATCCACAGCGTTCCCGGTCTCAATGAGCAGGTCGAGCGAACGGCGGCGCTGGTGAACCTTACGGCGCGGCTCGATCGGCCTGTCTCGGAACTGGCTTATGGTGAGAAGCGGCGGCTGGAAATCGGTCTTGCGCTGGCGACGTCGCCGAGCCTGCTCCTGCTTGACGAACCGCTTGCCGGCATGAGCCCGCGCGAGCGCGTTGAGACCGTGGCGCTGCTCAAGTCAATCGCGCGTGGACGCACGATGATCATCATCGACCACGACATGGATTCGCTCTTCGAGCTGGTCGACAAAGTGACCGTCCTGCAGGAGGGCAGGGTGCTGGTCGAAGGCATGCCCGGTGCGATCAAGACCAACGCAAAGGTGCAGGAAGCCTACCTCGGCGGGGTACATGGAGAGGTGGCATGAGCCTGCTCGAAGTCAGAGCGTTGAACAGCTATTATGGCGACAGTCACATTCTGTTCGACGTTGCATTGAGGGTCGAGAAAAACGAGGTCGTGGCGCTGCTCGGGCGCAACGGCGCGGGCAAGTCGACGACGCTGAAGAGCCTGATGGGCGTGGTGATGCCCCGTGCCGGCTCGGTTGAGCTCGACGGGGTTGAGCTGGTGGGCAGGAAGGCGCACAGCATCGCTCGGGAAGGCATGCAGCTCGTGCACGAGAATCGGCGCATCTTCGGCAGCCTGAGCGTCGAGGAAAACATCATTCTGGCCGGGTTGACCGCCGTCGACCGCTGGCCGCTGGAACGCATCTACACGATGTTCCCACGGCTGAAGGAACGGCGCACCAGCCGTGGTACGGATCTCTCGGGTGGCGAACAGCAGATGTTGGCCATAGCCCGTGCATTGGTGCGCAACCCGAAGATCCTTCTGCTTGATGAACCCTTCGAAGGACTTGCTCCAGTCATTGTGCACGATCTGGTGCGCGCCTGCCGCGAACTGGCCGAGGCGGGTCAGACAATCGTGCTGGTGGAACAGAACATCGCCGCGACGCTGGCACTCGCGAGCCGCGTTTATATCATCAACAACGGCCATATCGCCCATGAGGGCCCGGCCGCCGAGCTCAAGACACAGCCGGGGCTGCTGCAGCATCACCTCGGCGTCTAGAGGCGAGCAGTCGCGGACGGCGTTCGACTTTCGACGCCTTCGGCCATCCCGCTCTATCGCGGCAATCCGTGGTTCATGCCGGCGATTATCCGGGGCTATCGCCTGCAGGGCCGTATCGCCTTCTGGCGCGCCAGTCGCTGATCGCCGGAAATATCAGGGCAGTCTCCAGGTTGGAGTCGGCCTGGATTATTGCCGACCTGCTGTGTTGGAAAAGAGAGGCACCGTTCGATTTTCGAGGAATTTCAAGTCGAGCCGGCGCCGGCTTCGGCGGCAATCGAGCAGATGATCGCGTGGAACCCGGAACGGATCGTGTCGACGCACGGTTGATGGTCTCCGGCGGTGCGGTGGCCGAACTGAGGCGGACCTTCCGCCGGGTCTTGTAAAGAGCGCTTTGCCGGCTTGTGCACCGCAAGCGAGCGCTCTGATATTGGCGCGAGGAGATCGAGATGACTGAACGACCGGAGAGATATCGAAACGCGATTGTCCCTCACATCTATGTCGACGGGGCGTCGGATGGGATCGCGTTCTACGAGAGGGCATTCGGAGCGATGGAACTGTTCCGAATTGCCCACCCAGACGGCAAAATCATGCACGCCGAGATTTTGATCTGCGGAGCCGTGATCATGATCGGGGATCCGGACGAGAGACTTTACGGCGAGCCGCGGACACTTGGTCGCTGCACAGCAGGCCTTCACATCTTCACTGATGATAATGCGACCCTGCTGCGACGCGCGGTCAAGGCTGGCGCGGAAGAGATTCAGCCACCCACGGATATGTTCTATGGCGCCAGTTCCGCCTCCGTGCGCGATCCCTTCGGCCACGTCTGGGTGCTCCTGTCGTGGAAGGAGGACCTCGATCCGGCAGAGATGGAACGACGCGGGAATGCGCTCCTGGCCTAAAGAAGGAGACGCCGGCGACATGGCCAAATGCGGCTTGTTCGCTGTGCGGCTCGTAATGAGCGAGGTAGCCGAGCTTCGCCCGAGCGGCGTCGCAGTATTCTCCACAGGACCCGAGAAATGTGGGTCATCGAGATTGCTCCCGGATCTCTGAACCCGCCGCGTGAATCATTCAGATGCCTGGCGTCAGGGCGTCGGCCTTTGCCGCTTTCCATTCCGCCGGCTCCGCCCTGCGCCATTCGGTTTCCCCTGCGGTGTGCCGAGCAGCACGCGAACGGCGATTTCATGAAGCGGTTGCGAGGCGCCCTTGACGACGTAGTCGAGGCTGGAGCGATCGGAGATCAGGGTCGGCAGGCGCAAGGTGCCGACCAGTCCTTCCGCTTCGAAGCGGGAGCGTAAAAGTTCGTAGAGTCCGGCATTGCAGGTAAACGGGCCGGTGATGAACACCTTCTCTGGGAAAAGCAGCCTGCAGGCATTACCTAGCGCACGCGCCACAAGATCGACGGCGACCCGAATTTCGGGAATATCCGTCAGCTCCATCGTCTCGATTTGGCTGGAGAGGAGTTCCTCCTCCCCCGAAGCCCACGGATATATCTCCCGTATGGCCGGCAACAGGGCTGACAGCGAAGCTGCTGTTTCGAGACAGCCCCGGTTGCCGCATCCGCAGGGGCGATCCTTGAGCACGTTGAAACGCCAATGGCCGATTTCGCCGAAGGGGCCGCTCTGGCGCATCGGCGCATCGTCGCTGCCGCGATAGGCCAGGCCGATGCCCCAACCCCAATGAAGAATGAAGGCGCCTTCCAGCCTTTCCATGCCCGGCACGGCGTATCGGGCGCTCAATTCGACATCCAGTTGGCGAAACAGGAACACGCGCGGCGTGATGCCGTCGAGCGCCTTGCCGACGTCGAAATCGCGAACGTTCGGCCATCGCGAGGTCAATATCCACGTCCGGGTCTTCACGTCCACAATGCCGGAAACGGCAACGGACGTTCCGACATGACGCATGCCAGACGGACAGTTGCCGAGCAGACCGGCGACAAGGTCGCACATCGTGGCGGTCATGCGGGCCGAATCGGCGTCGGACGGAACATGGGCGGTTTGCCGGGCGAGGACACTTCCGCGGAAATCGACAAGGACGCCAACCAGTTCCTGGCTGGAAACAAGAAGGACGGTCGCGCCCGCGCAACCGGGGTTCAAAACGATTTGCGCTGGTGGGCGGCCACGGCCGCTCACTTGGCCGACGCTTTGCTCGATGATGCCCATGCCGACGAGGTCGGCGATGGCGCGCGAGGTCGCCATCGAGGTCATGTCCAACTCGGCGGCAAGTGTGGCGCGGGATTTGCCGCCGCCTTGGTGCAGGCTGGCGATGATGCGTGCGCAGTCGCGTTGGCGGGCGTCCTCGAAATCCGCGGTGTGGAGCGTCAACATGCCCGGATTCTTTCCTTTCGCATTTTTGGATAACATTATTCAAAAATGGCTTGCAAGCGGTATCGGGCCGTGTACTCTCCCCGTAAGGAACCTTGGCGATCGGCCGCATCATGATTACTCCCGGTCTGGTCGACATGCAGGTCAATGGCTTTGCCGGCGTCGATTTCAACTCGGGGACCCTGACGGCGGCGGAACTCGACGAAGCGCTGGAGGCCCTTCTGGCGTGCGGCGTGACGGCGTGCCTGCCGACGATCATCACGGCAAGGCCGGACGAATTGTCGGCGCGGTTCAGCGCTCTCGACAAGGCTGTTTCCGAAAGCCGCCTCGGTCCCCTCATGTGCCCCGGCTATCATCTGGAAGGTCCGTTCCTCAATCCCGCCCCGGGTTATTCCGGATGCCATCCCGCCTCGGCGATGACCGCCGCGGATCCTGCTCTCATTGAGCGCCTGCAATCGCTGCTCAAGCGCCCGATCCTTCTGACGACGCTGGCACCCGAAGTGGAAGGTGGCATTGCTTTCATACGGGCCATGAACCGGCACAACATCCTTGTTTCGATTGGCCACTCGGCTTGCGGTTTTGAGCTCGTGGCGCAGGCCGCGGCGGCTGGCGCTGTCCTTTCCACCCATCTCGGCAACGGGCTGCCGCAAAGCTTGCCGAAATTGGACAATACCCTGTTTGCCCAACTGGCCGAAGACCGTCTCGCCGCGACCTTCATCGCCGACGGGATTCACGTTCCGCCAGGCGCGTTGAAATCGCTGGTCCGGGCAAAAGGGCTGGACCGGTCGATCCTGGTTACCGATGCCGTTTCGGCTGCCGGTGCGCCGCACGGGTCTTACGAATTTGCCGGAATGGGGATCGAGAGCCGCGCCGATGGCTCGGTCCGCGTTCCTGGCGGCATCGGGCTCGCCGGGTCGGCGCTGCGACTGGACGACGCCGTGCGCAACCTGGTGCGCTGGGGCATCGCCGGTTTCGCACAGGCTGTCGATATGGCTTCGGCAAATGTGATGGCGCTGCTGCAGCCGGTGCTGGACGCGCATGGCCTTCGCGTGCCCGCCAGCGAGATCGAGTGGGCGCCCGACATGACCATCAGCCGTGCGCGCGTCGGAGAAGAAGAACGCGGATACCGGCAAACGACAAAATGGGAAGGAAGACAGCCATGACTGCTCGTGAACTCAAGGTGAATCGCCGCACCATCCTTGGCGGCATTGGCGGTACATTCCTCGCCGGCACGACGCGGGCCTGGGCGCAATCACCCAAATTGCCGGCATCGCCGGTCGTCATCTCGGTGATGGACGTGGGCGGCGCGCTGGCGCTTTCGCAACCGGCCTTCGAAAACTACGCCAAGAAATATCCCGAGCGCACCGAACGGATCGTCTTCACCAAGGCGCCGGTGACCGAGCTGGCCGGAAAGCTGCGCGCGCAGCAGGAAGCCAACCGCGTCGATATCGACATGGTGCTGACGGGGTCCGACGGTCTGGCGGCAGGCCTAGCCAACGGCACATGGATCAAGATTCTGCCTGATTTCAACGACAAGTTCCCTAAGATCGAGGACAATTACGAACCCGCCGCACTGGCCCTGCACAAGAAGCAGGGCGCAGGATATGGCGTTGTCGTCAACTACTATCCTTCCGGCCCGCTGATCGAATACGCGCCTGAGCGGGTGAAGGAGGTTCCCGGCTCGGTAGAGGCGCTGCTAGCCTGGGCCAAGGCCAATCCGGGCCGCTTCATGTATGCGCGGCCCACCAATTCCGGCCCTGGCCGTACATTCATGATGGGTCTCCCCTACCTGCTCGGCGACAAGGATCCGCAGGATCCCGTCGACGGCTGGGAGAAGACCTGGGCGTATCTGGCAGAGATCGGCCAGTATATCGACTATTATCCCACGGGCACCGGCGTTACCATGAAGGAATTCGGGGAAGGCAGCCGCGACATCATCATTTCGACCACGGGATGGGATATCAATCCGCGCGCCCTCGGCATCGTGCCGGAATCGGCAAGGATCGGCACGCTCAAGGGCTTCCATTGGGTTTCGGACGCATTTTTCATGTGCGTTCCGAAAGGCATTTCCGACGACAAGCTCGCCGTGGTGCTCGATCTGATGGCATTTTTGCTTACTCCCGAAGCGCAGGCCTATTCCTACGATGAGGGTTATCTCTACCCCGGCCCGGCGGTGAAGAACGTGCCTGTCTCCATGGCGCCGCAGCACAGCCAGGACATCGTCAAACGTTTCGGCAGGGACGAGTATGCCAGCCTCATCGCCGATAACCCGGTCGAGCTGCCGCTGCCGCCGGAAAAGATGATCGCCGCCTTCCGAAAGTGGGACGAATTGGTCGGCGCAAAGAAATCCTGATGCTTCGCCAAAGGCCGGCCGCGTCGAGGGATTGGCGCTAGGATAGTACAGCATGCCAGGCACCGGCCTGACGCGGCCTGTCCGCGACGGGACCTCAGCGCAGCGGGGCGTCATTTGTGTTGCATTCGATACTAATAGACTAATATATCATTCGTCTGGGAGAACCGGGATGAAAGCGCGGAGATCCCGTTCTTTCAAAGGGATAAATGAGGAGGACGACGATGTTCACGATTTCACGCCGCCAGGCGCTTGCCGGATTGGCCGGGTTTGCAACGCTGCCCTTTGGCAGGTCATTCGCCGACGAGCTTGCCCTGCCCACTTCGCCGGTGGCGCTCAACATCATTGATGTCGCGGGCAATCTGCAGCTTACCCAGGCGGCAATCGAGAAATTCGGCAAGGAAAATCCGGGGCTCGTCTCCAAGATCACGTTCTCGCGCGCGCCGTCCCCCGAACTGCCGGCCAAGCTCGCCGCGCAGCAGGCGGCCAACCGGGTCGACATCGACCTGGTGCTGACGGGTCCGGGTGCCATGTCGGACGGCATCACCCAGGGCCTGTGGATCGACGTGTGGACGAAATACCCCACTGCGCTGCCCAAGGCTGAGGACGTCTATCTCGACAGCGCCTTGATGATGCAGAAGAACTTCGGCCAGAACGAAGGCGTCGCCGTCGTCTATTCGCCGTCGGGCCCACTCTTCGAATATGCGCCGGACAGGGTCAAGACCATCCCCAGGAACACCGACGAACTGCTGGCGTGGGTGAAGGCCAATCCCGGCAAATTCTGCTATGCGCGGCCGGTCAATTCGGGACCGGGCTGGACCTTCCTTATGGCCATGCCCTACATCCTCGGCGACAAGAACCCTTCCGATCCCATCAATGGCTGGGAGAAGACCTGGGCCTATCTGAAGGCACTGGATGAAGGCATCGATTACTATCCCTCCGGCACCACCGTGACGATGAAGGAACTGGCCGAGGGCACCCGCGACATGATCGTTTCCACCTTCGGCTGGGACATCAACCCGCGCGTGTTGGGCATCGTGCCGAAGGAGATCGAGACGTTTGCGCTGGAAGGCACGCATTGGGTGCCCGATACGCAGTTCATGTGTATTCCCAAGGGCGTCGCCGAGGAAAAGGTCGCGGTTCTGGTCAAGCTCATGGCCTTCATGCTCGAACCCGCGCAGCAGGCCTATACCTACGACAAGGGATATTTCTATCCCGGTCCGGCGGTCAAGGGCGTACCGCTCAGCGCCGCGCCGCAGGAAAGCCAGGACGCCGTTGCCGAGTTCGGCCGCCCACAATATGAAGAGCTGATCAGGAAGTTCCCGGTCGAAGCCCCGTTAAAGCCGGAAGCACTGGTCGCCGCCTTCGAGAAATGGGACCGCGAGGTCGGTGCCAACAAGATGAAGTAGCCGACCAATGCGATTTGCCGTGATCGGCATCGATCATCGTCACGTCTATGACCTGATCGGTGGACTTCTGGATGCCGGCGCCGAGTGCGCCGGCTATGATCCCGCGACGACCGATCCCAAGGTTGCCGCCGGCATCGCCGATCGTTTTCCACGGATCGCGCCGGTCGAACGACGGCGCCTGATCGAGGATCGCGCCATCGACCTCGTCGTTACCGCGGCTGTCCCCTTCGAGCGGGCCGCCATTGCCGTCGAGGCCATGCGGCATGGCAAGGACGTGCTTGCGGACAAGCCCGGCCTGACCACGTTCGGGCAGCTTGCCGCCGTGCGGCAGGCCGTGCGTGAGACGGGACGCATCTTTTCGATCTGCTTTTCGGAGCGCCTCCTGACCCGAGCCTCGACGCTGGCGACGCAACTGGCGATGGGCGGCGCCATCGGCGAAGTCATCCATGTGACGGGCCTGGGGCCGCACCGGCTCAACCGTGCGCTACGCCCGGCGTGGTTTTTCGATCCCGTGAATTACGGCGGCATCCTGGTCGATATCGCCTCGCACCAAATTGATCAGTTCCTGTTCTATACTGGCTGCGCCGACGCGAATGTCGTTTCAAGTGCGGTCGGCCATTTTGGCGCTCCTGATATTCCGGCATTCCAGGATTTCGGCGACATCCTCCTGCGGGGAGACAAAGCGAGCGGCTATATCCGCGTCGACTGGTTCACCGCCGATGGGCTGCCGACCTGGGGGGATGGACGGCTCATCCTGCTCGGCACCAAGGGCACGATCGAGCTTAGGAAATATGTCGACATAGCCGGCAAACCTGGCACGGACCACGTATTTCTCGTCGATGGCCAGGGCACGCGCCATTTCGATGCGTCGGGCGAAAAGATATCCTATTTCGAGCGCCTGCTTGCCGATGTGCGCGAGCGTACCGAAACGGCGATGACGCAGGAGCATGTCTTCACGGTCTGCCGGCTGGCGCTTGAGGCGCAAGCGGCGGCGGTCGTCGTGACGGGGCAGGAAAGGAACGCGCGATGAGCAGGCTACGTGTCGCCATGATCGGCTTGGGTCCGGCGGCGTTGCCGCATGCGAAGAGCCTCGTCGATCTTGCCGGCAGGATCGAGGTGAAATGGGCGGCCAGCCGCAGCCAGGCGACGGCAGAGGCCTTTGCCGACCAGTTTTCCTTTCCCGTGACGACCGATATCGCGGCCGCGATTGCCGATCCCGAGGTTCAGGCGGTGCTGGTGCTGACGCCGGCCAACGCACATCTGGCGGTGGCCGAACTGGCCCTTGCCGCCGGCAAGCACGTGCTGGTCGAAAAGCCACTCGAAACGACACTGGCGCGCGCCGAGAAGCTGGTCACGCTGGCCCGCGGGGCGGGCCTGCACCTCGGCGTCGTCCTGCAGCACCGTTTCCGGCCGGCCAGTCTGCGGCTGCGCCAAGTGCTGGCTGCCGGCGCCATCGGCACCGTCGAGGCGGCCAGCCTTCGGGTTCCGTGGTGGCGGCCGCAGGCCTACTACGACACCGGCGGCCGCGGCAGCTTCGCGCGGGACGGGGGCGGGGTGCTGTTGTCGCAGGCCATCCACGCCATCGACCTTTTCCGCTCTCTCCTGGGAGAGGTCGAGGTGGTGGCTTCGCAGGTGCGGACGACCGGCCTGCACCGGATGGAGGCTGAGGACTATGTCACCGCCCTGATGCGGCTCGGCAACGGCTCACCGGCCTCGCTGCTCGCCACGACGGCGGCCTATCCGGGCTCGCCTGAAACCATGGAGCTTGTCGGCTCGCTCGGCACGGCCGCGCTGACCGGCGGAGCGCTGAGCGTCGACTGGCTCGACGGGCGCGAAGAGCGCGTCGAGGCGGAGGGGAAGACAGGCAGCGGCGCAGCCATCATGGACTTCCCCCATGACGCGCATCGTGCGCTGATTGACGATTTCGCCGATGCGATTTCGCAAGACCGCGATCCGGTCGTGACGGGTGAGGAGGCGCTCCAGACACAGCGCCTGATCGCAGCCCTCATCCGTGCGGATCCGGCCAGCAACCAACCGGTATAAGAGCGCTTCCTTCGAACCTCGAACGCTCCAGGATTCCTGGAGAGTGGCTTTCCGCCGCCATCATGCGGCGGAAAGAAAGCCTGTTTCAGGCGGAGGCGGGCTGCTGCTTTGCCCGCGCGACAATCTGCGTCGGATTGACGAAGCGCAGTGCGATCAGCAGCCAGACCAGCGTCGTTATCATATACACCACCGCCATCGCATCGATCGACTGCACCGCGCGAACGCCCGAGGCGAAAACCGAATAGTACAGCGCCACGACGAGCGTCTGGCTGGTCGGCCCGGCCGTCAGGAAGGTCAGTTCGAACATGCCGATGGTCCGCACCAGCACCAGCAGCAGCGCCGCCAAGATGCCCGGCATCAGCATCGGCAGCAGAACATGGAGAAAGAGCTGGAACGTGTTGGCGCCGAAAACACGCGCGGCTGCCTCGATCTTGGGATCGATCTGCTCGATGAAGGGGATCATCACCAGAATGACGAAAGGAACCGTCGGCACGAGATTGGCCAGCACCACGCCCCAGAAGGTGCCACCGACCCCCGATTGGTAGAGCACGGTAGCTAGCGGAATGCCGAAGGTGATCGGCGGGACCAGAAGCGGCAGCAGGAACAGAAGCATGATCAGCTTCTTGCCGGGAAAATCGCGGCGCGCCAGCGCATAGGCTGCCGTCACGCCGAGCAGGCCTGAAAGCGCGACCACGGTAAAGGCGATCTGGAAGGTTACGATTAGGATATCGTGGAGCTGGAATTCCGCCCAGGCGGCGAAATACCAGCGGGTGGTAAAGCCGGCAGGAATCCATGTGCCCAGCCAGCGCGTGCCGAAGGACGACAGGATGACCGTGGCAATCATCGCCGCGAGGTTGAGTACGAAGAAACCCACCACCACCCAGATGGCGGTGATCCAGAGCTTGGCGGCGATGGTTGTGTCGCGGATCATGTCAGCCCTTTCCGCCTGCGGTGCTGCCGCGATAGAACAGGTTGCGCAGCATCAGGATGGCGACGACGATGACCAACTGCACACCGGCCATGATCATCGCGATTGCCGAGGCCATCGAGTAGTCATATTGCTCGAAGGCGGCCTGGTAGGCTGCAATCGAGATGACGCGGGTCGGCCCGGCCGGCGCACCGAGCAGAACCGCCGACGGAAAGACGGCGAAGGCCTGTACGAACGAAAGCAGGAAGGCGATGGCCAGGCCGGGGATCAGCAGCGGCAGGAACACATAGCGGAACCGCTGCCAGGAGCGCGCGCCGTGGGTCGCCGCTGCCTGTTCCAGTGCCGGATCGATGCCTGTCACATAGGAGAGCGTCAAAAGGAACGTGAACGGGAAACCGGTGATGATCAGCGACGCGAAAACACCCCAGTAATTGTTGGTGAGTTTCACGGGACTGCTGATGACGCCGAACAACATCAGCGTGCGGCTGAACCAGCCCTGCGGTCCCAGATAGTTGAGCAGGCCTTCCGCCACCAGCACCGTGCCGAGCGTTACCGGCAGCACGAGGATGGTGGTCAGCATACGCTGGTGCGTCATCAGGCGAACGCGAAAGGCGATGGGCAGCGCCAGCGCCAGGCTGATAACGGTGACCGGCACGGCCAGCCACAGCGTTGTGGCAATGGTGTTGTATAGGAACGGGTCGGAAAAGAAACGCTGGTAGTTGGCGAGGAGCCCCCCTTCCTTCGGCTGGAAGGACAGGAGCAGGCCGTAGACAAAGGGATAGACGAAGATCGCCAGCGTAAACAAGGCGGCCGGAAGCACCAGAAGGGTGACGCCGTCCATCCCGTGCAAGGCCAGCCGCTGGCGCAGGGAAGGAGAGGGCGTATGATCGAGCGTCGACATCGCCGTCCTCAGGCCGCGTAGATCAGGGCGTGGGCAGAATCGATCGAGAGCGAAACCGTGTTCCCGACCGACGCGGCCTGGCTGGCATGGAAGATCAGCTCGAGGCCGCCCTCGGTGCGTGCCGTGCCGACGAATTCCCGGCCGCGATACTCGATGGTTTCGACCTTCGCATCGAGCGTCCCGATGCCCTTGTCGCTCACGGTGACATCGTCCGGTCTGGCGGCGATCACGGCTTGCGCGCCAGCCGCGAGATCGTCGCGCAGCCTGCCCGAAAGGCTGACGCCGCCGACTTCGACCGTGGCAATGTCACCGTCGCGCCGCGTGACCTTGCCGGTTAGCCGGTTGCGGTAGCCCATGAATTCGGCGACGTCCAGATGGTCAGGGCTCTCATAGAGGTCCCGCGGAGCGCCGACCTGCCGGATTCGGCCATCGCGCAGCACGACTATGCGGTCGGCCAGCGACAAGGCCTCGTCCTGGTCATGGGTCACATAAAGGGTGGTGGCCCCGAGCTGGTTGTGGATGCGCCGGATTTCCGCACGCATCTCGATGCGCAATTTTGCGTCGAGGTTGGAGAGCGGCTCGTCCATCAGCACCAGCGGCGGCTCGATGACGATGGCGCGGGCGATGGCCACCCGCTGCTGCTGGCCGCCTGACAGTTGACCCGGCAGCTTGTGGCCCTGCGTTTCCAGCCGCACCAGCCCCAGCGCCTCGTCGACGCGCTGCGTGATCTCGGCCTTGGGCGTGCCGCGCATTTTCAGGCCGAAGCCGATATTGGCTTTGACGGTCATATGCGGGAACAGCGCATAGTTCTGGAAGACCATGCCGAAGCCGCGGTCTTCCGGCTTAAGCTGGTCGATGCGCTTGTCGTCGAGATAGATGCTGCCGCCCGTGGTGGAAAGCAGTCCGGCGATGCAGTTCAGTGCGGTCGACTTGCCGCAGCCCGAAGGTCCCAGCAGGGCGATGAATTCCCCCTTGCGCACGGTCAGCGAAACGTCACTCAGCGCGCTCATACTGCCGAATTTTCGACTCATATGATCGAGGCGGAGTTCGTCGAATTTCGACGAGGCGAGCAGCATCCGTTCGTAGCCCTATTGTTGTAGGCGAACCGGGCGGCATGCCCGGTTCATATTATGCGCTGAAACTCAAAGGTTTGTCATTTCGCGGCGGCGGCGACCTGTTCGTCCCAGATTCGGAATGCCGTTACCATCGAAGCGGGCTCCAGCGGCAGTTCGATCGGGTTGTTGGCGATCAGGTCGGCATATTCGGTGCGGCCGAATTCGGCGATCGCATTCTGGCTTTCCTGCGGCGCCATGTCGAGGGTGACATCCTTGACCGCCGGGCCCGGATAGAAATAGCCCTCGTCATAGGTATAGGCCTGCTGCTTAGGCGCCAGCAGGAATGCCATCATGTCCTTGAGCACGGCCAGTTTTTCGTCGCTGACCCCTTTCGGCACGCACATGTAATGGGCGTCGGCGACCCAATGGAAGCCTTTCAGCGCCCCAACCCTGGCTTCCTTCGGCACGACGCCGAGAACGCGCGGGTTTATGTCCCAGCCCGTCGTCGACACCGTCATGTCGCGCGTGCCTTCGCCGAGTTCCTTCATCAGCGCCCCGGTGCCGGTCGGATAATATTCGATGTGTTTGTGCAGTTCCTTGAGATAGGCCCAGGTCTTGTCCCAGCCCTTGACCGGATCCTTCGGATCGCTGTCGCCGAGCAGATAGGGGAGGCCCATCAGGAAGGTACGGCCGGGGCCGGAATTGGCCGGGCGCGCATAGAGGAACCGGTTCGGGTTCTCCTTGGCCCAGGCCAGAAGCTCCTCCGCCGTGGTCGGCACTGTCTTGACCTTGTCCGGCATGTATTCGAGCAGCGGCCCGGACGGGTAGTAGGTGACGACGACGCCGTGGTCCTTGGCCAGCGTCTGCATGCGCGCTGCCGGCTCCTGATAGATATCGGCCAGCTTCGGCAAGGCGCCCGAATCATCAGGAAGCAGCTTGACCCACAGGTCCATCTCCAGGCCTGCCGACAGCGCATCCGTTCCGGTAAGCACGAGATCGATATCGACACGGTTCGCCGCCTGCTGCGCCTTGATCTTGCCCGGAAGCTCCGGGGCGGGCGCCTTGGTGAAGACGATGTTCGAGATCAGTTCCGGCTTGGCCGTCTTGTAATTCTCGATCGCCTTCTGGGTTAGCGCCAGATTGCCGGCGACATCGACGATATTGATGGTGACGGGCGCGGTCGGCAGCTTGGCGGTCTGGGCAAGCGCGCGCGCAACCGGAAGCGCCGCCATGCCGGCTAGTCCGCCGACCGCCTGTCGCCGAGTGATCTTGATCATCTTCATCTCCTCCGCTGGGATCCTGTCTTGTCCGGGCAGGATCTCAATTTTGATATATTAATCTACCAGTCCTCAAAAACAACCGCTTTCTGCTCCGTGCATGAACCGCTGCACCCATCGTGGCACGGTGGCCGCGGTGCCGTCGTTCAAACGATCGATCAATACGGTTCCCGGCCTTGCGAAATGGAGCTCGGCCGGGAGATCGGTGCCGAAGACCTGCTTCAGCCACAGGAAGACGGGGGCCAGTTCGGCAGCCGAGCCGAGCTCTGCGGTCCGTGCGCCCGATCCCGGCCGGCAGGTCACCAGGGTCCGATTGGAAAGCCGCTGCGCCATGGTCAGAACCTATAGGCTTTCTTGGCGAGGCGGTAGGCGAGATCGTGCGCCACTTCCTGCGCCTCGTCCTCGTCGAGCCGGTGGTCAGCCACCAATTCCGCGAGAAAATTGCAGTCGACGCGGCGCGCCATGTCGTGCCGCGCGGGGATCGAACAGAAGGCACGGGTGTCGTCGTTGAAGCCCACCGTGTTATAGAAGCCGGCTGTCTCCGTGGTAAGCTTGCGAAACCGGTACATGCCTTCGGGGCTGTCGAAAAACCACCAGGGCGGGCCGAGGCGCAACGCCGGATAATGTCCGGCAAGCGGCGCAAGCTCGCGCCCATAGGCCGTCTCGTCCAGTGTGAACAGGATCAATGTCAGGCGCGTGTCGTTGCCGAACGCGTCGAGGAGCGGCTTGAGGTCGTGGACATAATCGGTGCTGGTGGGAATGTCTGCGCCCTTGTCGAAGCCGAACTCGGTGAAAATCTGCGGGTTGTGGTTGCGGAAAGAGCCGGGATGGATTTGCATGACCAGGCCGTCCTCGACGCTCATGCGCGCCATTTCGGTCAGCATTTGCGCGCGGAACAGGTCGGCATCCTCGGGCGAGACATCGGCCTTCAGCACTCGGTCGAACAGAGCCGTTGCTTCCGCCTTCGACAGGTCGGCGGTGCGGGCATTCGGATGGCCGTGGTCGGTGGATGTCGCGCCACGCTGCTTGAAATAGGCACGGCGGATGCGGTGCGCCTCAAGATAGCCGGGATAGCTGGCCGGCGTTCCGGCCAACGCCAGAAACCGCTCCACCTCGGCATGGAAACCCTTGCGCGAAGGGTCGACGACGGCGTCTGGCCGGTAGGCCGGCACAATCTGGCCGTTCCAGCCGGAAGCCTTGATCGCATCATGCGCGGCAAGCGCATCGGTGGCGGCGTCCGTCGTTGAGATGGCTTCGATGTTGAAACGCTTGTAGAGCGCGCGCGGGCGCATCTCCGGCCGTTCGAGCTGTTCGGCGATTCGATCATAAAGAAGGTCGGCATTCTTCGCGCCGAGCCGCTCTTCGATTCCGAAGACCGTTGCCAGCGAATGCTCGAACCAAAGCCGCGTCGGCGTGCCGCGGAAAAGGGCGTAGTTCTCGGCGAAGCGGCGCCAGATCTTGCGGGGATCGGTTTCGATCGGGCCCCCATCCAGCCGTGGGACGCCGAAATCTTCCATGCGCATTCCCTGGGAATAGAACATGCGCAAAATGTAGTGGTCGGGCTTGACGAACAGCGTGGCCGGATCCGGGAACGGCAGGTCATACGCATACCAATCCGGCTCGGTATGGCCGTGCGGGGAGATGATCGGCAAGGCACGCACGCCTTCATAGAGGCGCCTGGCGATGGAACGGACGGTAGGGTCAGGCGAAAAAAGCCTGTCGGGATGGAGCGGCATTGCAAAATCCTTGCGGTCGAGCCGCGAAGCGGCGTTCGGAAGGGAGGGGCGATTGAATGCGCGCAATCATAATTTGGGATGAAGCGGCGTTCCGATATTGGCGAACAGTAAGGAATAATATATTAATATGTCAACTGATTGAAGATCGGGGATTGAGAATGACATCAGCAAAGGCGCATGCGGGCATTGCGGGCTCCGACCGCGACGCCGTCCCCGTTCGAACGAAGATGCGTCGGCCGGGCATCGTGCGTACGACCGCTGCGTCCGCAGTATACCGCGAACTGCACGAGGCGATCGTATCCATGCAGCTTAAGCCCGGCAACGCCTTGAATGAAAAGGTCCTGACCGAGCGTTTCGGTGTCAGCCGCACGCCGGTTCGCGAGGCGTTGATTCGCCTGGTCGAAGACGGGCTGGTCAATATCTATCCCCAGTCGGGAACCTTCGTCGCGCCGATACCGATCTCGCTCATTCCCGAAGCCGTCGTCATCCGTAAGGCGCTGGAAGGCGCCACGGTCGAAAAGGCCGCGCAATGCGCAAACGGCGACGATGTGGGAAAGCTCGACGATATATTGGCGCGGCAGCGGTTCCTTGCCGAACGACAGGACATGAACGGCTTTCACGAGGCCGATGAGGCCTTTCACGAGGCGATTGCCCGAATAGCCAACTATTCCGGCATCTGGAACTATCTGAAGCCGGTCAAGGTGCAGATCGACCGGGCGCGACGCATGACGCTGCCGGCGCTCGGCCGCATGGACCATGTGATCGGCGAGCATACGGTTATCCGCAACGCCATAGCGGCGCATGACGTGGAGGCTGCCTGCAAGGCCATGCGTATCCATCTGGGCGCTGTCATTCCCGATGTCGAGCAACTGCGCGACGCCTACCCCGACTGGTTTATTTGAGCCGACCAGCCCTGAAATAGTTGGAGAAATGACGAATGCGCGAGGCATGGAGATGGTTTGGGCCGGATGCCGGGGTTCCGCTCGATGCGGTGCGTCAGGCCGGCGCCACCGATATCGTATCGGCGTTGCACGAAGTCCCGATCGGGCGTGCCTGGACGAAGGCGGAGGTGGCGACGCGCAAGGCGATGATCGAGGATACGCCGTCCGACCGATCTCCGCTTGTCTGGTCGGTTGTTGAAAGCATACCGGTCCCCGACGCTGTCAAGCGTCACGGCGGCGAGGCGAAAGCCGAGATCGAGGCCTGGATCGCCAGCATGGAAGCGGTTGCGGCCAACGGCATCCATATCATCTGTTTCAATTTCATGCCGCTGGTGGACTGGACCCGCACGGATCTCGACTACGAACTGCCAAGCGGCGCGACCGCGATGCGTTTCGATCAGGACCGGTTTGCAGCTTTCGACCTGCACATCCTGCAGCGCAGGGGAGCCGAGGCCGATTATTCGAACGAGGACCGGGAGCGGGCGAAAGCTGTCTTCGAGGCGATGAGCGAAGAGGAGGCCGCGACCCTCGTCGCCAACATCGCCAGCGCGCTGCCGGGTTCAACCACGGAGCCATTGACGGTCCCGCAATTTCGCGACCGGCTGGAGCGTTATGCGGGCATCGATGCCGCCCGGCTGCGCCACCATCTCACCGAATTCCTGGCGGCGATCGCGCCCGCTGCAGAGAGCAGCGGCGTCCGGCTTGCGCTGCATCCGGACGATCCGCCCCGCTCGCTCTTCGGTCTGCCGCGGGTGGCCTCGACCGCCGCCGACTACAACGCGCTCTTCGAGGCAGTTCCGTCGCCGGCCGTCGGCATGTGCTTTTGCACCGGAAGCCTTGGCGTGCGCGCCGACAACAATCTTCCGGCGATGGCGAAGCACTTCGCGCCGCGTATCCCCTTCGCGCATTTGCGGGCGACCAAGCGCGAAGGCGATGGCCGCACCTTCCATGAAGCGGCGCATCTGGACGGCGACGTGGACATGGTTGCGGTACTGCGCGAATTGTTGGCCGAAGACGGCAAACGGGAACCGCACGACACCATCGTCTTCCGCTCCGACCACGGCCACCGCATGCTGGACGATCTCACAAAGAAGGTGAATCCGGGCTATCCGGCGATAGGCCGCCTGCGCGGTTTGGCGGAACTGCGCGGCGTGATCCACGCGCTCCAGTCCAAGGGTTGACGGCGCGGCAATGCCCACCGTGATCGGCGCGGCCTTCGGTCCGCCTGCGCCGATCCTGTCCTATCCCTGACGTCGATCGGCATTAGGTCGGTTTCCGCCTGTGGAGGACTGCCTCGGGGGACACCCCGACTATCCGACCTGTTCTAGGTCAATCAATCCTTGACACGACTTCGTGCAAGCGCTTTCATGCAAGCGCTTGCATAGGGGCGCGCATGCCTGACCGAAGGCGGAACAATTCATCTTCAACACCGACGCTGAGCGAGGTGGCGGACGCCGCCAACGTCTCTTCGGCTACCGTTTCGCGTGCTTTCAGCCGGCCGGAACTTCTCAGTCGCGAGACGGTCGCGCGGGTTCACTCGGTCGCCGCGCGGCTCGGCTACGTTCCCAACCATGCCGCGCGCGCACTAAGCACCGGCCGGATGGGCAATATCGCGCTGATCGTGCCCGACATCACCAACCCGTTCTTCGCGGCGATGATGCGTGGGGGGCAGGCGACGGCCCGCGACTGTGGCTATGCGACGTTTATCGGCGATTCTGACGAGACGCCGGAAGTGGAAGACATTCTCCTGACCAAGCTGTCGGCGCAGGTAGAAGGTTTCATCATCGCCTCTTCGCGCCTGCACACGAAACAGATCCTTGAACATGCGCGGAAGCGGCCTTGCGTCCTCGTCAACCGCGACATTCCCGGCATGGTACGGCTTCTGGTCGACAGCGGGCCAAGCTATGGGCAAGCGCTGGAGCATCTGGTTTCGCTGGGCCATAGATCGATCGCCTATGTTGCCGGGCCGGCATTCTCCTGGTCGAACAGCCAGCGCTACGGCACCGTGACCAGGAGGGCCGCCGAGCTTGGGGTCGAGATCGTACGAGTTCCGACCTCGCGGCCAAGCTTCGAGGCCGGCCAGGCCTGCGTCGATGAACTCGTCCTGACGGGCGCGACCGCCGTACTCGCGTTCGACGATGTCATGGCGCAAGGCATCATGGCCGGGCTTGCCGCGCGCGGCCTGTCGGTGCCGGGCGACTACAGCGTGATCGGCTGCGACGGCATACTGGCGCCAACCCTTTTCCCGCCCCTGACGTCCATCGCAACCCATTGCGCGGAGGCCGGCAGGCAGGCGGTCGAGCTTCTCGTCGCTATGCTGCAAGGCAAGCCGCTCGCTCACAAGCGCATCAATCTCGTCACCGAATTCGTCATCAGGGCGACAACCCAGGCCCCGTGCTCGCAGCGAGCCACGGCGGGGCTCGATCGACTTACAACCACGGAGTGATCATGCGAATTTACGTGAAACCGGACAAAAAGCTGCTGGGCGCCGCTGCCGCTGAACTGGGGGCGCAGTCGATCCGCGCCGCGATCGAGGCGCGCGGCGCGGCCAATATCGTCGTCGCCACCGGCGCCAGCCAGTTCGAGGTACTTGCCGCGCTGGTGAAGCGGGATGACATCGACTGGTCGCGCGTCACCGGCTTTCACCTCGATGAATATGTCGCCATGCCGGATACGCATCCGGCCAGTTTTCGGCGCTATCTCAAGGAGCGCTTCACCGCACTGCTGCCGTCGCTCGGGGCCTTTCATTTCATCGACGGGGACGTGCCGGATCCAGGTGCCGAGGTGGCGCGCATCAATGCGTTGATTGCCCGCCACCCCATCGATGTGACCTTCGCGGGCATCGGCGAAAACGGCCACCTCGCCTTCAACGATCCGCCCGCGGACTTCGAGACGACCGCGCCTTTCCACCTGGTAACGCTGGATGACCGCTGCCGCCGCCAGCAGTTCGGCGAAGGCTGGTTTCCGACGCTGGAAGACGTTCCGCACAGGGCGATCTCCATGACCGTCAACCAAATCATGAAAAGCGGTCTGATCGTGCTGGCGGTGCCGGACCGCCGCAAGGCCGAGGCGGTGCGCGATACGGTCGAAGCGCCGATCTCGCCGATGGTGCCGGCCGGTATCTTGCGCAGGCATGCCGACTGCCACCTGTTTCTCGATCCGCAATCGACTGCTTTGCTTCGCGAAGTGCCGGACACCGTGGGCGAATAATCGTCCACGCAACCTAGAAAGGGAGGAGACACCAATGACAACCCGACGCAATGCCCTTCTAACGATCCTGGGTGCTGGCGTTGCCGCGACGGCAAGGCCGGTTTTCGCGCTTGCCAAGGAGTTCCCGAAGCCGAAGGAACCGCTGGTCATCAATGTGGTCGACGTTGCCGGCGACCTGCAGCTCAGCCAGCGAGCGCTTGAAAAGTTCGCCGAGACCCATCCGGAACTGATTTCGAAGTTCGTTTATACGCAGGCCCCCGCGCCCGAACTTGCCGCCAAGCTCAAGGCCCAGCAGGCGGCAGGCCGGTTGGACATCGATTTCGTGCTCACCGGTAACGACGCCCTTGCAGCGGGCATCGACCAGGGATTGTGGACCCAGATCCTGCCCGACTACGCCGATATGTTTCCCAAGCTCGACGAGCGCTACCTGCCGGGCGCCTATGCCATGCAGCAGATGGCGAAGGGCCAGGCCTTCGTCGATAGCTGGTATCCGTCAGGCCCGCTCCTGGAATATGCGCCGGATCGGGTCAAGGACCTTCCTGGGACCGCTGAAGAGTTGCTTGCCTGGTGCAAGGCGCATCCGGGAAAGTTCATGTATGCGCGACCGGCGAATTCCGGCCCCGGCCGAACCTTCGTCATGGGCCTTCCCTACCTGCTCGGCGATAAGGATCCGCTGGATCCTATCGACGGCTGGGAGAAGACCTGGGCCTATCTCAAGGAACTGAACGACTGCATCGACTATTATCCCTCCGGCACGACCGTCACCATGAAGGAACTGGGTGACGGCACGCGCGACATCATCGCCACGACCACCGGATGGGACATCAATCCGCGCTATCTCGGCATCGTTCCCGAAGACTACAAGATTGCGACCCTGAAGGGCTTCCACTGGGTCAGCGACGCCAACTATGTGGCTATCCCAAAGGGCGTTTCCGACGAAAAGCTCGGCGTTCTCCTGCAACTGATCGCCTTCATTCTTGAGCCCGAGCAGCAGGCATTCATGTACGATCACGGCTACATGTACCCCGGCCCGTCGATCAGGGACGTGCCGATAGAGATGGCGCCGCAGGACAGCCAGGACACGATCAAGCGCTTCGGCCGGCCCGAATATGCCGCGATGATCGCCGACAACCCGATCGAACCGCCGCTCGACGCCAAACCGCTGGTTGCCATGTTCGAGAAGTGGGACAAGGAGATCGGCGGGGCCAAAAACGCCAAATAGGGCATCTCCGCGCACGGCCATTCGACAGCGGTTTGTCCCCGCTGGCATGATAGCTAGGCCGCCTTGACAATACCCCTGGTGGTCCGGGGAAGCCGCCGGTCCGACCGAGATCGCGGTCGACTGGCCAAGGCCTTGGCCGGTCGAGGGATGGATGACTCGTCTCGCTACATGGCGGCTGCGATGCCATCCATCCTGACGCGAATGCGGCAACCGTTGCGGTACGGTGCCCAAGTTCGACGCTCGCCCGCCTGCGCTGCCGACAGCGGGGATGCCTCCAACTGCGCTTGGTGCCGCCATGGGCCGGCTCCTTGGAAATCGTCGAGGACGAGGGAAGCTTTCATCTGTCCCGGACGTTTATGACAGTGTTTACCATCTCTCAGGAGCTGGTCCCGACCCGGTCGGGTTCCTAGTCACGCCCGCGGTACACCAGCCTAAAGATGTAGGCCGAAGAAAAATGCCCGCTCAAGCCTTCATCAATCGGATTGCGGCAGCCGTTCCGCAGAATGGCGTTCACCGCTTCTTTCTTCAATTTGCCGGTTCCCAGCTGACGGCAGATCCCCGTCGCCGGGCGATCTTTGATCGCATGGCGGACCGATGCGGAATAGAGCATCGTTATTCGTGCTTTGCGCCCGCCGATGATCCTGAAGGTCCAAGTGTCGATCTGGAGGGTGTTTTCAAACGCGGCGCGTTTCCAGGCACGGCAAAGCGCATGGAAATGTTCGCGGCCACAGCGCCCGCTCTGGCTGAACAGGCCGTGGAGAAGCTCCTTCATGGTCAGGACAGGAGCCGTATCACGCATTTGATCGTTACCACCTGCACGGGGTTTTCCGCCCCCGGCCTGGATCTGGAAATAATTGCCCGGTGCAACCTGCCGACCACCATCGAGCGCACAATCATAGGCTTCATGGGTTGCTATGCAGCGATTAACGCACTCAAGCAGGCACGACACATCATCCGGTCGGAACCCGAGGCCCGGGTTCTGGTGGTCAGCATCGAACTCTGTACGCTCCACCTCAAGGAGACCTCCGACCTCGAAAAGCTGCTCTCGTTCTGCCTGTGGGGCGATGGCTGCTCGGCTGCGTCGGTAAGCGCCAGCCCTTTTGGCATCGGATTGGATAGTTTTCACGCGCTCGTCGATGCCGGCAGCCGCGACCTCATGACCTGGAACATACATGACGATGGTTTCGACATGGTGTTGTCGGGAGAGGTTCCCGCCGCAATCCACCATGCACTCGGCACAGACATCGGCAGCATTCTGGGAAACAGGAGCGTCGCAGACGTCGACCTTTGGGCCGTCCACCCGGGCGGGCGCTCCGTTCTCGACGCTGTGGAGCGCGCGCTAAATCTCCATTCCGATGCGTTGTCGGCCTCCCGGGAGGTCCTTCGCGAAAACGGAAACATGTCCTCTGCTACCGTCATGTTCGTGCTCGAGCGAATGCTGCGCGAGGCCACAAAGGAAGACCGTGTGGGTTGTGCCATGGCATTCGGACCCGGCCTGACGACCGAGACGATGATGTTCCACACAGCCGGCGATACCTAAATGGCCAATGATCTCGACCATCGTCGGATCGAGCGGGAACTGCTCGACAATTTGCCCCCCGACGATCCCAGAGCAGTCGGTTCGCGGCGTGATCTTGCTTGGATAAACGCACTAATGTTTCAGAGCGCGATCATGGCCAGCCTGTTGAAGGCGAACGTGCGCAAAAGCCCGACCAGATTTTTGGAAATTGGTTCCGGCGATGGAGCATTCATGCTCTCCGTCGCAAAGCGCCTCGCCCGGCGCTGGACAGATGTCGACCTTGTCATGCTTGACCAGTTCAACCTCATTTCGGACAAGCGGTTCGCTGATTTCTCCGCACTTGGTTGGCGTATCGAAACCGTCACCGATGATGTCTTCGAATGGATCGAAAGACCCCGCGCCGGGACCTTCGATGTGGTATCGGCCAACTTGTTTCTGCACCATTTTTCGGACGCAGCCCTGAAACGCCTTTTTTTGGCGCTTCGCCCTCTGGCGCCAGTGTTTCTCGCCACCGAGCCGAGCCGAAACGCCATTGCCTTAAGAGCCTGTTCGCTTCTGCATGTCATCGGCGCGAACGAGGTGACTTTGCACGATGCGCCGGCAAGCGTCCGCGCCGGTTTTGCGGGGCATGAGCTTTCCAGCCTATGGTCTCCGGATTTCAGGCGCCAGTGTGCAGAACGCAGAATTGGACCGTTTACGCACGCCTTCCTTGCCGTCGACCGCGCTTCGGAAGGTTTGCCATGATGTACGACGCCATCGTCATAGGCGCCGGGCCAAGTGGTTCTTCGGTGGCCTTGGCTTTGAGCGGCCAGGGGCGCGCCGTTGCCATCGTCGAACGAAGTGAATTCCCGCGCCGCAAAGTTTGCGGGGAATTCATGTCTGCGGTCAATCTGGATCTGTTGGACAAATTGGGTGGGGGCGCCGTGGTTCGCGCCAAAGCTGGTCCTGAGGTCAAGCGAGTTGCACTTTTTGCATCGGGTCCCAGCACGGATGCGGGCATGCCGCGGGCCGCGGGAGATGCATTTGGACGCGCGCTCGGGCGCGACGTTCTGGATGGCATACTTTTGGATGCGGCTCGCGATGCCGGAGCCGACGTGTTTCAGCCTTGGCGGGCGGCGGAGATCACCACCGATGGTGACAACGCCATGGTTCGGATCGAAAGCAAGCACGTTCAGGGAGTTCTCGTTGCGCCGGTCGTGATCGCCGCGCATGGCTCGTGGGAGCAAGGAAGGCTTCCGACGAATCTGCCGAAAACCAACGCGCCGCACGATCTTTTCGGATTCAAGGCTCATTTCACCGGCGCTGAGCTCGACCGCGACCTCATGCCCCTGCTGGCATTTCCAGGCGGCTATGGCGGCATGGTCTGGGCCGACCGGAACAGGATGTCGCTGTCGTGCTGCATACGCCGCGACGTCTTGATCAGGCTGCGCGAAAAAGGCAACGCCTCGTCGGCAGCCCAAGCTGTTCATGCGCATATCCTTGCTTCGTGTCCCCGTGTCGCCTCCATGATCGTGAATGCCACGCTCCATGGCGAATGGCTCGCCGCAGGTCCCATGCGGCCTGGCATACGCCCACGTTTTGCCGACGACATATTTCGGGTGGGCAACCTCGCCGGTGAGTCCCATCCCATCATCGCTGAAGGCATCTCGATGGCGTTGCAGTCAGGCTGGTTGTTGGCCAATGAACTGGCCAGGTTCGACCGTTGGGACCGGGCGGCGAGGATTGCTGTTGGACGCCGCTATTCGAAGGCCTGGAACCGACAATTTGCAACCCGCATTCGCGTGGCTGCCTTGTTGGCACGCCTTGCCTCCCATCCCATGTCCGCTGCCGCGGTGAACACGTTCGTGAGCGGGTTCCCGAACAGCCTGACGCTGGGGGCCAGATTGACCGGCAAAACGAAACTGCTGCCGATCGCGTGCGACTGAGAGGCTCAAGGCTTGGTAGTAGCGGTCACGCACTGAGTCTTTCGATAGGCCCAGCCTTACGATTCTCAGGCCCGGTCATCGCCGGGCCTGAGCTGAATTCTGCTGGCGGAACTATTTGTTGCAATTCTGGGACGGCGAGGTGGCAGTGCCGCTGGCGGTATTGGTGTCGACGTCATTGCCCGCAGTGTCCTTGCAACGGTCATTCATGCCGTTGGGCGTTGTCGTGGTCGAGTTCGTCGCATTCGGATCAGTTGTGACGGTACCCGTGGTGTTGCCGGAGCCATTGACGCTCGTGCCGCTGTTGTTCATGCCGCCACCTGCGGTACCGCCGGCATTGCCCGAGCCGCTCGTTTGGGCCAGGGCGGATGTGGCGAGCGCTAAGGACAGCGCGGATGCGACGAAGATCGTTTTCATCATAAGTGTCTCCATTGGTTAAATCGCTTGTTGCGATCACTTTCCCAACGGTGCGCCCTCCTTGTTGTTCCTGTAACGAAAAATCGTGATCGATCTTCATTCTTGTCCGACTTTGATGCTGAGCGAAGCACATCAAGAACTGTATAAATGACGACTGCCGGTCCGTGGCGCCGGGCCACACTCAGCCTGATCGACGGTTATGCTTGCTGAGCAGGATCGGCAGGGAAACCGGCCGGAAATTCCACACGTCAACGCCGACATCACGCTGGCGAGTAAGCGGCTTCAGCTTGCCATGCGAATGCCCGTGCAAATTCACCGATTGCTTGCCCATCTGATTCCAGGTCCGAAACGGATAATGGCACAGGATGAGGAGGGTGCCGTCCACCACCAGTTCCGCATAGTGCTGGATGCTGGCCCAGCCAGATGCGAGCGTTGCATCGCTTGCGTCATTATTGCCGATGATCAGGTGCTTGCGCCCGTTGAGTTGCGACAGGATGTTTTCGATGCCGGCCCTCGGGCGGGCAAAATCACCCAGATGCCAGATCTCGTCGTCCGAGCCGACGGTCTCGTTCCAGAGGCTCATCAGCGCCGCGTCATGCGTTGCCAGCGAGCTGAACGGCCGCCGGTCGATTCGCAGGATGCGTGGATCGTTGAAATGAGTGTCGCTCGTGAAGAAGATCATCCTGTGCGGGGCTTCCCTCGCTGATCGACCCAGCCCGATACGCCAGACTAACGATCCGGTATTCGGCTGTAGGCGCTCGTCAGCTCTCTTCCTTACGGCCGTCACCAGCGGCAGACGCTGAGTGTTCAGGCTCCGCAGCCTCAAGACCTTCGATGATTGGCGTGAGCGAGCCATCTTCTTCCGGCACTGGCTGCCGGCCGTTGGTTGCGCTCGTCTTGTCGAGGGCCTGCTGGATGGCGTCCTCTATGTTGCCGATATCTTCTTCGCGAACCTCGCGCCCATATCCTGCGGCGTCCGCATCCTGCTCGAATTGCTGGGCCAACACGGCGACGCTGACTTGCGTGTCGGTGGCCAGGTTTCCGACATTCTCCTGCAGCCAGGTTCGAAAGAACTCGATCGTCGCGCTCATATTGCCTCCTGAAGCGGACAACTGCTGCTGAGAGCGGTTGTTCCATGTTCCTGGCCACACTTTGCGGACTCTTGTGACGCTGACCTTGGGTGACAGGGATCTGATGAAAACGCTGGTTGAGCATGGCCGTTGCCGCCACGGCCCCTGCCATCGGTGCCGCGGCCCTTGCCGTCGGCAGCACACGGTATCCGAACGGAGTAGCCCCAAACTGCCAGCTTACAATTTGCAGTCATAGGTTACAGACTTCCCGTGTTCTATAAAGGGAGGTGGGAAGTACCTGGGCCTAACAATACTCTAATGCGTGGTTGACGGTTCGCCTTCGAATCGCGAAATGCCCAGGTGGTTCACAACTCCCAAAACAACGGGAGGTGTCAGCCAAACAGGATGAAAATCGGGTTTCGGACCCTAGTCCCCTCGGTCCGATTCACCGCTTCAAGGGCAACGTTAACACAGCTCAAAGCCGCACAGGAAAAATGCAGTCCGGCAAGTCTCGGCCTCACATCGGGAAACCAGAGCCAGGCACCGACTTCCGCGCAGCACGACGTGTCCTCTCCGGCGATTGAGGAAAAATTGCGAGGTGATTGTCGCGTCTGTCGCCTGTCTTGACGCAGTCCCCCCGTTCATGGACAGAAGCGCTCCCGCAACTGCACCGCGCACAGTCGGCAGTGCCTGGCACACGCCGACCACCTCTCCTAGCTGGCCAGGGCGCGATATCGCGCGGCTTGGCCAGCTAGCTTCCCGCAACGTCCTTCAAAATAGATGGATCATTCCGGATCAAGGTCCGGAGATTGAATCGCAAAGCCCGGCAGGATCCAACTCTGGCTCTCCACCCACGCGCAGTGGTTCATGTTGGATATCCACATATGCTCATATGATCGCCGAAATTGCAGCAACGCTTCCATTTCCGGCTTCCCGCGCTCATAGGTGGATTGCGGATCGCCGAGCGTGAGCTTGCTGGCCGCTCGCGAGCACAGCTTCGCATGCTGCAATCCCAGCTCAAGGAACTTCACCCGCATGGAGGCTTCCGGATCTTGGATTGCGAAGGCGGTCGCCCGGTCCAGCAAGGCTTCCGCCGGCGCGAAACTCTCCTCTGGATAGACAGCGTGCGCCGCCTTTGCCCAGCTTCGCCAACGAGATGCTCCAAGAGCCTCGAACCCGTCCCGCAGCTGGGCGCGAGCGTTCGAAGTATACGCCTGCCAATAATTAAAATAGCTTTTGACGTCGTCGGCCGCAGGTCCGAAGGCTGAATAATATTCCGACAACAATGACTCCACGGCAATCTCAGGATGTGTCTGCAGGCGCATCAACAAATAGAGATTTGGACCTTGCGTCGCCCAATGGCCTGTCAGCGAGTCAAAATCGGTTCCGACCATCCCGTTTCGCGCCGCGTTCTGAAACTCGTCGGCGAACTGGCCGGCGAATATATGCGGCATGCAGTAGCCATCCAGGAAATAGTTGGTGCGCATGAACACCTGGGCAGTCGTTGCCGCCCATCCGCGCCACTGGTCTTTTATCCAGTCCTGCTCTTCGCCGTTGCGTGGATAGTACCAGGCCGATGGGCAAAACCCGATCAGGATATTCGGGTTCAACTTGATTCCCGATGTCGGTGCCGCGAAGTAGTTCATATAGGCGTATCCAACCACGACCGCGTTAGGGTCGTCTTTGGCGGCTATCCGCTGAATGGCTTGCCATGAACGCGCATAGCGGTCCGATACGAAAGGCTTGCTGGCGATCTTCGACTTCGACGGAATGAACTTTCGATAGTCAGGCGGCTCTGGGCCATCCAGCGCCTTGCATACTTCGCACTCGCATTGCCCCGGGATGTCGTTCTCGACCGCATTGACGAAAGCTGGTTGTCCCGCAGAGGCGCTCCGATGCTCACGCCATTGCGAAACGATCTCTTCTCGCAAGCCCGGATTGGAAATGCACATCGAGAAGCGAGCGCCCAGCCTCACCGGGCCCCGTTTGCCTCTGACCAATTGAAACCATTCGGGATGCTCGGTGCCATACCGCTGCCACCAGTCGACGAAAGCGTGACCGTAGTTCGTGGGTACTCTGCGGCCCATTCGGTGGCGACGCAGGAACGTGGCCTGTGCCTTCATGTATTCTTTCGCCGCTGCTGCGGTGAACCCCATTTCGGGATGTTCTTCGCTCGTGAAGCCAGCCCCAGGGCGCACGCGACGCTGCATGAACCGAGGCGTAACGACGTAATCAAGCGGAGGGATCACCAAGGACTGTGCCTTTGGGACAAACGTTCCCAGCTCACCTGGCCATAGCCATCGGACACCGAAATAGCGGTCAAGGAGCTCGTACACGCCGAAGAGGGTGCCCGCGGACGTGTTTTGGTCGAGTGCACTGCCGGGATGATCGAGGCCGGCGATGCACAGATGGTTGCCGACGGTTCGGATGATACAGGTTTCACGCGGCAATGCACCGAGGGTGATTCCGGCCGCCCGGGCGAACCGGGTGTCGCCCAGAAAGATATGGGCGGCGTTCCGCAGGCCAGCCGGCGAGACATGACTTTCAGTTGTGATGGCAGGTTGGATGCCGGTCGCTTTTTCTATGTGCCAGCCGAGTTCCGTGGCGGCGTAGTGAACAGAGCCACTCGGTTGGTCCGAAGTAACGAGCGTTACCGCAGGTCTGCCGCCGGCGATAAGCGTTACGCCAGCTGAAGATTGAGTGGCCGCTTTGCCAGGGTTGGTAAGGCCAAGCCAGTGTAACAGGCCCAGAACTGTTCCCTGTGCAAACGTCCTTCGCGATAACGGCCCCATGCCAAAGACCTCACTTAGAGCGCCCATCCAAGAATGTAGACGCTTTTTGAGAAGAAGGGGGTTCACAACAATTTGTATCAAGTAAGCTTTGCATGCTTCAGCCGTTACGTTTCCCCTTACCCGCATGCCGTCTATGGATCGCCATTCTGCAGTTCGGGGCCAAGACGAAGATCAGCGTGTAAGGGTTCCCTTTGTACAATATGTACATACATGCAGAGTTCCCATCTGATTTAACGGATGCAAAGAATTAATCGATATATACGAGATTTTCCTCGAAAAAAACTATTCATATCCGCGGGATAAGCAATGCCCTCTTTTGGAGGCTTATCACGATCAAACACATTCTTTTGACAGGCTCACTGACCGCTTCAGTGCTTCTTTCATCTGATCGTTTTGCCGATTCCGGGACAAAGGTCGGATCGGCCGATGCCGGTCGGTCCGGCGCTGTGCGACCGGTTTGCGCAAACCACTGATGAAGTCCCCACGATCCGGAACTCTCATCCGCCATGTTCGTTACTGCTCCACATTATGGAGAGACGGGGGTCGGATGGATTTTTCAAAACGTACGGACTGGGAGGCTCTAGCCAGCGCCCTCGACGTCAACATCTATCAGCGTTCGAAGACAGTGTGGATTGCGGCTGGAAAGTACCGCGGCAAAGACATTGAAGTGAAAGGCCGCTCGCCAAGCATCGCACTCGCATTGTGGAAGGAAGCTGCGGGTTATACCGGCTCGGAGTGGTAGAAAGAGTTGCTCCTCAAGCCGCGCCGCTCAGGTCCGAGCGCGCTCGCGCAGCGCAAGGCGCAAACATCATTCAAGGCGCGGCGCGTGGACAATCGTGACTTCGCGCTCGCCATGAAGCTCCTGACACGACAGCCTTAACAAGTCGAGCCGCCGCAGAGAGGCGGCGCTGGATATCGATTTAACAGTCGGTGCCGGTACGCGATATGTGCGCACCGGCATCGGATCACTGAGGTCCTGCCGGCTTAGCTGTGCCGCCGTTGTTGCCATTTCGCCGCTGCCGTCACGGGATAGGCACTGCCAGCGGTACCACTTTTGGATGGATCGGCTGCCGCCAAGGGACAATTGACACAAACGGCACCTGGGGATGGCATTGGGCTATGCAAGGAGCGGGGCATCAGGAGCATTCTCCTGTGACGGTGGGCAGTCCTTCAATGAGCGATGCAGAACGTGCTCCGCGCCTCGGCCACGGAAGGTAATCTTCTTCAGGCAATGAGCGGACTCATGGACTCTGACCCCGCCGACCACATTGAGCTAACCGCTGATATTGTTTCGGCCTATGTCAGGAAGAACCGGACGTCGCCTTCCGACCTGATTGACCTGATCCAGAATGTCGGCCGTGCTTTGCAAAAGCTTGCCGTGGGCGATCACCAGCCCGAACCAAAACCTGTTCCAGCCGTGCCGATCCGCAAGTCGGTGACCCCTGACTTCATCATCAATCTGGAGGACGGACGCCGGATGAAATCGTTGAAGCGGTATCTTACGTCCATCGGCATGACGCCAGCGCAATATCGGCAGAAATGGGGTTTGCCGCCGGATTATCCGATTGTGGCGCCGAATTTAACTGCGTTGCGTTCGGAGGCAGCCAAGAGGATCAGGCTTGGACAACGGAATGCCAGTGGCCGAACTTCCAGAGGCTAACCGAATGGAGCACAGGGCGGGGCTCCGGCAGTCCTCGCGCCGTTGCTCGTATCGTCGCATTTGTTTTCTTCGAATGACAAATTTAACGTGCCTGCCCGATGCCAGCGGGACCAGCAGCCAGATAGGGCTGGGGGCAGGGCGCAAATGGACACGCTATTCTCACAAGCGTGCAATTTCTGGTCCCGATCGACGCCATGCCCGATCGACGCCATGATTGAAGATTGCAACGCCTTTCCGCAGGGGATGCGCCTGGAGGCGGACGTGTGCATTGTGGGAGCCGGTGCCGCCGGTCTGGCGATAGCATCACAACTCGAAGGCATGCGGCATCGCATATGCGTCATCGAAAGCGGCGGCATGACGTACGAGCACTGGCGCCAACGGCTGTCGCGCGGGCTGTCCGTGGGTCAACCCTACGAAGCTCTTGACCTTTGCCGCCTTCGTCAGTTCGGCGGGAGCACAGGCAAGGCTGGTTGGGGCGGATGGTGCAAGATGTTGGATCATGGCGATTTCGAGCATCGCCCCTGGATACCCCTGAGTGGGTGGCCCGTCGCCCATAACTCGTTACTACCCCATTATGAGACCGCAGCCCGGCTGCTCGGAATCGACGACCTCCTGACCGATTGGCCGACTTCCGCGGTCATGCCTGAAAACGGGCCGCTCTTTTCGGAACGCTGCTTTCTCAGTCCCACTCCGGATATCGGAGCAACGCTTCGCAAGAAGCTTCAGGACGCAAAAAACGTGCAGGTCGTGCTGCATGCCACGGCGCTGCGGCTCGACACCGATGACTGCGGAAGGCGGGTTCGCTCCATCGAGGTAGCGAGCACGCCGAACAAACGATTCCAGATTGACGCGCGATTTTTCGTGCTGGCCTGTGGCGGTATCGAAAACGCGCGCCTGCTCCTTGTTTCAAACCGACAGGCGCCGAATGGCATAGGGAACCAGTATGACCTGGTTGGCCGCTATTTCATGGAGCATCCCCGGGTAAAATGGGGAAGCCTGCAAGTCAGCCAACCCGACAACATGATAGACCTCCACGTGCCCTGGACCCGCAGGACCGGATTGTCGCCTGAAAACCGCGGCACCAATGATGCGTTCGGACTGGCGCTGCGGCCCGAGATACGTGCAAGCGAGCGCCTCCTCGATTCCCGCACATGGATCAAGCCTGGACCTTGCGTCAATCACATGGATGGTTCCGAAGCCTTGCAGTATCTTGCCTTCTGGCTGCGGAGAGGCCGCCTGCATCGCGATCTTATCAAATGCGGCCGAACTGTCCTGATGCATCCTGCGGGAGCAATGTCGGCAGGTTTCGAACGGATATGGCACTCACGTCGGCGTGCAAGGCATTTTCATTTTGACACGATACTCGAACAAGAACCGGATCCGGCAAGCCGCGTCACGCTCGATACAAGGCTCGACGAGTTCAGTCTGCCCCGTGTGAAGCTGCAATGGAATGTGGGGCCTCTCGTCCGACGGACGCTTGAGCGTGTCCAGGCAATCATCACTGAAGAGATGAAGCGGCTGGGGCATAGAAGCGCCATTCATGCAGGCCAGGACGAAAACCCGGCGGGGGAGCGAGACATCCCTTATCACTGGGTTCGACACCACATGGGCACGACGAGGATGAGCGATGACCCGCGAACCGGCGTGGTCGATAGTTCGTGCCAGGTGCACGGCCTCGCAAATCTGTTCGTCGCCGGCAGCTCGGTCTTCCCGACTGGAGGCAACGACATGCCCACGCTCACCATCGTCGCGCTCGCTATCAGGCTGGGCCAGCACTTGCGGCAAAGCCTCGAATAAGGCTCGCCTCCATCTTCGCTAAGGCGGCCAATCGACGGGAAAGGGCGCTGGCTGCGACGTCTCATGCCGCAGGTCCGCCATATGGAATGTGCCGGCTCCTGAATGCAATTTTACGTTTTGCCGAGAAAGTATGCGCGTTTTGAGCGAAGGTCTGACCAACGGCTCACATAACCACCCTGTTCAGCTCTTTGTCGTAAGGATTCTGGGTGACCGCTACTTCCGTAGCTACCCCCTATTGGTAAGCGCATGGACTTCGAAGCCAACTATAATACTGCAACCAGGACTTTTTCACTTTGATTGCTTGGGGAAACCGAAATTTTGGCCGCGCTGTGCGTTTTGTCACACCACCACCTCCGGTCCACAAGCTATTACTAAAGTGTTAAGGTATGGGTTTAAAAGCGAAATCTCCGTTGGGGCGAGATTTGCGCGGGGGTGAGTCATGACAAGTTTTTTGCCTGCGAATGATCGGACGGACAAAACTGATCTTGATCAATATCCATCTATTCTCGACGTCAATCGTCTCTCACCGTCCTCGGGAGAGGGAATCGAGATTGCAATCATCGATGGCCGGCCTTTGATGTGTGACTGCTTCAGCAGAAGCCTCGAAATCATCGAGCCATCATTTCATATCCAGCATTACGCGTCGGTCGAAGCGTTCGACATGGCGGATCCCGAAGAAACGCAGAGAGTTTCGACGGTCCTGATGTGTGTGATGTGGTCGAACTCCCAGGCGGACTACCATCTTTCCCAGATAGGCCATCTGAAGGCGACCAGGCCCGAGGTAGGGGTGGTCATCCTATCGGATATCGAGAACTTTGAGGACATTCTCAAAGTGGTCGAAAACGGCGCGCGTGGCTATATTCCTACCAGCGTCAGGTTGCAGGTGGCCGCCAAGGCGATCCAGCTTGTCGCGGCGGGCGGAACCTTCGTCCCGCCCAGTGTTCTCTTTCATTCAGGGCGCGCCGTCACCGACGGCCAGCCCGCGACCAAGCAGCAGCCGCACGGAGACAACACTTTTACTTCGCGTCAGATGTCTGTCATCGAGGCATTGCGTCGAGGAAAGGCGAACAAGGTCATCGCGTACGAGCTCAACATGTGTGAAAGCACGGTCAAGGTACACATCCGGAATGTGATGAAAAAACTTCGTGCGAGAAACCGTACGGAAGTTGCCTACATACTCAACACAACGCCGTATGAAGGGATTGCCATACGGAATTGAAATATGGGTGCCGCCTCACTCAACGAATAATGGTTCTTGACGGACCGTTTTAGTAGATGTGATTTGCTTGAGCTTGGGAAGCAGCCGCAACGGAAGCGGCTGCGAACCTTTGCAAGGGGGGCGCGATCCAGGATGAAACAACCGCCCGTTCGATATCCAGGCCCGCAGACTGACGGGGAGATCACCTCCGTAGCTGATGCCAACCATATGCACGGGCCGGATTTGAAAAATATCGAGCATTTCAGCAATGTTAAGTCGTCCACGCTGATAGAGATAGACCGCCGCTGTCGTTGGTTGCATCTCAATGAGGGGGATGTACTGGTCCCGGCCGGCGAAAGTGTCGACCGGCTTTTTTTTCTGCTCGAGGGTGAGCTTCGGGCGCTTGTTTATACCCGGAACGGCAAGATCGTTTCGCTCCCCCCCGCACATCGTGGCTCTCTTGTTAACGGAATTGCCTTGAGCGGCGACATCCAGATGCCATATTCGGTCGAAGCGGCGGGACCATGTACTGTCGCTTCGATCGGCAGTCGTGCCTTTCTGGAGATAGTCAAGCAGGATCCTGAAGCCCTGCATGCCGTTGTACAATTGTTGGTGGAACGTCAGCAGGTGCTTGTCGAGCACATCGTTGAGCTTTCGACGCTCAACGTTCGGTCCCGGGTGCATAAGGAACTGCTGCGCTTATGCGCCGAAGACATAGGAGCCGACGGTTCAGCGAGGATTTCTCCTATCCCGACCCACACGGATCTGGCCCACCGCATTGGCACCCACCGCGAGGCGGTGGCACGCGAACTGAGCTACCTGCAAAACATCGGATTGGTGCTACGCCATGCGAAAGAGCTTTACGTGCCGGACGTGTCCCGCATCGCCGATCTTGTGGCAAAGTCGGACGACTAATCGTAGGTGATGCGTCGGGGCACCTTTCGAGAGTGGTCGCGATCTCTGAGATTGCCGGTTTGCATTGGGACCGGACATCGGTTGTGTTTGGGCTTGATCTATGCTGGCCCTGAGCGGCAGCCGCGGTGCTTCGAGGTGACTGATAGGCAGCTTCGCCTGCTCATTCGGCTACGCCCGTGAACTCGCTCCGCGACCGCCTTCAGGAATTGGTCGGACGTCGATGTCCATCCAAAGAGTATCTGAACGAGCGTGATCGAGGCATCATGATTGCTCCTTGGGGCGTCCCAAGCGATGGGCTCGCTGGTGCAATCCGTCAGCAGTATGCAGCGATAGTCCCTGAAGAAGGCATCCCGAATTGTCGATTCCACACACACGCTGGTCGTGCATCCTGTCACGATGAGGTGTTTGACGCCTGCGGTTTTCAGAACCGAATCGAGTTCGGTTTCGTAGAAACCGCTGAATCGCGTTTTATAGAGGACGATATCCCCTGCCTGTGGCTTGAGGTCGTTGACGACATCTGTTCCCCAGGTGTCGCGGATCAGAATCCGGCTCTCGCTGCCATCCGGGGCTGCCATGTTCGCGCCGACCCCGAAGATCTGGAGATGTCGAATACGGTTGGGGGCGTCCGATGTTCCAAGGTCCGAGAGGTCGCGATGATATCCCATCTTCAGGTAGACGATGGGCATGCTCAATTCGCGAGCGGCAGCTATTACGCTGGCAGTAGGGCCGACAGCCCGTTGAATCCCGGAGATATCGATTCCGGCTCTGTCGAACATTCCACCGTTGGAGCCGAAGTCATTCTGCATGTCCACGACGAGCACGGCAGCGTCAGCGGGATCGATTGAAATAGGTTGAGGCTTGGCGTCGATGACAAGTGGATCCATTTCGTCCTCCCACTAGCATGAGGTGTCGCTGTTTGCGCCCTTGGTCATCACGATCCCGCGCCTACATCGCGTCACACAAATGCGAGCTACATCCCTGCTTGCAGCCTTAGAACAGTGTTACGACCAGTCCGCTATCTATCCACCTCAAAAAACCGCAGGTCGCCGCGCAACGGCGGTCCTACCCCCGCAGCCATGCCGCACGTTTGGCATTTGACGCCAGCCAAAGCCTCATTGCGCTTGGCTGCGAGTTCGAGCGATAGATCTTCTGATGATAGACAAATTCGTAAGGCCACAGCTCGAGCGTTCTGTTCGCGAAATGCGTGAGCACCCAGGTGATCGCCGCCGCCACCAAAATGAAGGCACCCATTGATACGGCAACATTGTCCGAAAAGAGATGGGCGCGGGAAAACAGCGAGCGCGTCAGAAAATACGTGTAGGGATGTACCAAATACAGACTGTAGCTCACCGTTCCGAAGTATCGAAGCAGCCGATTGCCAAGGAGTAGGGCCGTTAAGCTGTTCCGCGACACTGCAAGGAAGAAATAAAGCCCCGTCGCGACCATAAGCAAGGGAAGCTCGGCACTTTGGAAATCGGACCAGTGATAGTCGTAATGGCCGCGGCTGGCGAGAAAGACGCAGGCTGCCAACGCCCCACTCTCGGCAAGCCGATGGCGGCCCAGGCTTACCCATTCATATCGGTCATAGGCAAGGCGAATCAGCCCGCCGGCAAGAAAGTACAATGCGATCGGATACCGGGCGACAAAGAGCGCCGCGAGAAGACCGAGCGCAATTGTGCCGAGCCTGGTCGGGCGACGAACCGTCAGGAAAACGAATGCTGCGGTAAACACATAGAACCAGACCTCGAAGGTCAGGCTCCATGCGTTCGGCGTCAATTGCTCGGTATGGGTTGCAAGGTTCAGGAATGTCAGTCCTGCCAGAACCGCTGTGAGATTGTTGGTTTCGGGATAAAAGTTGGTAGTTGCGTTCAGCACGATGAAAAGCAGGCTGAGTGCGAAAAACAGAGGGTAGAGGCGCAGGAACCGTCGGGCAGCAAACTGAGCGGGACTATAGCGTATCGCACTAGGCAGGATGACGAAGCCACTGATGACGAAGAAAAGGCAGACTCCGAAGGTGCCGAAATTCCAGAAGGGCGTAATGCGGTCGACATAGGCCGAATTGGAGGCGTAGACGTGCTCCGCCGTGCCGCCCAGGAGGTGAGCGAAGAAGACCATCAGAGAAGCAATGCCGCGCAACCCATGCGCGGCTACATTGAACGAATTGTCGCCAGCCCGCTTCGCTGACGCTTCGACGGGAAAATGCTGCGGACCCGATGAGTTCTGAGAATGGAGATGTTCAACGGTCATCTGAGCCTTCAAGTTGGATCCCGCAGACCATTTCACCGTACACCATCCCAGGTCTCGCAATGCTCGGGAATTCGAAGGACACCCCCGCCCAAAAGTAGTGGGCTGCCGCAGAAACTCCACCGGATGACTAACAGCCGCATTGCGGGACTGATTTAACCCAGCCCCCATGCTGATTGCGGCGACCGCTGGACCGCAACCGAAGTACGGCTCGACTGACACGGATCGGAATTGGCGAGCCCTCGGCCGCTGGGACGAGAGCCGCCACGTCGAACCGCCCGCCATGTCGCTTTCCCGAGCCGGAGATCGCCTTTGGGCGACATGCATTAGCGGAGATGGCGGCGGCCCTGCGCGTCGACGATGGTGTTGTCTGCGACATTGGCGCTGATATGCGCGCCGTTGTGGATCAGGCAGTCGGCGCCGATCTGGACGCCCAGGAGCACCGTTGCGCCCATTCCTACGACGGTCATGGCTCCGATGCCCACTCCGCCGGCTAGGATGGCGCCTGGTGTCAGGTGCGCATTGTCCTGAACGAGGCTGTCGTGGCAGACTATAGTCCCTTGATTGACGATGACGTTGTTACCGATCGTACAGCGCGGACCGATGCTCGCGCCGGCCAAAATATGGCAGCCATGTCCAATCCTGGTCGCCTTGGAGACGATCGCGGAAGGATGGATCACAGGCGGCAGAACGAAGCCCATTGCGGTGGCGCGTTCATACATTGCCCGCCTCACCTGGCTTGACTGGGCGCCTCCAATGCCGATGAAGGCATAGCGCGTGCCCTCGGCAAGCAAGCGCTCCAGGCAGTCTTCCGTGCCGATTACCGAAATACCGCCGCAGACGTGGTGGCCGGCGGGCAACGCTTGATCGGTGCAGCCCACGATATCGTATCCGGCCCCATCGAGAGCATCGATCAAACAGGCGGCGTGGCCGCCGCCACCGATGATGACGGCCCGCCTGGAGAAAGCGACAGAACTGGGCTCGCCCGGTTCGGCTCTCTTGGCGCCGGATCGGCGACCGGCAGCAGCGCGCACCTCGGCTTCGCCAATGCGGCCATTGGACGGAATGACGTTCGCAAGGTCGACCCCGAGCTCGGATGCGGCCTTGCGGGCTTTAGCCGTTATCGCGACCTCGCTGGCCCCGACATCGGCCGCGCTGGTTTCCCCGACAACGGCATTCGAATTTTCGTCGACGATTTTGCAAAGCGTTGCGCCGACAGGAACGAAGTCACCGACCTTGATGTCCAGCAGGCCGACAGTTCCTGCCTCCGGAGCATCAACTTCGACTGCGGCCTTGGTGGTCTCAAGCACGAAAAGAATTGTGCCTTGTTCGACCCTTTCACCTTGTGTGACCCGAATCTCGATGAGCTGGAGATTGTCCTCGTTGGCGTTAACCCGCGGGGCTTCGACAAGCACGGTCATGTACGCTTAGCCTTTCTGGAACAGGTCGATGCAGGCCGCCTGGATGGCGTTCACACCCGGCAGCAGGTCGTCCTCCCAGTCGCGGCTTGAGGGAATGGGGTGATCGGGCCCGGTCAATGCGCTGAAGTGCTTGACCCGACCGATCAGCGCGCGCGCACACTCCGACGCGAAGCCCCAGCCGGGAGAGCCTTCCTCCACCGCGACCACACGCGTGCAGTTGCCGACCTGGCTTCGAACATCATCGCCAGGGAAGGGCGACAGCTGTTCGACGGCCACCACGGTGGTCGCGATTTCCTCCTCTTGCGCGAGTTTCTTTGCGGCCGCGACAGCGTGCTCGACGCAACCCCCATATGTCAGGATCACGACATCTGCATCCGCCGGATGTGGAAGCGCGTCGGGTCCGAGCACGGGCCTGGAATACATCACCTTGTTTTCGATGATCAGATGAGGGGATCGCGACGCGAAGGCCCGATGCAGAAGCGTACCAGGATCGGCATACTCGTGAGTGGCAAGCACCGTCAGCCCGGGCACGCCGCAAAAATGCTTTTCCAGGCTTTGCGAGTGCGTCGGCCCATAGCCGCGCCGACCGCCCATGGGAGCGCGGATGATGACGGGGACCTCAACCTGGTCGTTGTACATCCAGCGGAACTTGGCGACGTGGTTGATGATCTGGTCGGCAGCAAGGGCTATGAAGTCTCCGAACATGAGTTCGACGATCACGGGCCGGCCTTTGATGGCCATGCCTGCCGCCATGCCAACAATGCCGCCTTCACTGATCGGCGTGGTCCAGACACGGTCCTTGTAGGCTGATGAAAGACCCTTGGTGACCTTGAAGGCGCCACCGTAGGGGTCAAGAACATCCTCACCCAAAATCACCAGACGGAGATCGGCTCCCATGAGATCGTGTAGAGCGCGATTGATCGATTCGACGACACGCATGGATCAGCCCCGCGCCAAGGCGGCCGCGGCGGCGGATTCGACCGCGCGGTCCACCACATTCAGGCAGTAGGCGTCGATCTCATCGGCGTTCGCAACGCGTCGGCGCATCGGAGGTATGGGATCTCTGGCGCGAGCTTGCTCAAGACGCTCCGCCGGCCTTGTATCATCTCCCTTGCTGTGCGGGCCGATCCGTTCGGTTCGCAAGTAGAGCCAGCAAGGGCGGGATTTGGCGCGTACATAGCCTATGGCTTCTTGGGCGAGCTCATATATCGCGATCGGATCGTTGCCATCATAGGCGAACGTGCGGACGCCGAACGGCTCGGCCCTGGCGACGATCGAACCGGAGACGGTCAGATGCTTGGGCGTCGTCTGGGCGATCTCGTTGTCCTCGATCACAAAAACCACGGGTGCGGCGAAAACAGACGCAAGGTTCAGGCTCTCGTATACGGCTCCCTCGCCCATCGTGCCGTCGCCGAGGAACACCACCGCAACGGCGCCCTCGTCCTTTCGCGCCAGCGCGCTGCCAACCGCGACGGGCGCGATGCCCCCTTGGATGCCATTGGAGTGGAAGTTGCGGAAGCACAGGTGCTGGCTGCCGCCGCGTCCGCCGCAAATGCCGGTTACACGCCCCATGATCTCCGCTATCAGGCCTTCGACTTCACCCGAATAGGCAATGAAATGACCGTGGCAGCGGTGGTTGCTCCAGACAATGTCGCGGTCCCGGTCAAGAGCGTTTATCACGCCAACCGCATTGGCTTCCTGTCCAATGGATGTGTGCGTCGTGCCGAACAGGAGACCTTGGGAAAAAAGATCGAGCAAGCGCTCCTCCACGAGCCGGATGAGCATCATCTGCTGATAAAATCGAACCGCGGCGGGCAGTTCGAATCCGAGCAAACCACGCTCTGCACGGGCAAGGGTGAGGTTCCTCGCTGCTGACGACGTCACTATCTGCAGCTCTGCCAGAGAAGACGCTAGAACGTTTTCATCCTTTCTGATGGCGCGTTCCTTTGTCATGCTGCCTCGAGCTGGCGCGAAGCCGTAACTAGGATTGACCGCGCCGTCGACGCAGCAGCCATGGTCTCCTCGGTCGTCCAGGATGGGTCGACCAGAAAAGCCATACTCGTTTCACCGAGCTGCCGTGCGACCGGCAGACGTTCGGGCGGCGCTACCCCGGCGTCCGCGAAGGCATGTTCAAGATAGATCTCGGAGCAGCTTCCCGAGAAGCATGGGACGCCGGCCGCATTGATAGCCGCAATCAACTCGTCGCGCGACCATCCAGGGGACAGCATCTCGGGCTTGATATAGAAATAGCATCGGTACCAGGCATGCTTATGCTCCGAACCGAGCTGGGGCGCGTGCAGCATCGGCAATTCAGCAAGCGTCCTCATCCAGATGCTGGCATTTCGCTCGCGTTGGCGAGTCCAATCGGGCAGGCGTTCGAGCTGCCGCAAGCCAAGCACTGCCTGGATTGATGTCATGCGCCAGTTGGTGCCGATGCTGTCATGCAGCCAGCGAAACCCTGTCGCCCTATGGGGGGCAAAGACCAGATCGTAGTTCTTGCCGTGGTCCTTGAGGCTCCAGGCAGCGAGCCACAATTTCTTGTCGTCCATTGCGACAAGCCCACCTTCGCCGCCCGTCGTGATGATCTTGTCCTGGCAGAACGAGAACGCCGCTATGTCGCCGAAGGAGCCAATCGGTCGCCCGTTGTATTCGGCTCCATGCGCCTGGGCGCAATCTTCGATGACTTTTATGCCGCTGCGCTTTGCGAGTTCCATGATCGGCGCCATATCGCACGGCCAGCCGGCAATATGCACGACGATCACTGCCTTTGTTCGAGCCGTTATCTTCGGCGCAATCGTCTCGGCGGAAAGGTTGCCCGAACTCGGGTCGACATCCGCGAAAACAGGCGTGGCGCCGGCAAACATGACGCAGGCGGCGGAGGCGACGAAACTGCGGGGCGTGACGATCACCTCGTCGCCGGCGCCGATGTGGAGGATCTTCATCGCAAGATCCAGCGCGAGCGAGCCGTTGGCCAGCGCCACCGCGTGACGTCGGCCGAGGCTGCGCGCATAGGCGCGTTCGAAGGTCTTCACATGGTCGCCGGTCCAGGCGTTCACCTGGCCGGATCGCAAAACCTCTACCACATCGGTTATTTGTTCTTCGTCGTAGATTGGCCAGCGTTTCATCGCAGAATACTCCAGCTAGGATTCAAATGACGTTTCGCAGAAGGACAAAGGCCTCGGCCGCCCTCAGATGGGCGGCCGTGCCCCTGACGATCGCAAGCGCCCGCAAGGTTTCGATCGAACGCTCATGCGGGAAATCTCTGATCTGTGAGGCGAACATCGACGCAGCTTCGAGTTTGCGGTCCAGTGTCGATGCGATGTCTATGAAGACGTTCGGCACGAAGCTCGGCGTCACATAGGGCGCATTCCAGTTCGTTTCGGAGACGGTCTCGTAAGCCATGATCGTCCGCGGATATTGAGATTGGGTCGGGCGAGCCGCTACCAGCGATGACAGGAAGATCAGCTGGTGGTCCATGTGCACATCACCGACGAAGGGGATGAGCAGCGTATCCGGCACGACATCCCGCAACAGGGTCAGCAGCGCCCTGTTAAGCGTCGCATGCGGCGTCTCGGCGATCTGCGCTGCCGGCAGATCAAGCCAATGCGTCTGTTGCACGCCCAAACAGGCATGCGCCGCCTTGGCCTCGCTGCGAACCCGTTCCGTCATCTCCTCTGTGAAGGCGGGCGGGCTGCCTCGCGTAACCACTGCGACATGAACTTCAGCGCCTTGCGCAGCCATCCGGGCTATCGTGCCGCCACACCCCAGGACCTCATCATCAGGATGTGGTGCGATCACCAGAAGTCGACCGAGTGCTGGGTTCATGGCCGGACCGTCCCGGCGAGCATAGCCTTCAAAGCATGGTCGACATGGCGGCGGTCGACGCGTTCGCCCAACAGTGCCACTTGGACAGTCAGAACCAGTATGTGCAGATCGAGCCACAGGCTGCGGTTGCGCACATACCAGAGGTCGAGCGCCAGCTTTTCGCTGTTGGTGAGGCGGGTATTGCCGTTCACCTGTGCCCATCCGGACAGGCCGGGGCGGACCGTGCCGCGAATACGCCCCAGCTCGCCGAATTCGGCGATGGTGGCCGGGAGCAACGGACGGGGCCCCATGAAGGCCATGTCTCCCTTGGCTATCGAGAGAAGCTGCGGCAGCTCATCGATGCGCACGGAGCGCATCAGCCGCGTGGCCGGCGTCTCACGCAAGGCGTCGGGGAGCAGCATGCCGTTCCCGTCTCGCCCCTCGTGCATCGTACGAAACTTGCAGATCACGAACGGACGACCTTCCAGCCCGCTGCGAGACTGGCGGAAAAACAGCGGACGGCCAATGTTCGCCCAGACAAGGACAGCAGCCACCAGCCATAGCGGCAGGCTGAGCACCAAAAGGAACACCGCGGCGATACGGCTTGGTATGGCCCGGCCAGGCGGAACGCGCGCAGTCCAGCCGCCGGAACGTGCTGTCGGGGTGCCGAGGCCGATCATTGCGACGGTCCGACCTGGACGGAAGAGGTCGTCGCCAAGGTAGTGGCTGAACGGCTTGTTGTGTCCTGGGCGCTGTCCAGGCGGTTTATTGACACCAGGATCGTATCTCCGGCCGCAACCGGATCATCGAGGGTCGCCACCTTTGTGGCGGTCTGGCCATTTACCTTGCGGCGGATCTGGTAGGTGAACGTGATGGAGTTGTTGCTGCGTGTCTGCTCCGCGGCCAGCGAGCTCAACAGCAGGATCTGTTCCTCGGTCGATTCTCGAACCGCGATCAGGCGTTCGATTTCAGAGTTGTGGGCCTGGAGATCCGTCAGCGCCGTATGTGTCCAGGTCTGGGTGGCGTCATCCAGGTCGCGCTGCAACTGGCTCAATTCGCGGCGCACCGTCGATGCCTGATTGTAGATTTCAAGCAGATGGGATTGCTGGGTGGTCGCTTCGCGCTCTGCGTTCGAGAGGTCTGTGATTGTGACGAGACCTTTCTTATTGAGGCCCCTGATGCGGTCGAGATCCGCCTGTGCCGAAGCGATCACCGTCTTTTGTATGTCCGAAAGCTGTTGAACATTGGCGAGGGCAACATTCACTTCTTCGATCCCCGCCGAGAGCTGCTTGCGACGTGTGGTCAGCGCATGTTGATCTGCTTCAAGGATGCGCTGCTCGGTAGGAAGCAGCGTCGCGAGCAGGTTGGCATTCATCAGCCCCTTGACCTTGGCTGGCAGATCCAGTTCCGAGATCTTGTCGCTGTTTGCCAACTGGGCCTTGATGCGCGCAGCGGCGACCGCCTCCTTGGCGATCTCCACCACGCTTTCATCAAGAGCTCCGCGCAACCGGGCGCGTGTTACGACGCGATCCTCCGCCGTGGCTCCCCCGGTCGACTGGCCGCCCGCAAGCGCCACCGCCTGCTCCACATTCAGTGCCGGCTGGTACGGAAATGAGCCCGGCGCCTTGACATCCCCAAGGACGAAGATCGGGCGAAAGCTCACCACCGCAAGAGCTATATGCGGGTCATTGAAGAGTTCACGCTCGATGAATGCTTTACGGATCCGACTCAAGGCGTCGGGTACCGTCAGGCCGCCGACTTCAAAGCTGCCGATCAGCGGAATGTTGATCGCGCCATCGCTGGCGACCGTGAGTTGTTCGGCGGGAAGCGCGTCGTCGATGAAGTCAAACGACACCACATCGCCGACCGAAACCTTGTAGTCATCGTCCGCCGCGGCCCGGGCATCAAGCTGGGAAACCAGAATCGCTGCAACCGCAAGGATCGCAATACTGGCGGACCCCAGTGCTTTCGCAAGGAATGTACTGGTCCATGCGCCTGTCGATCGCGTGCTCCGCGCCGCATTGCAATAAGATGCCATGGAAGCCCACCATAGAATTTTCCTGCAAAGACCCTAGCGACACCTGCGCGAGGACAATGAGTCATACCTTTGGTGGAGCGGTGACAACCTTCGGTCTGGTTCCCCCCTAATTTGGCTAACTGGATGTCGGCTGCAACCAACGTATGGTGCGGCTGGATACTGTCGGTCGATGGAATGCTTCCTCAGGGCGGAGCGTTGCAGACAGCTGGGAAGCTTGCGTGCACACAAGTGTTCTTCACACCATTACCAGTCTCGACGTCGGCGGCGCTCAGGTCATGCTTGCCCGTTTTCTTGGCCAGGTCGACCAAAATCGCTTCTCGACTTCAGTTCTGTCCCTGCTTTCACCCGGTCCGGTGGCTGCAAACGTAGAATATACAAGATCGGGGCTCGTTTCGCTCGGCATGACGGAACGGCCGCGACCGCGCGATGTCGTTCGGCTGACGCGGTCGGTAAGACGGGCGGCGCCCGATCTTCTTCACGGATGGATGTATCACGGCAACGTCGCGGCAACGCTCGGCTCGATGCTGGGGCTCAATTTCTCGCCGGTCATCTGGAGCATCCATCACACGGTTCGAGATCTCGCCGACGAGAAACCGTTGACGCGTCAATTGATACGGCTCTCGGCCCGCCTGTCGAGGCGCACCAGCGCGATCTCATATTGCTCGCGCGTCGCCGCCGATGATCACGAGCGTCTGGGCTTCGATCCGCGCCGGAGGGCGGTTATCCCGAACGGGACGGATTGCGATCAATTTTCCCCCTCGGCCGACGCCGGTGCGAAACTGCGCCGCCTGTTCGGCTTGCCGCCCGGACGGCTGATGATCGGCCATGTGGCACGCTTCCATCCCATGAAGGACCAGGTTAGCCTGGTCCGCGCCATCAGCCGGCTCCTGGACCAGGGATACGACGTTCAGGGCATATTTATAGGGGAGGGACATGCCGACGGCCCGGTGCGGCGCGCCGCCCGTGAGCTCGGCATAGACGACCGCATTACCACGCCGGGCATCCGCGCTGACATCGCCGACCTCATGCCGGGCTTCGATGTCTACGCGCTTTGCTCGGCTTGGGGCGAGGCATTTTCCCTTGCCGTAGGCGAGGCGATGGCCAGTGGCGTGCCGGCGGTGGTTACCGCGGTCGGCGACTCCGGCTGGCTGGTCGGCGACAGCGGCGTGGTCGTTCCACCGGGAGACAGTGACGCACTGGCCGCCGGATTGATCAGGCTTGTCAGCCTTGAACCGGCCGAGCGCCGTGCCTTGGGTCAACAAGCGCGTCGTCGCGTCATGGAGAACTTCTCGCTTTCCCTTTACGTCGGCCGGCACCTGGAACTCTACGAAGCAGCTCTAGGGCGTCGTCGCCATATCCGGTAGGAGCGGCTGGTGGTTGCTGTGCACATGAATGGTCGGGATTCTCCTCGCGCCCCTATGGACGATGCGATGCGCCGCAAGCGCATCGTCGTCATTGCGAGCCTGACGCGTTCGCTTGTCAATTTTCGCCTCGAATTGTTGAAGGCCATGGTCGCTGCCGGGCATGATGTCATCGCGCTCGCCCCCGATGAAGATGAGCGGGCGATCGCCGGGCTCAAGGCAATTGGCGTGACCTTCCGACAGATTCCGATGGCCAGGACGGGTACCAGTCCGCTGGCCGATTTGCGAACGCTCAAGGCGCTTTACAAGCTCATCCGCGGCTTGGCGCCCGAAATCGTCCTGGCATATACGATGAAGCCGATCATCTATGGTGGATTGGCTGCCCGCCTTGCCCGTGTACCGCGCCGGTTTGCGCTCTTTACAGGCTTCGGCTTCATATTCAGCGGCAGCATGACGGGACTGCGCGCAACTGTCTTGCGCCGGTTGAGTATTGGTCTCTACCGCTCGGCTCTGGTCGGCTGCGAAGCAGTTTTCGCTTACAATGACGCCGATGCTTCCGACATCCGGCGCCATGGGATGGTTTCTGCGACGACGCCGGTAATCATGATCCCGGGTTCAGGAGTGGACCTGACGCTGTTTGCCGCAAGCCGCCCACCTTCAGGGCCTCCCGTCTTCCTTCTGATCGCTCGCTTGCTTCGCGAAAAGGGAATTGCCGAGTTTGCTGCCGCCGCGCGTATCCTGAAGACCAAGTACCGCGCTGCACGCTTTCAGATTCTGGGGCCCTTCGATCCCAGTCCCCTCTCCATCTCGAAAGCCGAAATGGACCAGTGGACCAAGGAAGGTGCCGTTGAATATCTCGGCGAAACACACGACGTGGCTCCCTATTTGACCGCGTCCACCGTGTTCGTGTTGCCGTCCTATTACAGGGAGGGCATTCCTCGCAGCGCGCTGGAAGCCTTGTCGACGGGCCGGCCGATAATCACGACCAACGCCCCTGGCTGTCAAGAAACGGTGATCGAGGGCGAGAACGGATTCCGGGTCGAGCCGCGAGACGTGGAAGCTCTCGCCTCGGCGCAGCGGGCTTTTCTCGAGGATGAGGAACTCGCCGCAAAAATGGGTGCCAGCTCGAGAAAGCTCGCGGAAGACCGGTTCGATGTTCACAAGGTGAACCAAACCCTGCTCGAGGCGATGGGAATATAGTCGGCCGCGCCTGATCGGCCGCGCGGCCGATGGCGGTCAAGCGGGAAAATAACGACGAATCTGCTGCCGTTTCAAATAAGCTTTCCGCAGGGCACCACGGGCCTGTCGGAAGGGGTCAACGCGGTTGAACACCCAGCCGATCGATGGGCCGCCAGCGAACCGCAAGCGCTCGACAACCTGGGAGAGAGCCTCTTGCGTGGTGTTGTCGCACGCGGCCACGACCACGACAGTGTCCACCGAGGCGGCAATCCTGATAGCGTCTTCCACGACGAGCACAGGCGGCGCGTCGATGATCACCACGTCGTATTCCAGCCGGAACGCCTCCAGCAATTTCGCGAATTGGCTGGAATTGAGGAATTCAGGCAAGGTCTGGTCGTCGGCAGATGGCGCCAGCACATCCAGTCGCGGAACTTCAGGAAGCGTCTGAACGATCTCCGCCAGGGTGCAACCACCATGCAGGTAGTCGTTGAGTGTCTTGTCGGCGGGCCCAAACTCCATGGCGCCATGGATGCTGCGGGTTCGCAAATCCAGATCGATCAGCGCTGTCAGGGCGCCGTCCATTCCAGCTGCCACGGCGAGGCCCATGGCGGTCGTTGTCTTGCCCTCCTGCGGTAGTCCTGAGCTGACCAGGATAACCTGTTTGCTCCGACCACCGTTCATCCGGGTGCAGGCCATGTACAGCGACCGGAAGGCATCGGAGAAGGCCGACCGCGGCTGCGACAACAAGGTTTCAAGAGGGGGCGTGGCGCGTTGCAGGAACTTCTTGGGCAGTTGCGGAATCGATGCCAGCAGTGGCGCACGGATAAGCTTCGATACCCGTTGTGACTCGCGTATTCTCACATCCATGCTTTCAAGCGTCAGCACAAGGATCAGGGCTAGGATCAGCGACGCGGCGAAACCGCCCGCCGTCATCAAACGAAGTTTGGGAAAGGAAGGGCTCGTCGGAATCTCGGCGGCGGAAACCGTCCGCACGCCGGGCTCGACCGCCTCGGAAAACGGATCGAGGCTGCCAAGTCTGCCTGACACGAGGTCGTAGAGCTTCTGCTCGGTCGACAATTGGTTGTTCAGTTCCCGGAGCTTCGCTTCCGCCAGGCTCCTTTGCCGCAGTTGCTCGTTGGACTCCTCCAAAGTCTTCGCGAGTTGGTTGACCCTGCCTTCGTTGACGCGGACGTCATTTTCCAGGATTGCGATCGTACGCAGCATCTCTTGAGAGATCATCGTGCGGACGGCCGCTACTTTTGCATCCGCCTCCTGGACCAAGGGATGATTGCGCCCGTAATTGCTGGCCAGTTGCGCGCGATCCCTCATCGCCGTCGCTTCGTCGTTGCGCAGGGACGTCAGGAAGTCCGATGAGAGCAGGGGATCGACGTTGGCACCCGCGTCGCCGGTCTTGGCCGCCAGCCTGACCTGGGCGAGGCGCGCCTGCGCTTGCGTGTATTCACCTCTGGCGGTACTGAGCTGCTCGTTGCTTTGCTGGATCGAGGCGCGCAGCAGATCGTCGCGCGGATCGCTGGATACGCCGTGTTCTCGGGCATACTGGGCGATCTGGCCTTCTATGGCGGCTATCCGTGACGCAAGCTCTGTCGATTGCTGCCTCAGAAAGCTAACGGCGTCCTTGATGTCCTGCCGCTTGTTGTCCCGGGACCATTCCACGAACAGTTTGGCCGTCGCATTGGCTATCAGGGCCGCTCTCGACGCGTCGTCATTGAAAAAGGAGATCGTCATCGCCGAGCTCTCTCCGGACCGGTCGACGGAAACGCTCGACAGATACGATGAAATCGCCCGATCTTGCTGAACCCCCTTCGATGGCAGCGACGCGGTATCCTGCGGGTCGGCGCCGGCGACCAGGCTCCATAGCGCTCGCGGTATCGAGACGATCAAGCCGACGGTCTGTGACAGCAGTCCAGAGCCCGAATCCGAAGGGGCTCGGCTCGTGGCTGGTTTCAGATAGGTGTTGAAGTCCGGGTCCTTGATGAGGTCCAGTCTGTCGACGACCAGGCTGGCAAAGACACGAGAGGTGATCAGATCCGCCTCGGTGTCCATTCGCGACTTGTCAGGCTGTTGATTAGGCTGCGCTTGTGCGGTGTCGAGAGGATTGGGATCGTCGGATTCGACAACGATCATCGAACGGGCGGTATACGTCTTGGGAAGTTCCATGGCCGTGATGAGCGCGAGAGCGGTGCCGGTAGTCACGACCGCAAGGATCAAGGGGAGGCGCCTTCGGAAAAGCGTGTAGAGCTCGCGCGGGCCGAAAGTGCGTTCCTTCGACGGCTCGATCGGCTCTTGAAGGAATGGTTCCAGACGGCTCCACACGCTGTTGTCGTCTATCAAGCTCACAGATCCCGCCCCTTTTTGTTCTGTCTCGACTGGTCTAATCCGGCCCTGCCACATCGGACCTGAAGGCAACCCAACATCGAATTCGCGACTTACCGCGACGACAGTTTTAACATGGTTGTGCGGCCGCAATCGCGCTCAAGAGGCTTAGCCGCAAAGGCAACATCATCCAAAAGGATAGCGTAACCGGCCCGGGCCCTATCTTGGCAGATAGGCTGAACTGCAGGCCCAATGAGAGCTGGCGAAAAGGACTCTCAAAACAGATTTCAGGAGTGAGGATGAACTACGCCAGGGCTCCTCGCCATTATTGGACAAGGCCCGGCCCCAAACCGGCCGTCACATCGTTGCCAGAGGTAGCCGAGAGACTCGGGCTTTGGTTCGCCGTGGCGTCCGTCTTTCTCACGCCCTTCAATATTCTTCGTTTTGATGCATTCTACTTTACCATCAGCGACGGCTTCGCTCTCGCGGCCGTATTTGCGGCCATGCTCGGGAAATCCTTTTCGATCTCTCCCTTGGGGGCGGGGACGTTTCTATGGAACATCGGCATCACCCTACTATGCGGGATGCTGCTGCTAAGCAGTCTGATCCACGGAGATCCGCAGCGAGGCTTCATCATCTCGGCGCAATATCTGTACGCTTACTTTCTCCTGGCCTTCATGATCGTGTCGAGACCCTGGGCCGAAATCGTTCTCTTGATAAAATCATTTCTTTGCTCGATCGCCGTGATGTGTCTGCAAGGGATAGTGATAATCGACATCCTCAAGCAACGCGGCACCGTCTTTGTCAGCGGCAATGGTCGTTTCCAGGGTTGGGTGGAACGCGAGAATGAATGCGCAACGCTGATAGCGCTCTCTGTCCCGCTAATGTTGTGGCTGGTGGCGTCAGGCTGCATGAGGCCTCGCTGGCTTTGGGTCGGACTGCCGCTTTTTGGTTATGGCATTATTTTGACAGGATCCAATACCGGCCTGATCGGCCTTGTCTTTGCGGTCACCATCTTCGTGGTCGCGACGGGCTCGTGGCGCCGTATCATTTCTTTAGCTGTGACCTCGCTCGCCACATTTTTCATTGCCGTTACCTGGGGCCGCGACTTCTTGCCCGAGGTCTTCCAACGCCGCGTGCTGAATGCGCTGCAGAATGGTGATCTCGATGAGGCTGGTACGTTTGCGGACCGTATGCGGCTCATCCATGAGGCGATTGGCAAAGCGGACAATAATTCGCTGCTTGGCATCGGTGCCGACCAGTATCGGCACGTCAGCGAATTGCACGCCCCGGTCCACAACGCCTATCTCCTCATATGGGTCGAGGCAGGGCTGCCCGGATTCGTCGGTTTTCTGCTCCTGCTCGTGGCAGGCATCACCATCGCCATCCTTGCCGCTCGTAATCGTGAAGGCAGGGCATCTGCCATTTGCACGGCGACGACCGTTCTCCTCTTCGCGGCGCTGGCTAATGCGCTGCCCCATATCTACGGTCGTTTTTTTGTCGTGCCTCTGCTGCTTGGAATGGCGCCCAGTGTTGCGATTTTGCGCGACGGCCCAGCTCCAAGAACGGTCGCGCGCTTTCTTCGCGGTGCTCGCTCCAAGTACGGTCGTTCGCGACCTTTCCTACGCAGGCCGATCTAAGGCCCACCAGCCGAGCTTTCCAGCTTCTACAAAGGCTAAATCGGCGCACCGGAAGATCTGGTCAGAACCTCCCCATGGCAGGAGCGAGCGATATGTAGAAACTATTTCGCCGGCTCTGATGCTTGCGCGGAGATGAAACGAGCGAGGGCGAACACGCCCTCGACGAATTCTTCTCCCTCGATAAACCGGCCCTCAACCCAGCGTCCCTGGGTATCCTGACTGTCGACGAGCTGACGCACCTTCGAATTCAGTTCGCCAGCGCTCAACTCATCCGCGGCACTGATCCACAGTCGTTGACGTGAAACTCTCTGCCCCCGCTTTGCAATCTCGAGCCGAGCGAACACCGGCTCGATCTCTGCACCGGTTTTCATGCCGTAGTGTTTCAGGAGGTCCATGTCGTCGAAGGTCACTTGGCCGCCCTCATCGATGTAAAGCGGCCGGTTGGTGTTGAGTTCGTAAAAACGTGCCCAACTGCCGTCGGGCAGGCGCACTGCCTCTAGCCAGGTGGCCGCAGACGTCGCCGCGTGCAGCAACCGCGCATCCCTGTTTTGCTCGTTCAACTCGATCAGGTACTCGATATTGCCGGCGGTTTCGCGCGAGACGACCGCTGGCGGCTCAAACCTGCGCCCCCAAACCGGCTGCATGGAACGATCGTAACCCTGAGCCCAGCCCTGTTGTGGCGCGGGCAATTGGGCTGCAAGGAGAAAATCACCGACCTTCTCCGCCGTCTTGAGATATGCGGGATCATGATATGTGCGGTAGGCGTTGAGAAAGAGACGACCCATATCGCGGGGAAGATTGTCGTTGATGATGAAATAGGGCGGATGATCAGGCTTCTGCCACTCGTGAGACCAACTGGCCGGAATACTCGCCTTGGCCGCAGCCTTTACATCCGCCCCAGGCGCGGCTCCCTTGAAGAAGACTGGGAAGGCCCCATTTGCGTATTGCACCCGCATCAATCGATGAAGCGCCCTGTCGATGCAGGAACGGACGTCCGGATCCGAACCGCCACTCGCCAGGTCGAACCACATCAGAAAATTCAGCACGCTCTGTGTGTTGTTGTCATCGAGGACAGTCTCGTTGCGTTGCGGATTGTCCTTGATATCGCGACAGGTATTCCTGCCCAGCTTCAGTGCGTGGTAGCACCATGTCACCGCCTTTTGCGGGTCGGTCTCGATCTTGTAAAACCATCCGCCGGACTCCAGCTGAGTTTTGACGAGAGCGGTTGCCACGACCTGGGCAGACTGAAGCCATTGCTTGTCGCCGGTAACCTCGAAGATGCGCAGGAACGCAGCGCCGACGGCCGGCGTACCAGGCGGCTGCACCCAGCCAACGCTCGCGGGCACGGTACCGCCTTCGCCCACCCTCTTTTGGCCGTCGAGGGAATATTTCCATACATAAGTTCCCGCTACACCGAGATGATCGCGGAAATAGGCCCCCGCAAGCTCGACCGCCTCCCGTGCCTCGGCCACTGTCGGCTGAGGTTGAGGCGCCCCGGCCAGTGCAGTACCGCACGACAGCGCGACAAACAGAGCCGAGGCAATATGCGTTAGCACGGCAGCGCTCCCGCTGGGCCTCAAGCGGCCGCCTCGTGTGGACGCGTGGTTGCCTTGGCTGAACCGAGGATCACATGAGGCACGAATGGCGCCGTCACCGCCGCCGCAGGCTTGGCTTCGTCTCTGCGGTAACTGGGAAGCATATCCGCAACAAGGTTTAACACTCCCTCAGTGTCGCCGGCCCTCGCCAAGCGACGCAATTGCGAAAATCCCTTGCGAAGCGTGTCAAGCGGCATCGCATTGGGCACGGCGCCCAAGACTCCGGAAATCGGAACGTCGACACGTCTTTCGCTTTCGTCGAAGAGTTCCTCGAACAGCTTTTCTCCCGGCCGGCAGCCGACAATCTTGATCTTGATGTCCTCATCCGGTCGAAATCCCGCGAGCTTGATCATGCGGCGCGCCATGTCGATGATCTTGATTGGCGCACCCATGTCGAGAACGAAGATTTCGCCCTGTCCGAGTTTTTTCTCCAGACCATGGGCCGATGCCTGCAAGGTCAGTTCAACCGCCTCGCGTATTGTCATGAAGAAGCGCTTCATCTCCATGTCGGTCACGGTCAGCGGACCGCCGTGGGCGAGTTGGCGCTTGAATAATGGGATCAGCGACCCGCTTGAACCCAGAACATTGCCGAAACGAACGGTCATGAAGCGGACGGGGGTATCGCCGGCGGTAAAGGCGAGGTCCAGGGACTGGCAGTAGAGTTCCGCTAGGCGCTTGGTAGCGCCCATGACACTGGTCGTGTTCACAACCTTGTCGGTGGATATCTGGACCATTGCCTTGGCGCCGCAAAGGCGGGTCGCTTCTGCCACGTTCATAGTACCGATGACGTTGGTAAGAATGCCCTCACAGGGATTCAACTCGACCATCGGCACATGTTTGAGCGCCGCCGCGTGGAAGACCAGGTCGACGCGATGGCGTCGGAAAATCTCGCCCAGGCGAACAGGGTCGCGTACGTCGCAGATATATGGCTTCCGGCGCACATTCGGGAATTTCTCCGCCAACTCCAGATCGATGGCATACAAATTGTACTCGCTGTTATCGATCAGGACCACTTCGGTGGGACCGAGCGCGGCAATCTGCTGCGTGAGCTCTCCGCCGATCGAGCCTCCGGCGCCGGTGACGACGATGCGCCTGTTTTCGATCATTCGGGACAACGCATCTTTATCAAGAACCGCCTGCGGCCTCTCCAGCAGGTCGGTAAGTTCGATCGGGCGCAAGTCGAAGCGACTCTGATATTTAGGATTGCGCAGTTCCAGGACCGGGGCGGGGCGAGAGACAGCGATGCCCAGACGGTCGGCCCGGTCGATCAGCGCTTCAAGCGTCGGGTCGACGAGGCCAGGCACCCTCTCGGTGAAAATCACGTGGCGGGGCTTGATGCCGCGACCTTCCAGATCGCCGATGACCGTGTCGAAGTCTTCGATGCTGCCCAGAACCGGCACGCCGCGCAGGAAATAGCCCTCTGTCGTTGCGCCATTGTCGAGCACGCCGACCGGCCAATGGCGTGCATTCGGATCCCGCTGCAGCGCGCGAATATAAAGATCGGCCGCATCGCCCGCACCGATCAGCAGCACAGGGACCACGTCGCGTCCGTTTCTCGCTCTGTTCGCAGTCGGACCAAAGCGGCTTAGCTCAACGAGCTTGGAGCGGATGCGAACCGAAATAAGCAGCGGCACGAGCAACAGAAACTGGATCACTATCACCGAGCGCGGGATCGAATCGAGCCGTGTAGCCACAAACATCAGGAACACGAACGCCAGCGATGTGACGAATGCCGCGCGAACGATACCGAGCATGTCGCCGACAGACGCATATCGCCAGTTGCGGGTGTAGAGGCAAGTCACCGGGAAGACCACGGCGCATGTAAGCAGGAAGCAAGGGAGTGCGAAGAGCAACGAAGCGTGGCTCTCCGGACCGGTGAATTCCCCATCAAGGCCCAATCGCATGAACGAAGCAAACGACAGTGCCGCCAGCGCCAGGGCCAAATCGATGATGTAGAGATGAAGGTTCTTGCCAACGGCCTTGGCGCGCCCGGTCACCCGCCGGCGCAAGTACGACAGCACATGAACAATTGTGCGCGGTTTGCTGACGAGACGGCCGAGAGCGATCGCAGTGGCCAGCAAAAGGGATTGGCCTCCCAGTGGACTGATTGCCTCAAACGGCTGATCTGACTGGCTCATTCTAGACCTCGACAAAGCTTAGCCGCCGCGCTCCAAGAGAGCACGTTAAGAGACGCGGCTGTTTGAACTCGCAGGCACAAATCCGTGCCTGCCAGTCCCTTGCTCAATCAAGAACAGGTTGGCCTGCAATCGTTCGGACTCGAGGCTACGATCTTATCGTTGCTATGGGGCGCTTTCCCCGCTTTCTAAGCAACACATGCTTTTGTGCATGGGGGGACTATCGGAACTGCAAGCGGACTTTGCCGCGTTAATCCAAAGAGGTACTCCCACCAGTCCGGGCCAGCCAGCTAGCTAGGTCTCGCTGCACCGACGCAATGGCTTACAATGGCGGAGATTAAAATGGTCGCTTGAGTTTCGGCCCGGGGGTCCGTTCTTCGGGCACTTCATTATCGACGACGCTAATGCGCCAAGCTCACGCTAGCAGAGGAAGCTTTCTATGCTCGGACAGTTGAAGAACAATCTTCGCGACGCTACCTTCTTCCTTGGCGAAGCCGTCGTTCCAAAGAAAATACGCTACTCGGGTCCCCTGGGAGCGTTGCGCCGCCAGATGATCTTTTGGTCGCGGGACTCCTTTGTGCTTTCATACCCGAAATGCGGTCGAACGTGGCTGCGCACCATGGTTGGCCGCGTCATCGACAAACACTACGGCCTTAACCTGCAGAATCCGATGGAAATCCAGCATTTCTGGAAGATCTCGTCGAATATCCCTTGCATTGGCTTTTCTCACGACGACAGCCCAAATCTTAAGCGTCCCAGCGAAATCCAGTCCGATAAGTCAAGATATTCAGGAAAAAAGATCCTATTTCTGGTTCGGGATCCGCGAGACGTGCTTGTTTCATACTATTTCGACGCAACGCACCGGATGAAGGTGTTTGACGGGACGATCAGTGAGTTTCTTGCCCAGGATGTCGGCGGCATTGATTCCATCATAGCGTTCTACAACGCCTGGGCGCACAACCGCGACAAGGTGAAGGCATTTCAATTGCTGTCCTACGAACACATGCGCCAAGCTCCAAAATCGGCGCTTCGTACGGCGCTGGATTTTCTGGGCATTCAGGGCGTGCCGGAAATGATCCTCGATGAGGCGACAACCTTTGGCTCTTTCGAGAATTTGCGAAAGATCGAAATGGCAGACGCTTTCGGTCACGAGAGAATGCGCCCGACAGACCAGTCGAATCCCGACAGTTTTAAGGTGCGGCGGGGTAAAATCGGGGGTTATGTCGACTATTTCAACAGAGACGAGATCGCTTACATGGATGAGAGAATTGCCAGCTCTTTGGACCCGTATTTCCAAATATACCACCGCAAGGCATAGCGTCGAGCTCTACTGCAAGGGGCGGCCTTGTCGCCTCCGTGCTGGAACGTCGCACAAGGCTTCTCCGTCGAAAAAGTCCACGGCTCTCCTTCGTCTGTCATCGGTCATTTCCCCACCGTGCTTTGATGGCGTCCATGATCAAAACGTTGAGCTTGGACGCGCCGGTCTCGCTGAGATGGTTGTCGTCCCGATAAAAAATCTGAGAGCCTCGATTGGCGAAACAGCGCTGTTGATCGCAGAAGGCCTTCTCCGGATACACGCGCACGAGATTTGGATCGGATCCGACATTATCGTATAATTCGTATGTCCGTTGCGTTCGCCGGCGGAAATCCCCGTAGGAAACCGAAATCGGTTCCGCCTGCATATAAGCTGCAGGATCGTTCTGGCGTCTGGCCCGCATGAGAAGCACCTGCGGGACGTTCCAACCCATCTCCGGGACAGGATAGACTAAGACAACCTTCACCCCGCGCTCCAGAAGTGTGTTTATGGTGTGGGAAATGGCCGTGGCGACTGCAGCCGGATCGGCTGGCCCGGTTTCACCCAGCTTGGCCAAATGCGGGTGATCGTCGCCCGGCTCGATTCCCCCCTCGCCATTGTCATAACGGCTCTGCTCCACGAGAATGGGGAGACGCCATAAGAGCACGGCTATCGGTCGCTTCAGCTTGCCTATGTAGTCGAGCCTCTTGTCATTGTAGTCGCCTGGACAACCCGGTTGGTCCACGTCAACCCTTTGCACACCCAGGAGAAATACGCAGCCGCCTCGATTGAGCGGTGTGAACGAAGCGATATCTCGGTAGTCGTCGAGGCTGTCTCGCATCGGACCAAGCAGAGTGCGAGCGTGAGAGTCACCTAAACTAACAAGAGCATAGCCCTCGGAATTCGAGCCATGAAAGGTACAAGGGCCCTGTTCAGGCGCAAAGTTGAGACAGCTCTTCCCGTTCTGAAAAATCTGAGCCTCACGAATATCGGATGCAGCGGCAATCGGGGCAAGGCCGTCCGCAAAACGGCTTGGCATGCCATTTTGGACATACCAGTAGTATCCGCCGCCGCTGAGTAGTACGGCTCCAAGTGAGGCAATCAGCCATATAACGGGCTTGCTGGTTCGCTTTCTGCTGCGGGTCGGCATCTCAACGAAGCGGTAAGTCGCAATGGCAAGTATAACAGACATCAAAATCCAACAAAATACCATCGTGCCATCGACAGAATTGGTCGCACTCATTCTGCCGAAAGCAAATATCGGCTGGTGCCAAAGGTAGAGGGAATATGATATCAGGCCGACAAATACAAACGGCTGGGAGGAAAGCGCTCGTGTAATGGGATCGCCGTGCCCTGTATACCAGATAAGCAATGCCGTTCCTGCAACCGGGATCAGCGTTACAAGTCCTGGGTGGTGCCACTGCGGCCTCATCAGCGGCACCGCGCAGATCAGGAGCGCCAAACCGACCGCAGGCGCGACTCGTGAAGAGCGTATCGACACAAGCCGGCCGCCAGTCAATTCGCGTCTTGCCAGAAACACCCCCAACCCTAGTTCCCAGATCCGAGGCGGCAGTAGAAAAAAAGATGCATCCGGCAAATGCCTTGTCATCCACTCCGCAAGAATGAACGAAACGACGAGCCCAAGGCACAGGATGGCGGTTAAAAACGTCCGAGCATATTTCCACACCAGTAGGAGAAAGCAAGGAAAGATCACGTAGAACTGTTCCTCGACCCCCAAGCTCCAAGTGTGAATTAACGGGCGAAAAAGATTGTCGGTTGCGTCATAACTCGCAACATGCCAGAAATATAGATTGGATGCTGAAAACACGGTTGCCAAAAGACTCGCCGAATAGTCTCTGAAGGCACTCGGCAGCATATAGAGCCAAGCGAAGGGGATCGTTACTGCTAAGACGGTATACAGCGCGGGTAAGATCCGTCTCGCGCGACGCTCGTAAAAGCTGGCGAACGAGAAAGTCCCATCCATGACTTCCCGCTGTACAATCGAGCCAATCAGATAGCCGCTAATAACAAAAAAAACATCAACGCCAATAAAACCGCCCGCAAAGGGGTCAAGGCCCGCGACGCGAAGCCCTGAATGGTAGAGAATCACCAGAACGACTGCGATCGCCCTCAGGCCGTCAATTTCGCGGCGATATCCAACTTGACCGGTCCGGGTGGCAATGATCCCACTCTGGGCAGCTCCCGTGTCTTGGTTCGCATTGCGAGCAGGATGATGGGCTTCGTACGGCAACCCTCGATCAATGCCGGGGGAACCATATGTCAATGGCGCAGCTGACTTTCCGCGAAACTCACTCATGTCAAAGGAGGCCCTTCCCTTGGATGCGTCTATCAAGATACCGGCGTGCTGACGCTCGGATCGGCCTGAAGCTGCTGCTTCAGCCAGGTCGTCGTGCTTTTTGCGGCTCCGATGACAAGGAAATCGATGTGCTCTACCCGCATTGTGAAAACCCTTTAACCGCCGATTTCGCTGGTTAGGTCGGTCGCCAAGCCGGCTTTGCGGGAGCAAAGCGCCCTGTCATAGATCTTCATGACATTTTCGACATGGCGGTGCGTGCTGTAGGAAAAGAAGGCGTGGTCGCGGGCTGCATCGCTGATCCGGGCCCAGAGCGGCGGATTGGACAGCAACCGCGATAGCGGCTCCATGAAGGCCCCGGCGTCTTCCGGTGTGACCAGAAATCCGGTCCGCTCGTTCTCGATAGCTTCCGGATTGCCGCCATGATCGGTTGCAACCACCGGCGTCCCAAGGAACATCGCCTCGATAAGGGTTCGGCCGAAGGGCTCTCCCATGGCGGGAACGACCAGAACATCCGTTGCCGCGAGGAAAGGTTCAATCGGGTTGCGAAAACCCATGAAGCGCACCGTTTGGCCGAGCCCGCGCTCGGCGCAGCGCACGCGGGCGGCCGCTTCAAGATCTTGCGAGCCCGCGGGTGAAGTCCCGAACACGCAGCCGACGACCGGGATTTGCGGGTGCTCCCGCACGAAACGATCAAGGATATCGATGAAGAGGAGCGGCCGCTTTCGTTCGATCAGCCCGCCGATGAAGCTCAGGACGCGTGTTCCTGGTGCAAGGCCTAGCTCGTCCAGAAGTGCGGCCTTGGCCGCGATCCTGTCAGGCACAGTCGACGGATGGTCGAAGGGACTATGGATGACGCTAAGCCGTCCCTTGAGGGATCTGATCGGATGCCGCGGTCGCGAAAATCGCGACACTGTCACCATGCGATGCGCGATGAGCGGCGCAAGCACGTTGGCGCCCTTGGCGTCGGGGTCGCCGCGATGATGCCAAACCAGCCGGGCACCTGCCAGCCTCGCCGCAATGCCCCAATTCACATGCGTCCTGCCGTCATTGGTGTGAACGATATCGAACTTCTGCTCCTTGATGAAACGCCGCATGCGCGGGAGCGTACTGGTCAGATAGGTCATGACATCGCCGGGAATTGTTCCCTTTCCAGGCGAAGTCGTCGGCAGCGGAAAACCCATGAAGGGCTGGCCTTCCATTTGCAGAAAGGCCGCCAGAGGCCCGGCCGTTTCCTGAAGCACCAGAATGGGAACGACCTTCGATGTATCGAGGTTCTGGATGAGCTTGAGCGCCGAGATGTGGCTTCCACCGACATCATCACCGATAAATGGAAAGCAAACCCGTACCGGCCCTTGGCTAGCTCCTCCAACCATCGCCTGTTACCCGGTCGCAGTTCCGAGATAGCTGCCTCGTTCGAGGTAGCTGACGATCTCTTCCGCGGCCTCCTCGGCACTCAGATCCGGCGTAACCGTGATCTGTGGCGCTTCTGGGCGCTCATAGGGGCTGCCGATGCCGGTGAAATTCTGGATCAAGCCGTTTCGGGCGCGTCGATAAAGGCCCTTCGGGTCGCGGCTTTCGGCGACCTCCAGTGGTGTATCGATGAAGATCTCGATAAACTGCCCTGGGCCGAAGAGGTCGCGCGCCATCCGCCGTTCAGCCTGGAATGGCGAAATGAATGAAGTAAGCGCTATCAGTCCGGCATCGACCATCAGCTTGGCGGCCTCGGCCACGCGTCGAATGTTCTCCACGCGATCAGCATCGGTGAAGCCGAGATCTCGGTTCAAGCCATGGCGAACATTGTCGCCGTCAAGTAGGTAGGTGTGCTTGCCGAGCGCATGGAGGCGCTTCTCCACGAGATTCGCGATCGTCGATTTTCCGGAGCCCGACAGGCCTGTGAACCACAGCACCACGGGCTTTTGACCTTTGGCGATCGCCCGCGCATTCATGTCGACATCCAGTGCTTGCCAATGGACGTTGTTCGCCCTGCGCAGACTGAAGTCGATCATTCCGGCACCGACCGTGTGGTTGTTGATCCGGTCGATGACGATGAACGCGCCGGTTTCGTGCACGCTGGAGAACGGGTCGAAGGCGAGCGGCGCCTGCGTCGTCAAGTTGACGAAGCCGACGTCGTTCTTCTCGAGGGTTTTTGCTGCCAGTTTTGCAAAATTATTAATGTCGACCCGGTGTTTTATCTGCGTGACGCTCGCACCCACCACGCTGGTGGCGAGCTTGATCAGATACGGGCGGCCGGGGATCAATGGATCCTCGTGCATCCAGAGCAGATGGGCCGCAAACTGGTCTGACACTTCCGGGCGCTCCGCCGCCCCCGCCAGGACGTCGCCGCGAGAAACGTCGATCTCATCTTCGAGCGTCAGCGTGACAGCCTCGCCCGCCGCTGCCTCCGACAGGTCTCCGTCCTGGGTAACGATGCGCTTGACCAAGCTTGTCACGCCGGAGCGTGCCACGACCACACGGTCTCCCGGCCGGATCACGCCGGCGGCGATGGTGCCGGCAAACCCGCGAAAGTCGAGGTTCGGACGATTGACCCATTGCACCGGCATCCGGAAAGGCGCGCTACGGCGGTCTCGTTCCACCTCGACGGTTTCCAGATGCTCGATGAGCGTCCGGCCTCGATACCAGGGCAGGTTCTCGCCTTTCGAAAGAACATTGTCGCCATAACGCGCCGAAAGCGGGATGGCCTCCAGAGAAACGAAGCCAAGCGGTTCCGCGAAGCTTCGATAGGTCGCCTCGATCTCGTCGAATACCGTTTGCGAATAATCGACCAGGTCGATTTTGTTGACCGCAAGAACGACATGCCGGATTCCGAGCAGCGAAACGATGAAGGAATGTCGGCGTGTCTGGGTCAGAATGCCCTGCCGCGCATCGACAAGAATGATCGCCAGGTCGGCATTGGATGCGCCAGTAGCCATGTTGCGGGTGTATTGCTCATGGCCTGGCGTGTCGGCGACTATGAATTTGCGCCGCTCCGTGGCGAAGAAACGATAGGCCACGTCGATCGTAATGCCCTGTTCGCGCTCGCTGGCGAGACCGTCGACCAGAAGGGCGAAGTCGAGATCGCCGCCGGTTGTGCCGTGGCGTTGGGAATCGCGGGTAAGTGTGGCAAGCTGGTCTTCCATCAGCAGCTTCGTGTCGTAGAGCAGCCTGCCGATCAGCGTCGACTTGCCGTCGTCCACGCTGCCGCATGTCAAAAATCGCAGCAGGCTCTTCTTCTCGTGGACAGCAAGATATTGCGAAGTGATCTCGTCTATCGAGGAAGATTCGAGTTCCGCGGTTTGAGCAAAACCCAGCATCAGAAATACCCCTCGCGCTTTTTCTTTTCCATCGATGTTGCTTCGTCATGGTCGATCAGCCGGCCCGATCGTTCGGAGGTCCTCACGACAAGCATTTCCTGGAGCACTTCGGGAACAGACGCGGCAGTGCTTTCGGTAGCCGCGGTGAGGGGATAGCAACCAAGCGTGCGGAAGCGGACCGAGCGCATTTCGGGGGATTCGCCCGGGCGAAGCGGCAGACGGTCGTCGTCCACCATAATCAACTGTCCGTCGCGCTCCACCACCGGGCGCTTGGCCGCGAAATACAGCGAGACGATGGGAATGTTCTCCCTCATGATGTATTGCCATATGTCGATTTCGGTCCAGTTCGAGAGCGGAAAAACCCGGACCGACTCCCCTGGTTTCAGCCGGCCGTTGTAGAGGTTCCATAGTTCCGGGCGCTGGTTCTTTGGATCCCAGCCGTGGCTATCGCTGCGCAGCGAAAACACCCGTTCTTTCGCGCGGCTCTTTTCCTCGTCGCGGCGCGCGCCGCCGAAAGCGGCATCGAAGCCGAGCGAGGTCAGTGCCGATTTCAGCGCCTCCGTCTTCATGATCTGCGTGTAGGTCGACGAGCCATGTGTAAATGGCGTGATCCCTTCGGCCAGGCCGGCCTCGTTGCGACGCACCAGCAGCTTCAGGCCAAGCCGCGCGACTGTCTCGTCGCGGAAACGGATCATTTCCTTGAACTTCCACGTCGTGTCGATGTGGAGAAGGGGGAACGGCAGTTGCGACGGATAGAAGGCCTTCATCGCGAGATGGAGCATCACGGCGGAGTCCTTGCCCACCGAATACAACATCACCGGGTTGCGCAGTTCGGCGGCGACCTCGCGAATGATATGGATCGATTCTGCCTCGAGCCGTTGCAGATGGGTAAGCGATGACGGCGAGCGTCGCTGCGCTATGGGCAAAGTGGCCAGGGCTTGAGGTGCAAGAGACATCTAGATCGCCTTTGAAGGGGCAAGACTTGCTTGGTTGAGAGCGTCCGCCGGCGGGGTTTGCCGGGCGGGGTGATGGGCGGTCTTGAGTGCCTGTCGCAACGAAAACGCCAGGCCGAAGGCCCACAGAATGCCCAGGACGATATGGGCAATATTGCCCCCCATCGCGCCGATCCGCGGGATGAGCAGGAGGGCCGTCACGTGGAAGGCGGCTGTCGCAACGACAACAATGCGCAACACCTCACGTTGCCGGCCCATGGCAAGCAGCGCCGAGCGGGCGGCTGAGCCTGAAAGCACGAACGTGACAGCCACCATCTGCACGATGACTAGGCTGGCTGCGCCTATGAACTCCGGTCCTGCGGTCCAGGCGAGCAGCGGCCGGATGAGCACCGCCACGACCAGGACGCAAATGACGCCAAAGCAGAGCAGCATGGCTTCGGTCTGAAAGATCACCCGCTTGAATTCCTCGATGCTGCCTTTTGCCCAAAGGCGGGCGACGTCGGGATAGAGAACGTTTTGCACCTGCGGGCCTACTTGCTGGCCGACGCGGCCTATGCGCTTGGCGATCTGGTACAAGCCAGCCGAGGCCGGGTCGGCTAGCCATCCGACCAGCAGTGTATCGAGCTCTTGCGCGCTCGCGCGCAAAGTGAGTGAAATGTTCGACGACCACGCGAAATTCCAGATGCCAGGGAAGCGGCGTGTGATGCCGGCCAAAGGCGCGCCCAGGACATTGTGGACACCCTGCCTGTGTAGCGCGCGCATGGTCAGCGTCAGGAGCGCCAGGGAGCCGAGGATCTGCGTTCCGGCCCAAACCGCTGTGAAATAGGCGAGATCGCCATTGAGCAGCACGCCGAGCAGACACAGCAATACGCGCAGAACCGCGTTGAGCAACTGCCCATAGGCGAGTAGGCGGAAGTTGCCGGCCATGCGTTGGACAGCCACGGGGACGCCGGAAATCTGAAACAGCAGAACACTGGAGTAGAGAACAAGAAGATGCACGATTTGCGTCGACCAACCGAAAACCGGTGCAAGGAGAAGGGCCGCGCCAATGGCGACGACCCAAGCGCAGACAGCGGCACCGACATCGATAAGCAGGCCGAACTTCATGAGGACACGCAAATTCTCGTGGCCCTCGGATGCGTTCATGCCGGCTGCGTATTTGATAATTGGCTGCCACGACTGGAAGCTGACAACGCGCTCCACGACCCTTGTGAACGCGATGATCAATGCAAGCTCACCATAATTCGTCACGCCAAGCGCGCGTGCTGAAAGCGTAAAGGCTACAAGCGCCAGCAATGAGCCAAGAAAATTGCCGGTCAGAAGGTGTGCGATATTGGCCAGGCGCGTGCGGCCCGCACTCTTGCGCCTGGCAGCTTGCAGCACCCGTCGAGCCAGTCTTCCGATCATCGCAACCGTAGCCAAAGTCGCCCCGCTCATTCTTGATCGGCAATACGCGTCCCTTGGTCGTTCTGCGGGATTGTTTCTGCCGATGACATCCATCATCGGCAGAAACCAGAAAGCCGCCACGACCAAGTTTGGTCCTGTCGCAACCCCAATAAGCTAGGACCTGATCGCCGCTACGACCGATGGCCTACCCCATTAGCGGTAGCAGCTTCATGGCCGTTTATCGATAAAATATATACGGCGCGAAAAAGTAGAACTATAAGACATACCGAACTAATAAAGAGAAAATCCCTTAAATATTTGGCTTTGTAATCTTCAAGAAAAGCAAACGGCTCCATATCCTATTAATCTCCTCGGGATGAAGCGCAACATATATGGTGCGCCTCTTTCGCTGTTGGTCGAGGACTGATCTAAGGTTGGATCCGGTAAGAGATATGCCGAAATCCGACGGGCCCGAATAGGCCTGGCCGAGCATGCGATCCAGCATCAACTCTCCCAAGGCCGGAGTGTAGCGCGCAGAGCTCCAGTACCACCGCATCGTCTGATGACGATCGCCCGGATCCGGAATGTCTTCCATTGTAACGGAGTTATAGCCGCTAAAATCCCACAGTTTCACTTCAGACGTGGCTGTCTTGGATGCATTGACCTGACTTACAGTATACGTCAGATCCACACGCCAGCGGTCGTAAACCGGGAGTAGCCCCATGGCCCTGAGTGCTTCCATCTGACGAGCATGTATCGGTGAGATGAAGAGCGTGACGTCTACTCCAGCGGCGGTGAGACGATCCAGCAGGTCACGCAACAGGCCGATTCTGGTGAGGTCATAATCGAAGCTGCCGGGAGAGGAAAACTCCGCCATCAACCGATTCAGCCTCTGGTCGGACACCTGTCTGTAGCTGTAATTGTGCGTCAACATGATCTGGTGAAAACCGTCTTCCTTGTCGGTCTCCCGAAATCCAATGCTGTTGGCGTGCACCGTCCGCAAAGCGTCGATAAAGCTTTCGGGGGAGAACAAGGACCGCGCATAAACGATAGGCATTGGAACTCCGGCAAAGCCGGACTCCGGAAAATCTTGGGTTTCCGTTCGGTCCGCCTCAAACATGGAGAAATCGAGATTGACGATCATCCGGCGGGGTGCGCCATGAGCCAAGGCGAACATGCCAATGTCATAGAGTTCGGCCATGCTCGCATGCGGAACAGCGGCATTGTAGGCCTTCAGCCTAGCTAGGCTCGGTCCGGCGGGATCAAGCCCGACGCGCGCCCGCGAGCCGCCGAGGATCAAAGTGTCGTAATCGGTGAGCCATAGACGTAGTGAGCGCTCGGCTGTCGTACCGATCGAAAGGCGATGTGTCTTTTCGGCATTGAAATCAGGAATCTCCAGATGATGGTTGATCCCATATGGATCGACAACAAAAACGAAAGCGGCAGTCCCAAGCTCTAGCAGAATACCGATGGCTGCAACCCTTGCAGCGAACCGTGGCAGGCGCGATCCAGATGTCCTCAACGGCCCGCCCGACTGCGAAACCTGCGAGCCCATGAACTCGGGCATGGTGGCGTGTCCCGCGGCGCTGATCCCCTCTCGGGTGAAGATCTTGTAAAAGGTCAGGCAGAGAATTTTCAGGTCAAGTGCGAAGGTTCGGTGATCGACATACCAGACGTCCAGGACGAAGCGGTTCTCCCAATCAAGTGCGTTGCGGCCGTTCACCTGCGCCAAACCTGTGATGCCGGGAATGACTTGGTGACGACGCGCCTGCTCAGGGCTATAGCGGGGGAGATACTCCATCAAGAGTGGACGAGGCCCGACGAGGCTCATCTCACCCCGCAATACGTTGATCAATTCGGGCAGCTCATCAAGGCTGCTTGCGCGCAGAAAGCTGCCGAAGCCAGTTAGCCTGTCAGCATCGGGAAGCAGCCGGCCATGACGATCCCGACGATCGGTCATCGTTCTGAACTTGATTATCTTGAATGGTTTTCCGTGGAGGCCGGGACGTTCCTGGCGGAAAAAAACAGGACGCCCAAGAAGCAGCGCGACTGCTATTGAAAGCACCGCGATGAGGGGCGACATCAGCAGCAGAAGGCAGGCGGCACCGAGCAGGTCGAACGTGCGTTTCATGAGCGATGCTCCTTTCATCAGCATGCCTGCCCCGGCTCGCTGATACGCCCTCTGGCCAACCGCAAGGCTCCGTAGTGATCAAAAGCCAGGCCACGCCAAGGGACACAATCTCGAAAGTCTACATGTAGCCTTGTGTCTTGAGGCCGATCCCAGCCAGGGACGATGTGCGGGCATTGCCTTGCCCCAGGCGACGCGCGACAGGTCGCCGCTTTTAGTTATATTGGCTGTAAAGTGCGCCTATCAAAGATCATCTCCGGATGAACATCAGGATATGTGCGCCGGATTTGAAAACGCTCGAGGTGTTCTTGTCCGGCATTGGATATTTTTCATTCGCAGATCGCGAACCTGAACAACTGGGTTCGTGATCAATTGCCTTCACTCAGAATTTCGTCAAAGCGGAGTCCCATTTTTCCGCAATCTGCTGCATTGAGAACCGATCGATCGTTTTCCGGGCCGATCTTCCCATTTTGTGGCGAAGAGCATTATTTCGCATCAGGCATGCCATTGCAGATGCCAACTCGGCAACATCGTCGACTGGTACCAGCAGACCCGAAACGCCTGGTTCGACGATTTCGGAGGGACCGAAATCACAGTCCGTTGCGACGACGGGCAGGCCGGCCGCCATCGCCTCGATCAGCACGTTGGGAAAGCCTTCGTAGCGTGACGGCAGGACAAAGAGGGAGGCGTCGCGTGCCCATTCGCCCGGACGCTCGGTAATGCCGGCAAGCTTTACCCTGTCCTCCAAATCAAACGCATCGATCTGACGTTGAAGAAGAACCCGATCAGGTCCCTCGCCGAAGATCGTCAATGCCCATGCCGGAAATTCGGTGGCGATTTTAGCAAACGCCTTTATCAGCGTGTCGAAGCCTTTCTGTTCCACCAGGCGTCCGACGCCGACCAGGCGAAACATTTCATTGCCATGGTCTTTGTAGGCATCGGTCGCCTCGCACGGATTTCCGATGACCTCGCAAGGATTTCCGATAACGTGGGCCTTTTTTCTGAGCGTATCTGGAAGCGTCTTGACAATCGCATCGGTCTGCATGACAAGCCGATCCGCTTGCCGAAGTATAATGCCAGAAACGAGCCGCCAAGCGGCGTGTTTCTTCTGCGCCTTTGGATTGTTTCTTTCCGAGATAATAACCCGGATGCCAAGATTCTTCGCCGCCAGCAGGCAGAGAATATTAATTTTTGTTAGAAACGAAACGATCAGAGTGGGCTGAAGCCGCTTGAATTCCGCGCGCAACACGGCCACGCGCCGCAAGCTGCGGACAAATCCGAGTTTCGAAAGCCGCGAAGCTCCGTCCTCTACAAGTCTGTGGACGGTGACCTTTGGGTGCAGGGCAAAATAGCTCTTATCTTGCTCTCCCACGAAAGCAAATAGATGGACTTCATCTCCGCGCCTGCATCGATCTGCGGCAAGCAGACTGACGACGCGCTCCGTCCCTCCTGCACCCAGGCCCGCCTGCACAATCGCAAGTCGCATTTACTCCCCTCTTAACGTCAAGACGTCGATGGATTATTTCCATACTTCTCGGCGATCTCCGCCAAGTTGCTGCATGGATTGGTGGAAAGGGATTCGATGACAGGAAGATCTCTCTTGATCATCTCGCCTTGGCCGTGTTCATCCATGAGTTGACGGCGAAGTTCATACCAGCCGCATACGAGCTGCGTTCCGCCACGGCGAAGCAGTTCCATCGCGGCTGGAGTTAGCCAGTCGATGCAGGTCTGCTCAATGAGCTCGGCTTGCGCATCACTAAGATGATCGGCAAAGCCGCCGACCTTGCCGAGACGCGCATGCTGACTTTCGCCATCGTGCGCCGTTAGGCCGCCCGCCATCTCATGCTCACGCATCACATAGAAACGCGAAGCGTCGATAGAATCCTGAAGCGCGCGCGCGGACGGTGTGTGGCCAAGAAATCTCAGGATACGCGTGCAGGCACCCATAGGATCTTCAGTCAGTTCCTCATAGCCCAATACTGCACTCACGTGATGCTTTAGACCTCTACCCCAATCATTCAGATATACTATCAGAGCCGGCAGGCCTTGTTCGCGATCGGCAATGAACGCGTCCATGGTGCCTTCAAAGCAGTGTTTGTGACGTGTGGCATCGAAATAAGCTGACACGATTACGTCGCGCGGATCTCGAGTCATGAAGATGATGGGTCGGTTGAGGAAAAGCGAGCGTCTATAGGTGAGGTGCGAAACCAGGACGAGCGGCACGCGATGGCGCTCATCTGTGTAACGAAAAGCCGGGATGCCCCTCGTCGGATCGAGATCGAAATCCGGAAGAACTTCGAACATTGGCGAAAGATCGACGTTCTCGCCGTTGGCGTGGCGACTGAAGTATTCCGAAAGTATATGTCTAAGCTGGGTTGCTCCGGATTCGGGATAGGAGACAAGAAACGCGTCTGCGCCCGACGCAGCCCAGGTCATCCTGATCCGGGCGTCGATCTTATGCAATGTCAGACGGGTGGTCGTCAGCATGGTGACAGGTCTTCAGTCCTTGGGGATCGTAGCGCAGCATGTATGACGTCGCAGTCGAAGGACGCGATGGGAGGGCTGCTGGCCATGGCCTTGAGTGGTACCGCGCAATCTTCGTAGCGGGACGAAAGCACAAATGCGTCGGCGTCCAGAAGGCAGGATCGCCATGCGTAGCAGATCAGATCCGCCCTTCCCGACTGTAGTGGCGCTGCGATCCAGAAATGCCAAGCCGGCGAAGCTGTCCATCGCGTATTCCAATCCCGCTGTCGCAACCCCTAAATACCCAGCTTTCTTTGAACCGACGAGTTGCACATAGGGATGCATCGCCGGCTGCCGTTTACCTCTAAAGGAGGACTTGGGCGCAGAAACGAAGCAGACAATAGAAGAGATCTGTGTCCATCTATCGCTCACGCCGGTGAGTTGGAGCCTTGAATTCATGCGCATAGCCTTTGTCGGTGCGGTGGAGGGATCTCGGGTCGCATTCGATGCCCTTGTCGAAGCCGGCATGACGCCATCGCTGCTTGTCACTCTTGCGGGCGAAGCTTCCAAACGCCATTCCGATTTCGTCGATCTGGCGGGGCCGGCACGTCTGGCCGGGGCCGCGGTCCACCTGACCAAGGACATCAATGCCCCCGACACGATCGACAGGCTCGAAGCCGAGCGGCCCGATTTGACGATGGTGGTCGGCTGGTCGCAAATCTGCCGCGGCGAATTTCGCTCGGTCGCCCGATATGGCTCGATCGGCTTTCACCCGGCGCCGTTACCGCGTTTTCGGGGGAGGGCGGTGATCCCCTGGACGATCATTGCGAATGAAAAGGAGACGGGCTCGACTTTCTTCCGGCTGGACGAGGGTGTCGACAGTGGCCCTATCGTCCTCCAGAAGCTTTTTGCCGTAGCACCGGACGAGACCGCGCGCTCGCTCTACGACAAGCACAAGCAGGCCCTGTTCGAGATGACGCCGCTTGTCGTTTCGGCGATAAGTCGTGACAAGGCCGTGGGCGTCGCGCAGGACGAATCCCTTGCCAGCTATTGCGCAAAGCGCACGGCCGATGACGGAATGATCAACTGGAGCGATGCCGCCGAGAATGTCCTTCGTTTTGTCCGCGCCGTCGGCGATCCCTATCCGGGCGCCTTCACTTTCACTGCCGGTGCCAAGATCGTGATCGACATGGCGCGCATGTTTGCCCCGCCTGGGCGCCATATCGGGCTGACCGGCCAGGTCCAAACTCATACCGACAGCGGCTTTACAGTGCTTTGTGGAGACGGAGCCGCCATTGAGGTGACATCCTGGCATGGCGAGAGGCCCAGGATACACGCCAAGCTGGCCTCGGCATGACCAACCTGTGTCGGGCCAAGGGTTTAGGCGCGTGCACTGATTACAGGCTACGCGCTTCAGGCGGCTATTGTCGGCCGCGACGGCCGTTCTTCCAGATACCAGCGTACGAAGGCGGTCACCCCGTCCTCGACGCTGGTGCAAGGGCGAAAGCCGGTAAGGGCCTCCAGCAGGCGGGGGTCGGCATAGGTTGCCCGCATGTCGCCAGCCTGCATCGGCAACATCTTGCGGATGGCTCGTTTGCCCAGGCAGTTCTCGATTGTCTCGATAAAAGGCAGCAGCCCGACAGGCTCGCCGCAGCCTATGTTGACGACACGCCACGGCGCGACGGGTGACAGCGTGTCGACGACGCCGGGAGCGGACGCCGTGCGACCTGTCGCCGGCGTGCATTCGACGAGCCGGACGACGGCTTCGACGAGATCATCGATATAAGTGAAATCACGCTTCATCAGGCCTTCGCCATACACTTCGATCGGACGGCCGTTCTGGATCGCGTCGACAAATTTGAAGAGCGCCATGTCGGGCCGGCCCCAGGGGCCATATACGGTGAAGAAGCGGAAGCATGTGGTCGGCGTTCCGAAGATATGTGAATAGGAGTGCGCCATCGCCTCCATCGCCTTCTTCGTGGCCGCATAAAAGGTCAACGGCCAATCAGCCTTGTCGGTTTCGACGAATGGCATCTTGTCGTTCGCTCCATAGGCCGAGCTCGTGGACGCAAGGAGCAAATGCCGGGGCTTGAGATCACGCGCAAGCTCAAGGACGTTGAACGAGCCGACGAGATTGCTGTCCGTGTAACTTCGCGGATTGTCGATTGAGTAGCGGACACCGGCCTGCGCGGCCAGATGCACGATCACGTCGGGCCGGGCGGAGTCTGCGGCGCGGCGAAGGGCGTCCATGTCTTCCAGTTGGCCGATATGGGCGCGAAAGGCGTCGTACCGTTGAAGCAGGGCGTGTCGCGACTGCTTCAGGACCATGTCATAGTATGGCGTCATCCCGTCGAATCCGGTGACGCGATGACCGTCGTCGAGCAGCCGGCGCGCCAGGTGAAAACCGATGAATCCTGCGGTGCCGGTGATCAGATACCTCATTCCGCGGCCGCGGCGAAAACTGCCTTGTCTCCGACCGCTCCCTCACCGATATTCACGTACTCGAAGCCGTGTCTGGAGATGTCTTCCCGCCGGTAAATGTTGCGCAGGTCGACCACCACCCGTTTCGACATCGTGCGGGACAATCGTTCAAAATCCAGGGCGCGGAACTGATTCCACTCGGTCACGATGACCAGCGCGTCGGCGCCCTCGGCGCATTCATAGGCGCCTTCGGCATAGCTGACGCTGTTGCCGAGCACGATTTTCGCCTGATCCATGCCTTCGGGGTCATACACTCGGACATGGGCCCCAAAATCGATCAAGGCCTGGATGATCGAGAGGGAAGGCGCTTCACGGACGTCATCGGTGTTGGGTTTGAAGGTAAGGCCCAGCAAGGCCACTGTCTTTGCGCGGACATCGCCGCCGCAGGCAAATACGATCTTGCGCGCCATGGTGCGTTTTCGCTGGTCGTTCACGGCAACCGTCGTTTCGATCAGGCGCAAGGGCGCGCCGCTGTCCTGCGCCGTCTTGACCAAAGCCAGCGTGTCTTTTGGAAAACAGGATCCTCCATAGCCCGGGCCGGCGTGCAGGAACTTTGAGCCGATGCGATTGTCGAGCCCGATGCCCCGCGCTACCTCGCGCACGTTCGCGCCCACGCTCTCGCACAGATCCGCGATCTCGTTGATGAACGTGATCTTGAGCGCCAGGAAGGCGTTGGCCGCATATTTGATCAGCTCGGACGTGCGGCGGCCGGTAAACAGGATTGGTGCCTGGTTGAGATAAAGCGGCCGATACACCTCCGCCATCACCTCCCGGCCACGCTCGTCCGACGGCAGGCCGATAACGATCCGGTCTGGTCGTTTGAAGTCGTCGATCGCGGCTCCTTCGCGCAGGAATTCCGGGTTGGAGACGACCGCCACATCGGCCAGGGGATTGCATTGGCGAATGATCCGTTCGACCTCATCCCCCGTGCCCACCGGCACCGTGGATTTGATTGCCACCACGGTGAACCCGTGAACAGCGGCCGCGATTTCTCGGGCCGCTTCGTAGACATAGGACAGATCGGCATGGCCGTCGCCCCGCCTCGAAGGCGTCCCGACTGCAATGAACACCACGTCCGCATCGGCGACTGCCGCTGCAAGCGTGCTGGTGAAGGTGAGCTGGCCGCTCGCGGAATTCTTGTCGACGAGGTCGTCGAGACCTGGCTCATAGATCGGCATTCTTCCGGCCTGGAGATCGGCAATCTTGGCCTCCGCCTTATCGACGCAGACGACTTGATGGCCGAAATCAGCCAGGCAAGCGCCCGATACAAGACCCACGTAACCCGAACCAACAATCGCGATGCGCATGTAACCGCCACTCTGATGATGACAACTGACGCGATTAAGCCAGCAGCGGCCAAGAAAATGGAGTGCGCAATCGGATAAGACATTACCACTTCCGAGACCTGGTATGGGGCCGGACGGTCGTCTGGCGCAGTTTGACAACGCTAAGTGCTGATGGCCATTGCAAATGGACGAGACGAGATGATCTGGCGCCTAGCCACGCTCGGCTGCAAGCCGGCTGACGGCGCTTCATTGGCGCGTCGATTGCTTGAGTTCATTTTCCGTCAAAATTCCGCTCAGCGGCCGTTCGGTCTTTTGCCATGCTCTTGGAGGTAGCTCGGTTCTCGCTTCAACTTGCCGTCCAGGAGCCGAGTCAGGAAATTGCCCTCGGACAGCCTCGCCTGAGCTTGATGGATCTTCGTCCGGGTGAGACTGCGCGCTGGAGTTCTGCCGTGACGAACAACGCTAGGCTGAGCACGCCGAGGCCGGCAGGGCGATTTTCCGGTCCATGCAATGGAATTGTTGCCGGCTGCGCGCGGTCGCATTTGCCGGCGAACATTCAAAGAATGTAGCCGAGGGCCTCGCTTTCCGTCGCACTGTCAGCCGCGGAGACAGGCTTGGCGAAGAGGAAGGCACCATCTCGCGAGAACAGATCCGCCGGCATCATCTGGAACTCGCGCTGCGAATGCGGGACATCCAATTCACGATCGACAATATGCCAGAGGCTGTTGAAGAACGACCCGTCGGCTTGCCTCATGCTTTCCCCCCGAAGCGGCTTTCTCGATGAGAAAACCGTTGCTGGATTGGCCCACATGTCGGCAATGGCGATATCGTAATAGCCGGGATGCGCGGCATTGGGTTTGATAATCGCGAAGGGCGTGTTCTTTTCCGGCCAGCCTACGCGGCCCACGGTCAGGCACTCTTCCGGCTCGGGCAATCTTGCCTCCACAAGATAGGCCAGTGCCGCATCGATGCCGCCGATTTCCGAAACGACGCACGATGTCAGTCCCGCGCGGGCAAGCTGCATCAGCTTTCGAGCCTCTTGTTCATCCATATCGGCCCATCTCAGGAAAGCCATCCATTGCTGGTGCAGGCAGTCGTCCTTGGCCTGGCAAAGAAGTCGTCCTGCCTCCAAAGCGGATTCGACCCTCCTCCTGTCCGCCTCCGCGAAGGCTTCTCGCGCAGGGCGAATTCGGCCGGCTATTTCCATCAGGTCATTTGAGATGTTTTTCATATCCTCCTCCCCAGGCGGATTTCTAATCTGACTTATGCGCTCCATGATGCGTTGGTTTTGTATTGCGTAGAATGCCTTCACGGGAACGCGCGAGATATCTTAGTGACGTGGCCAACCTATTCTTTTGAGCAAGGGTCCCACTTCCGACCGTCGGCTGTACCCGCGCGCGATAGTGTTCGCTACTACTTGCTGCCATAGCTTCGCTTTCGTCGTTGTCGGCGTCGCCTGGTCCACACGACGACGCCGGCAAATTCTGTCGTCCGATCGGCCCAACGCCGTCTGCGGGGCGATATGCGCGCGGTGGATGCTCGGGACGCAACGCTGGTCGCGACATGCAAGGCTTGTCCCCCGGGGCTTAATTTTTCGACGGCTGAAGAATACGCGTACCCTATCATTTCGGTGATGGTGCTCATCCAACCAGATCTGAAGACCTGCGCAGTAAGGAGTAGTCAGAAGAGCTGGAGAAAGCCCGAATGACGGCGAAGGAAGAAAATCCACACGCCTTTGGGCGAATGGAAGTAGGCGCCGTATCTTTCAACGAACTTGCGCGCCCAAGGCTCTTGAAGTCATAGCGAAGGGCAATCTGGCTTGAACGAGTGGGGCGATCCAGAACTCCATGACAGCAGTGGCCATCACAGCACCCGCTCGGGCGGGTTGGCGGTTTCGACAGCCGAGCGTCATTCCGGGTTTCGGATTGACGCTCGGCTT